>NZ_CP097584.1:0-877500 GCF_030323045.1 Thermosynechococcus sp. B3
GTGATTAGCTCTGCCGAAGATCTCTGGCACCAAATTTTGGAGCGGTTGCAACTGTTGCTCAGTCGCCCGACGTTTGAAACTTGGATTAAGACAGCAACGGTGCAGTCCTTTGATGGCCAGACCCTTACGATTTGCACCCCCAATCCCTTTGCCCGCAATTGGCTGCAAAAGTACTATTTGAAAACCATTGCCGATGTGGCACGGGAAATTGTCGGTGAGGCGGTGGAGATTGAGCTGGCGATCGCCCAAGGGGCAGAGCATGACACCAGTATTCGCCCCACCAGTCGTGCTGAAGTAGAGGCCACCACCCCGCCCGCTCGTCATCGCGGCAGTGAACTGAATCCCAAGTATGTCTTTTCCCGCTATGTCGTTGGCCCCAATAATCGCATGGCCCATGCGGCCTGCTTGGCAGTGGCAGAATCACCGGGGCGGGAGTTTAATCCCCTCTTTCTCTGTGGCGGTGTTGGCTTGGGCAAGACCCATCTGATGCAGGCGATCGGTCACTATCGCTTGGAAATTGACCCCAATGCCAAGATTTTCTATGTCTCGACCGAGCAGTTTACGAATGACTTGATTGCCGCCATCCGCAAAGACAGTATGCAGAGCTTTCGCGAGCACTATCGGGCGGTGGATGTCATGCTCGTGGATGATATTCAATTTATTGAGGGCAAGGAATACACCCAAGAGGAGTTTTTTCACACCTTCAATACACTGCACGAGGCCGGTAAGCAGGTGGTTTTGGCCAGCGATCGCCCCCCCAGTCAAATTCCCCGCCTGCAAGAGCGCCTCTGCTCCCGCTTTTCCATGGGTCTGATTGCCGATATTCAACCCCCCGATCTCGAAACGCGCATGGCCATTCTCCAGAAAAAAGCGGAGTACGAAAATATCCGCCTGCCCCGCGATGTGATTGAGTATATTGCCGCCAGCTACACTTCCAATATTCGGGAACTAGAGGGGGCACTGATTCGAGCGGTGGCCTACATTTCCATTTCTGGGTTGCCGATGACGGTGGAAAATATTGCCCCCGTTCTGAGTCCAGCCATCCGCAAAATTGAGACCTCCCCAGAGGTGATTCTGAATGTGGTCTCTGAAGCCCTGAATGTGTCCATTAGTGATCTCAAGGGCAACTCCCGCCGTCGCGAAATTAGTATGGCGCGTCAAATTGGCATGTACCTGATGCGCCAATATACTGGCCTCAGCTTGCCGAAAATTGGTGAAGAGTTTGGCGGCAAGGATCACACCACCGTCATGTATAGCTGTGACAAGGTGGCCGAATTGCAGCGTACCGATCCAGAAATGGGCAGCCTGCTGCGACAACTCAGCGATCGCATTAACTTGGCCAGCCGTCCCACAGAGCCATAATGCCCAGAGCCTTCCTATGCCAAGATAAAAACAGTCTTAAAAGGGGTATGAATGCACATCCTCATTCCCGCCGCCGGCATGGGTAAACGCATGGGGGCAGGCCACAATAAACTGCGCTTGCAACTCTTGGGTAAACCCCTTTTGGCATGGACATTGGCAGCGGTGGCTGCCGCGGAAGCGATTGAATGGATTGGCGTTATTGGCCAGCCAGAGGATTTTCCCACTTGGGAAGCACTCCTTGGGGACTTGAACCTACGGCAGCCCGTCCAGCTTATCCAAGGGGGTGAGACCCGTCAAGCCTCCGTTTTTAATGGGTTACAGGCACTTCCCGAAAGGGCTGAGCAGGTGCTGATCCACGATGGTGCCCGCTGCCTTGCCACCCCCGATCTGATCAACCGCTGTGCCCAAGCCCTAGAGACCTATGCCGGACTCATTGCCGCCGTGCCGGTCAAAGATACGATTAAAATCGTCAACCGTGAAGGGGTTGTCGTCCAAACCCCAGAGCGGGACTCCCTGTGGGCGGCTCAAACTCCCCAAGGCTTTCGCGTCGAACCCTTGCGTATTGCCCATGAAATGGCGGTGGCCAGAGGCTGGGAAGTCACAGACGATGCTGCCCTCTTTGAACGCCTAGGCTATGCCGTGCACATTGTTCTAGGCGAAGAAACCAATCTCAAGATAACCACTCCCAGCGATCTCCCCCTTGCAGAACGAATCTTGCAGCATCGCCAAGAGCAAGGCCAAAGGGACACGATGCCCTAGGCCAAGGTTTCGGGACAGTAGCCCAAGCCTTGAATGAACTGCTTGCGAAACGCTTCAATGTCGTCGTAGTTGGGGTAGCCATGGGAGACAATCGCCACTTGATAACGGCGCATCACATCCACCATTGACTGTCCGGTTTCCAGTGCCCACAGTGCCATTTTCAGCGAAATCCCTGGTGTGTAGGGGAATCCCAATTCGTTCAAGAAGGCGCGGAAATTCCCTGCTTGTTCGTCGGAGAGGGGCGAATGCATTTTAATGCGAATCACCCACCCATCCACTTGATGAATGACTGTAACAAACTGTATTGGTAGCTTGGCGTATTCATGCAAGAATTGCACAACCCGCAGGGTAAGGCTGGCATTGCTGAGGTGATAGATGAAATCCATGGTGTTGACCTCTTACCCTTGATACTTTTATTGTCGGTGGCACCTAGAGCGATCCCCTAGGGGAATTGTCCGCGATTTACTGGGGAAAACTCCCCTATCCTTAGGATTGAGATAAGCGCTGCTGCGGAGTACCACTGAGCAGATCATGGGCTGCCTGCAAAATCCTTGGAATCTTCTGCCGATGGGGACTCTTTTGCAAACAGGGGTCTAAATCCAAGTGCTTGACCTGTGCTGCATTCGCCCCCGGAAACCAGTGGCCACCGTTGCCAAGCAAGTTATAGCGCATACGGGCGTACTCAAGCAAATCGTAGGCCTGCACCAGATTCCACAGCCAGAGAATGGTGGGGATATTCACCTCACCGGGGGTGTGGCGATAGTCTGGCAGTCCCTGATGCCAAGTGTGGTACCAGTCTTCCCCCAAACGCTCAATGGCGGCTTGCTCCAGCCGTACCAAGATCGGCGGCAAAATTTCATCGGCCCGATCCAACAGATCGAGCACCTTGAGATGCTCATCAAAATCACTGGGGCAAGCAGCACCGACACTCAGGGTATGCACTTGGGGATGGGAGAGGCAAAACAGATCGTTAAAGACCAGCGGGCTGAGGGGGGCACACAGTTCCACAAGGCGTTGGGGTGGTTTGTAGAGCATCCCCCCCTTATCCGCAGGGCTAATGATGAAGACGCCCATATCACGGGCTTGGGCATCGAGAATCGCCGGCCAATTCTGCTGATTGATGTAGTACCAATGTAGGTTGACATAGTCAAACACATCGCTGGCGATCGCCTGCCGAATCACCTCTAGGCTGCCGTGGGTAGAAAAGCCAATGAAGCGAATCTTTCCTGCCGCTTGCCAGTCCCGTGCCACCTCTAGGCAGCCCCCCGGTCGCAGCACCTGTTCCAGATGCTCTGGCAAATTAAGGCCATGAATCGCCAGCAAATCGATGTAGTCCAGCCGCAGATTGCGCAGCGAGGTTTCCAAGGTTGCCCGAAACTCCTTGGCGGTGGGTCGCGGCCCCACTTTGGTTTGCACAATCAGCTTTTCGCGAGGCAGCCGCGGCAGAATTTTGCCCAACTGCACTTCTGAGGTGCCATAGCCCCGGGCGGTTTCAATATGATTAATGCCTAGCTCCACGGCTCGGCAAATCGTCGCCTCTAAATTGCGTTGATTCTCTTCTGGAATCGTACTCGGACTGACATCCTGCCATGAAAACTGATAGCGCATGCCGCCACAGGAAAAGACAGGCATCGGTAATTGGGTACGACCAAAGCGACGGTAGCGCATGTTGAACTCAATGAACGCTTCTTCATCATTGTCGCGGAATTCCCGATCCTTCGCTAACGGGGGCATGAGGGGCTGAGGCAGCGTCACTGAAGAGAGTATCCACAACATCCCTTGGTTTGGGCTAGGCTAGAAAAAATGACAGCAATTATTTTGTATGTTCCAAGGGAAAAGCAATTCTCTCCTGCCTCTACTCCTTTCCCTGCTGGCTACCCTCGGCCTTTTGGGCGTTGGTGCAGGGCTGGTGCTTCGCCTCGTCAATAACGGCGAAATCATTGGCAATGGCGGTCTCAATCTCGGAACCGAGGGTCGATCTACGTTTAGCCAAGTCAAGAATGTCCCCAGTGGCCTTTTTAATTATGGCGGTAGCACCACTTGGGCACCCATTCGCCGCGATGTGGATCCGCTGCTGCAAGCGGCTTGGCCCAATTTTCAACTGCGCTATGTGGATCCGCCCACAGGAACGCCGGGGTCGGGCAGTGGGATCCGCATGTTATTGAATAATCAACTGTCTTTCTCCCAATCTTCCCGTCCCCTCAAAGACGAGGAGTTAGCCAAGGCGGCGGCTCAGGGTATTAAATTAACTGCCATTCCTGTTGCCATTGATGGGCTAGCGATCGCTGTCAATCCGAGGCTAGAGATTGCCGGACTGACGGTGCAACAAGTGGTGGATATTTACACCGGCAAAGTGACCAATTGGCAGCAGGTGGGCGGCCCCAACCAAAAGATTACCCCCTTCTCTCGCCGCCCGGAAGATGGTGGTACCGTTGAATACTTTATTCAGGAAGTGCTAGGGAAGCAGCCCTTTGGTCGCAATGTGGTCATGGTTCGCGATACCACCGATGGCCTACGGCGGGTCGCCGCGACACTGGGGGGGATTTACTATGCTTCTGCCCCAGAGGTGGTGGGTCAGTGCAGCATCCACCCACTTCCCCTTGGCCGCCAAGCCAATCAATACGTGCCTCCCTATCAGGAACCCTACGTTCCTCCGGAACGCTGTCCCCAAGAGCGCAATCAACTGAATCACCAGGCATTTCGAGAGGGGACGTATCCCATCACCCGCCGCCTATTTGTCATTACCAAGGAGGACAATAGCCTCGATGCCCAAGCAGGACGTGCCTACGCTGCACTCTTGCTCACGGATCAAGGGCAAGCGGCCATTGAAAAAGCAGGGTTTGTGCGCCTGCGCTAGCGATCGCCCCTTGAACAGGGCTTTGGCCAAAATCAACATTCTGGCACCGTCACCCCAGATAATAGATCTGGCCACCTGCTTCTTAATCTGGATCCATGACCTACAAGCGACTCAGTGACAGCGAACGCCAGCGTGTCTTTCAACAGTACACTGTCGGACAAACCATCAAAGCTCTGGCTGCAGAATTTGGTGTGAGTGAAAACACCATTCGGCGTGTGATCAAACAAATGGAAGAAGAAGCGGCTGCCCCTGAAGCTCCCCTATTGGCCATGGCTACAACGGATGACATGCCAGAGGAAGAGGATCTAGAAGATGTAGAGACGGCAGAGGCCGTTGTCCTCGATGAGGATGACTACAGTGATGCAGAGGATGACGATCTCGAAGATGACGATGACGAGGAACTTGAGGGGGACATTCCCTTACCGGATCTCGCCGATGTAGAAGTGGTGCAGTCGGTGGAGGTCATTCCCCTTGCCGAAGCGGTGCTGCCCCGTCCCTGTTATGTTGTGGTGGATCGGCGGGCGGAACTGCTCACCCGTCCCCTAGAAGCCTTTCGCGGTTTAGGTGCCCTTTCCAGTGAAGAAGCGCAACAAAGTACTCTACCGATTTTCGATAGCCGCCCCGTGGCTTTACGCTATTCCCAGCAAAATCAACGCCTCTATAAGGCCAGTGATGTCCAATGGCGCAAGACCGTTGTTAAGGTGCCTGACGGCGAAATGTTGCGGAAAGTGCGCAGCTATCTTCAGTCAAAAGGGATTACCCGCTTGCTTTACCATGGGCGGGTGTATGCCCTGGATTGAGGTAAGCTAGGGGGGATAATCATAAGCGGGGATGTCTCCCTTGCAGTGTTGGTAGATTGGGTAAAACCGATATGAAAGCAATGATCTTGGCGGCTGGAAAAGGCACGCGGGTACGCCCGATTACATACACCATTCCGAAGCCAATGATCCCAATTCTGCAAAAACCGGTGATGGAGTTTTTGGTGGAACTTTTGCGGCAGCATGGGTTTAACCAGATTATGGTGAATGTGAGCCACCTCGCCCATGAAATTGAAAGCTACTTTCAGGATGGGCAGCGGTTTGGGGTGGAGATTGCCTACTCCTTTGAGGGCTATATCAAGGATGGCGAACTCGTCGGTAAAGCCCTAGGCTCTGCGGGGGGGATCAAGCGGATTCAAGATTTTCACCCCTTTTTTGATGACACCTTTGTGGTGCTGTGTGGGGATGCCCTGATTGACTTGGATTTGACAGCAGCCGTGGCTTGGCACCGCCAAAAGGGGGCGATCGCTACCGTCATTATGAAGACAGTGCCCAAAGAAGATGTCTCGAGCTATGGCGTTGTTGTCACCGATGAGAGCGATCGCATTGTTGCCTTCCAAGAAAAACCTAGTGTCGAAGAGGCTCTAAGCAACAATATCAACACGGGGATTTATATTTTTGAGCCAGAAATTCTCGACTACATTCCCTCCAATCAAGAATACGACATTGGCAGCCAGCTGTTCCCTAAATTGGTGGAAATGGGTGCCCCCTTCTATGGCCTAGCGATGGACTTTGAATGGATTGATATTGGTAAAGTCCCCGACTACTGGCAAGCGGTGCGTGGCGTTCTTGAGGGCACAATTAAAAATGTCTCGATTCCCGGCCATGAGCAGTCCCCCGGCATTTATACCGGGCTGAATGTGGCGGTCAACTGGAATAAAGTCACAATTCAAGGCCCCGTGTACATTGGCGGCATGACCAAGATTGAAGATGGGGCAACGATTATTGGGCCGACGATGATTGGCCCCAATTGCCACATTTGTAGCGGTGCGGTCGTCGATAACTGTGTGATTTTTGAGTATTCTCGCCTTGGCTCTGACGTTCGTCTTGTGGATAAGCTGGTCTTTGGCCGCTACTGTGTTGATAAAACAGGGACAACGATTGATCTGAAGGCCGCTGCCCTTGATTGGTTGATTACCGATTCACGGCAAACGGATATTCAGCCGAGTCCCCTCGAGTTGAAGGAGATTGTGTCCTAGACCCCGCTATACACCCATGGCATTTGCGAATCAGTTGCAAAGCGGTTTTACCCTTTTTCTGAGCCTACTGGTGGAGGCAGTGCCGTTTCTGCTGCTGGGCATTTTGCTCTCTAGCGCACTGCTGCTGTTTGTCGATGAGCAGGCACTGATTCGTCGCTTGCCGCGATCGCCCCTCTTGGGGGCCTTGGTGGGCAGTTGCATTGGTTTTCTTTTTCCCGTGTGCGAGTGTGGTAATGTGCCGGTGGCGCGGCGATTATTGGTGCAAGGACTGCCTACATCCGTGGCCATTGGTTTTTTGTTGGCGGCACCGACAATCAACCCGATTGTGATTTGGGCAACGTGGACGGCCTTTCGTGATCAACCGGAGATTGTCGTCTTTCGCGTCCTCTTCTCACTGGCGATCGCCACCATTATTGGCTGGGTCTTTAGTTTCCAAAAGGATCTAACCCCCTTTTTGCAGCCCACCGTCACCAGTCTCATGCGTCGTCCCCAGCCTCAGGCAGCCACTATACCGGCCTTGCTCCAGTCAGGCACCTACCTGTTGGGAACCCCCGGCCAACCCCTTGCCATGGAAACTC
This sequence comes from Thermosynechococcus sp. B3, assembly GCF_030323045.1. Classification (NCBI taxonomy): domain Bacteria; kingdom Bacillati; phylum Cyanobacteriota; class Cyanophyceae; order Acaryochloridales; family Thermosynechococcaceae; genus Thermosynechococcus; species Thermosynechococcus sp. B3. Next base: position 7,574 of record NZ_CP097584.1, read on the forward strand.
TCACGCTTGCGCCACCGACTGCAACGATGCCTTGGCAGCAGCGTCTGCCCCAAGTCCTAGAGAATGTGGTGCAGGAATTTCGTGAACTGGGGGGAATTTTAGTCCTCGGTAGCCTAGTGGCGACTATTATTCAGGTGGCCGCCCCCCGCGAACTCATTCTCAGCCTTGGCCAAGGGCCGGTGATCTCGATTGTGGCAATGATGATCTTGGGCACAGTGATTTCCATTTGCTCGACGGTTGATGCCTTTTTTGCCCTTGCCTTTGCTGCCACGTTTACGCCGGGGTCAATTCTTGCTTTTCTTGTCCTCGGACCGATGGTGGATCTCAAGGGGCTGGGATTACTGCTGACGATTTTTCGCCCCCGTGCTCTAATTTACCTCTTTCTGTTGGTGGCACAATTGACGTTTTCCCTTTGTTTGTTTTTGAATTTGCAGTGGAGTTAGCCGTGGTTGTTAAGCCAGAGTGGTTACGGGTCAAAGCACCCCAGTGGCAGCGGGTCGGTTCCGTCAAGGAACTGTTGCGGGACTTAAACCTCAATACCGTTTGCGAAGAGGCCTCTTGCCCCAATATTGGTGAATGTTTTCATGAGGGAACGGCGACATTTTTAATGATGGGGCCAGCTTGCACCCGCGCTTGTCCTTACTGCGATATTGATTTTGCGAAAAAGCCACTGCCCTTGGATGCCACTGAACCCCAGCGACTGGCGGAAGCAGTGGTGCGAATGCAGCTCAATCATGTTGTCATTACCTCGGTAAATCGGGATGACTTGGCTGATGGTGGTGCCTCTCAGTTTGTGGCCACGATTCAGGCTGTGCGGGCGCGATCGCCCCAAACAACCATTGAAGTGCTCATTCCCGATCTCTGTGGCAATTGGCAGGCCTTAGATCAAATTCTCGCCGCCAGTCCCGAAGTGCTGAACCACAACACCGAAACCGTGCCCCGTCTCTATCGGCGGGTGCGTCCCCAAGGCAACTATCAGCGCAGTCTGGAACTGCTGCAACGGGTGCGCGATCGCGCCCCTTGGATCTACTCAAAGTCTGGCATCATGGTGGGCTTGGGAGAAACCCCTGAGGAAGTGGCAGCGGTGATGGCGGATCTGCGTCAAGTGGGCTGTGATATTCTCACGATTGGCCAGTATCTGCAACCGAGTCCGAAGCACTTACCCGTGCAGGCTTTTATTCCACCAGAGCAATTTGAAGCATGGCGACAGCTTGGCGAATCCATGGGCTTTTTGCAGGTGGTCTCCTCTCCCCTCACCCGCAGTTCCTACCATGCCGAGCAGGTGCGTGCCCTGATGCAACAGTATCCCCGCCAGCGTCCTGCAACAAACCCCCTCGGATAAATTTATTGCAATTTAATCGCAACTAAGCTAGGCTAAGCAATAGGAAAAATCTGCATTAAAAAACCCCCTTGGGTGGGGGCGTTTTATGGACAACCGTGATCTTGCATTAAGGTTCGTTAACCAACATCGCGAAAAGCTACAACTTCAGGCTGTCGTTGGCCAAGAAATGACCAATGTGGTAGGCTCGCTCCTCCGTTTGCAGCAGGATTTGGTCATAGAGGTAGGCAGTGGCGCGATCGCCCAAACTCTCTGCTTGGGTAGCCTGTTGCCGCAGAACACTAATGATTGCCTGTTCGGCCTGCAAATCATTAGTGAGCATTTGGCGGCAGTTAAAAGCCCCCTCCGGTTCAGGGGTAAAGCAGCAGAGCGTGGCCAACTGTTGAAAACCGGCGGCGGGAACACCCCCCAGCCCATTCAGACGCTCACCCAAGTCATGGACGTGACCTTGCACCTGTTCGTAGCAATTTTGGAAAAACTGATGCAGTGGATAAAATTCTGCCCCCTCAACCACAAAATGATGCTTTTGGTACTGCAAATACAGGGCTTGAAAACTGGCCAAGAGGCGATTCATCCCCTCACAGATGGGCGTGGTGGTGGCCTTCTCCAGCAGTACAACTGTATCTTTCATCTCGCCAAACGCTTGGCGCGGCAATGCACTGGTCGTCATAGCACGATGCTCCTTTGCGGACACTAGTGAGCTAACTAACTTAGCTCTGACAGCCCGATCCTAAACTACCTTTCTGTACATTTTCAATAGTGGAGTGCTTCTTGAATGTCTATAAACCCCCACCTTATTGCAGTTCAGTGGCAATTACGCTGGCCGATCTACCAACGGTTGATCGATCTAGAGGTGCCCTGTGACTATGCTCCCTATCAACCCCTGAGGGTCGAGGTCAACTCCCCCCTAGCTGCCTTACAGGTGTGGTCAGTGGTACGCCAAGTCTCTGCCCCTCGCGAGACCTTGATCAATTGGCTCGAACACTGTTGGCAGTGCTCTTTGACCACCTTGAGTGAGTATCACAATCCTGCTGAGTCCTAGGGGAACGTACAACCCGCAGGTGGTGCAGCACTGAATATGGCAGGCGTGATATTGGTAACTGTTCCAGTTGTGTTGATGGCCACACCACCATTGTTCGGGCTGAGATTAGGAAGATCAACAATACGGAGGCTGCTACTACTACCACCACGTACTAAGTCGAAACCTGCACCACTTGTTTGGACATTACTAAATACGTTTGCACACAGGGTTGCACTACTAACAGCCCGCAGCTGTAAACTTTTCGTGGCAGAATTCCCTTGAGTGAGGGTGTTATTGTTGACTGTGGCATTGAGGCGAGAAGTATTCTGAGCACGCAGTCGCACTGCTTCACCACCAGCTGTTGCTTGGATACTGTTATTGCTAACCTCAAGTTGCAAGCTAGCATTGTTAGTGGTATCGATTTCTATCCCGCGATCGCTGACACCAGAAAGCTGATTGCCAACAATTCTGACCCGTGCCGGTGTTGGACTTGCAGCCGTTGTTGTGAACTCGATGTCAATGCCGTCATTATTATTGCCAATATTTTGGATCACATTATTTTCAATGTTTAGTACCACCTGTCCCGCACTATTCGACTCTAGGGTGATGGCATCATCATTCAGGATATTGCGTATCTTATTGTTGCGAATTGTAATGTTTGCGCTGGGAGGTGCAATTGGAGCCGCACTGCTGACAATATCAAACGTCATCCCCGCATCAGAAATATTGTTAACCACGTTATTTTCTAGAACGGCTGTGAGGTTGGCACCATCGCCAATATTGAAGTCAATACCATCACTGCCATCAGTCCCTGTACCAATGTTGCGAATCTGATTGTTCCGAACAGTCACCGTTGCACTTGCAGGGGCAGTACAATTGGCAAACTGATTGTCACTGAAACGGTCAGCCACAGCAAAGCTATCGCCACGGCAGAGGTTGAATTCAATTCCATCCACACGATTACCTGGCGTCAAGTTGTTTTCAGTCACGTTGTCTTCGATGGTGATGTTGGCGTTGCCACGATTGTTGCGAATGAAGATGCTAGCTTCAAGGTTAGTATCTGTTGCTGTTTGGCCAACATTACGGACAGTGTTGCCACGAATAGTTACATTTCCAACGGCATTATCTAGGCCAATTCCCTCACCAATCCCCCCATCAACAGTGTTATTTTCAATCGTTGCGTTGGTGCTTTCAGTAATGCTGATGCCACGGCGGTTAAAGGCAGGGGCAGTTGTGCTCGTAATTGTAACGGTATTATTGCGAACCACAGGGGATTGTACATTTTGCAAGATAATACCTGCGGCATTTGTAACGGTGATGGTATTGTTGTTAACCGTAGGCGTCAATACAGAGTTATTTTGACCACGTAAGCGAATTGCTTCGCCTGTATTGGTTAAGGTGTTGTTGCTGATTTCAATTGCTAAGCGAGCATTATTAGTGGTGTCCACTTCAATCCCGCGATCGCTAATGTTATTCAGTTGATTCCCCACAATTCTGACTTGTGCAGGGGTTGGACTTGCAGCCGTTGTTGTGAACTCGATGTCAATGCCGTCATTATTATTGCCAATATTTTGGATCACATTATTTTCAATGTTTAGTACCACTTGTCCCGCACTATTCGACTCTAGGGTGATGGCATCATCATTCAGGATATTGCGTATCTCATTGTTGCGAATTGTAATGTTTGCGCTGGGAGGTGCAATTGGAGCCGCACTGCTGACAATATCAAACGTCATCCCCGCATCAGAAATATTGTTAACCACGTTATTTTCTAGAACGGCTGTGAGGTTGGCACCATCGCCAATATTGAAGTCAATACCATCACTGCCATCAGTCCCTGTACCAATGTTGCGAATCTGATTGTTCCGAACAGTCACCGTTGCACTTGCAGGGGCAGCACAATTGGCAAACTGATTGTCACTGAAACGGTCAGCCACAGCAAAGCTATCGCCACGGCAGAGGTTGAATTCAATTCCATCCACACGATTACCTGCCGTCAGGTTGTTTTCAGTCACGTTATCTTCGATGGTGATGTTGGCGTTGCCACGATTGTTGCGAATGAAGATGCTAGCTTCAAGGTTAGTATCTGTTGCTGTTTGGCCAACATTACGGACAGTGTTGCCGCGAATAGTTACATTTCCAAGGGCATTATCTAGGCCAATTCCCTCACCAATCCCCCCATCAACAGTGTTATTTTCAATCGTTGCGTTGGTGCTTTCAGTAATACTGATGCCACGGCGGTTAAAGGCAGGGGCAGTTGTGCTCGTAATTGTAACATTATTATTGCGAACCACAGGGGATTCAGCATTGACTAAAATGATGCCACTGCCATTGGTACTCGTAATTTGGTTATTGGTAATTTGTACACCAGTACTATTCGTTATACTGATGCCGTTGGCATTGATGGTTGTAATTTGATTGTTGAGAATACGCGGTGGATTGACGTTATTACCAATAATCGCAGGTTGGCCGGCAGGCGGTGTAATATTGAAGCCATCAATTGTATTATTCCTAGCTAAAACAATAGTGGCAGCTATAATAGGCTGTTGGTTACTCGGTGTGAGCGCAGGAATCGTAATGGTTCCTACTGTACTTGGTAGTTGCCGATTGACAGTTGTCGAGAGGAGTTGGACGCCATCTCGGAGATTAATTGTGCCCTGACCTGCGGTATTGCCATCGGTGTCAGCAACGCCAACTAAGACAATATCGTTTTGAGTGAGGGGTAAATCATTAATACGAGCCGCGCTGCCAGCGCCGGTATCAACTGTGAAAACGCGATAAGGCTGACCTGTAGCAGGGTTAATTGCCGCAATTTGATCCTCAACAAGTTCGTTATCAACGGTAATAAAGCTAAGGCGCTCGGGGGATTCGCCTAGACGGGCTGCTACATTTTGACCCTGTTCTGGAGTACGGCGGCGACTACCTGCGACACCGGGAAAAGAAACCCCAATTCCAAACCAAGCTTTCGTGCCAAAGCGATCATCATTTTGCACTGTTGCACTGAGGCTGAGGTACTCAATAGGGCGGGTAGCTAAACGGGCACGGACGCCCACAAAATCAGCAATACTCTCACCGCTGTAGTAGTATAAACCTGCGTAACCCCGCAGATAGTCTTTACCTAATGGAACCAATCGGGTTCCTACTTCAAAGTCAAAACCCGTCAGCGCTTCTTGGAAAAGGCGATCGCGATCAAGGAGAATCTGGTTGTTTTGAATGGTGCCGATTGAACCCACTGCTTGATTGAGAAGGACTTGTCGAGTCCCTAGGGGGATATAGCCGTTTATACGGACATCAACATCTCCCAAGAGTTCCAGACCAAGCCCAAGCTGGTTAAAACCTGCATCTCCCGTGTTGCGAAAATCGTAGGATAGGTAGCCACCAAGGGCAAATTTCTGATTGCCTGTCAGGGCACGGTAGCCAAGGGTCAAATTGTACCCCAAGGCTGTATTGGGCGTGGCCATGAGGAGTTTGCCTTCAAAGAAGCCGACGCTAGCACCCTGCTGTTGAAAGAACGGAATAAATGTTTCTGCACTGAGGTAGTTATCAAAACCAGCGCCTTCACTATTGAAGCGAATCGTTCCACGGGGCTGGATTCGAGGCCCTAACATTTCCTCTGCTGATGACTGGCTAACGGCTGCATTGTTCAATCCCAAAATGACGCCCAAGCCAACTAGGCAGCTTCCTAGAAGCTTCCCCCAAGAACGCATATACACTCCTCAACACCTAAACTGGCGGTAGCCGATGATGTGCGACCGCCTTGATAAAGATATTGGTTTGCATTTAAGGAGCGATAAAGAACTGCTTAGCTCAACGTTAAGGAATCAGCCGCAACAGTCGGCCATTTTGGGGGTCATCCGTGAGAACATATAGGTAGCCATCAGGGCCTTGGCGCACATCCCGTACCCGCTGACCGATGGGGATGCGCCCTTGGCTTGCAACAGCAGTATTGGTATTCACTCGAATTTTGCGCACATCTTGGGAAACTAGGCCACCAGCGAAGAGGGCACCTTGCCACTGGGGAGCGCGATCGCCCCGATAAACTGCTAGCCCCGAAGGCGCAATGGCCGGTGTCCACACCACCAAAGGATCCACCATCCCCGGCCGGCGCCGCTCTGGGGTAATTTCTGCGCCCCAATACTCACGGCTATAGGTGACCACTGGCCAACCGTAGTTGGCACCGCCCTGAATGCGATTGAGTTCATCGCCACCGAGGGAGCCGTGCTCCGTTGACCACACCGCTTCTGTGACTGGATCAACCACCAGTCCTTGAATATTGCGGTGGCCGTAGCTCCAGAGTTCGGGGGTGGCTGTGGCGTCGCCGACAAAGGGATTGTCCTTTGGCACAGTGCCATCGTCCCGCAGGCGAATAATTTTGCCCAAATGACTGCGGCGGTTTTGGGCTTGCTCGCGAATTAATTTGCCCTCCAGTTCAATTGGGGGATTGCCGCCATCGCCAATGGCCATGAGCAATGTGCCGTCGGGGAGCCAAGCCAAGCGGGAGCCAAAATGCTGTCCCCCAGTTTTCGCTTGCGAGACTTCAAAGAGAACTGTCACCTCTTCAAGGCGATCGCCCACCAGACGCCCCCGTGCTAGGCGAGTACGATTCGCGGATGCTGTGCCATGGGCATAGGTAAGATAAACCCAATTGTTTTCAGCAAAGCGGGGGTGAAGGGCGACATCCAATAAGCCCCCTTGGCCTTGGGCAAAGACCGGCGGCACGCCACGAATAGGTGAACCCAAACGCCCTTGGTGAAATCGCCGCAATCGTCCGGGACGCTCAGTAATCAACGCACTGCCATCCGGCAGCCAAGTTACTGCCCAAGGATGCTCTAACCCTTCAACAACGGTTTCAATGCGTACCGCCAGTGTTGGTGGTGGCTGCGATTCTAACAGGGGTTCAGCGGTTGATAAAGGTAACGGGGTATCCGACTGCGCAATGGGACTACAGCCTAGGAATACCCCGATCGCCCCCATGAGGGGGAGTAATTTGACAAATCGATAACTAGGCAATGGGTGTCACATCTTCAGAACGCTCTGCACCTTCAGACTCCGGCAAGACCACCGGCAGTTCCAAAGAGGTAGCATCAGAAGCAGGGGTCGGGGCATCCGTTTGCTGCTGCCGTTGCCAGAGGGTCACCCCCACTGCCGCTGCTGTAATTGCACCTGCACCCAGTCCAAGGGCGATCGGCAGCTTGCTGCTATCGAAAAATGAGGAATTACTCAGACTTTGACTTAACCCTTTGGCATAGGCACAGGCTTGGGCAGAACTGGGTTGCGGCATTGCCACCAGAGTGGCAGACAGACCAACAGTCAGGGCAATGAGGGGACGCAACATAAACGACTCCTTAACGAATGTATTCTTTGAGGACACTGTTGCGGTTGGGATGGCGCAGTTTCCGCAGGGCCTTGGCCTCAATTTGGCGAATGCGCTCACGGGTGACATTAAAGAGTTGACCAATTTCCTCCAACGTTTTCATGCGACCATCGTCCAAGCCATACCGCAGTTTTAACACATCTCGCTCGCGGGGGCTAAGGGTACACAATACCGTTTCTAAATCTTCGCGCAGCAGGTGCTTGGACACTTGATCTTCAGGGGTTTCACCGTCGGACTCGATGAAGTCCCCCAGACGGGAATCCTCTTCTTTACCGATGGGGGTTTCTAGGGAAATGGGAAGTTGAGCCGATTTGGCAATGAAGCGCAGCTTTTCAATGGTCATTTCCATGCGATCGGCAATTTCTTCCTCAGTGGGTTTGCGCCCCATTTCCTGTGAGAGGAGCTTGGTGGTTTTCTTGATCCGCGAAATGGTTTCGTACAGGTGCACAGGTAGACGAATGGTGCGGGATTGATCGGCAATGGCGCGGGTAATCGCTTGGCGAATCCACCAGGTGGCGTAGGTGGAAAATTTATAGCCCTTTTCGTGATCAAATTTCTCGGCAGCACGGATGAGCCCTAGGCTGCCCTCTTGAATCAAGTCCTGAAAGGATAGCCCCCGGTTCATGTATTTTTTGGCGATCGACACCACCAGTCGCAGGTTTGACTGCACCATTTTTTCCTTGGCTTTGCGACCGACAAAGAGACGATGCCGAAATGCCTGCACCGTCATCCCTAGTTCTGTGGCCCAAGGTTCGGGATTGCGCTCTAGTTCTTCAGGGGTACAGCCCAGTTGTTCGCACAGGCGATCGCGCACTCGCTCCATTTCTAGGAGATCAGCAATTTTGCGCGCCAGTTCAATTTCCTCATCAGCACGCAACAGACGAATGCGGCCAATTTCTTGCAAATAGAGGCGAATCGAGTCCTCAGTGTAATGTTTCTTCTTGACTTGTGTCCGTCGTCGGCTGGCACGACCTTTTGTGGGCTTGCCGTCAAGATCATCGCTGACCTCCTCAAAGTCTTCGCTCTCCTCTTCCTCGATCTCTACAGCCTCTACACCATCAAGGCCATAATCACTGAGCAGAGCCACCTCGTCTTCAAGGGGGGCTGTTGCGGGGTCGTAAACGTCAAGTACATTCACTTGGGTCATGCCGTTGTCCTCGTAAAATCTCCCTAAATGTGTATTGTCAGTGTGTTGTCGACAACCGTTGCCTTTGGTGACGCTAGAATCGTCAGCCACATTTCAATCATGGAATGTAGCCAAGGAAAGCGGTTGGACGGGGGCATAGGCTCTAGATTCCACATCCTCAGGATCTCTGCCGCTGGATCATCTTGAAAAATTTCCTGTGTGACCCACGGGGTCAGGGAGCAGGCAGTAGCGAGCGGTTGAGACTGTGCAGGAATCTTTTGACTAATTTTAACTAAAACCTCATTGATTGTAGCCTTTCTAACAGAAATCGCCCACAGCAGAGGGATAAATTTTTCGGGAATTCAGGGCTAGCGATCGCTCGCGTCAACAACCGCTAACAAATTCTAATTTGCTGTTCTCAGATAAAATTTCTATCCCTGCTGAGGGAAATTTCTTGCTTCTAGCCTAGCTAATTTATCGCCGTTCCGCCGTACCCGTTACGTTTGATCACGAACGATCACGAAACGCCCGAATCGTGGCTTGCAGTGCCTGAGTGCCCCTGACATCACTGCTGTAATAAAACCGCAGGGGAATTACCTGCCCATTCTGCAACTCCAAGGCCAAACGAGCTGATAGTCTACCCTTCTGACCACGGGAGAGCTGTACGACGACATCCTTGAGGTCATGCCAAGGGAAGGTTTTCTTTTCTGTCCTGAGAAGACTGCTATATTGCAGCGATACCACCCCTGCACTTTTATCAAAAACCAGCACCAGCACCTTGGCTCCGATAAAGATCAGGGGTAAGCCTAGGCCCCAGCCAACAGCTAAGATCAAAAATCCCCACCAGTGGTTGTCTTCCACTAATGTCAAAGGGGGATGTTGCGGCTGCTGCAAAAAGCGACGGATGCGTTCGGCAACGGCTTCCCGATTCTGGCGATCGCGGGTAAATTCACCAAAGGCAATAGAACCCGCGGTGGTTTGTAGGTGCACCTGATAGACACGGTAGCGTTGTCCGCGACTAGAGCGCCACTGCTCGATAATGCCCACCCCTTGGAGCCGATTCAGGGGAATTTGGGTGATCTGTACCCCCGTTGCCCCAGAGCGCACCCAGCGACAGCGACTATCAATAACGCGAACCTCATGGCGGCACACCAGCTCATAGCGGGCTGCAAACCAAATCGGTACAGCAGCACCAACACAGAATATCAGACCTGCCAGCCACACCCCCCAAGGGCGACTGCGCAAAATCAGCCGCTGCTGAGACTTCTCGATAATTTCCATGCCCCTATTCTAGGGGGTCGGATTATTGGCATGGGCCTCTTGGAAGATCACCTGACGCCGCAGCACCTCTTCAATTGTTACATCAGGTTCAGGCACCCCCTTGAAGGCAGTCCCCACCTCTAGGCGAATAAACTGAATGCCTGCCAAGCGATAGCCTTCGGGCGTAAGGGGGACATACCCAACCTTGGGAACGACCGTCGGTGCCTGCTGGATGTAATACTCGACAAACTGTCGCAGCAGGGGCTTGTCTTGGGCATATTTGGCATTGACATAGAGGAAGAGGGGGCGCGAGAGGGGCTGATAGGTACTGTTTTGCACCGTTTCCACTGAAGGTAGAATGGCGCCTCGGTCATCACTGACCGGCACAGCCCGCAGCCGATTCTGGTTGGCCATGTAGTAAGCATAGGGAAGGTAACCAAGGGCATTCACATCCCCGGCAATACCCCCTACGATTTCGTTATCGTCTTCGCTGGCTTTGTAGTCGGTGCGAGAGCCGCGCTGATTGCCAAGAATCGCCTCGTTGAAATAATCAAAGGTGCCTGAATCTTGACCCGGTCCCCAGAGCACAATGGGTGCATTGGGAAAGTCGGGACGTAATTGGTTCCAGCGAGTGAGCTTTTTCTCCGCCGCTTTTTCCCAGAGTTTTTTCAGCTCAGCCACAGAAATTTCCTTGAGCCAAGTATTTTGGGGATGGACGGCGATCGTCAGCGCGTCAAAGGCAATGGGCAATTCAATAAAGGGGACACCATTGGCAATGCACTCATTCATTTCGGTAATGAGGATCGGGCGAGAGGCGTCACTAATATCCGTTTTGCCGCTACAAAAGGCGCGAAAGCCAGCAGATGTCCCTGAAAAAGCAACAGCAATATCGGCCTCTTGACCATTGGGCGTGGTCTTAAACTCTTCGGCGATCGCCCTGGAAATCGGATAAACCGTACTCGAGCCATCCACCCGAATCACCTTCAGCATCGGATCATTAGATGCCGCCTCCATGGTGCAGCCCACAAGGGTGATGGCCAAAAGGGGTAAGACGCCACGTCTCAATTGCTGAAACTTCATAACTCAAGCCTCACTCTAAAAATGACGGATATTGCATCAATTAGAAAATTGGTGAATTCAACTATTTCCCCACTAAAACAAAATCACTAAAAACGATGAATAACTTGCCAAAACTATTTATAAATAAAACTTCAAAGATGAGTTATTAATATAAATCCTTCTAAAGTTAGTAACTTGAATTCAAAGAATTGAGACTTAAAAAGTCTTATCTTAAGGCATTTCGTTAGCCCTTCTCCCTAGAGAAAGTATTGTTGAGAACACCCTAGCGATAATCTTAGGCTGCCTTTGGTCTCAGGAACCTAGAGATTAAGAAAATTTTTATAAATTGCTTCCTTGAAAGTATTCCTCACTACACCCAGCGGAAAACTAAAGTTAGACTGCCCTACCCAAGCTTTGGTTCAGATCGACAGAGACTGCACAATAATAAAAAAACTTAATTAACAGATAGAGTCATTCTTAACCTAACCTTTACATCGTTCGCGTATTATCGCCCTAGCTTGTCTTTGAGTTGCGATAGATTTGTCGTTGCTATCGAGCAAGCTGTCATGCAGCCCTTGTTCTGAAAACTTATGGAGTACATGAACGGGGATGAGATCCTCGTGCCTGCTGTCAGTGCACAGTAGTTCTAACTACTTTGAGCAGTCTCAATCCTCACGAGAGGGGCTGTAAACACTGATGCATCAATGCATTTGTTCATTGTTCTTACTTGCGATCGCGCTTATGATCTTCAAACTCAGAAAATCTCGAATTCTCATTGCTGTTTGCGCCATCCTCACCGCTGGCATTGTTGTTGCCTGTGGCCCTCAGGGAGGGGGTGGCCCAAATCAAGCGGGCGAGCCGATAAACATTAATGGTGCCGGCGCCACTTTTCCAGCCCCCCTTTACCAAAACTGGTTCAAAACCTACGCCCAGCAGGTTGATCCCAACGTCCAAGTCAGTTATCAATCCGTTGGCAGTGGAGCAGGCCTCGAGCAATACATTAACGGTACAGTGGATTTTGCTGGTTCCGATGCCCCAATAGCCGGCGATCGCCTAAAATCCTTCCAAGAAAAATACAAGGTAGATCCAATTCAAGTGCCCATGGCGGGGGGTGCCGTTGTCTTTGCCTATAACCTGCCCGGTGTGGATGAGCTGAAATTACCGCGGGCGGTCTATTGCGACATCGTCATGGGCAAAATTACCCGCTGGAATGATCCCAAGCTGGTTGCCGCAAATGAGGGTAAAACGCTTCCCGATAAACCAATTACCTTTGCCCACCGCTCTGACGGCAGTGGCACCACATTTATTTTCACAAACCACATCAACACCGTGTGTCCCGGCTGGCCGGCAGGGGTTGGCACCTCCGTCAATTGGCCTGTGGGTGTTGGTGGCCAAGGCAATGAAGGCGTGGCTGCCCAAATTCAGCAAAACGAAGGCACCATTGGCTACGTCGAGTATGCCTATGCCAAACTCAACAACTTGCCCCGCGCCCTACTGGAAAACAAGGCAGGTAACTTCGTCTATCCTTCCCCGGAAGCTGCCTCCAAAGCCTTTGAGGGCGCTGACGTTCCCGAAGATTTTGCATTGTTAGTGCCGGATCCCGAAAATCCCGAAGCCTTTCCCATCGCTGGCTTGACATGGATCTTGGTGTATCCTGAGTACCAAGATGGCAGAAAATGGCAAGCCCTTAAAAATGTGCTGCTTTGGGCACTGGGCAATGAGGGCAAAAGCATTGCCGAACAACTGGACTATGTTCCCATGCCTGACGACATCGTCGAGCGAGTCAAGGCAACCCTCGATAAGGTGAAAGTTAAAGGCTAAATCATTTAACTGCAGGGGGAGTGTTTCCCCCTCGCAATCCCCTAGGATGAAAAAGAGTCAGTTATGGCAATTGATCAATATTACCCGTGAAACCTATGGCTGTTACCAGCACCCCCCCTGAATTACCGGATTTGGCTGCGATTGAGGCACGGAAAAACCTACGCTACTACCTCGATCAATCCTTCTACTATCTGACAATGGTCTTTGCCCTAGCGGTGGCTGTTGCCCTGCTCTGGATTGTGATTCAAATTGGCCTTGCGGCTATACCTGCAATTACACGATTTGGCCTGCGCTTTCTGGCTAGCACCACATGGGACCCGGTGCAAAATATCTACGGCATCCTACCCCAAATCTACGGTACCCTTGTGAGTGCCCTCATTGCCCTACTGGTGGCAGTTCCCCTAGGAATCGGTATTGCAGTCTTTTTAAGTGAGGACTTTCTACCGACATACCTAAGTACCCCCATCGCCTTTTCTATTGAGTTATTGGCAGCGATTCCCAGTGTGGTGATTGGTCTGTGGGGGATTTTTGTTCTCATTCCCTTTTTGCAACCCGTTTACAGTTTTTTGCATCAGCACTTTGGCTGGATTCCCTTTTTTGGTACCAGTCCCCGTGGTAACAACCTCCTCACCCTAGGTTTAGTGCTGGCCTTCATGATTTTGCCCTTGATTAGCTCCATTTCACGGCAAACGCTGGTTTCTTTGCCCCCTTACTTACGCCAAGGAGCAATGGCTCTGGGAGCCACCCGTTGGGAAACCATTTTGCGGGTTCTCATTCCGGCTGGCTTTTCTGGGATTGTCGGTTCAGTGATGTTGGCTTTGGGGCGAGCCATGGGCGAAACAATGGCCGCAGCGATGCTAGTGGGAAATGCCAACCGCATTAGCCTCTCAATCCTTGAGCCGGGTTCGACGATAGCGTCATTGATTGCCTCCCAGTTTGGTGAAGCAGGGCGAGAGCAAGTGGCTGCACTGCTGTATGCTGGTTTGGTGCTCATGATCCTGACGCTGCTGGTCAATATCTTGGCGGAAATCATTATTAAGAAGTTTCAAAACGTTGAGCGATAGGTTGCACCATGACAGAGATCAGTAACCGCCCTTCTGCCGCAGAGATTCAACTAGGCAAGGTCTGGACTTCGGCACGAAACCTCTTTGGTCTGTTGATGACAGGTGTGACGGGACTGTTTGCTGTCATTGCGGTGATTCCCTTGGCAGCCATTGTCATCAATGTGGCGTCCCAAGGACTGCTTCGGATCAACTTAGATCTGTTTACAAAACTCCCACCGCCACCGGGTCTGGGTGGGGGGGGCTTAGGTAATGCCATCGTTGGTACGTTAATTGTGCTTGCTGTTGCCATGGCGATTAGTGTTCCCATTGGGGTTTTGGGAGCCGTCTGGCTGTCGGAATTCGGGCGCGGCAGCAAAATTGCCTATTGGGTGCGGTTTTCGGCGAACGTTCTCAGCGGGGTGCCCGCTATTATCGCGGGTTTATTTTCCTACACGATTGTGGTCATGACCATGGGCACCTTTAGTGCTTTTGCCGGTGGGGTTGCCCTTGCAGTGGTCATGCTGCCCATTGTGATGCGAACCACAGAGGAGGGGTTAGTCCTCGTTCCTGAAGAGGTTCGTCTGGCGGCATTGGGGTTGGGGGCGACTCGTTTTGAAACCGTCAGTCGAGTGGTGCTTCCTGCGGCGCTACCCTCTATTGCTACTGCGGTGACTCTAGCGGTGGCACGGGCGGGGGGTGAGGCGGCTCCTCTCCTCTTTACAGCACTGAATAATAACTTCTGGTCAACGGATTTGTTTCGCCCCATTTCCACGCTTTCGGTACAGGTTTATTTCTTTGCCATCATTCCCTACAAACCCCAGCAGGAACTGGCATGGGCAGGCGCGTTGGTGTTGCTGAGCATCATCTTGCTCGTCAGTATTGTCTCGCGTCTGCTTACCCGTAAGAAACGCTACTAAGGACTTAAAAGGTAACTGTTCTATGACGACTCATCCTAAACCCACTCCCAAAGTCGTTCTCCAAGTCCAAAATGCCTCGATTTTTTATGGCTCATTTCGGGCAGTGCGGGATGTAACGATGGACATCTATGCCAATGAAGTGACGGCTCTCATTGGCCCATCGGGTTGTGGTAAAAGCACACTACTGCGCTGTTTTAACCGCATGAATGACCTAGTGCCAGGTGCTCGGGTAGAGGGCAAGATTACCTACCACGGCAAGGATCTCTACGCCAAGGAGGTGGATCCAGTAGAAGTGCGGCGGCGTATTGGCATGGTGTTCCAAAAGCCCAATCCCTTTCCGAAATCAATTTATGACAATGTGGCCTTTGGAGCGCGGGTCAATAAGTATAAGGGGGATTTGGGTGAGCTAGTGGAAACGGCGCTACGGCAGGCGGCTCTTTGGGATGAGGTGAAGGACAAGCTCAAAGAAAGTGGTCTATCGCTCTCTGGCGGACAACAGCAACGGCTATGTATTGCGCGGGCGATCGCCACCAAGCCTGAGGTCATCCTCATGGATGAGCCCTGTTCTGCCCTTGACCCCATTTCTACCCTCAAGGTGGAAGAACTAATCCATGAATTGAAGCAGAACTACACAATTATCATCGTGACCCACAATATGCAGCAGGCAACTCGAGTCAGCGATCGCACCGCCTTCTTTAATGCCGAGGCCACTGAACGGGGCAACCGGGTGGGCTACCTTGTTGAGTATGATTACACTAGCGTCGTCTTCAATAACCCCAAAGAGCAAGCCACGATGGATTATGTCAGTGGCCGCTTTGGTTAAAGCCTAAAGCTGCGGCTGCTGCTGGTGCCAAGGGGTCGCCTGTTCATAGGCATAGGCCACGTGAAAGAGGGTCTCTTCCCCTAGGACGTTGCCAATCAATTGCAGACCAATGGGCAGCCCTTCCTGATCAAAGCCACAGGGGAGGCTCAAGCTTGGTAGCCCGGCAAGGTTGACGGGAATGGTCATCAGATCTGACAGGTACATACTCAGGGGGTCGGCGGTTTTTTCCCCAACTTTGAAGGCAGTGGTGGGGGTGGTGGGGCAAACCAAGACATCCACCTGTGCAAAGGCTTGGGCAAAGTCTTCTTTGATCAGGGTGCGTACCTTTTGTGCCCGTAGGTAGTAGGCATCATAGTAGCCAGCGGAAAGGGCGTAGGTGCCAATCATGATCCGCCGCTTCACCTCAGCCCCAAAGCCTTGGGCGCGGGTTTTCATGTACATTTCAAGGAGATCGCTGGCTCCTTCAGCGCGAAAACCAAAGTTCACGCCATCATAGCGGGCTAGGTTTGCCGAGGCTTCCGAGGGGGCAATGATATAGTAGGTGGGCAGGCCGTAGGCAAAGCGGGGACAGGAGAGTTCAACAATCGTGGCCCCCAATTCCTGAAGGGTTTTTAGGGCGGCTTCAAGGGCGGATTTCACCTCTGGTTGCACGCCTTCTGCTAGAGTTTCTTGAATGACGCCAAGGCGTATGCCTTTGAGATCGGGTTTGAGGGCTTGGGTGTAGTCGGGAATCGACACGCTGAGACTGGTGGCATCCTTGGGATCATGCCCCGCGATCGCTCCCAAAAGAATCGCAGCATCGGTAACCGTCGGTGCCAAAGGCCCAATTTGATCCAATGACGACGCATAGGCAACAAGGCCATAGCGCGACACCAAACCATAGGTAGGTTTGAGGCCGACCACCCCACAAAAGGCGGCGGGTTGACGAATGGAACCGCCCGTATCGGAACCAAGGGCAGCAGCACATTCTCCGGCAGCCACGGCGGCAGCAGACCCCCCAGAAGACCCCCCAGAGACCCGCTCTGGATGCCAAGGATTGGCGGTGAAACCAAAGGCAGAATTTTCAGTAGAGCTGCCCATGGCAAATTCATCGAGATTGGTTTTGCCCACCATAATCGCGCCAGCGGCCTGCAATTTTTGGGTCACAGTGGATTCGTAGGGGGGGACAAAGTGCTCCAGCATCTTAGAAGCACAGGTGGTGCGCACACCGTAGGTGCAAAGGTTATCCTTGATGGCCAAGGGAATCCCTGTGAGCACACCAATCTCTTCACCGGCAGCAATGCGCTCATCCACGGCGGCCGCTTGGGCAAGGGCGCGATCGCCCGTCACGGTTAAGAAGCTATGGAGCGTTGGCTCCACTTGGGCAATGCGATCTAAGTAAGCCTGGGTAATTTCAGTGGCGGAGCGTTCTTTGCGAACGAGTTGACGGTGGAGCTCCTGAATCACTGACATAAATGCAGATTCCCTAGTGACAATGCAACACTGGCGATCGCGGGCATGGCCGCAAACAGGCCAATCTTAAGTTTAGCAATGTGGCTGATCATTTATCGCCCCAGATGCAGCGCTTTGGCACGGCGCTGTCTCCTAATCAATCAGCGATATATTAGGAATCAAGAAGCCGTGACGACGGTGCCCATGCCCTTGGGGAGTATTCGATGGAACCGCTCGACCCCGTGGATCGGGAAGCCTTTAGCAATCCCACGTTGCAGCGATTGTGGTTCTTTGTCTATTTGCTGCCCATTTTTGGCATGATTCCAGCACTGTGGCAGTTGAGTCGCCGGGGGAGCGATCGCCAGACCCGTCAAGTCAGTCGTCTTGCTCTTCTCATTGGTCTCATTTGGCTGTTGGGCTATGGCCTGCTGAATGGGGCGGTCAGCGTGAGTGAAGCCCAGTCTCTGCATCATGGCCTATTACTCTTTCTCAATAGTCTCTGGGGATCCGCCTACTTTTTGGTGAACTTGGGGCTAATGGTGCGCCTATGGCGGGGGCGATCGCTGAAATTGCCCGTCTTGCAGCGTCTGATGAAATACCTGCCATGACCCCCAGGCGTTGGTTTTGGCCCCTGTTAGGATTCAGCGCCATTCTGGTGCTCATCCTCTGGTTGATATCGGCACTCACGTGGCTCTATGTGCAGGTGGCCTTTACTGCCCCCTTTTTGGCCAATCTCTTGGTGCTGATTTTCATTGGTCTATTGGGGGGGCTGCTCTATACCTTCTTTCGTTACCTGTACTTACTTGAGCGCAAGGGCAAGCCCAAGCCCGCTACCGCTACGCCCCAAGCCCCCCTTGATAAAACGGAAGCCGCCGCCGAAAACCTCAAAGCCCTACGGCAGCAACTGAGTCAAATTGAAGATGAGGTGGCACGGCAAGCACTGTTGGCACGGGCACGGGAGCTGGAGGAGGATTTTTACCGCCAAGAATTGCGCATTGTGGTCTTTGGCACCGGTTCAGCGGGTAAAACCTCTCTCGTCAATGCCCTCCTTGGTGAAATGGTGGGGGAAGTGGCACCAACAATGGGCACCACCGCAGTGGGGCAAACCTATCGTTTTTGGCTACCTAATACAGAGCGGGAAATTCTGATTACCGATACCCCCGGCATTTTGGAGGCGGGTGTGGCTGGAACCTACCGGGAACAATTAGCGCGACAACTGGCCGCAGAAGCAGATCTGCTGCTTTTTGTGCTCGATGATGACCTGCGCCAGTCGGAATATCTGCCCTTGGTCAACTTGGTGGAAATGGGCAAGCGATCGCTCTTGGTCCTCAATAAAATTGACTTGCGCTCCGAGGCCGATCAACTGGCTCTTTTGCGCCATCTACGGCAGCGAGTTAAGGGGTTGATTCCGCCCCAAGATGTCGTGGGTATTGCCGCCCGTCCCCAACCGATTCGCCTCGACACAGGAGAGTGGTTAGAACCCGAACCCCATATTTGGCCATTGATTCGGCGGCTGAGTGCCATTCTCCGCGAGGAAGGGGATGACCTCGTGGCAGATAATATCCTCTTGCAGTCTCAACGCCTAGGGGAGCAGGCTCGCAAAATCATTGATCAGCAACGGCGCCGCCAAGCCGATAAGGTGGTGGAGCGCTACCAGTGGATCAGTGCGGGTGTGGTCTGTGTCACGCCGATTCCCGGCGTAGATCTACTGGCTGCCGCCGCCGTGAATGCGCAAATGGTGATGGAAATTGGCAAGGTCTATGGCTGTGACCTGAATCGCGATCGCGCCCGCGAATTAGCCCTTTCCTTGGGCAAAACCCTGGTCAGCTTGGGCATTGTTAAGGGAGCCATGAATCTCGTCGGTACGGCCTTGCAATTGAGCATGGGGGGGCTGGTGGTGGGCAAAGCCGTCCAAGGGATTACAGCTGCCTACCTCACTCGCATTGCTGGTAAAAGTTTTATTGAGTATTTTCGCCACAACCAAGACTGGGGCGATGGTGGCATCAGCGAAGTAGTTCAACAGCAATTTGAACTCAATCGCCGCGATGAATTTATTCGCTCCTTTGTGCAGCAGGCGATCGCTCGCTTGCCATCGCAACTTGGAACCGTGATTCCTGAGGCGATGAAAACCCCTTTATCCCATGAGGAAGAGCTATCTTAAGCGATCCTAACAATTGCCCCAAGGACATCGGCAAAAACCGCTACTATGTTGAGTAATTAAATTATTTTCACGTTGCCGATTTCGGATGAGTCTCTCGACCCGCAGTCCTGATCTTGAGGTGGAACAACTGCCGCAGTTATTGCAGGCAGCTCGGTCTCGTTATTTAGCCGGGGAGCGATCGCCCGCCGTCATCAAGCCCCTCTCTCAAGTCCTGCAAGCGGTTCTAGAGCGCAACATTGATAGCCATCTCAGCCAACGAGGGGGGTATCTCCAACGCTTAGTGGAAGCCTATTTTCGCCTTTTTCCCCGCTGCTTAGAACATCTCAGTCGCGAACAACTGCAGCAGCAGGCTGTTCACAAAACTGTGCTGCGCATAGTGCAAATTCCTGCCACCATCATTCAGGATGAGTACGATCGCCTCAATCGTGGCCAGTACAATCAACCCCTGAAGCAACTGGTGCTTGCCTTTAGTCGCCCAGTCCTAGCCAACCGCAATCCCTCCCCCGAACTGACAGAGGCCGAGTGTTTCCTCGCCTTCTTTATCCAGTGCCTACGTCAAGAACTCGGTGCAACGGTTCTCCTATCCCCCCAGTTTCGCCAAGAGTACCGCGATCTCCTGCGCACGGTCTGTCTGGGTAGCTCTGATCCCGAGCAATGCCAAAGTAACCTCACGGGCTGGCTCTGGGAAGCAATGAAGTCCTTTGACCCCCTCAAGCCCTTTGGTGCCACTGGTCATGGTCGTCCCACCTTTGAAGCATGGGTGCGCACGGTCATCAGCAATAAACTGGCGGATGAAAAACGCAAACTCCTCAAGCGCGAGGCCGATGAACTGCTCTTCTATGACAACCGCGCCCTGCAAGTCTTTCAAGATCGTTATCAAGCAGCACCCCCTGAGGTACAACGGGAGATTGATCCCAAAGCCTGCGCTCAGTTGATTAAGATTGTCCAAACGGAAATTACCGATCCCCGTATCCGTGCTTCGACGGCTCGCTTGCGCCAGCACATTGCCCAACTCTTGGGCTGGACGATCGAGTACACCCGCGACATTCATCAACAGGTACGGCGTATTCTTGGACGTTATGTGCAGTCCACTCGCTCTCTGAACATTTGCTCCACCGACAGCAACCAAGAATGGATTGACAACTATCCCGATACCCGCACACTGCCAACCAGCAATGGCCAAGGGGTGGAGTCCATGGTGGAGTTTCTCAATGATCCGCAGACGCCGACATGGGTCAGGGATTGGTGTGAGCGTCGCCGTACCCAAGCGGAAATTGCCCGTGAACTCTTTGTCAGCCAGCCCACGATTTCTCGCTGCCTCGGTCGTGAATATCGCCTGTGGCTCTACCGTAAATTCTTTCAAGATCCCCAGATTCCGCAATGGATGAGGCGATGGTATGAAACCCAATCAATCCCCAGCCCCCATCAACGACGGCAAACCCGCCGTGAAATTCACCCTGACTATGCCCGTGGCCTCTGCACCGCAAAACAAATTGATGAGCAAATAGAGGCCAAACTTGCGCAGTGGTGTGAGCATAACGATATTTACTACCTTCCCTAGGCAGCCTCGCTTTTTCGTACTTGGTTTGGATGACGACGGCTATGACTTCCTTTTTGGCACCGACTGTTCCCATTCGTTCCCTGATATTGGATGCCGCCCATGGGGTGCTTCAGGGATGTCGTCCCAGTCGGCAACGGCAGGTTCTGCCCTATTTGGTTGCCCTCTACTCGTTCATAGACTGGTGGGAAAATGAGGGTGTTCCCAGTAAGCAGGATGATCTGGACGATCTGCCCGATGATCTGACCTTGAGTACCACTTGGTGTGAGCGGCCAGAGGTTCTTGACCTTGTGGACATTGCGGATCTCAACTTGGAAGGGGTGCAGTTATCTATCTATCCTGTCGAGGCGGGAGAGTCTGTGCGGATTCATTGCCCGACATTTTTGGGGGTGATCAACGCCGATTTGGCGGTTGCTGTTGGTTTGGATCGCGATCGCCGTCAGGCACAGATGCTGGGTTTTTGCGATCGCCAGACCCTTCTTGACTACTGGCAACACCATCCAGCGGATGCCCAAGGCTATGGCACCTTTCCCCTAGAGCACCTGCAACCCATCTTCTACTTGCCTGAGCAAATTAGCTTCCTCAACCCGCTGCCCCGAAGCACACCGCTGGCCACCAAGGGCAATACCTACGGTCAACCCCTCGAAACTCTACCGCAGCTCACCCAGCACACGGCTGTTGCTGAACCTGAACGGTTACCCCTCGACAATGAAACCGCAATCCAACGCCTTTTACAAGCTCTCCAAGGCTACACTGAAACCTCGGAAATTTCCCTCTCCCAAGATTAGGATTGGGCTTCTGGGGGCGATGTGTTTTCGGGTGGGTGCTCGCGGTAGTAGGCCTGTGCTCCCTCTTTGGTATGAATCTGACCGGGTTGAGGGCGGCGATGGGTTTGCAGGCCTTGCAGCACTTCTGATAAGGTCAGGCCTTCCGGCAGGGGCGATCGCACTTCCCGCACCTTGTGCCACACCGAGCGCGACATCATTAAACTGCGGCGGATAGGTTCAGCCCAGCTTTCAAGGTAGGCTTCTCGCTCCCCTTGGTAATCCGTCGAAGACAGCAGTAGAGGTACGGGCGGATAGGCCTGCACCAAGCGAGCAATGTGGGTCAGTACCCCTGGATACAGATTTGTATAGGCAGGATGTACTGTTAAGTCTAGCCAGTGGGGCGTGTGTCCATCTTGGCTGGTATGGAGTGTATAGGAGGCGATCGCCACCTTCCGCTGTGGTTCAAACACATAAGCACGATGCACTTGTACCTGTTGCGACCAACTGGCCAAACCGTGGTGTAGCCAATCCAAAAGACTCGTTTGAAAGTCCCGATAGTGGCGATTAAAGACTTGGCGCACCAGTGCCGGCATCGACATCGTATCCAACTCATGCAGCAACCGTGCATCAGCATTCGTGACCTTCAGCAAATTAGGCAAGCAAGGCGTGCCCTGTGCCAGTTCTGCCAACTGATCCGCTGAAATTTGCCAGTAGGTGAGATGCGCCAAGGGTTGAAAGCCATTTTGGCGGTAGAGGTCTAGTGCTTCACGGTGGTCAATATTGATTTCAACCATCCAAGTACGGGCTTCCACAAGGGTACTAAAACAGTGGCGCAGGAGTTGTGTCCCCACCTCCGTAAACTCTTGGGCGGCCAATTGCTGCACCTGCCATGTGGTGCGACTTTCATTAAAGGGAGCCACTTGCACAACGCCTAACACTTGGTTGTCCCGCTCCGCGACATAAATCCGCAGCTTGCTCATCCCCGTTAGCCACTGCAATAGATGCAGCGGTGAGGTCATCAGGCCACCCGCCAAGGACGGCAGACCAAAGGGTTGATCATGTACCCCTTCATGGCACAGCCGCTGTTCCACCACCTCCACATCCCGATAGGCCAAGGGACGGATAATCAAATCACCAGTGGAGGGCAAGTCGGAAACCATCAGCCGGCACCAATCACTACTTCCATCTTAAGGACTCCGTCACCAAAATAAAGGGGCGCTGCCCCACGACAACCGCCCCAGCAAGATAAATTGTGCAAAATCGCCTTAGTAAAGTTCTTCCTCTTGGTTGGTGAGGATTTTACAATCAGAGCGGGGATAGGCGACACAGGTGAGCACAAAGCCCTTCTCGATTTGGTCATCATCCAAGAAGGATTGATCCGACTGATCCACTTCCCCTTCCAGCAGCTTGCCAGCACAGGTCGAGCAAGCACCAGCACGGCAGGAGAAGGGCAGGTCTAGGCCTTGCTCTTCAGCCACATCCAGAATGTACTCATCTTCGGGCACATCAATGGTTGTTTCGCTTCCATCAGGACGCACAAGCGTTACTTTGTAGGTTGCCATGAATCTTGTCCTCTCTTATATGGAAAAGGCAGGGAGCCATCACGCTCCAATTTAGATACTAGGGGAAAACCTCAGCCTTGATTGGCAACTGCAAACCCCTCCTTGTATCGTTTTCGTAATCTAAGGCTTCCAAGGTATCTGAAATACTTATAGACATTGAACTCTATGGAGAAAATTAAGCAAACTCGATGACTGGCTCTATTCTCCGACTCGATGGCGCGGGGGCACAACCAACTCCCCTGTCCGATACCGATTCACCATGGCCGTTAGGGCTTGCTCCATCTCACGGCTAAAGCGTTGGGGATTCCACAGGGGGGCATAGCGTTTAGCTTGCCGCAGTTTCCAGCTGACCTGCTGCCGCAGGTCTGGCTCCGTCCCGAAACGAATTCCCCAATTCACATACTCCTCATCATTGAAGGCAATCCCCTCCTCAACGCCAACATTTTTGAGGAAAGTGTAGGTGTGCCGTGCCACAAACTGCTGACCCACCTTCGTCACAATTGGCACCTCCATCCATAGCGCCTCTAGGCTCATTGCCCCCCCCACATAGGGATAGGTATCGAGTACTACATCTACATCGTAAAGATTGGCACGGTGAATCTCTGGCGGATTTGATGTCAAGAAATAGAGTTTGTTTAAATCAAATCCCTCAGCTTCCGCCACACTGCGGCACCACTCCTCAAAAATCGAGCTACTATGGTGATACTTCACAATGAGTACAGCATTTGGCACCGCTTCAACAATGGCAAATTGCAGCTTGAGCATTTCGGGTTGAATTTTACTGGCTCGCTGGGCACACAGAAAGATTACCGTATCGGCACTCAGCCCCAATTGATCGCGAATTCCTGTTCTGTTGGCCACCTCATAGCCATCAAGGGAGAGATAACAATCCGGCAGCCGCCACAGGGTTTCTGTGTACCATGCCTGCGCTCCCTCAGGCAGAATGTAAGGGTCAACAATAAAGTAATCTACTGTTGGCAAGCCAATGGCATCAAAGCCCACCCATGTCGCTTGTATAGGCGCTGGCTTGAGGGTGAGAACTTGATAGGTAAGGTCACTGGTACAGCTATCTAAGTCAATGAGAAGATCAATCTGATCATCATAAATCTGCTGAGCAATTTCAGTAGCACTTTTGCCCCCTTGACGAACATGGCTCAAGTGAGATTGAAACCAACGCGCAATGTTGTCTTGCTTGATTGACTCTGACCATGGACTATAGCCAAAGACCTCAAATTCTTCACGATTAAAGCAGTGAATGAAGCCACGGATTTGGTGAGCAACGGGATGCTCCTGAAAGCACATTCCGATCAAGCCAACCCGAATTTTTTCAGACTCTCTTTTCAAGATGTGACAGTATTTCCCTATGTTTTTCAAGTAATTATGGGAATGATTATAAAAAAGCTGATTGCGCTGGTTGTAGATTGGCTTTAATAACTTTGGCTCATCAATGTAGTGACACCAGTGAAAGTAAGAAGAACTGGCGTAGAAAAAAGCGCCAAAACCTACCGCTGCACCATCTAAATGCTCTTGAAGATAGGTATGGCAACTGGAAAGCTGCTCCTGCCATTGTTGAAATAGCCTAGCTAATGTTTGGTCGTAGCGCAGATCATACTTAAAGGTTTGATATACATGGAGCTGAGTGGTCAGAGTCAAATCTCCACCAAGGGGTGTCAACGAATCCTCGGCTAGTCGTTGAGCACAGGCTAGTGCTAACTCAGGTAGCCCGCCCAAGCAAGCCATGCGTGCCAAAAACTCGTAGAGACCCCATTGCTCGTTAGCTAGCTCTAGATATAAGGGAGCGAGAACTTTTGCCCGCTGTGCTGGAGCATTACTGAGTTCATTAAAAATTAAATCCTGAAGCGAATTACTGAGAGTAGAACACTGGCTCAGAGCTTTTAGAAAATTGGGGAGCGAGGGTAGGTCTAGGTAATAGGTAATTAAGTAGCGAGCGATTTTTAGAGCATCGTCAGCCTGATTGCTATCTTCAAAACCCTCCTCCTGTAGCGAGGAAGACAACTGCTCCAGTAGAGAATCAACCTCGCTTGGTTCCACCCGCAGTTCTAGTAACAGTGCTAACAACTGGAATCCCCAAGAAACTTTAGCCTCAAATTCATAGGCATAGGTCAGCAGAATAAAGCGATGAGTCAAATCTACATCGGAAAAAGAGGCAGTTTCAGCTAGAATCTTTGCCCATGTGTGGGTTGCAGTAGTATCTTCAGGAAACTCACTCAGATAGACAGACCACAACAGTTGAGCAGCGGATTCTTCCCCCTGAAGTAGATAGGCTCCTCCTTGGTAGCCTATCCATTGGGCGCTGGGGTGAGTTTGGCTGAGCCTCTCACAGGTGCTGAGGACTTTTTCATAGCGCTGGTGTTTCAGGTTATGACGTAAATAGGATGTCCAAGCAATTACATTGGGAACAACAGCCACCTGTATCAAAACCTGTTCTAGGAATGCTTCCCATTCGCGGGCACGAACTGACCATGTGCAGTGGCG
Source organism: Thermosynechococcus sp. B3 (assembly GCF_030323045.1). NCBI lineage: Bacteria > Bacillati > Cyanobacteriota > Cyanophyceae > Acaryochloridales > Thermosynechococcaceae > Thermosynechococcus > Thermosynechococcus sp. B3. The sequence goes on from NZ_CP097584.1 coordinate 33,332, forward strand.
ATTGATGTAGTCCACTTGAGCACGGAGATGGGCATCGAGGGCGGCATGGGCTTGAGGGTCTTTAAACCGTTGAATCACCCGATCAAGCACGCGGCCATAGGCAGCCAGATAGTCCTCGTGGGGAAGAGGGATGAGGTCAGCAAAGCCCGCTGTTGTTTCAGGGAGGGCACCCAGTTCACTAGTAATGACGTAGCAACCGCTGGCCATAGCCTCCATTGCGGCAATGCAGGAGGTTTCAGCAAAGGTATTCGTATAGGCCCAAATGGCAGTGGATTTGAGGGCTTGAGCTAGTTCTGGTTGGGGGAGTGACCCAATATAATTGACATTGGCCAAGTCATGGCAGCGTTGGTAGAGGTTTCCATACCGCTGTTGATCCTCAGCCTCGCTGGCTTGATAGACCTTCATGCTGGAATAAACATTGAGACGTACTGAGGGATGGCTCGCCTGCAGCGAAGGCATGAGATCAAGAAGTAGATTCAAACCGCGAAAGGGGGTACTCGTATAGGCCAGTGTCAAAGGTTGCGCCTTTGCCTTAAGGATAGATTCTGTAGGATCAAAAAGGTTTTCAAAACAAGGGGCAATGGCATTACGCAGGACAGCGGTTTTCTCAACAGGAATTTTGAATACTTCAATATATTGCTCTTGCTGCCATTGACTAATTAAGATAATCCGTTGATAGACCTGTTGATGTTCAGGGGATTGCAAAAATTCAACGGCAGGTTGATCGGCAGCGTGTTGTGTCCATAGTAGTAGAGGAGTCTGGGGTGGCAGGACAGAGCGCAGCGGATCCATCGGTAGGGCACGGTTGAGCAGAACAGCAACATCGGGACGCAGTTGTTCAAGGAATTCTACTCTTAGCCAAGACAAGGGTAGGTGGGGAACATGGCGAATAGATTCAATGTGCTGTGTACTGTTGAAAAGCCAAACTTCATGCCCCCGCCGCTGCAACTGCTCCGCTAGATAACAGAGTGCTGATTGTGATCCCCCTAAGGGAGCTTCATAGGGTGTGTTGAGTGTGTACTGCCAACGAATCCGATCAACAAAAAGAATCCGCATCGCAAGAGGACTACCAATTAATATAATTTTCTCTTAGTACGATATTTTTTGATTAAAAAAAGCCAAGAATTGTTCCTTGGCTTTAAGCTTATGTACATTTGAGACCACTTAAGTCTCTTGGCTACTTGAATTTAGCTGCACTTAGCAGCTACCTGGAGCACTTTGGTTACTTCCTTCCTTAACACTAGCAGTCGTTACACCATTAGCAACTGTGACACAGCCACGCACACCTGTACCTGCGGTGTCATTAGAGTCTGTAGTCACATCAGCAGTATTCACACCAATGTTTTTCAGTGTCAGCGCACTGTAACCATCAGGCTGGCTGACACCAATTTTGAGCGTACCAAGGTCGTTGGCAAATGAAGTGGTTTCCAAGCGGTAGGCTTGCTGAGCACGGTTGACCGCACCCACAGCGTTTTTAGCACTGGCGAGACGAGCTTTAGCGGCCTGGTTGAGCATGGAGGGCAGGGCAATGGCGGCCAAGATACCGATGATGATCACCACCACCAGCAGCTCAATGAGGGTGAACCCTTCGTTGGCTTTTTTCTTGGCCAGCAGGTGCTGGAGGAATTTTGCTTTCAGTTCGGTTTTCATATTTTTGAGACTCCTTAGGTCAAGACATATTCGCCTCTAGGCATAACATACCCACCCCCTGCAGCAAAATTAACACCCCTTCCAAAAAGTTTCCGATTTTTTCCTGCTACTACTGGAGTGCCCTCGGTAGGCGTCATTCCCAATCTGCTAAATTTGCGGTAGCTGGCTCCTGTGGTATCTTCGCATGGTGTGCAGTAGGCTAGTCTATAGTTATCAAGCCTGATCAGTCTCTTTATGAATAACCGTGGCAATGGCTTTGGCTGGGGATTTCTAGCAGGTGCCCTCTTTGGTGGCATTGCGGGTTCCCTTGTCACGCTTTTAGTCAAGGACAGACTGCGGCAAGCAGCTACAGGTGAATCCAGACGGCTGCGGGGGGATAAAGCCACTCCTCTCAACGGCAGTGATGACAACTTAATGGAGTCGATGCGCCTAGAGCTAGAGGCCAAAATTGCCCAAATTAATGAAGCGGTGGATGACCTGCAAAACCGCCTCAGCAACGAGGATCAGCCTTGAGCGGTAGGTAGAGTACGGCTGCTAAAACAAATAAAAGACTTGAGACGTAGGGATATTGCCTCAAGCCCAATCAAGGATTTACCGAAGGTTTCACGAAAATAGGGGACTAGTAGGCTAGACCCATGCTGCGGGTGGTTTCGGCACCCAAATAGACACGAATGCTCAAAAAGTCCGTCGGACAGGCCGTTTCGCAGCGTTTGCAGCCAACGCAATCTTCTGTGCGGGGGGAAGAGGCAATTTGACCCGCTTTGCAACCATCCCAAGGCACCATTTCCAGCACATCGGTGGGGCAGGCCCGCACACACTGGGTGCAGCCAATGCAGGTATCGTAGATTTTGACAGTGTGAGCCATGTGGTAACCGCTCCTAAAACGATCAGGATGACAGGTGGATGCCCTGCCGCCAACTCAGGAAGCCCCTAAGCTACGACAATAAGGGCAGTCTGGAGATAAATACCGAGATTTAGGATACCGCAGTGGTTGATTGCTGGGCGGGGTGGATGAGCAAACTTCAAAGAATGTAACTTTTTTGTAAAGTCTGGTAAATTTACCTACTGTGGGGTCAATCTTAGTCATTTAATCCGTGGCGCTTGCCTAGGTTGCGGAACTTGAAAGGGTTCTAGGGATTCCAAGTACAGTGTAGTCGGATGCGTTGTGTGTGGTGGTCAATGTCTTGGAAGTGGTTGCCCCTTGCTGTGTGTAGTGCAGGCCTACTGCTGGTGCCTGTGCCTTCACCTCATTCCTTGGCTCAAACTTCCCCGCGCACAGATGCGATCGCTCCGTGGGAGATCATGAACTATGCCCGCGTGGTTCTGGAAATTGAACCCATTCGTCAAAAATACTACCGTCAAGCTCAGGTGGCTTTCCAAGGTCAAGTGCCCCGCAATTCTTGCTTTGGCATGAATCCCCAAAATATCCCCAGTGGCTTGGAGACCATCTGTGCTAACTATGTGCGTGAGGCAATGCAGGTGCTGAGGAAATATAATATGTCTTTAGAGCAATTCAATGCGATTACACTGCGAGCACAGCAGGACAGCGCCTTGAGTCAGCGTATTCAGGCCGAGATGGTGCGATTGCAGCGACCTTGAACCCATGAAACCCACTCAACCAACTCTAAGTATTATTACTGCGACCTATAATGCTGAGGGACACCTGCCACGGTTGATTGCGTCGTTGATTGCTCAAACCGATCAAGACTTTGAGTGGGTCGTTGCCGATGGCGGCTCTACAGATCGCACTTTAGAGCTAATAGAAGCAGCAACAGCTGAACTCAAGGCAGTCGTTGTCGACTCGCGACCCGACTTTGGGATCTATGATGCCCTCAACCGTGCTATTCGCCTAGCCTCAGGAGACTATTATCTGGTGATGGGTGCAGATGACGAGCTCTTTCCTGAGGCAGTTGCCCAATACAAGATCGCTTGCGAGGAAACAGAGGCGGATTTTGTTACTGCTAACTATTACATAGGAGAGCGTGACATAGCGTCTGTTTGGCAGCCAACATGGGAATGGTTGAAGGGCATGCAGGCTCACGTAACTGGTCATGCTGTTGGCTTGGCAATTCGACGCACATTACATCAAAGGGTTGGTCAATACTCTCGCCATTTTCCTCTCCTAGCGGATCAGCTTTTTGTTATGCAAGCAATTCGTGCAGGGGCAAGGGTTGCTAGGAGAGATTTTATTGCTGGGCGTTTCCATCCCCATGGAACCAGTGGTAGCGATCTTTTGGGATCGATTGTTGAGCTGTATCGGGTTCAAGTTCGTTTAGGACACTCCCTCCTTGTCCAAACCTTGCTACTCTTTTATCGGATTATCAGATGTTGGCCCCGCATTCAACAACAGAGATCAAAATTTCTGTGGTAATTCCTTTGTATAACAAAGCTAGGCATATTGCTCATACGCTGAGGAGCGTTTTGCAGCAAACCAGCCCAGCAGCTGAGATTCTTGTGGTTGATGATGGGTCAACTGATGCTAGCGCTGAAATTGTTCGCGGCTTTTTGGATCAGGGTGTGCGTTTGATTCAACAGCCAAACCAAGGGGTGAGCGCCGCCCGTAATCGCGGATTACAGGAAGCCAGTTATCCCTACGTCGCATTTTTAGATGCTGATGATGAGTGGCTGCCCGAGCACTTGAGTACTCTTCAAGCATTAATCACGGAGTTTCCGCAAGCCGCTTTGTGGAGTACATTTTGTCTAATTCGGCAACATGGGGACTACTATTTGCCGCCAAGCGGGTTGCCATACGGCTGGCGAGGCATGGTGGAGCGGTTCTTTGAAGCCCATGCCCAAGGACTAAGCATTGTTAATTCCTCAACTGCTTGTGTTTGCAAGGAGGCGCTACTTTCTGTTGGGGGCTTCCCCGTGGGTGTCAAACTAAATGAGGACTACATCGCTTGGTGGCACTTGGGGTACCAATACCCTGTGGCTCATGCAGCAATAGTTACTGTTATCTATAACCAAGATGCAGAGAATCGCTGCAGTAAACTCCCTCAAGCTGCACTCCCTGCTTCATTACCCTTTTTAGTAGAGTTGTTACACTCTCAGCAAACTCCTTACCACCACCGCCGAGGGATTAAGGCCTGTTTTCGCCGAATTGCCATAGCCACATTGATAAACACCAAAATTAATGCAGAGATATTGGATACGAAAACTCTTCTTCGCCTCACATGGCGCAGTGGGTGCTATGAGTTGCTCCTAATCCTTCTTGTCCTTTATTTGTGTCCCAGAAGTTTTCTTGGGTTCCTTAAGCATAGACGCCATCGGCAACAGCGACAGCAGGCTAAGGATCTGTTAGGCTGAGATAGCATTAAATAAATAAGCAACCCAGCTTTAACAAAACCGATAAATAAAGGCACGGCAGAGCAAGAACAAAATGGTGTTACTGCTCCTAAACTTGCTGCTAAAATATGCCGCTTAATTTGCGTTTTCCCTCTAAATAAACTCTAACTTTTTCAGGTTCTAAGGTGGCAAAGGGCGGAGTTCCCCGCCCATTCAGCTAAAAATTGCGAACCTTAGCTACAGCCACAGCCTGTATGGCCACAGCCACCGCTTTCTTTGCAGGTACCGTTGGCACAGGCTTCGGAGCAGTAGGGTTTGCCCTCAACCATGATGGCCTCGCTGAGGGAGACAATGCAGAGGCAGTGGGGGCAGGCACATTTCATTTGGGTAACGGTTGTCATGGCTTTTTCTCCAAATGGGTGACACAAGGGAGGTATGCTTCACCTCTCCTTTAATATATCTGAACAGTTGTTCAAACGTCAATTAGTTAGCACCTGATCAACGCCTATGATGGAAGTATGAATACTAAAATTTTTGCTCCTTCTCATCCTCATCATCCAGAGGCTTTGGCACGAGCCAGCGATCGCCTGCTCTCTACAGAAAAAGCCCAACGGATGGCGCAATTTTTTGGCCTGCTAGCCGATGCCAACCGACTGCGGATTGTAGCCTTGCTCGCCCAAGGGGAGTTTTGTGTTGGCGATATTGCCGTGGCACTGGAAATGAGCGAGTCTGCCGTCTCCCACCAATTGCGGATGCTTAAGGCCATGCGACTGGTCAAGTTTCGTCGCCAAGGGCGGCATATCTTTTATCAATTGCTAGATCACCATGTCCTCGCTCTTTATGAGGCGGTCGCAGAACACTTAGATGAAGACGCATCAGACACTTCAGGGAGTGGGAACGGGGCAAGATGAGGGTGAGGCAATTCCTGAACCAGCGGGGGCAGCTTCTAAAATTTGGGTTGTGGTTAGTGTTGTAAACGTAGCATAGGTGCAGCCCGTAAATGCTTTCAATTCTGAACGCTCAGGGGTGGCTTGGAATTCAGCATAGTTACTATTCGCAGCGGTGATTGCGTAATTATAGTCGGGCGTATCACTAAAGCCGATTTGTAAACTTGCAATGTCAGTGGTGAATGTGGGATTGGCCAAACGGTAGGCCTGTTGCGCACGGTTGACCGCACCAACGTTTGTTTTGGCTTGGGATTCGCGGGCTTTTGTAGCCTGATTTAACATGGAGGGGAGGGCGATCGCGGCCAAAATCGCAATAATAATGACAACGACGAGCAGTTCAATCAGGGTAAAGCCTTTCGAGAGGATGAGCGATCGGTAGAACCAAGGCAAATTAAGACGGTAAGGAGACATAGGGCAGCTCTCGGGTTAGACTCGTCTTCACTCTCAAGTGTTCCCACGGGTCTCTGTAAAATTACAGGCAGCTCCCCTATAGCCCCAGTAGTTTTTTCTTGGCCGCTTGGAACTCCGCTTCTGAGAGTAGTCCCTGCTGATACATGGTCATCAGTTGTTGCAGTTGCTCTAAGCCAGAGGAACTCGCCGAAGCACTGGTTTCAGGTGTTGGTTCGGGTTGGGATGGAGGTGGTTCAGGAGCAGGGAACGTTGGTGTGGGGCTAGGGGCTGGTGTGCCTTGAGCCAATTGATAGGTTTGGATCACCTCTTGGAGAATGGCGGCTTCTCGCTTATATTCAAGGCTGTCGCGTCCCCCAGCTTTGTGGAGTTCTTCCTCGCGTCGCTTCAAGTAGTTCAGTAGATGCTCATAGAGGGCTTGCTTTTGTTCTGGGGTTTCGGCTGCTTTGAGAATAACGGTCACTTGGCGCTGAATTTCCTCTAAGTCGGGACGGCAGGCCAACACCTCTAGGACTTGGGTCACCTCCTCCCAGTTGGCGGCAATGTCCACATCTTCAAGACCAACGGCGGTATGGCGGGTGTAGCGGATGGTGGCTTCGCGGGTGGCGCGGTTTTCTGCTTGTTTGAGGACATCAAGGGCGCGAGCAATCACCACCAGTTTTAGAATTTGGGGGTTTTCTGGAAAGACATCCCAGAAGGGGGGATCCTTTTGCAGATGTACGGGGATGGGCAAATCGCGGTTTTCTCCCCGCAGGCGGGCGCGTTTGGCGGTAATCATTTGGCCTCGCCAATCTTGGTAGGACTGGCGCAGTTCGGGCATGCCCTCAATACAGCGTAGGGAAAAGCCCCCCATCTCTTGGACAAAGACAATGCGGTGGCGTTCGCGATCGCCCAAGGGCTTAATGTCATCACTGGTAATGCTCTGGCCATTCGGTTTGACGAGGTTCTTGAGCAGGGGAATCAGTTTTTTGGCAGCCAAATCGGTAGTATTTTCACCGCCAACAATGGCGATATTGGTATTCACTGAAGGAGTAAAGCCAGCATCACGACCACTCATGACCGCTTGGGAGAGCAATAGCAGTGGCTTTGATTTTTGGTAAGCCATGCGCAGGGCATTGAGGATCTCCGCTTCATCATTGCGATAGAACTGCAACAGGCGATCGCAGGCGGTGAGATCCCGCACAAGGCGGCTCTCTTCTGGGGCATTTTGCACGGTGCGCCGTACGGTTTCTTGGATAATCTCCCGCAGGTCACTTTCTTGGACATCCGCTAGTTGTGCCAAATCCAATAGGCGCATCACTTCATTGGCGGCGCGGGTTTCCTTCCAGAGGGGACTCGCCTCCTGCAACACCGTTGCTGCCGTTGTGGTACAGAGTTGGTTTAGACCAATGGCAAATGTGGACTGCACCCCGGTATTGGCACCCGCATAGCGTTCCACCAAGTCTTGATAGAGGCCATTGAGTTCTTGGCGATCGTAAAGCTTCACCCCATTGATTCGCAGGGCATCGGCACTATCCGCTTGACTATCGGCCATCGCCTTGAAACTATCCCGTAAATTGAGGAGCCGCTGGTTGAGCTTGGCAAGACGTGCCTCCATCCCTTGCAGCCATTCCTCTAGTTTGTCCATCACCTCCTTGGCCAGAAAGCGGGCTTTAGCTTGAATGATGGCATTGAAACTGCCCTCAATGCCTTCTAGAGCCTGCTGGCAGAATTCCTCCATTTTCGCTTGCTTGGAGATGCCAAAGAGAGTGCTAAAGTGCTGGATATCCTGCAGGGCATTTTCGTATTGCCGCTGACGATTGGTGATATTGGGTTGCCAAGTTTGCTGAATTTCGCGGTCATATTTTTCCTTCTGACTGACAAAAATTTGGCGAATTTGCAGCAGAAAGGCATTGGCAAACTTGGGTCCGCGATTGCGATCTTCAACAATGCGGTAGAACTCCTCCTCAAGACTTTGGCGAGCCTGCTGGATAATTTGATTGCGGTTGTCGTACATGCGCTGCAAAAAGTCACCGTGGAGACGCTCATCGGGGCTAAGTTCGCGCAAGTGGGCAGCACGGTAATTGTCCACCTGTTCACTCAGCCAAGGCACAAATTGCAAAATTTTGCCTCTTTCGGCACCAATCATGCCCCCTACCCCCTGTTGGGTACATTCAAGGCGGTTTTCACGGCTAATTTGATTGCGTAGATCATTCACCCAGCGGGAAATTTCCTGCATGTAGGGGCGATCGCCCGCTGCTGCTAAGGCCAGTACCAAATCCACATCCAGCAAGTTCATGGGTTTCAGGAGACTCTGGGTCACCTCTAAAAGCTGGGGTGGCAATTGCACCGATTCGTTCAGCCACCAGTGAATAAAGTCTTGGCAAAGGCGATAGGTCAAGGAGGCGCGAATTTGGGCAATGGGAATTTCGACACTGGAGAGGCCAAAGGCCATAAAGCTCTTGGGATAGCCCCGCCCCCCGGCATCCTGAGAGGCCCAAGCCGCCTTAATGTTGTCGCGAATCGAGCGTTTGTGGGGCGCAAAGTCAGAAGTGAGATCCAAAAAGATATTTTGGGCAATCATCTCACGGATCTCATCGAGCTTGAATTCATTCTCGCCATTTTTAGTGCCCACGAGGTAGGTAAAGTCAAAGGGAGGACAGTTGTAGCGCACTTCGTCGCTGAGGCTGCTACTAAATTGCGCCACGTACTCGGTGCGGTAGTCGGCAAAGTAACTGAGTTCCATGAGGGCGGCATAGCCATTGGCCAGCACGCGATCGCCGACACTAATGGCTGCAAAGGCATTGGGCATGGGCACAATTGCCGTGACGAGAGGACTCGACTGCCCCTTGAGCCAATGGCGCACACAATAGCCCAAGTCAATGAGCATACCGCTACCGGTGCCCCCAGAGAGGGAACCTGTAATAAAGACATTGAGGCTACTATTGTTGACCTTGAGGCCATAGCGGCTTTGCATATAACTTTCGTGGCCTTTAACGCGATCGCTGGCCGCTTGGAACTTTTGTTGAATCGCATGGTAGTTGCAAAAGAAGGCAAACCGACCACAGGCACGGATTTGACCTGCCCCAGCCTCTAGGGCGGTAATGTTGCGCTCCAGTTCCTTGGGAAACCAAGAGGCAATCCACGGGTAGTTGTCGAGGTTTTGAATGATTTGCTGCACGTTTTTGCCACTGACACTGGCCCAGTGCTTTTCGTTGTCCTTGAGGGGAGAGCCAGCGGCGAGGGGATTGGTCACTTTGTAGTCGCGATCGGTGTCAATGGCGAGGAAGCTAATCACGGGAAACTGCTTCAGGCTGCCGTAGGTTTCTTCCACCAGTCGCCGCACCCGCGATAGCACCTCAATGCCTGTACCTCCCACGCCAACAATTACTGTCGGAACAATCGACTTTTCCTCCACCTGTGCAGGCATGATTCCCGTCTCCGTGACCAGTCATCCCCATCCTAGCAAGGATGTCCGCCAAGTCTGGAGTGGCCTGTCCATGAATACCATCCCTCAGGAGAGCAGAGGACCGTGGTAGTAGGAGACTCATTGACTGGGAACTGGTGCGAATCCTCTCACGGCAGTACCCTGTGGATTTCGGGGCTGGTTCATTCCCCGATCGGCAGCAGGGAGCAGCAGCAGTTGCCAAAATTTGAGGCGCCTTCACGATAGATTGAAAAATGTTTGCGCCCTGAGTATTGTCATGACAGCTTCTTCTTCCGTTTCGACAACAACTGCCCCTTCCCTAACACCGGTGGCGGTACCCCGCCGGGATCTGACTGTGCCGCTGTGGTTAGCGCTGGCGATCGCTGCCGTTGCTACGGTGATCCTTTACATTTTCTTTTTGCCCCTTCAGGGCACCTACCTTGGCCAACTGCTCCTCAATCGTGGCTGGACGCAACCCGTGGCTGTCTTTTTTGCGTGGACAGTTTTGGTGTTTACGATTTTGAAGGCGATCGCCCTCGTTCAACAAGCACCCAGCCTGCGGCAAATCTGGATTCCCGCCAACTACCCCTTCACCTCGATGCGGGATATTTTGCAACTGCAGCAAACCCTTGCCCAACGGCGGACGCTGCTGCCCAATCGCTGTGCCCGTGTTTTAGGCGCGTTTCTCAGCAGTGGCCAGCGAGAGATTGCTGTTGAAGCCGCCGCAGAAGAGAGTGGCAGTGCCGCAGCCGCCACCGATGCCTCCTATACAATTCCCCGTGTCCTCGTGTGGGCGATTCCCCTGCTGGGCTTTATTGGTACGGTTGTGGGCATTAGCCAAGCGGTCAGTGGCTTTTCCAGCTTTTTGGAGACGGCTCAGGACGTGAACCAAATCAAGGAGGGGATTGGCGGTGTAACGACGGGGCTAGCAGTGGCCTTTGATACGACCCTCGTGGCCTTAGTGCTGAGTGTGCTGGTGATGATTCCGATGGTGATCGTTGAACGCTGGGAGAATAAGCTGCTGCTGCAAATTGACACCTACATTAACGATCAACTGCTGCCTCGCCTCCCCGTTACGCATACGTCCGCAGGGGTAGATCGCAACACTCTCCAAGAAGTGATTCAGGAAACAATTCGCACGGAGCTGCCCACGCAGGAACGGCTGCAACAACTCTTGGACAACTTAAATCAACTGGCCCGTGCCGTGGTCAGGGATCGGCAGCAATTTGTGGCCACACTGGAGGAGCGCCAGCAACAGTCCATTGAGCAGTTTGAGCGCCTCGTGACCCAGATTCAGCACAGCCAAGGGGAACTACTGGCGCACGTCAATCGGGAACAGACCGCCATTGCCCAAGAACTGCGGCAACAGAGTCAGTACATTGCTCAACTCTTGGCCGAGAGCGATCGCACCCTGCAACAGCGGTTACAACTGTTAGAAACCCTCAACCAAGCCCTGCAAGCCCTCGCCGATACGGGTAATCTGCAACTGCTCCTCGATAGCCTCAACCACACGCTGGGGAATCTGCAACCGGTGCTACGGCAACTGGCACAACCTCGACGGGTAACGCTAGTGGAGCAGCCGAGTTCCTTGGATGGGGGCGATCGCCCGATTTAGAGGTTAGACCGCGAGGAACCGCTGAATCACCTCTTGACTGAGATCACGGGTGGGGCCAGAGGCAACAATGCCCCCTTTTGCATGGCATAGTACCAGTCTGCCTCACGGACAAAGTGGAGGTGCTGCTCCACTAGGAGGACAGAAATGCCTCGGACGGCAATAATGCGACGAACTGCCGCCTCAATCTCAAAGATAATCGAGGGTTGAATTCCCTCGGTGGGTTCATCCAATAGGAGAAGCTTGGGTTCGCCCATTAGGGCGCGGGCGATCGCCAACTGTTGCTGCTGCCCGCCGCTGAGATCTCCGCCCATGGGGTGGAACCTGAGCCATACACCAAAAATTTCGGTCGTCCGAGTCCAAATTGTTGAGCAGTGGGGGCTTGCTGTCTCGTAATAAGCAATAATCCCCCATAGGTTCAGAGGACGTTATTGGCGCAAACTGTATCCTAGGCTACAAGGTTTCAGCGATCGCTCCCCACGGCTAATTACCTTTTGTAAAAAAGTGTATTGACTGCTACGCAACTTCAACCCGGTGGCCACTGCATGGCTCGCCCGCCCAACAGGTGCAGGTGCAGATGATAGACGGTTTGACCGCCATCGGGGCCATTGTTAATGACAATCCGATAGCCATTGGTTAAACCCTCTGCCTCAGCAATGCGTTTCGCCGTCAGCAGCAGGTGCCCCAGCACACGGTGATCTTCCGGTTCTGCCAAGCTGAGTTGGGGAATCGGCTTTTTGGGGATGACCAGAATATGCACGGGGGCTTGGGGGTTGATGTCACGAAAGGCCAGACACAGCTCATCCTCGTGAACAATATCCGCTGGAATCTCGCGGCGAATGATGCGGCTAAAAATGGTTTCCGTGGTCATGGTTTCACTCCTCACAGAGGTCTAATGGTTTAGGGATCCACCCAGCGGCCATCGGCTTTGATTAATTCCACAAGGGCAGCCACCCCTTCAGATTCCGGCACCTTTTTCACTTCCTCACGACCGCGATAGAGCGAGATGTAGCCAGGTTGTTTGCCCACATAGCCATAGTCGGCGTCGGCCATTTCCCCTGGCCCATTGACAATGCAGCCCATGACAGCAATATTCAGACCCGTGAGGTGTTTGGTGGCTTCGCGGACTTTGTGCAGGACTTCCTCAAGGTTAAAGAGCGTGCGCCCACAGGAGGGACAGGCCACATACTCCACCATGGTTCGCCGCAGACCCAAGGCTTGTAAAATGCCGTAGCAGACAGGAATTTCTTTTTCGGGGGCTTCGGTGAGGGAGACACGAATCGTATCGCCAATACCTTCGGCAAGGAGGGTGGCAATGCCAGCAGTGGATTTGATGCGGCCATACTCGCCATCGCCGGCTTCAGTGACTCCCAAGTGGAGGGGGTAGTCCATGCCCAGTTCGTCCATGCGCTTGACCATAAGGCGGTTGGCGGCAATCATCACGGGTACCCGTGAGGCCTTGAGGGAAATTTCAAGATTGTAGAAATTCAAAGACTCGCAGATGCGGATAAATTCTAGAGCCGATTCCACCATGCCTTCTGGGGTGTCCCCATACGTAAAGAGCATCCGCTCAGCAAGAGAACCGTGATTGACGCCAATGCGCATGGATTTGCCCTGATCCCGCAGCGAGATCACCAGTGGCTCAAGGGTTTCGCGAATTTTGGCACCAATTTCCTCAAACTCGGCTTGGGTGTATTCAGTGCGATCGGGCTTGGGTTTCTCAAAGACGTATAGCCCCGGATTGATGCGTACATTGTCCACATACTTGGCGACTTCGAGGGCAATTTTCATGCCGTTGTGGTGGACATCGGCAACCAAGGGCACAGGTTTGTAGGTTTTGTAGAGGCGATCGCGAATCTCTTCCATGGCTTTAGCATGGGCAAGGCTAGGCACTGTCACCCGCACAATTTCACAGCCAATTTCATGGAGACGACGAATGGCGGCTACTGAGCCTTCAATATCTAGCGTGTCTTCATTGATCATCGATTGCACCGCCACAGGATGACCGCCCCCAATGATGACAGAGCCAACGGGCACAGGACGGGTTTTGCGACGGACAATGGCGGTTTCTGTCGGAGTAGCTTGAACAGGACTCGGCAGCGTTTGCATAGGATGTAAGTGGCCAAATTGCGCAACTTCTCCCTTTCAGGATGCCATAGAAGCGGCAAGCTGCGGCAGGCGATCGCCCCCCAAGAGATTTGCTATAATTCTTTTGGAACCTAAAAAATACTCAAATGTCCCCTTCATTGTTAGCAGCAGCCTTTAACAACCCTAACGCTGTTTCTAGCACCCGAACTGCTGTCGCCGGAGGTAAGTGACGCAATTTGGCAAGAATCTCAGTCACCAGTTGTTCTTCTTCGCGGTTGGTGACATCCGTTTGGTTGAGGTAGGCGATAAAACTTTCTAAATCCTCAAAGCCAAAAACACGACACAACTTTAATAGATTTTCAGTATTTGGAAATGAGGCCATATTTTCCCATTTTTGCAAGCAGGTATAGGAGATTCCCAGCTCGGCGGCAAAGGTACGTTGACTGCGTATCCCCCGTTTTTGGCGTAGCAGCCTAGAGAGTTGTTTTCGAGAGAGTGGACTAACCATGCGGAACCTAAATAGACCCTTGGAAAGGGCACTGCGTCTTTCAATAACTTTACATGTCAACCTCATCAATGAATACCCCCACTACCTTGTCAAAAGTTGTCGCTTGACAACCTTATTGCCCGCAATTAACATTGAATTGTTGGGCACAGATTGATAACAGCACTATGCATCCTGAGGACATTAAGGCAGAATTGCGAAAACGGGGCTGGAATGGCGCCAAAATTGGCCAAAAGCTAGGGGTTTCCCGTCACTGTGTATCGGCAGTGATTCGTGGCCGCTCCCGCTCGGCAATGATTGAGAAGGAAATAGCAACGATTCTTGAAAAGCCTCTTTACGTTGTTTTCCCTGATTACTATAGTTGTCAATCCCCCTCGGATTAATTTTTCTCTCTAATTATCTATCTTTTAGTATAGCCTAACAATTAGAAAAATTTTACTTTGACAACTAACTTTTAATTTTTCGGTGTATTCCTGAAATATTTCTTATTAGTACAACCATTCCTTTGATAGGCTCAAACGAAACAAATGAGGGGGACACTTGCTGAATATATTTGCCTTTTCCCTGAGCCGATCGCGATCGTGAATAGTAGCGGTGAAATTCTAGCAATCAACGATGGTGCCTCGCTCTTTTGGCAACAGGATGCAGAAGCCTTAATTGGTAAATCCCTCGCAGCGCTGCTCCAACAATCGCAAGATCAGGTAGAGGCATGGTTAAAGCTCTGTCAAAGCAATGCCCAGATGTTGGCTGCCCATTTTCCGATTCCCAAGCCTGAAACGGATCAGTGGGTTATTGAAGGCATTGGCGTCAATCTGGATGATGAACCTGCGATTTTGACGCGGATTGTTCCTAGCTTTTGCCACAATCAGCAGTTACTCGCTGCCCAGTTGCAACAACTACAGGCCGAACTGGCTCAGCAAATCGTCCTTGTGAGGGAATTGCAACAACGCCAACAAACCCTAGAGCAAGAAAAACAGCATTTACAGATCCTTGCAGAACGGGATCCCTTAACGGGGTTAGGTAATCGTCGTTTTCTGGATGCAGCGTTGAATCGTCTTTGGCAGGAGGCACAAGTCCAAAGCCATGCCTTGACACTAGCGTTAATTGATGTTGATGATTTCAAGGCCTATAACGATTGTTGGGGTCACTTAGCGGGCGATCGCGTGCTGCAACAGGTGGCTCAAACCCTTAAAGCCCATCTGCGCTCCAACGATATCATTGCTCGCTACGGCGGTGAGGAGTTTGCCCTTGTGCTCTCCCATGTTTCTGCTGATACGGCTCTACACATTGTTGAACGAATACTCCATCATGTTCGAGAGATGAAAATCCCCCAAGGGGAGAGGGCGCACCATCCCTACATAACCGTCAGTGCTGGGTTATGCTTTGTTCCTGCCAAGGCAAGTGAGGGCACCTTAACGGAGATTTTTGCCATTGCTGATGCCGCCCTTTATCAGGCCAAGCAACAGGGGCGCGATCGCTGTATTCTGCTTGAGTGGTCACAAAATGTGTCTTCTAATTCTCAGTGCTGCGATACTGGTTGGCGATCGCCCCCGCCTCCGCTAGGATAAACTTGAGTTGCGTTTCCGCCAATGGCTATGAATACTGCACCGAACTACTTTATTGCCAGCCAAATGACGATTGAGCCGCAAATTATCGTGGCACAAAAATTCAAAGACACGTTGGGGGAAGACGTTTCTAAGGCGTGGGCAAACTTTGTCGATTCGGGTCAACTGTGGGCACTGATCATTGGTCTGGCCATTGGCTGGATCTTTGGCAAGCTCCTGAATTTTTAGCCCTGAGAATCGCCTGTGACTGCCCAACCTCAGCCTTGGAGCCAGCGCTTTGAACAAGCCCTCCACCCGGCGATCGCCCGCTTTAATGCCAGTATTGGTTTTGACATTCGCCTCATTGAATACGACCTCACCGGCTCCCAGGCCCATGCCCGCATGCTGGCAAAAACGGGGATTATTTCCCCTGAGGAAGCAGAAACACTGATTCAAGGCCTAGAGCAAATTCGCCAAGAATATCGAGATGGCCAGTTTACCCCCGGTATTGAAGCGGAGGATGTGCACTTTGCCGTTGAACGCCGCCTCACAGAACTGGTGGGGGAGGTGGGTAAGAAACTGCATACGGCGCGATCGCGCAACGATCAGGTGGGCACCGATATTCGCCTTTACCTGCGCTCAGAAATTGACCATATTCTTCGACAACTGCGACAGTGGCAGCGCACACTTCTGGATCTCGCAGAGTCCCACATTGAAACCTTGATTCCCGGCTACACTCACCTGCAACGGGCACAACCCCTGAGCTTGGCTCACCATCTGCTGGCCTATGTGGAAATGGCCGAGCGCGACAGCGAGCGACTGCGGCAAATTCGTGAGCGGGTGAATGTCTCTCCCTTAGGAGCTGGGGCACTGGCGGGCACAACGTTTCCCATCGATCGCCACTACACAGCAGCATTGTTGGGTTTTCGCGAACCCTATCGCAATAGCCTCGATGCCGTCAGCGATCGCGATTTTGCCATTGAATTTCTCTGTGCCGCTAGCTTGATCATGGTGCATCTATCGCGGCTCTCGGAGGAGATTATTCTGTGGGCCTCTGAGGAATTTGCCTTTGTCAAGCTCACCGACACCTGTGCCACGGGTTCTAGCATCATGCCCCAAAAGAAAAATCCCGATGTGCCGGAGCTGGTGCGGGGCAAAACAGGACGGGTGTTTGGCCATTTGCAAGCCCTCTTGGTGATTATGAAGGGGCTGCCCTTGGCCTACAACAAAGACTTGCAAGAGGATAAAGAGGCGCTTTTTGATGCTGTGGATACCGTCCGTGCCTGCCTAGAGGCAATGACGATCCTGATGGCGGAGGGGGTGGTGTTTCAACCGCAACGCTTGGCGGCGGCGGTGGAGAGTGATTTTGCCAATGCCACGGATGTCGCCGATTACTTGGCCAGTAAGGGGGTGCCCTTCCGTGAGGCCTATAACTTGGTGGGGCAGGTGGTGAAAACCTGTCTTGCTCAAGGGAAATTCCTCAAAGACCTCAGCCTTGAAGAATGGCAAGCCCTACACCCCGCCTTTGCAGCGGATATTTATGAACGCATTGCACCGCGACAGGTGGTGGCTGCCCGCAATAGCTATGGGGGCACAGGGTTTGATCAGGTGCGCCAAGCCCTTGCTGCTGCCCGCGATCGCCTTAATGATTTTTAATGAAAAATGGTGTCATTTGCCCTTAGCCTGAGAAATAGACTGTACTTACGGTCGCTTTTAGAAACAAAACGTTGCAAATTTTTAAGAAGGATCTCGTGATGACGACGTCTCTAGCGACGAAATTGCGCGAAGGCACCAAAAAAGCTCACACCATGGCCGAGAACGTTGGCTTTGTGCGTTGCTTCCTCAAAGGCACCGTGGAAAAAAGCTCCTACCGCAAACTCGTTGCCAGCCTCTATCACGTTTACAGTGCTATGGAACAGGAGATGGAACGGCTCAAGGACCATCCCATTGTGGGCAAGATTTACTTTCCGGAGCTGAACCGCAAAAACAGCCTTGAGCGAGATCTCACCTACTACTTTGGTTCCAATTGGCGGGAAGAAATTACCCCCTCGCCCGCGACTCAAGCCTATGTTGCCCGCATCCACGAAGTGGCCAATACTGCCCCCGAACTGTTGGTGGCGCACTCCTACACCCGTTACCTTGGCGATCTTTCCGGCGGCCAAATCCTCAAGGGGATTGCTGAGCGTGCCATGAATCTCCAAGATGGCGAAGGTACGGCGTTTTATCGCTTTGAGGCCATTAGTGACGAAAAGGCCTTTAAGCAACTCTATCGCCAACGCTTGGATGAGCTGGCCGTAGATGAAGCAACGGCGCAGCAGATTGTGGATGAGGCCAATGCCGCCTTTGGGATGAATATGAAGATCTTCCAAGAACTGGAGGGCAACCTCATCAGAGCCATTGGCCAGTTGCTCTTTAATACCCTCACCCGTCGCAAACAGCGCGGCAGCACCGAGTTGGCCACTGCCGAGTAGCCTAGAGCGTAAAGTTAAAGGCCTTGACCAGCATCCCCGGCACAGTCATACCCCCAAGGGAACGACGTTCATAGGTGTCGGTGTTGGCAACCCAAACGGGGGTGTCCGTCAGGGCTTCGAGGTTGTCTCCCCAAAACTCATAGAGACTGTCATCAAAGCGCAGGTCTGTAATGGGTGCAACAATTTTGCCCTGCTCTACCCAAAAGCAGGCATAGCGGGTCATGCCGGTCATGCGGCCATTGGGGCGATCGCTCCAGTTGAGGTAGTGTAAATTGCCCACATAGAGACCCGTATCGAGGGCAGCCAGCACCTCCTGCTCTGGTAGCGTGCCCGGCAAGAGGAGGGGCGATCGCAGGGTTTCTTGGCGGTTGGCACCATTGGCCACGAGGTTGTATTCTTGAGCGGTGCGCCGACTAATGAGTAACGTTTGCAATTTCCCGCGATCAATCAAAGACAAGCAAGGGGGCGCAATATCGCCATCGGCATTAAAGCGGGGCACCGTTCCTGTGGTAAAGTCCTCCTGCAAACTAAAGAGGGGAGAGAGGGTTGCCCCTTCCCGTAATTTGGCGAGGGCACTGCCGCCTTGACGATAGGCCGCCTCACTGACTGCTCCCCAAGAGAGCATGCCCACCAGTTCAGCCACCGCTGCTGGGGCAAAGTAGGTGCGATAGCGTCCCGCTGCTAACTGACGGGGAGGCTGTTCTAATCGTGCTAGTTGCTGGCGATCGCCCTCAATTTGGGCTTGATAAGTGGCAGTGTCCCAATGGGTACTGGCGTAGCTATTTTTCACCGCCTTACCCGCCGCCGTAAAGAGGGAGTAGTCCAAGCAAAAGGTTTCTGTGGCAAACCAGTGTTCCTGTCCAGCGGAGTTAAAGCTGCCACGCGCGATCGTGCCGCCACTGTAAATGCCGACAAAATCAAGGCCCTGGACAGGTGTCAGAATCGTTTCTACGACGGCCTCAGGATCAGGTAAGCGACCAAGGTAGGTATCCTGAATGGAACCGGTATCCGTTGGTGGCACAAGGTAAGGATCCAGAGGAAGTTGCACGGTTTCGGAACGCAATTGCGCCAAGTGATCTAGGGCAGCCGCTAGATCTGCCGTTCCCGTATAGGGAAACGAGGTGCTAGCCGTCCGTTGCTGCGATTGCAACCGCAGGGTCACCACCGTATCTTCTACGGTGCCAATTTGCCGCACCCGCGCCCGATTGAAGCGGATAAACTGGCTAGATTCACTGGCAATTTCAACGAAAAGCGCCTCTGTCGGTTTCAGGGCAGCAAACAGCTCATGGCTCAGGTGCTGAGCAGCAGAAAAGTCAAGGGTCATGCGGTGCAGAGTTGTTGTGAAGATTCTCAAGGGTATTCCTTAGGTTAGCGCATTCCCCCCTGCATATCCTTCAAGAGTCTTGCATTGTGGCTCTGCCTAGGGCACGCTGAGACAAGAATCCCTTAATAGTTCCGCTTCATGTATCTGGTCACGGGTGCCACAGGACAATTGGGTTTGCGGGTGGTGCGCCGCTGTATCACGTTGGGGCTACCCGTACGAGCCTTTGTGCGCCTAACGAGCCAATACGATCTCCTCAAGGAATGGGGTGCCGAGATTTTCATTGGCGATCTGCAACAGCCCCGCGATATTCAGGCTGCCATGGCGGGCGTGGAGGCGGTGATTTGCTGCCATGGTAGTCAGTTACTCAGCCGTGCCATTCAGGCCATTGATTACCGTGCCACGTTGGATGTGATTCAGGCGGCTCAGGAACAGGGGGTGCGCCACGTAACCTTGATTTCTCCTTTGGCGGTGACGGGCGATCGCCAGCAGTCCCCCTTTCTCAAGGCCAAGTACGAAGTCGAGCAGGTGCTCATCAGCAGTGGCCTCAACTACACCATTTTTCGCTGTCCCACCCTTATGTCTAGTTTGCTGCCCCTTGCGGAGCGCTTTCAGCAGACGGGGGTTTACATTGTCCTTGGAGATCCCCAGCACCGCCTGCAACTGCTCAGTCCCGAGGATTTAGCCCGCTGTATTCTCATGGCTAGTCAAGCCAGCCAACCGGCCATTTTTAGCTTGGCACATCCAGAGGTTTTAACCCGCCAGGAGATTGCCGATCGCCTTGGTCGCTTTTTCAATAAACGCCCCTTTGTCATGACGGTTCCCCTAGGCGTGATTGACGGCGCTCGTCAGTTTTTGGGAGTGATGAATCGGGATCTTGAGGCCAGTCTGGGAACCCTGCGGACGCTGTTGGCCTATGAAAGTCTCTGTCCTGCCAGTGAAATTGCCCGTGCCCAAACCTATTTCCAACTTTCCTTTGAATCCCTAGAGACCTTCTTGGATCGCTACTTCTAGCTGGGGATATCCCCACAGGGGCGATCGCGATAGGCCTGCCAATAGCGATTAAACGTTGCCCAGTCAAAACTACGCGGATCCATGCGCTCCCCAGAGCGATCCACCGCCGCATGGGTGGTTACCCGTTGGAGATCAATGCCGGTTTGGGACACTAGCCAAGCCAAGGCGCGGTATTGGGCATCGGTATAGCCTGCGTGCTGGGGACGATCGTGGCGACCTTGGGGCGGTGTTTCCAAGGAAAAGTGGAGGGCAAAATTGTTCACCGAAGGGGCAAGGCGAGGATTGGTCTGCACCGTTTCCCTGCCAAAGACAGAGTTGCCCGCACCATAAGCACGCTTTGACCAAGGCACTAAGTGCAGCAGCCACCCCTGCAGGGTGATCAATTCATGGTAGCTGGCTTGATCTTCATCGCGGGGATGGGGGGTTTGGAAAAAGTTGAGGGTGGCTTGGGCAGAGGCCACGGTTTCATGGAGAACAATCAGGGGCGGGTATGTCACCACTTGACCCCGCATATCGGTACGGTAGCGATCGCCAAAATTGGTGCGGTCGATGGGGACACTGTACCAAGGGGGCGTAAATAAACACTGTTTATGAACTTGGCGGACTTGAGCAAAAAGGCGTTCATAGGCGGCGCCATCACTGCGTTGTAGAGGCAGCAGGGTATTCTCTGGCAGCGGGGGTGAGGGCGATGAGTCCGTTGGCGGATCAAATTGGGGATCATCAATGGAGACCGCTTGACTCAAATCAAGGGGGCGATCGCCACTGGGGATAGAGCCAATCATCACACTCCACAGGGACAGCACAACCACAGTAGCGATCGCCAGCGAAATCATCCACCGCAGGCCTCGGAAACGATGCAGCATAGGCAGAACGGAACCAATTTGGCACAATACAATCAAACCCTAAGCCGAAAATTTGGGATCAGCAAGCGGATGATTATCGTTCTAAAAAGTGGCACCCCCGGTGAAGAGATTGAGCGGGTCAGCGCTGAGATGCGCACTTGGGGACTCACCCCCGAAAAAATTGTGGGCAAGCACAAAGTCGTTATTGGTCTTGTCGGCGAAACTGCGGAACTCGATCCCCTGCGAATTCAAGAAATTAGCCCTTGGATTGAACACGTTCTGCGAGTTGAGCAGCCCTTCAAGCGAGCCAGTCGCGAGTATCGCCACGGTGAACCCAGTGAAGTGGTGGTGCCAACGCCCAACGGCGAAGTTATTTTCGGCGAAGGTCATGATGTGGTGGTGGTGGCAGGGCCTTGCTCCGTTGAAAATGAAGCGATGATCCTTGAAACAGCTCAGCGGGTGAAAGCGGCGGGTGCCAAGTTTCTCCGCGGTGGCGCCTATAAACCCCGTACCTCCCCCTATGCCTTCCAAGGCCATGGTGAAAGTGCCCTTGATCTGTTGGCAGCAGCAAAAGAAAAAACGGGCTTGGGCATCATTACCGAAGTCATGGACGCAGCGGATCTAGACAAAATTGCCGAAGTAGCCGATGTGCTGCAAATTGGTGCCCGTAATATGCAAAACTTTTCGCTTCTCAAGCGGGTGGGTGCCCAGCCCAAACCTGTGCTCCTGAAACGGGGGATGTCTGCCACCATCGAGGAATGGCTGATGGCGGCGGAGTACATTTTGGCGGCAGGGAACCCCAATGTGATTCTCTGTGAACGGGGCATTCGCACCTTTGACCGTGAATATACCCGCAATACCTTGGATTTAGCAGCGATTCCGGTGCTGCGCAAGCTCACCCATCTGCCGATTATGATTGACCCCAGTCATGGCACCGGCTGGGCAGAATTTGTTCCGCCGATGGCCAAAGCCGCCGTGGCCGCAGGCGCCGATGCGCTGATGATTGAGGTACACCCCAACCCAGCAAAAGCGCTCTCCGATGGTGCCCAATCCCTCACGCCGGATCAGTTTGATGAGTTGATGCAGGCCTTGCAACGTCCCCTTGTGAGTCTCAGTCGATAGGCTGCCGAGATGACCGATATGCTGGTCAAGCTCTACGAGCTAGCGGTGGATTGGCCCGCCGTCATGGCGCATCAGCAGCAGGGAATTCACTACCGCCAGCCTTTGGGGTCAGAAGTAGACTGGATTGTCCAGTGGGTGGGCGATCGCTTTAGTGCCGGTTGGCGCAGTGAAGTGGCTCTTGCCTTGAGCCAGAGACCGCCCCGCGGACTGATTGCAGTTGAAAATGGCGAACTTCTAGGCTTTGCCTGCTATGATGCAGCCGCCCTAGGACTCTTTGGGCCAATGGCTGTGGCCGAACCCCATCGCGGGCGGGGGATTGGTCGCCTGCTGTTGCAGTTAACCTTGGCTCAGATGCAGGCAGCGGGCTATGCCTATGCCGTGATTGGCTGGGTTTCCTCAGAAGACTTTTATGCGAAGACCGTTGGTGCCATGCCGATTTCCAATTCGCGGCCCGGACTTTGGCAAACGGCCTTGAACCTTAGGCAGGGGTCTAACCCGTCAGGGTCTTAACCAAGATGCCAAGAACAAACCCCAAACCGGCAAAGCGCACAAACTGCCAAAAGTTTTCTTGAGCCAGAATGTCCTGCCAGCGTTCCCGTGCCGCCTCCCCCAGATGAAAAAGCAGTGTGAGGCCAAACTCCGCCTCTAGTTGCCGCAGTTCCTGTTGCAGGCGATCGCGCTCTTGATCTAGGGCAGCCTGATTACGTCCTTTTAACCGTGCTTGGGTGGCTTTGATCTGCTCATACTCACGGTAAAGCTCTGCCATCCGTGTTTGCGTCTCTTCATAAACCTGACGCACCTCATCTTGGGGTTCCACAACCTAGCCCCCATGACTGCGGGGATCATCACTGCGTTGGCGGGCGAGGGAACTCGTGAGTTGGGACATTTCACCCGTCAGTTGACCGTAGGGCAAGGGGAGGTTATTGCTGAGGGCTTCAAGATTTTTGGCCATCACTTCCTTGGGTTGGAGGCCGATCGCCACTGCTTGGGGTTCCAATTGCCGATTCAGAAAGACAAAATGGGGAATGCCATCCACATTAAATTGCTCAATTTCCGGTAGCCACTTAGTGTTGTCCACATTCAGCATGACGAAGTTCAGGCGATCGCGATATTGCGCCTTTAATTCCCCCAAATCCTTGGCCATCGAACGACAGGTGCTACACCAGTTGGCGTAAAACTCCAAAAGTGTCGGCTTGCCATTGACTTGAGCCTCCTCCCAAGGGGTGGCTTGGCGGGCTTGCTCGGCGAGGGTGAGGGGTTGATTGCTACTGCGCAGACCCGCCAATAGGGCAAGACTAATGAGAATGGCGACAACAGCAATCACAAAATTCCGTAACCGTTGACCACTGGCTGCCGTTGCTGCTCCCATAGGGCATTCCTTGCACGTCTCAACACGTTGATCCTAGCGGATTTTCTTCGCAAGAGTTGACCCATGTTGACGTACAGCGCTTTTCATGGAGATTGAACGGGCTTGAAAGGTTCAAACTTCTGTAGCACAAGCTCCTATCCGCTTTGTGTACCGTTATTTTATAAATGGGCTATACCTTTGCTATGATAGATATTCTGGAACTTGGGCGGTTAACTCAGTTGGTAGAGTATCTCGTTTACACCGAGGCTGTCGGGGGTTCGAGTCCCTCACCGCCCATCAAGGATTCCCTAAGACTCTTCGCTATCTTTAATCTGAGATTGCCGCTGCTGGCGTAACCATGTGGCTTCATCCAAGCTGTCTTTGGCCACGACGATGTACTCATTCTCTTGGCGATCGATAATTAAAATCTCCTGACCATGCTGGGGGGTGACCGTTGCCCAAGGGGGGAGCACTGCCGGCAGAATCAGCCGATTGCGATTGGCATCCAAAACACTCACTTGGCCAATACCAGTACCACTGCGGGGAATATGGGCAGAACTGACGTGGCCACTGCACCCCAGCAGGCGATCGCGACTGGTATCTTCACTAAACTGCGCAAAAATTTGCCCCAAAGGCCGTGAACACAGCCCCCCAATTGTTAGCGCCAACAGCAGTGCCGCGATCGCAATCACCCCAGACCACACCACCCCCGGCCAACTGCCACTCAGGGTGTAAAAGAGAACATTAAAAAACCAGCCCAGCACGCCCAAAAGGCTAAAGTCTAAGGCGAGCAAGAGAATGAGGGGCGCTCTCCCCACCCCCAACCAATGCAAAATTGTCAGAAATGAGATGCCCTCCTCTAGATCGACCTCCACTTCCAAGGGATCGGCATCTCCCTCTAGGTCGACCTCTTCAGCGCCCACATCGCCAAGGATCACCGTCAAAAAGAGCAAGACCCCCATGCCCAAGACAATCCAGTAGGGAGTGTGAATCAAGTGAAACAGCATTGCCTTAGTACATAAAGGGATTTTCAGGCTCAGGAATCGGCGTTATCGTCTCAGCAACCAATACCAATTGGCGGCGGTCGTTGAGGGTTTCTGTGGTCATCCGACCTTCAACGCGAAACCACTGATCCTGGGGATAGGCTTGGCGCGATCGCCCCAATTTCACGGGCAGTCCCACAGGATAGGCATCCGCTGCACAACAGGTAATGACAAAACGGGTGAGCGTGAGATAAGTCTCTGGCAGTTGGGGACTATGGACCGCAAATCCCTCAACGCGAGCGGGCAACCCCCTATAGGCATCGGGTTCGGGATAGACATCAAGGGTGCGAATCCAGTCAATGAGCGTGCGCTCCTCAGGCCGTTGATTGAGGCGAAAGGCCACTGGACTATTGCGGGTCACTGTCAAGCCATCCTCGAGACCGCGATGAATGGCGGTGGCACTATTGAAAGGACGAGGCGTAATCACCAACCCCACCACTGCCGCAACAATCAGAATACTGAGCGTCCAACGAGCCGGTAAGAGCGCAACATGCTGCACAGGTGTCACTCGCCCCCGCCACAACCGCCACCCTTGCCAACCACTCACAGTAACTAAAAGAAACCCAGCGGCGATCGCCAGTCCAAAGTAGTTGGGGTGAATCAGTAACCCCAGTCGCCCCTGCAACCAATATCGGAGAAACAACATTCCCCAGAGGAGGAGTGCCACAACCGTCCACCACTCTTGCTGTAGCCAGCGACGGCGCATCATCATGCGTTGGACACGCGGAGAATAGCGATTGGAGGCGCTAGAAAACATGGGGCGGTGGAAAATTCGCCATCCCTAAACATTCTAGGGGGAATCCTGCCACTGCGGACTTAGCTCACGAAAGTTAAAGAGGGTGGCCTTGGGATGACACTGGGCACAACCATCGAGGGTGACGGGCTGCGGCACCGCAACACGGGGATGGAGGATACGAAAGAAGGGCGATCGCCCGACGCGAAAGGGAATTTGGGCATCGTTGGGCAGGGGTCGAGAATAGGTGCGCAAATAGTTCCACAGGGGAACCAACTCTGGACGGGGAATGGGTTCGAGGGTTGCGCCGTAGTGATTGGTATCTTGAATCAGTACCTGCCATGCCTGAGTGGGCAATGTTTCCGGGGGGACTGCGAGATGACAACTGCCACAGCGCCGTAGATAGATTTGCGCTCCCAACTGGGCATTCAAGGGCAAAACATCGACGGTACCGCTCAAGTCTGGGGTGGCGATCGCTGCTAAGGCTGTACCCACTAGGGCACAGAGCATCAAAAGAACTGCCCCTACCCCCCAGCGCCAGTGTTGTCTAATCTTGGATATACTCAAGCCCTTCATCCAAACAAAACTGTGCCCGCATCAATTCACGACCGAGATAGGCCGCATGGTCAAACATCGTCACCAGTTGGCGATCCTTTTCAAAGAGTTCAATACACAACTCCTTGGCTGTTCGACCGCTGAGTACTAGATCGGGTTCCCGCGTTACTTTCCCTTTGGTGGGAATGGGTTCCCCCGTATCGGGATCCACCGCTAAGCCCTTCTCATTGATGTCATTGGGATAGTGTTTCATCCAGATCAGTTCTTGCTCAGGGTCAATGTAGATAATGAAATACCCTGCCGGATCGAGATGAATAAATCGCTGCGATAGCTTGTTGTCAAGCGCCGTGCGTTCTGCTTTGCTCAACGCCTATCTTTCCTCTAATGGATCCACCCTTTATTGTACGGCGAACTCGACTGGAATCTGCGGGCGGAGCCTTGAGTTTTGGGACATTCGCGTTATAATGAGAATTATGCAAAAATTTCGGCTCAGTAGCTCAGTGGTTAGAGCAGGGGACTCATAAGCCCAAGGTCGCAGGTTCAAATCCCGCCTGAGCCACTCCCTATGACGATTCAAACTATACGGTTGCTGCCTCTAGCTCGACTTCTTCTAGCAAGTCATTCACGGGGAAGCGATCGAGGAGGTAGCGTGCCTGCTGGGCGCTTTGGCGTAGTTGGGGACTGGTGTGGGGCGCATGGGGAATCTGGGAAAGAAAATCGAGGGTGCGCCGCAGCAATCGCACAATATCGCCGGCATCGAGATTGGTTTCAGTGCACAATTCATTCCACGGCGTGCCCAAGGCCCACTGCTCTACCAAGCCAATGAGATCCCACTCGTACCAGAGGGGAAAGATGATGTGATGGCGACGCTGCACCTGAAACAGCCGACGGCGAATGGGGCTGAGGGCGGCCAAGCGTTCTTCCACCTCACTGGCAATGGGGTAGTTGCACCAACAGTCGGAACGGGGGGTTTCAGTCACTAGAGCTGCGATCGCTGCCGCCAAGAGATGGGGGGGCAAGTCATCGAATTCGCCAGAGGCTAAGGCTAGGGCCAACCACAGTTCATTTTCGCCCCGCAGGGCAGCGGCCATTTCCCCAAGGGGGGTGGGGGTTAGGTCGTTGAGGCCACCAAAGTCCTGCAGGGCAGCAATGAGGGCAAGAAATTGCTCCCAGTGGCGTTGGGACTGTTGCTGGAGCTTGTGCTGGCGATCGCGCAGTTCCGTTTGTAGCCGTTCTTCGCGACGAACTAAGCGCAGCAGCGAATGGACATTTTGCGGCAGACTGGCTTGGAGTTGCGTGAGTTTGGCCTCAAGGTCAGCGATTTTAGCAGCTTGGGCAGCCACTTCTGGCGCGGCTAAGACAGGTGGCAGATCCGGGAGGGTACCGAGGTAGTGATTCGCCTCATTGCAGGGATAACTTTCCCCTAGACGCAGTTTCATTGCCTCTGGGGGCGGGGGGAGATTGCTACAGGGGGGGCGATCGGGATAGACAGCCAAAATATCATCAATGTCAACGACCCGAAAGCGACCATCGGCCGCAAGACACAGCCAGTGGGGCAACTGCCCGGAACCAGCAACGGGCTGACAGAGGATGGCGGCTAAGGGGGGATGATCCCGCAGGGGGGATTTGATATGGAGCCATGTCCCCGGCGGCACTGCCATCATAAAGGGGAGGAGTTCTTGGGCACGTTCCTGCTCCGCCTGCTGTTCGAGGATTTTCAGGAGGCGTTGATCCTGCCGCAGCCGTTCCCGCAGCTTCTGATACTGTGCTAGTTGCTGCCGATCAATGCCTGTGAGGCGTTGTTGCACGGTTTGCAATTCCGTTTCCAGTTGGGCGATCGCCTGCCGCTGCGGGGTCAGTTGCAATGTGGCCAAATACTGCCCAAAACTGCACTCCACCAATTCCCGCGCTTCTTCGAGGGTGTGGCGTTGGAGCAGGTTCAAGACCATGCCATAGCTGGGGGTAAATTGGCTAATGAGGGGATCGGGGGCGGCGGTGGCCAAAAATGCCGCTTCATGGGCGCCCTCAAAGGGGGTTTGCAAGGTGACCACATGACCCACGGTATCCATGCCGCGGCGGCCGGCTCGTCCTGCCATTTGCAAAAATTCAGAGGCTGTCAAGAGCCGATGACCGCTGTCGGTGCGCTTCGAGAGGGTGGAAATGACGGTGGTGCGCGCAGGCATATTGATCCCTGCGGCCAGCGTTTCCGTAGCAAAGACGAGTTTGATTAGGCCTTCTTGAAAGAGGGTTTCCACAAGGGTTTTCACCACGGGTAGCACCCCGGCATGGTGAGCGGCAATCCCTTGGTAGAGGGGGGCAATCATTTCCGGGGCAACAATGTCCTGATGTTGTGCCAAAAAGGCCTCGACCCGCGCCGCTAGTGCTTGCTGTTCTGCCTTGGTGAGGAGATTCATGCCCAGGACCTCTTGAACCGCTTGGTCACAGCCGCGCCGGCTAAAGATAAAGTAAATGGCCGGCAGCATCTCCCGCTGTTGCAGTTGGCTGACCACGTAGCGGATGTTCAAAAAGTCCCGCTTGCCGCCGCGTCGCCGCAGTTCGGGCTGGCCGTGGAGCTTCGGGTTGAGGCGTTTGCGTTGGCCGTCCAAGAGGGGGAAGAGTCCCTTGCCATTGCAAAAGTAAAAGTGCAGCGGTATCGGTCGCCAGTCGGAGTAGATCAGTTCAGCATCCCCATGGACGGATTGAATCCAGTCGGTGAGTTGCTCGCCGTTGGCGATCGTGGCGGAGAGGGCCACCAGTTGAATTTCCTTGGGGCAGTAGATGATCGATTCTTCCCAAACGGTGCCCCGCTGGCGATCGTTCATGTAGTGGCATTCATCGAGCACCACCACTTCAACCCCCGCAAGGGAGGTACCCACTTCGCCAATGGGGGTGCCGTAGAGCATATTGCGGAAAATTTCCGTCGTCATCACCAGAATCGGGGCATCGCGGTTAATCGAGACATCCCCGGTCAAGAGGCCGACCTGCTCCGCGCCAAACTGCTGCTGAAAGTCACGCCACTTCTGGTTTGAGAGTGCCTTGAGGGGGGTGGTGTAAAAAACCCGCTGCTGCCGCGTCAGGGCGCGATGAATTGCATACTCACCAATGAGGGTTTTACCTGACCCCGTAGGAGCACAGACCACCACAGAGCGACCGGCATCAAGGGCAGCGATCGCCGCTTCTTGAAAGGCATCCAGTTCAAAGGGGAGTTGGGCAAGGAAGTCTGCTAGGGCCGGCGATCGCTCACTCATGGGGTAGGTGTCGGCTCCTGCTGCACCAGAACTTCACCCCTGAGGAGCCGTGCCGCCGCATCCAGTAATTGCTCCTCGAGATAGGGCTTCGTAAAGTAGCCCCGTGCCCCCAGTTGTGCGGCCATCTTGCGGTGGCGATCGGCGCCCCGTGAGGTCAGCATGGCGATCGGCAGATGGTTGAGTTTGGGATCCTTTTGAATGCGGGAGAGCAACTCCAAGCCATCCATGCGTGGCATCTCAATGTCACAGAAGACCAAGTCACAGGGCAAGCCCGAGCGCAGTTTTTCCCACGCATCTTGACCATCCCGTGCCTGCTCGACGCGGTAGCCTGCCCGCGTAAAGGTCATTGAGAGCAACTCCCGCACCGTAATCGAGTCGTCGATAATCAGCACCAAGGGTTCGGAGGCTTCCTCGGGTTCCGCAACATCCATGGTGTGACCAAAGCCACGCCAGTCGCGATCCATGCGTCCTAGGGACAGGTCAATAATTTCCAGCACGTCGGCGATCGCCATCGCGCGACCATCCCCTTGAACTGTGACTCCCGCTACCCCCACCGGCTTCGGCACCGGTCCAGACAACTGCTTAATCACGATTTCCTGTTCGCCGATGACCTGATCCACCTCCATGGCCACGAGATCATCGCCGCTGCGCAGCACAACAATTGAGACCATGCCATCGTCTTGACTGCTCCCGCCATAGACATTGCTGCGGCTAATATTGCGGCTGTACTTGAGCAAGTCCCCAAGTTTACGCACCGGCAGCAGGCGATCGTGCCACGAGAGGACACGCTGACCATCTTCTAGATTTTGGATGCGCTCTTGGGGAATATCCAGCATATCCTCCACACCGTCAATGGGGAAGGCAATGCGGCAGTGGTTATCAATGCAGCAGAGGGCTTTGGTAATACTCAGCGTCAGCGGCAAGCGGATCGTAAAGGTGGTGCCTTTGCCCACCGTAGAGTCAATGTTAATCGTGCCGCGAATGTCCTCCAGATTTTTGCGCACCACATCCATCCCCACACCGCGACCGGCAAGGGCATCGGCTTGATCTTTGGTGCTAAATCCCGACTGGAAGAGGAAGGCATAGACCTCTTGGCGCGATAGGTTGGGGGCATCCGCCTCCTTCAGGAGACCCTTCTCGATCGCCTTGCGTTTTACCCGTTCTGGGTCAATCCCCGCCCCATCGTCACTGACGGAGATAATCGCTTGACTTCCCTGATAGAACGCCCGCACGCGAATCAAGCCTTTTTCAGGTTTGCCCAATCGCCGCCGCTCTTCGGGGGGTTCAATACCGTGATAGACGGCGTTATTAATCAGGTGGGTCATCGGGTCAAAGAGCTTTTCGAGGATGCCCTTGTCAATGAGGGTATCTTCCCCTTCAATCTTCAGTTCCACCTGTTTGCCAATGGTACTGGCAACGCGGCGCACGGCACCCGGCAAGCGGACAGACATTTCACGGAAGGGCACCATTCGGGAGCGGCTCAACCCCTCTTGAACTTGGGTAGTGACTTGACGAAACTGCCGTGCCACCTGCTCCACTTCATCAACGACATATTGGATGTCATCGGCGGCCTCCCGCACCCGCACAATTCGCTCAATCACCTCCTGCGAGAGGGTGTGGAAGCCGGTAAAGCGATCCATTTCCAAGGCATCAAACTCGACCCCTGTGGCGTGGGTTCCCCGTTCCCCTTGGCCATTGGCTGCCCGTGCTGTCGTGACGCCCAACAGTGAACTCTCAAGGAGCGATCGCTCGTAGAGGTCTTGCATTTGTTGGCTGACATCCCCCAGTTGTTGGACTTGGTAGAGCAAGTTATCAAGAAACTGCCGCAGGCGTTCTTGGGTGTCTTCGAGGCTATTGCGGTTGACCACCAACTCCCCAACGAGGTTACTCAAGGTATCGAGGTGGCGTACAGGTACCCGCATGGTTTGCTCCACCAAGGAGCCACCTTTTGGCCCTGCCCCGGCTCGGCGAGGGGTGGCCGCCTTCGCACTACTCCCTGCGGGTTGGGGAATTAATTTCTCTAAATCGGCAAAACTATCATCAGCGGTGGCAGGGGCTGGGGTGGGTTGCCCCAAGAGTTGCTCGAGATCCTCAAAGGCCGCTGTAGGTGGTGCCGCCGTCTCTAAAAGCTGATCCAATTCATTGAATGTGGCAGCCTCGGCTGGAGTTGTACTCGTTGCACTTTGCTCAATCAACCCCTCCAATTCCTCTAGGACGCTTTCGGGGCTAGCAGGCACAGTGGCATCATTCACCAGTGCTTCCAGTTCTGCCATGCTGGCTGCTTCAGGGGAGAGGATAGAGTCCTCCACCAACCTTTCAGGTTCCGTCATGCCCGCAGCTTCAGGAGAGGCGAGAGATTCCTCGGCCAGGGCTTCAGATTCAGCAACGGTCGCAGCCTCAGGAGAGGTTAGGGAGGCTTCCATGAGGGATTCTAGCTCGGCAAGGCTAGCAGTTTCAGGAGCGGGTACAATCTCCTCCACTAGTGCTTCGGGTTCAGCAATATTTGCCGCTGTGACTTCAGGCATACTTGGCTCAGCGATCGCCGTCGCCTCGGATGGCGTTTCTGCCCAAGGATCATCAGGGCTTGGCGGGGCAATAAATTCCGCGAGGGCTTCTTCCGCCGCATTATCTACGACCAAGTTTTCTAGGGCATCGTTGAGACCCGGCACCTCTTCGAGGAACTCAGCCACATCCTCAGCAACATCACTGAGAGCAGGGATCTCAAAGTCCTCTTCTAGGGGAAGCAGATCGGGAGCCTCAGTGGTTTCCACCTCACCCAAAAAGTCTTCTAGGGAAGCAACTGCCTCATCAAGAGCGGCCATCTCTGAGGGGGCTTCCTCGGTGAATTGTTCAAGGAATGCATCCAGACCAAGTTCGACGGGTTCTGCGGCTGCACTCTCCTCAAGAGGACGGTCAAGTGTCAAGGGCGCCTCAAGGGCCTCAGCCATACTTTCGGCGATCGCTGGCGGCGTGAGGTCATCGAGGGATGCTTCCTCCACCTCCGCAGAGACCAGCTCACCCGAGAGTTCTTCAATTTCATCGAGGATGGCATCAAGGCTGGGTTCTGCCTCAGGCAACTCCTCAGCAGCGGTCATGTTCAAAAAGTCGGAAATCTCCTCATCAAAGGCCGCTTCATCCCCCAGCCCTAAACTGGCCAAATCCTCCTCAAGGGTGTCCTCCAGCCAGTCCGTCGGCAGCGCTGTGGCATCACTAAAGATGTCACTCAATTCTTGGAAATCAGTCCCACTCTCCTCGCCAAAAACAGTGACACCATCGCCACCGCTGCTCATTGGCTCC
Organism: Thermosynechococcus sp. B3; assembly: GCF_030323045.1. Taxonomy (NCBI): domain Bacteria; kingdom Bacillati; phylum Cyanobacteriota; class Cyanophyceae; order Acaryochloridales; family Thermosynechococcaceae; genus Thermosynechococcus; species Thermosynechococcus sp. B3. Next base: position 65,771 of record NZ_CP097584.1, read on the forward strand.
ATTGGCTCGGAAATCTCTTCTTCGGGCACCCTCACCTCTAGCGGAGCAACCTCAGAGGCCATTTCAAGGGGTTGCAGTGGTTCCTCAAGGGTGACGGGAGCTGATTCTAAGACCGCAGGCTCTGGCGCTTCTGGAACAACAGCCGGCGCTTCCTCAATCACAGGGGGCTGAAGCGCCACTAAACTGTCACTGGGACGAATCGCACTGCCTTGACCATTGAGCACCAAGTCGCGAGCCGCCATAATCTCTTTAATCACCACGGGTGCCAAGGCCGTGAGGGGCTGAGCTGTGTTACTCACCGCCTGTTGGGCGATCGCCAGCAATTCAACCCACTGGGGCAGCGCAAAGGTTTCCCCCAATTGACCCAAATTAGAACAGGCCGCCGCCAATTCTTGCCGCACTTGGGGCGAATCGGGCTGCTTAAAGAGTTGTAACATTGCCCGCAGGCGATCGGGCACCTCCGTTTGAAAGACTAAGCGGTAGCTGGAATCAACAACGGGTTGTACCGGCGGCTTAACGGGTTCGGCCACAGGGGGAGAAGGCGCAGCTACAGGGGGCGCCACCTCTGCTCCTTGGGTCAGGTGGCTCAAGTGGGCTTGCAGTTGATTGAAGACTGGCTCCACCCGATTCAGCGTTGCCGTTGCTGTCTCCTCCGTCAAACCAAAGGGGCCTTGCAATTCATCGAGGAGTTCCCGCAGCGCATCAAAGGCTTGCAAAAAGAGTTGCTCTAGGGTTTCATCTACCGTTACGGGGTGTTCCCGCAGAATTTTGAAGTAGTCCTCCAGCTTGTGGGCGGTGTGTTGAATGCTATGGAGTCCGAGCATAGCCGCTCCCCCTTTGACGGAGTGGGCTGCCCGAAACATTTCACTCATCGCCTCGGGGTCATTGACCACCTGCTGGAGATTCATCAAACTGTCTTCAATGGTGGTCAGGTGTTCCTGCGCCTCCTCAATGAAGTAGCCAAGAATGCGCTTTTGTTGATCGCTTTGCATAGCCCCCTCCCGGATTGCTTAGGCTTGATCTTCAGTATTTTCAACGCGGAACCGTTCCACCGATGCCTGCAAGTTGCGCGCCACACTCACTAGACCTTGCAACGAGTCAGACACCCGCTGTGCCTCCTGAGAGGTGGCCTGCGCTGTCAACTCAATAGATTGCATCACCTGAGCCATGGCTCGCGCCGATTCTGTTTGCTCGACCGTAGCGTTGGTAATCGAGCGCACAAGGGTATCAATTTGCGACGACACTTGGATGATGTCCTCAAGGGAGTGCTTGGCCTGTTCAGCCCGCTTCGTCCCCTCAATCACCTGCTGTGTCCCTTCTTCCATGGCGGTCATCACCGCGCCGGTTTCACTTTGAATTTGCAACACAATCTGCTCAATTTCTTTCGAGGCTTTGGCTGCGCGGTCTGCTAGTTGCCGCACCTCATCGGCGACCACCGCAAAACCCCGACCTGCTTCCCCAGCTCGTGCGGCCTCAATACTGGCGTTCAAGGCCAACAGGTTCGTGCGGTTGGCGATCGACGAGATCACACCGACAATCTTGGCAATCTCTTGGGAAGATTCCGCTAGGCGCTTCACCTTGCGGGTAGTCTCGGCCACCGTTTCCCGAATCTGCAAAATACCCGCCACTGTGCGTTCCACCGCCTCACCACCACGGAGGGCTGTTTCTGAAGCATTGCGTGCCACCTCATTAGCTTCTTGGGCACTTTCGGCCACCCGCTGAATCGCATTGGTCATCATCTGCACCGAGTTCAGGGTGACCGCTAGCTCCTCCGCTTGCCGCAGAGCATCTGCTGAGAGACTACGGGCAAAGGTTTCGTTTTCTGCGGCACCGCGACTCACCTGCTGGGCGGCAATTTTCACCTGTTGCACAATCGTCCGCAGGTTGTGAATTGTCAGGTTAAAGGAGTCGGCCACTGCGCCGAGCACGTCCGCTGTCACTTCCGCTTGTACGGTCAGGTCACCGCGGGCGGCACCCTCCACATCATCGAGGAGTCGGATCACTTGGCGCTGTAAATCATCCCGCTGCCGTTCGTTTTCCTCTGCTTTTTTCTGGGCATCAGCAGTAATTTGCTGGATGGTATCCGTCATTTGGTTAAAGCTTTGTGCCAAGAGTCCCAGTTCATCGTTACTGGTGACCGGCACCCGCGCCGTCATATCACCGGCAATCACGGCATTACACTGTGCCTGCAAATCTGTACAGAAGCGCTTGATGCGGCTGACACTGCGCTGCCCCATGGCATAGACGGCCACCCCGGCGGTGAGACCAGCAGCAGTACCACTCACTAAAGGCGCAGGGCCGGGGGCACTAAAGCCTAAACTAACGGCACCCGCAGCCAAGGCGGAAAGGACACCGCTGGTTACGGCTGAGGTAATGTTTTGCTGGCCAAAGGAACTCGTGGCCGTTGAGGTTGCTGGGACTGTTCTAGCCACAGGACGAGGACTACGGGAAGGTGTTGGCGCAGTAGCCGCTGGTGCTGCAACGGGTACTTGCTCGGTAAAGGCTGACAGATCCTGACTTGCTGGAGGGGGTGGGGTTTCAGCGCGGCTAGCGGTGCTTTGGCTCAGGCTGAGGCTAAAATCGGCCAAGTCCTCAAGACTTTGCTGGCTGAGATCAAATTCATCCGGTAAAACTGCAAAGGTCTCGGTGCCGGCATCGGCCATCACGGTGGCATCTGAGCCAACAGCCCCCATGCCATGTACTTGAGGATTGGCAATGGTCATTTCATCATCAAATCCCGCACCGGAGAGATCTGCATTGCCAAAGGAGAGATCCTCTAGGTCAAAGTCGGCAATGGATTCAAAGGGTTCAGCACCACCAGAGCTCGCTTCCCCTTGCGCGATCGCTGGTGCCTCTGGCTCCCTAACGGTTTCACCTGCGGGAAACTCAGACATGGCGATCGTCTGCTCATCCTCAAAAGTAGCGGGGTCAAAGGCCTCAGGAGACAGGGGTTCTGCCACAATATCTGGGGCTTCAAAAGCCTCAGGGGAAGCTGAGAAGTCACCAAAGAGATCGTCTTCCTCCTCGGCTGCATCAGAAGAACCGAATTCGGGCTGCGGCAACAATTCAATGGCATCTGCCGCCTCATTGGTCAACAAATCACTGATACCAGCGGCAGAGGTAGAGACTTCAGGAACATTGGTCTCAACGGATTCCGTCAGATTTGGCAAGAGGCTCTCTTCAGAAATGCTGGCTGCTGGGGCTTCCTCAATATCGCCAAAGAGACTTTCTGCCGACATATTTGCCGCTGGGGATTCCTCAAGACCGGGAAAAAGGCTCTCTTCAGAAGCGTTGGCTTCTCCCGATTCTGTAAGCCCGCCAAAGAGAGTCTCTTCAGATACGGCTACTTCAGCAGCAAAGGGATCATCAAATGTTTCGAGGGAGGGGGACATCATTTCTTGCAACGGAGCCGCAGTACTTTCTGATGTCTCACCATCAAAAACAGGGCTGGCGGGTTCGGACGGGGTCAAAGGAGAACTTCCCATGAGCATTGTGACATCATCATCACTGATGGACTCTGTACCTAGGAGCTGCACGGATTCGCCAATGGGAATTTCTGGAATGTCCGCGACTGGCTCCTCCAAAGAATTGGCCGAAAAGGCAAAGGGATCCTGAACCGCCGCCTCTTCGTCGAAGGGATTAAAGGCACCCTGTTCTAAACTGGCGCCAAATTCTTCCTCAATGCCGCCCACCTCAAGATCGTCAAAGGGGTTACTTGTCCCTAAATCGCTACCAAAGTCATCAAAGTGATCAAGACTCAATTCCTCTGAAGGGTTTGCGGCTTGGGGTTCCACAATGGGTGGCGTGGTTTGCAAAAAGGTATTGTCCCCCTGAAGTTGGGTGTGATCTCCTTGCAGGGTGGTATGGTATTCTTCGCCCCCGTTCTTGGCAGGTTCAGCAGCGGGAATCAAATCTTTAATCTTGGCAAGGCTCTCGTTGGCCAAGTTGATCAATTCTGGATCCGTTGTGGCATTGAGAACCGCATGGTACTGCTCTTGAGCCTCGCTGTAGCGTTGTTGACAGCAGTAAATGTGCCCCCGCAGCAGCCGTAGGTTGGGATCGCCCGGTCGGGTGCCCACCAATTGGTCAGTGATTTTGGCCGCCTCTTCATAGTTGCCTTGCACATAAGCGGCAACCGCTTTTTGATATTCTTGGGTGTGTTGGGTGCTGCTGGATGCCATGGGCTTACTCCCAGAATGGATGATGACAAGGGGCAAAGAATTCTTAAGGACTACATCAAGGAAGCTTTAATTACAAAGTATGCGCCAATCCTTGGGAAAGATAGCACGGGGGTGTTAATTTTCCTAAAGTGACTGGTGTTGATGAGTTCCATGGTGACACTTGAGCACGAGTGTCCATTGAGATTCTACTTTTTCTAGTTTAGAGTCCCCAACGAGCACTGCGTAAAATGGCGAGGGGATCCAAAAGCTTAACAATGTCCTGTTGCTCGGCATCAAAAACCCATTCGCCACGGACAAAGGGAGCCATCTGATCGCTGACATGGGTCGCGGGCTTAATGGTGTCATTGTTGAGCCACTCCATGCCTCGGACTTGATGAACTGCTAGCCCTACCATTAACTCATCATCTTCAATGGCAATAATCGATAGCTCAGAGCGATCGGTATTCAAGGGGGTGTCATCGCCAAGAAACTTACCGGTATCCGCGACCCAAATCACCTGCCCCCGCAAGTTCAAAATCCCCAGTAGCAGATTGGAGGTATTGGGCACTGGCGTAATGCGATCGGGAGTCACGGCCACAACTTCGCGTACCCCAATAGCCGGTAGGGCTAGGGTATCACCGCTAGGGATGGTAAAGAGGATATGTAAATCCCCCTCTGGGGTTCTGAGGTCATCGATATTGCCACTTTCGATGGGGGCATTGGTTGCGAGTAAGTCTGAGCTACTAAACATTTTTTTAGCCTCGCAAGAGTTGCTTAATGGTGCCAACCAGTTCTTTGGGGTCAAAGGGCTTCGTAATGTACGCATCAGCCCCCTGTTTCATGCCCCAATAGCGATCAAACTCCTCACCTTTGGAGCTACAGATCACCACGGGAATGGATTGGGTGCGGGGGTCGGACTTAATTTGGCGACAGACTTCATACCCATTCATGCGGGGCATGACAATGTCGAGGACAACCACATCGGGCGTGCTCTGCTGCAATTGCTCCATTGCCTCGACACCATCGGTGGCAACGGTTACTTCAAAGCCTGTTTTCGCCAGCAATTCGCTGATCATTTCCCGCTGGGGTGGACTATCTTCGACAACTAAGACTTTACTCATAGGGGGTTACACGTAGAATTAAGGGTTTACTTTATATTCTAAAAGCCTAAGAGGTTGACAGGTTGATGATAGCTAACCTGCTAACGGGGCGTCTCAAGGCCTGATTTTGGTTCTAGCACGTCGCCAAAGGACTCGTCTGTTAAGGAGGTCACAGGTGGGGCTGCACCAATGTAATGGTGCGTAATTGTTAACAATTCTTGAGTTGAAAAGGGCTTGCTGAGGTAATCAGTGGCACCGGCCACTTTGGCGCGCAGGCGATCGCTCCAACCCACGAGGCTAGTCAGCATAATAATCGGCGTATAACGGAAGCGAGGGGTGTGTCGCAGAAGGGTGCAAAATTCGTAGCCATCCAATTCGGGCATGGCAATATCGAGGAAAATCAGGTCGGGGTTGAGTTGGAAAATGAGACTCAAGGCCGTTAAGGGGTGGGCGATCGCCGTGGCTTCATACCCTGCGGCTTGTAGGGTGGATTCAACCACTTGACGGACGGTGGCGGCATCATCCACACACACGACCCGGGGCGATCGCCGCCAAGAGAGGGGGGGAAAGGTACGGGTGTGGCCATTGGTTCCCCAAGAACTGACTTGTAAGTACCCTTGATGGAGATAGGGCAGCAGGAGTTTGCCCACCGTCACGCCATCTCGTCCCAGTTGCCGACTCAGACGGCGCAAGGTGATCCGCTCGCGCACGAAGGGTTCCAGTTGGCGAAACCACTGATCCGCTGGATCGTTGCCTGTGGGTTTAATATCCGTCAGTTCGAGGGATTGATCAAGGGAACGCAACTCTGGATGCAGTTTTTTCCATTCCCGCAGATGACTCAGGCTGTCATTGAGCAGCATTGTCAGGGAGAGATTGTGCCATTGGGGGGTGAGGGGACTCGCACTATAAAACTTGAACCAAGCGCGATTGAGGCTAACAACGTCAAAGAGACTCTCCCGCAGCAGCGCCCGCCACACGCTATGGATTTGATTGAGCTTGCAGTGATCGAGGAGCCACCACAGGCATTCGTATTCCACCCAACTGGCACCAGCTTTGCTTTCGATGAAGCTATCGGGACTCGGCCAAGGAATGCCCTGCCCATAGAGCAGATCCTGCAACCGCTCTAAACTGTGGCTGTGGCGATCGGCAATATACACTAAGTGGCCATGAGTCAAAAAGAGAAGCCACGTCTGACCGGCATCATCTTCGAGGTAGAGTTCCCCGGTGCGCTGGCCAAGGGCAAGGGTTTGGCACAGCGTGTAAATATCCGTATCGTTGAGGCATCCTTCCATGGCGCTATTATAGCGATCGCCAGCGGGCTGACCGCGACACCGGATAGTCAGTCTCAGTTAGCGCTGGGTATAGCTAGAGAGCAATTGCACCAGTTGCTTCACAAGGGCTTCCTGATCGCGATTGATCTGGGGAAAGTTAAAGTCATCGCGAATATGAACCTCAAAGCCCGGCACCACCTCAATGCGCTTCCAAGATTCTGGTTGCGGTGAATGGCTCGGGGGCGGTACCTCGCGGCGGCTGACACTGGGACTGACGCGCATGGGTTCCCCATAGCGATGCTCGGAGCGGTCTTGTACCTGTTGCAAAAAGGCCAAAGCTGGGTTGATCGGGGGTGGATTCAATTGCAGATGAACCCCTTGCTCAAGGAGTGCCCGCAGTTCTGGGGTGCTCATGCGATACACCAGCTTGTAAATGGCACCTGCGGTATAGCCCTCCATCAACAGCCGCCGCACCACCAGCAATTGCACCAGGTGGCGATAGCCGTAGCGCCCTTCGCGGCCAATGCGAGCGGGACGGTCAATCAATTTGCAGGAGGTGTAATGGCGCACCAGACGCGGGTTGACCTCTTCCAAAACACGGTTTTTGGAATCCTCCTGGGGGAGGTGCTGGGGTAAGAGTTCGTTGGCGATTTCCACCAACTCATCTAATGACCATTGATCCTGAACGTGGATGAAATCTTGAATTGTTGCCATGATGAACAAACACAGCCTTTTTTGAACGAAAAAACAAAGAAGTCAGTTAGAGAGGAATTTCCCTGTCCCAGATAGAGCGCAAGGGCGCCCCTAGAGCAGGAGTGAAACTATATTATCGTATTTTTTTGGTTCTGTATCATTTTGGGTCTCATGTAGTCTTACAATTATCAAGGAAAGTAAACACCTGAATATTACAAGGCTACAGAGAATTCAACGCAACGCGAAGCTGCATTGTGACACCAAAACAATTTATTTGATGCTAGCATACAGCGTTTGGTGTTGAGGGAAGTTGTCCCAAAAATTACTGGGATTTTTGTGTTGTCAAGCAATTTGTTGCAGAATTGTTACAAATTCAGGATAGGAGACGGCTGCCGCACTGGCGTTGTGAATGTGGCTGGTTCCTGTGGCATTGAGGGCAGCGATCGCCAGACTCATGGCCATGCGATGATCGCCGTAGGTTTCCACATGGGTGCCTTGCAGGGGTACGCCCCCCTGAATATCGAGGCCATCACTGAGTTCAGTGACCTTAGCGCCCATTTTTTGCAATTCTGTGGCCACGGCCTTGAGGCGATCGCTCTCCTTCACCCGTAGTTCTGCTGCATCGCGAATTTCGGTGATCCCTTCAGCAAAGGCAGCAGCCACAGCCAAAATCGGAATCTCATCAATCAAGCGAGGAATCAATTCACCGCCAATACGGGTTCCCTGCAGCCTCGCCGATCGCACCCGCAGATCTGCCACTGGTTCGCCTGTGACGAGCCGCTCATTTTCAAGGGTAATCTCGGCTCCCATTGCCCAAAGCACATCGAGAATGCCGGTGCGGGTGGGGTTAACTCCCACATTGGTCAGCACTAATTCTGAATCAGGGGTAATGGAGGCTGCCACCAACCAAAAGGCGGCTGAACTGATGTCGCCGGGCACAATCACCTTCTGACCCTTTAAGACCGCAGGTCCTTCAAGACTCACCGTACAGGTGGCCTCATCCACGCTCAAACAGGCACCAAAGGCCTGAAGCATACGTTCACTGTGATCTCGTGAGCGGTGGGGTTCGCGAATAATGGTGGTGCCTTCGGTGTGGAGGGCGGCGAGCAATAGCGCTGATTTCACCTGAGCGGAGGCAATGGGACTGGAGTAGGTGATTGGCTCTAAGGGCTGCCCCAAAACGGCCAAGGGGGCACGGCTGTGGTGTTGACGCCCCCAAATCTGGGCACCCATCTGCATCAAGGGTGTGACGACCCGTGCCATGGGGCGCGATCGCAATGAGGCATCCCCAGTCATCGTAAAAAAGCAACCTGTTTGCGCTGCCAATACCCCCAACAACAACCGCATCGTTGTACCAGAATTGCCGGCATTCAGGACATCCACGGGTTCTTGGAGATGGCCAATTCCCAAGCCTTGAACCGTGACTGCTGTGGCATTGAGATCTGAAATCTCGGCACCAAGGGCACGAAAACAGGCGGCGGTACTACAGGTATCTTCACCCACGAGCAGGCCTTCAATATGGGTAGTGCCCTCTGCCATTGCCCCCAACATCAGGGCACGGTGGGAAATGGATTTATCTCCCGGTACCTGGAGGGTGCCCTGCAGGGGATGGCCATCGGCCTGAATTTGCCAAGTGTCGTCGGATGTAATCTGAATCACCGCCATGGGACATCTGGATAAAACCGCGTTCTCGATTGTCCCACGTCTGTTGCGCTATAGCTCCATTGAGCGCTTCAGTTCCTCAAGGGCAGTTTGCAGTTCCAAGCGGCGAAACTCAGCTTCAATTGGGTCATTCAGGTCACTGGTCATGCGCGGTGGTGGTGGGGGCGGTGGGGGCGGCGCACTGGCACTAGGCACACGGTTCATGACTTCCCGGCGGCGATCGCGAATCTTTTGCAGCAGCTGCTGGGTAACGGGAATTTGATTGAGGGCATTGAGGCGCTGAGTCCACAGTTGCTCGCCGCGTCGGCGTAATTCGGCCTCCCGTTGCTGTGCCAATTCCACAAGGTCGGGGCGTTGAGCTGCCATCGCCGTTTGGATGCGATCGCGCCAGCGGCGAATCTCGGAAACAAGGCCTAAAATTTGCTGTTCGCAGGTATTGACTTCCTGTTGCAACCGCAGTAATCGCTCTTGGGTTTCCCGTTCTTGATCCTCTAGCTCAAGGAGCAGTAGATTGAGTTCAAGCTGCGGATTGGCACGAATAAAGTCCTCGAGTTTTTGCTCTAGGAATGCATTCAAGTCGCGGAAAAAGCTCATGAGTGCCCCTTTTTTTAAAAACTTTGGCCAACGGTGAGGGAGCGCACTTCCCCTTGACGCCGTAGCACCGCCCGCTGATTTTGAATCTGTACCAGTTGCCAGCCGTCGTTGCCAATTGTATCGCCCACACTCAAGCGCAGTGTTTGGCCATTGCTTTGAAAAAGAGCCACTGAGCGATCGCCCAGTTCTAAGATGCCCACCAAGGTATGCTGCGGCGGTGCGGGTGCAGGGGATGGCGGGGTGGGTGTGGGGGCAGGGCTAGGGGCTGTGACTGTAGGTAAATTGGGCAGGGTCACCGTTGGCGCGCTGGGGGCTTGGTAGACGGGAACGTAAATGCGTTCAACCGTCGGGGTGGGGGTTGAGGGGGTGGGAACCGAATTGCTGGCGATCGCCGGCGGCGAAGGGGTTGGGGTGGCGGCCTGTTGACTGAGGAGTTGAAGGGAGGTTTGCAGATACTCAGCGAAGGCCATATCGGCAGGGCTGGTGGTTGTGGTCACCGCACCCTCAGGGGCAACTGCGACCGGTTGGCGATTCAGGCTGATCCAGAGGCCAACTCCTAGGACAAAGGAGGCAATGCCAACCCCCATCAAAAAGCGATCGCCCCAAGAAAAGGCCTGCTGCGGTTGAGATCGGTGCAGCCAGCGAGAAGGTTCCGCCGGCGGTGGAGGGGGAGGAGGTGTCGTTGCTTCAAAAGGGACAAGGAGGGAAGGTTCCGGTTCTAAGACCGCTGCTAGGGATTCTGGCTCATTGAGGTCGGCCTCCACAGCGGCAAAGACTTCATCCAGCAAGCGATTGGCTTGGACATCTGTCAGACAGGTTTCCATGGTATAGGGGTCTGTCCTCTGCGGATCATCGCTCCGTGTCATCACCCATGCCTCACAATGATCACCAAAAACGCCCAACCTTGCCTATTTTGTTTACGATGGATGACTAAATTCTATGCAATCCCTATCCTATTGGCCACCACTGCCGCTGCACTCTGGCGTGATCCACACGGTCTTTACTGCCTATGTCCAACGCTGGGGGTGCCTCTACCCTTGGCAACCGCAAACCAGCCATGTTTTCCATGGGGCGGAGGGCGTGCCCCTGTACGGTGAGGGGTATCGGGTTGGCCAAGCACGTGGAACCATCATTGCCACCTACGGCATTACGGGTGATCTCAAGAATCAATGGTACTTGCATACCCTTGCCCATTGGGCGATCGCCCGCCGCTTTGATGTGGTGCTTTTCGACTGGCGTGCCCATGGCCGCAGTGCTGAACTTTCTCCGGCGTTGACCAGTGATGGGCTTTACGAAGGCCAAGACTTTGTGGCGATCGCCCAACAGTGTCAAGAACTGGGCTATACCCCTCCCTACTGGTTTGTTGGCTATTCCTTGGGGGGTCAGTTAGCCCTTTGGGGGGCGTGGTATGCTCAACAGCAAGGGACAAAAGAGATTGGGGGGGCGGCTGTGATTTGCCCCAACCTTGACTCCAACCGCTCCCTTGCCCACCTCGGCACGACTTTTTGGGGACAGCAATTTGAACGCGCCATCAGCCGTCAACTCCGACACTTGGCTCGCCACCTGCATCGCCTTCATCCTCAGATGTTTGATCTCAACACCGTTGCCCAGATTGACACCATTGCCGGTTTTGATGCCGCCCTCGTCATTGACCGCCTTGGCTTTGGCAGTGTGGCCGAGTATTACGCTGCCAGTAGTCCCTTGCCACTGTTGCCGCAACTGACAATACCCGTATGGATTCTCTATGCCGCCGATGATCCCCTATTTGATCCCTGTCTGGTGCCAGAACTCCTAGCGATTGCCGAGAGCAATCCTGCCCTCACCCTGCTGATGACAGAACAGGGCGGCCATGTCGGTTTTACCAGCGATCGCAAGTGTCAACGCCTCTGGGGCGATCCCGACTACTGCTGGGGCATCCATCGGCTCTTGGATTGGCTAGGGCAGCAACCTAGATAACCCACGAAAGTATAAAGGCGGCACCCGGATTCGAACCGGGGGATAAAGGTTTTGCAGACCTCTGCCTTACCACTTGGCTATGCCGCCCTATTTGGCGATTTCTCATTATAGCCGATAGCGCTCTTCCCATCCTTGATTGTTTTAGCTTACTGACCAGATTGCTCAAGGTAACGCTGAATCGCTTCCCGGGTCACTGCCGCCAGAGACATGCCCTTGGCTGCTGCTAATTCCTTGAGTTGCTGGTATTGATCAGCCCGCACATCCACACGATAGCGCTTCGTTGTGGCTGTGGGAACGTAATTCGCGGCAAATTCTCGCAAGGCCGCAAAACCAACCCGATGGCAAAAATCACCAAAGGATTCTCCCTGCTGTCGGCGATCGCGATAAAAAACTAGCAATGGCTCTAGGGCTGTTTCCAGTTCGGCAATCGGTAACCGCTCAATATAGACCTCCGCTAAGCGGGTTTGATCGGGACTCCCCCCCAACCAAGTCTGATAGGCGCCGGGGACAATGCCAACAAAGCCCAATTCCGCTAAGTAGGGGCGGGCACAGCCATTGGGGCACCCCGTCATCCGAATCACAAAGTGCTCCTCTTGGAGTCCCAGCCGATCCATGAGGCGACGAATCCGCTCCAGTACCCCCGGAATTGCCCGTTCCGATTCAGTAATGGCTAAGCCACAGGTAGGCAACGCCGGGCAGGCCATGCTATAGCGTTCGAGGGGATCAATGGCATTGACATCACGCACCCCGTGCTGCTCAAGGATGTGCTGAATTGCATCCTGTTGATCGGGAGAGACATCACACAGGAGCAGATTTTGGTGAGGCGTGACCCGCAGGGGGAGCTGAAAGTCCTTGACGATTTTCTTGAGGGCCGACTTGAGTTTGAAGTTCCCCTGATCAAGGATGCGGCCATTGGCAATGGAGAGGCCATAGAAGAATTTGCCATCTCCTTGGGGGTGCCAGCCCAAAAAGTCCTGATAGCGCCACGGCGGCAGCGGGCGAAAGGGTTCGAGGGGCTTGCCAAAGTATTCTTCCACCTTGGCCTTGAATTTTTCGACTCCCCAATCGTGGATCAGGTATTTCAAACGGGCGTGGCGCCGATTATAGCGATCGCCATAGTCCCGCTGGGTGGCCACGATCGCCTTCACCGCCTCATAGACATCTGCCGCGCGGACAAAGCCAATTTCATCAGCCATGCGGGCAAAGGTTTCTTCTTTGTTGTGGGTGCGCCCCAAACCACCACCAGCATAGATATTGAAGCCCTCAAGATGGCCTTGGGCATCTGTAATCACCACCAGTGTCAAATCTTGGGAGAAGAGATCTACGGAGTTATCCCCCGGCACCGTGACACAGCACTTAAATTTGCGGGGCATATAGTGATCGCCATAGATTGGCTCTTCGTTATTGGCGAAGATCGTGCCATTGCCATTGCGCTGCCGTGCCGCCTTTACATCGGGGTGCTCTTCGGCGGAGATCACCTTTTCACCATCGAGCCAAATCTCGTAGTAGGCACCGGTTTGTGGGGTCAGCAGATCGGCAATGCGGTGGGCATACTCATAGGCAAGGGCATATTCCGGGCGATCGCGAAAGGGGGCGGGTGGCGCCATGACATTGCGGTTCAAATCACCGCAGGCGCCCAATGTGGATCCCATGCTGCGGACAATGGCGGCGATCGCTGCTTTCAGATTCTTCTTGAGAATGCCGTGCAACTGGAATCCTTGCCGCGTTGTTGCCCGCAGGGTGTGGTTGCCATACTCATCCGCCAAGCGATCCAAGGTTAAATAGAGCTGCGGCGGAATATACCCTCCTGGACTGCGGGTGCGCAGCATGAACTGGTAGTCTTTTTCCTGCCCTTTGACGCGGTTATCGCGGTTGTCCTGCTGATAGGAGCCGTGGAACTTGAGGATCTGCACCCCCGCTTCGCTAAAATGATTGGTTGGTTTTAGCAGTTCTGTGGCTAGGGGTTCTCGCAGATGTTGGCTCCGTTCCTTGAGAGCCTCAATTTTTGAGCGTTTCAGGGCAGCATCAGCAGAGGGGGGCGAAGCAACCATAGTGTTCTTTTTTCCAGCAGGTGAAAGTAACTAAAATGACGACAGCCAAAAGTCCCTAATCTTGATCGGGAAAGTGAGCTATCTCATTTTAGCGAACCTGTGGAACGATTAACAGGAGGGTTCTTCCTTGGAGGCACAGTCCTTTTGCCAGCAGCGTTCGAGGTAAGCATCGTAATACTGCCGCCAGAACCGTTTGGGATTGAGGGTAAAGCCCGGACTAAATAGCCGTTGGTTCAAATACTGCCACAGAGGAAAGGCGAGGACACGACGCGTAGCCATAAGCACACCGTGAGCGTGAGCGATTCAAAAACTTCAACTTACCTTGATCATAGACGAGGGTTCTGGGGGGCAAGGGTCTCTGCCAAGTTTCTTAACGCGCGAGAAACCGTCCGAGGGGCGAAAAATGTTAAAATCTGTAAAGTTTTCTGGGATCACTGATGCGGGTTGTCATTGTTGGTGCAGGGTTAGCCGGCTTAGCCGCCGCAGTGGATTTGGTGGATGCCGGTCACAGTGTTGAAATCTATGAATCCCGTCCCTTTGTGGGGGGCAAAGTCAGCAGTTGGCAAGATGCCGATGGAAACCACATTGAGATGGGGCTGCATGTTTTCTTTTACAACTACGCCAATCTCTTTGAACTGATGACCAAGGTGGGGGCGATCGCCAACCTACTGCCCAAGGAACATACCCACACCTTTATTAATCGCGGTGGTCAGGTGGGAGAACTGGATTTTCGCTTTCCCTTGGGTGCCCCCTTCAACGGTCTCAAGGCCTTCTTCACCACCAGTCAACTCTCTGCTGCCGATAAATTCTTTAATGCCATTGCCCTTGGCACGAGTCCTGTGGTGCGGGGTCTGGTGGACTACGAGGGGGCAATGCGCCAAATCCGCGCCTTAGATCAGGTCAGTTTTGCGGAGTGGTTTCGGCGGCAGGGCGGTTCAGAAAATAGCCTCAAGCGCCTTTGGAATCCCATTTCCTACGCCTTGGGCTTTATTGATACCGAGCACATGTCCGCTCGCTGTATGCTGACGATCTTTATGATGTTTGCCGCCAAAACAACTGCCTCACGGCTCAATATGCTCAAGGGATCACCGGCAGAATACCTGCTCAAACCCTTGGTGAACTACATTGAAGCACGGGGGGCTAAGATTCATCTGCGGCGACGGGTGAAGGAAATTCTCTTTCGCGGCGAGGATCCTAGCACTTGGCAGGTGGAAGGGTTGGTGATTCCCCTAGGCGAAGAACTAGAAACAGTTACAGCGGATGCCTATCTATGTGCCTGTGATGTGCCGGGGATTCAACGCCTGATTCCAGAAGCATGGCGATCGCACCCGACCTTTGACAACATCTTTAAGCTCGAGGCCGTGCCTGTGGCCACGGTACAACTGCGATTTGATGGCTGGGTTACGGAACTGCAAGACCCCAGTAAGCAAAAACAGGTGGCGGCAACGGGTATTGATAACCTGCTCTACACTGCCGATGCTGACTTTTCCTGCTTTGCGGATCTGGCCCTCACTAGTCCAGCGGACTACTATCGCGAAGGTCAAGGCTCCTTACTGCAAGTGGTGCTTACTCCCGGTGATCCCTTCATCAAAGCCAGCAATGAAGAAATTGCCCAACATGTGCTGCGCCAAGTCCATGAACTTTTCCCCTCGTCGCGCCATCTGAACATGACATGGTACAGTGTCGTCAAATTAGCGCAGTCCCTCTATCGCGAAGCCCCCGGCATGGATCCCTATCGTCCGCCCCAAAAAACACCCGTTCCTAACTTTTACTTGGCGGGCAGCTATACGCAACAGGACTACATTGACAGTATGGAGGGCGCGACAATGTCCGGACGACAAGCCGCCCAAGCGATTTTGGCAGGAGGTCATGGATGAGTTGGTTAGAGCATACGGTTCAGATTGAAGTGGCAGCCGATGTCGATCGCGTCTGGGCACTGTGGTCGGATCTGGAGAAAATGCCCCTGTGGATGAAGTGGATTGAATCTGTGGTCATCACTGAAGAAGACCCTACCCTATCGCGCTGGACATTGGCCACGGGCAACTGGCACTTTAGCTGGCGATCGCGCATTTGCCGCCAAGTGAAGCACCAAATGATTCAGTGGGAGTCCGTGGATGGGCTGCCTAATCGGGGTGCAATTCGCTTTTACGATCGCCAAGACAGCACCATTGTCAAGCTGTCGGTCTCCTATGCCATTCCGGGAATTTTGGGACAAATGATGGATCGCCTTTTCCTTGGCCGCGTAGTTGAAAGTACATTGCAAGCAGATCTCGAACGCTTTCGTGAATATGCCCAACAGATGCAGCCCACACAGGTTTCCTGAGGTTGACTCAAAGTTGGGATAGACCAAAAGAGATCGCGATCGCCAGCAGGGCTGCACCGGGAAACGTGAGTACCCATGCCATGAAAATTTGCGCCCACACTTGCCAGTTCACTTCCCCTTGATGGCGATAGCCAGCACCCGTAATCGCACCCACCACGACTTGTGTCGTACTGACGGGAAAGCCCACCAGACTTGCGGCTCCCACGGTCAAGGCGGCACTGAGATTCGCTAAGCAGCCACTCACAGGGTCAAGGGGTGTAATTTTCTCCCCCGTGGTGCGGATAATGCGTTCGCCGCCGCCATAGGTACCGATCGCGATCGCCAGGGCACAGGCAGCCATCACCCAGAAGGGCACACCCGCATCCGGTGACAGTTGTCCCCAACTCACAAGGGCAAGGGTGATCACCCCCATTGTTTTCTGGGCATCGTTGGCACCGTGGGCAACGGCCATCAATGTTCCGGAGAGAATCTGCAACCGTTGCCAGTGCTCTGGGGGAATGTCTTGGGATTGCCGCCATTTCTCGACAAGCGTCATGAAACTCAGGCCAATGGCGATCGCCACCAAGGGGGACACGACCATGGGAATCACCACCGCCTCAACAATCCCCTGCCAATAGATGATTTGGGGTGACACTTGAAAGAGGGCTGCCCCCACCAAGCCACCAATGAGGGCATGGGAAGAACTACTGGGTAAACCCCAATACCAAGTGAGCAAATTCCAGCCCATCGCGCCGAGGAGTGCGGCACTAATGACGCCAAACCAATGGGCACCCAAGGCACTGCTGTTGAGAATGCCGGCTTCAATTGTTAGCGCCACCCGCGTACTCAAGAAGGCACCACCAAAATTAGCGACAGCAGCAAAGATGAGCGCCGAGCGCAGGGAAAGGGCACGGGTGGCCACCACCGTTGCAATGGCATTGGCGGCATCATGGAAGCCATTGGTGACATCAAAAAGGAGGGCGATCGCAATCAACCCCCCCTTGAAATCAATGGCCATGCCCTAGGCAGAGGCACTCACTTGATCTTTGTCCTTGGCGAGGAATTTCTCCAGTTCGGCAAGGGCGTCGGCATCTACCTTCGTTTGCATGGGGCAGAACTTCGGCCCGCACATGGAGCAAAACTCAGCCGTTTTATAGATATCTGCCGGTAGGGTTTCGTCGTGGTATTCCCGTGCCCGATCCGGATCGAGAGCCAGTTCAAATTGGCGGTTCCAGTCAAAGTTATACCGTGCCCGCGACAGTTCATCATCGCGATCGCGCGCCCCCGGACGATGACGGGCAATATCCGCTGCGTGAGCCGCAATTTTGTAGGCAATCAAGCCATTGCGCACATCTTCAGCATTGGGTAAGCCAAGGTGCTCTTTGGGGGTCACATAGCAAAGCATGGCCGTGCCATACCAACCCGCCATCGCCGCGCCAATGGCACTGGTAATGTGGTCATAGCCGGGGGCAATATCCGTGACCAAGGGCCCAAGGACATAGAAAGGAGCTTCAGAGCATTCTTCCATCTGCTTGCGCACATTGAATTCAATTTGATCCATGGGCACGTGGCCGGGGCCTTCCACCATCACTTGGACATCGTGTTCCCAAGCCTTGCGGGTGAGTTGACCGAGGGTTTTCAATTCCGCCAATTGAGCTTCATCAGAGGCATCATGGAGACACCCCGGCCGCAACGAGTCCCCTAAGGAGAAGGAAACATCGTATTTTTTGAAGATCTCAATAATGTCGCGGAAGTGGGTGTAGAGGGGATTTTGCTTGTGGTGATACAGCATCCACTTGGCGAGAATGCCGCCGCCGCGCGACACAATTCCCGTGATGCGGTTTTTCACCAAGGGCAGATATTCAATGAGAATCCCCGCATGGATCGTCATGTAGTCCACCCCCTGCTGGGCGTGCTTTTCAATGACATGGAGAAAGTCATCGGGGGTAAGCCGCTCAACGCTACCGTGGACGCTTTCAAGGGCTTGATAGACGGGCACCGTTCCAATGGGCACGGGTGAGGCATTAATAATGGCAGTGCGAATGGCATCAAGGTCACCCCCCCCGGTGGAGAGATCCATCACCGTATCGGCACCATACTTCACTGCGAGACGCAGTTTGGCCAATTCTTCCTCGAGGTTTGAGGAGTTAGGAGAGGCACCAATGTTGGCATTGACTTTGCACTTGGCAGCAATCCCGATCGCCATCGGCTCGAGGTTGGGGTGATTGATATTGGCGGGAATAATCATCCGCCCACGGGCGACCTCATCGCGAATCAATTCCGCAGGTAGGTTTTCCCGCCGTGCCACATAGTGCATTTCTTCGGTGATAATCCCTTGGCGGGCATAATGCATTTGGGTGACATTGTCGTGCCCCTTACGGGCAGCAATCCATTCGCTACGCACCATTGATAGAATCCTCTCTAGACAGCTTCCCTGCGCCAGCATGATCTGGTTCAGGTTCTAAGGGTTTGCTCTCAGCCTGCTCTGACCGCAGACACCCCTAGCATGTCGTTCATTCTACCACTTTGCCCTTGGGGGGGTGGGGATCAGTCTAAAACGTCAATGCGTACAGGCCCGACACCGGCACCAATGAGGCCAATGGCAGCCGCAGCGCCCCGCGAGAGGTCAATTTCCCGTCCCCCCGTAAAAGGCCCGCGATCGTTAATGCGCACCACTACTGAGCGGCCATTCTGGAGATTGGTCACCCGTACCCGTGTCCCAAAGGGCAGTGTGCGATGAGCCGCCGTCAGGGCATCCTGATCAAATCGCTCGCCATTGGCAGTGCGGGCACCATGGAAGCCGGGGCCATACCACGAGGCAATACCCGTCAACTGCATCCGAATTGGTCCCATGGCCACAACGGTATTTGGGCTACCCTCTACGCTGGTTAGGGCAGGGGCATTCCCCAGTTGGCGGCGGATCAGGTTAGTAATGCGCAGGGCGTTTTCATCATTGCGTTGTGAACTATTGGGAAGCGTGACTTGATGGTTCAGAGTCAGGAGAGGTTCTTTGTCAGCGTAGATGCGATAGTTCTGTTGTTGGGCATCCCAACCCACGCGCACAAGGTTGGCATCAAAGCCCTGTTCGTGGAGCTGATTGAGGCGAGCGGTGAGAAGGGTTGCCTGTTGGGCTGCTTCTGAGAGGGTGGTTTGCTCTGGTATCCCGGCGCCGTTGGCGGCAGCGACTTTGACGCCCTCTGTAGCTGCTACCCGTTGACCCAAGAAGGTGAGTACGGGAATCCCCCGCAAATAGACGGTTACGGCTTCGCGGCCTTGCTGTTGGTGACGATGGAGACTGGCGATCGCCCGTGTGGTGGTGGGGGCGGTGGATTGGCGTTCCCCGACTTTTGTGGCAACGACGGGGGAAGAGGGGGCTGAACCTGACTCTATGGCTGGTGTGGTTGTGGTTGCACGGCTACTGGAAAGGATTCCCAACACAGCCAAGGTGGTTGTTGTCAGACCCACATAAAGCGTTTTTTTCATAGGCGTCCGTTAAAAAGGGCATCCATACGGCTGGACAGTAGGGCACCAACATCACACAGGGGCTACCCCTACTGGTGCCGTGTTCGCTCTCATCGCGGAACTGTTTCAACCTACCACGAAGGCCTAGAATCAAGCATCAGGGGCATTTTGTTCATTACAAACATTTTGAAAAAGAATAAAAAAGCGCTGAAGGCGGTGAAACCTACGCAGACTGGCATATTAACGGAATTTACGGTTGGCGAAAGAAAATAAGAAAATTTTATAAACTTTTAACAAATCGTTTTTAATTTCTGAAGATTTCTGTGACTCAGATCACCGAAAATAAAAATTTATCTAAAAGAGAAAATTTGCTTTTTGTGACCTTTTCTGTGTGCCATAGGACGATTTCTCACCCAATTTTGTTTCCCGTTTTACCCCTGTTGGGATGCGCCTCTAGCCACTTCATAAAGTGCATTGCCCAAGGAATGGCTCTCTCCTCTAGCGCATAAAACGGGGATATAGTCCGTAGGGAGCCGAACCATGGAAGACAGGGATGACTTGCGGCGTCGTCTTGAAAACTTAGAAGCCGCTGTGGCTGCCCTGCAGCGATCGCTCGAGATTCTGCAAAGAGCCATTCTCCGTGAAGACCTCTCCTCTTCTGGCGTCCCAGAACCTGCAACACCATCAACGCCACCTGAGGAACCGACGGCGATCGCTCCTGCCCCTGCTGCTGAACCGCAACCCCCAGCGCCTGAATCTCCAGCGGTGCCACCGTTACGCCCAGTGAGGCCTTCCCAAGCTGACTGGCTACAAAATTGGGAACTGTGGCTCAACCGTCTCGGCATCGGCCTGCTGCTGTTGGGGATTGGCTTCCTCTTTCGGTACGCCGTTGAATTGGGCTGGATTACCGATGCGGTTCTTGTGGCCATGGGCTTTGTCATTGGTACGGGGCTGATGGGGTTGGGCTGGCGGTTGCAGCGGCGAGCCATCTTTAGCCAGTTTTTGCAGGGGGGCGGCCTTGCGACCTATTACCTGACGATCTTTGCGGCCTATCAGTTTTTGTCCGTCATGCCTTGGGGTGTGGCCTTCCCGGTGATGGTGTTAGTGACCCTAGGGGCATTTTTCATCTCGTTGCGCCAAAATCGAGCCATTTTTGCAGTGATTGGCGTGGTTGGCGGCTTAGCAACCCCTTTGCTGCTCTACAACACAGAGATGAGTCGTCCTTTGGCCTTGGCCAGTTATACCTTTTTAATTCTCTTGGGCAGTTGGGCAATTTACGCAGTGAAGGGCTGGCGATCGCTGCTGCTGTCAGCTTTTTGGTTGGGATGGCTGATGTTAACGGTGTCTATTACTGCTCAACGGCTTGATCGGGTCGTGGCATTACAGACCATTCTGGCGTTGACTTGGCTGGGCTTTACGGTATTACCCCCTTGGTATCAGGGGCGCAATCACGACAGGGCAGGGGAGCTGTATCGCCCTCAGGAGACTTCCCCACCGTCCTATGGTCAGACGATCGCCCTCTTTAATCCGCTGATTGCTTTGGGCTTAAGTGCCTTCCTCTGGGATTGGTCGGCAACGCTAACGGGTCGGGTCTTGATCCTATTTGGCGGCCTTTACCTAGTGACTAGTGTACTGTGGCGACGCATTCCCCAGCCTTGGCGTTGGGTCTATAGCTTGACGGGGTTAGTGCTAATTGCCTTTGGAATCGTTGTGCGTTACAACAGCAATCGCTTTATCCTCGCACCGCTGGCGATCGAGGGGTTGATTTTGCATTATCTGAGCCAACACTATGCCTCGCGTACCCTGCGGGTTATTGCCCATCTTTGGTGGGGACTACTCGGCCTTGGTTTTGTTGGGCAACTGCTCTTTACCGCTGCCGATCGCCCCCCGCTGTTGAATGTCGCTTTTTTCTCCCATTTGGTGGTGCTTGGCGCCGCAACAGTCAGTATCCGTTTTTTGCCCCCACCCACCCGCCCCCTCTACTGGATATTGGGCGATGGGGTGACGATGATCTGGATGCAGCACGAACTGGCGCCCTTTGGCACCGGGGCAGCCACCCTTGTCTGGGGACTCTTTGGCGTTGGACTGCTGATCTATGGGTTGCGACGGGACACCTCAGCGGTGCGCACGGTGGCTTTAATCACCCTGATCATTACTTTGGTGCGGCTTTTCTTCGTTGATCTCATCCATCTTGCGCCGGTGTGGCGAGTACTCCTGTTTATGGGGTTTGGTTTGATTTTTTTGCTGCTGAGCTATTTTTTCCGCGCCCTGTGGCGGCGATCGCCCGTGGAATCCTCTAGGATCAGTGAAGAAACCCCAAGCAACGAGTCCGAAGAAACCCCATGACCCGCATTGCTGATCTGCGCCGTGATTACCGTCGTCAACGTCTCCTCGAAAGTGAGGCGGCTGAGGATGCGATCGAACAGTTTCGCCTCTGGTTTACGGATGCGGTCAACGCTGAATTACCGGAACCCAATGCGATGACACTGGCCACCATTGGCTTAGATGGGATGCCCGCTGCGCGAGTGGTGTTGCTCAAAGATGTGGACGATCGCGGGTTTGTCTTTTTCACGAACTATCGCAGTCGCAAAGGTCTAGAATTAGCCGCCCATCCCAAGGCCGCCCTTGTCTTTTGGTGGGCAGAGCTAGAACGGCAGGTGCGCATTGAAGGCACTGTTGAGCAAATTAGTGCAGCGGAGTCCGATGCCTACTTCCAGAGTCGTCCTTTGGGTAGCCGTTGGGGGGCATGGGCATCCCAGCAGAGTGAGGTTTTAGAATCCTACGCCGATTTGGAAGCCCGCCTTGCCGAAGTGGAAGCCCGCTACGGTGAAAATGTTCCCCGGCCAGAGCATTGGGGGGGCTATCGCGTTCTACCGACGCTGATTGAATTTTGGCAAGGGCGACCCAATCGCCTCCACGATCGCCTGTGCTATCGGCGCCAAGGAGACCACTGGCAGCGGGTGCGCCTCTACCCCTAGGATAGGGATACCTTTAGAGATTGGCTGAGATGCCCATGATTCCTGGTGAACTTATCCCCGCAGAGGGAACCATTGAACTCAATGCTGGCCGGCCAACGGTGACGTTAACGGTGGCCAATACGGGCGATCGCCCAATTCAGGTGGCATCTCACTACCACTTTTACGAAGTCAATCCAGCCCTCCAATTTGATCATGAACAGGCACGAGGAATGCGCTTAGATATTCCCGCTGGCACCGCCATTCGTTTTGAGCCGGGGGATGAGCGGGTGGTGCAACTGGTGGCCTTTGGTGGCAGTCGCCAAATCTATGGCTTTCGCGGCGAAGTCAACGGTGCGCTCTAGTCGGGATTCCAAGCATCCTGTAGATTAAACAGTATGGATGACAATGATTTCCCCCTTCTCGACACTTCAGAAGATGCACTAGCGGCGCTGCCGAGTGAGGAGAGCGATCGCCCCGATCCCGAAGCCATGTTGCCCCTGCTGACCTCCGCCGATGTGACGGAGCGGATGTTGGCGGCTCGCGCCTTTTGCGAATTGCAGGATGAACGCGCCACACCCTATCTCATCAATCTCCTGCAAGAACCCTGTCCCCTTGTCCGTGTCAGTGCCGCCTATGCCCTTGGCCGTAACCCCAGTTTGGCAGCGGTGGATGCCCTCATTCAGCAATTGGAGCAGGACTGGAATGGCTATGTCCGCAAAGGCATTGTTTGGGCGCTGGGTAACTGTGGCGTCCGCTTTCCCTTGCCAGAAATTTATCGGCGCACCCTTGATCCCTTGATTCGTGCCCTGCAAACGGATATTTCTGCCGTGCGTCTGTGGGCAGCGAGTTCCTTGGGTCAGGTGGCAGAAGCTAGTGAAGAGGCGGCGACGGTTGCCATTCCTGCCCTTGCCCTTGCCTTGGCTCAGGACGCGATCGCCGCTGTGCGTAGTAACTGTGCTTGGGCCTTAGGTCATGCCTGTCGCAAAATTCCCCTTGGGCCTCTTTACACCCAAGCCATTGATCAACTCATTGCTGCCCTGCGGGACAGTGATATGGGTGTCCAAGAAGATGCCAAAGCAGCGCTGTTCAAGCTGGGGGATGCACGGGGACTGCAAGCGATCGAAGACCTGCAACTAGAAGCCTTTGGCTAGGGGATGCCTCAGATGGCCAAACCACTGGTAGAGCTGCGCGGTGTCTGCAAATCCTTTGGCAATAAGCATGTCCTCAATGATGTGGATTTAGTCATCTATCCCCAAGATGCCCTTGTGATTCTCGGCCCCTCTGGCACGGGCAAGTCAACAATTCTGCGCATTATTGCTGGGTTACTCGCTCCCGATAAGGGCGAAGTTTATGTGGCCGGTGAACGGCGTCAAGGGTTGCGCCAAGATGGCCTGTGCCGGTTGCGGATGAGCATGGTCTTTCAGCAATCTGCCCTCTTTGACTCCCTCACGGTTGCTGAGAATGTCGGCTTTTATTTATACCAGCACACCCGTTTGCCCGAAGCCCGCATTCGCGAAATTGTCAGTGAAAAACTGGCGATGGTCGGCCTCTCTGGCATGGAAGACCTCTACCCAGCCCAGTTGTCTGGGGGGATGCGCAAGCGAGTCAGCTTTGCCCGCGCCATTGTGGATAATCCCGAAGACCCCGATGATGATCCCTATCTCCTGCTTTACGATGAGCCAACGGCAGGGCTAGATCCCATTGCCTCAACAGTGATTGAGGATTTGATTCGCGAATTACGGGAAAAGACGGGTCATGCTTACGTTGTTGTGACTCATCAAAACAGCACAATTGAGCGCACGGGCGATCGCCTGATTCTCCTCTACCAAGGCCGCATTTGTTGGCAGGGCACCCATGCCGAAGCCCGCACGACCGATAATCCCTACCTGCGGCAGTTTCTCAGCGGTGATGTCAACGGTCCGATTCGGATCATTGATCAAGTGGGTACCGCTGCTCTATAAATAACGTAATAAATAAGGAATCAATAATCGTGGCTTTACACATCGCATGGCTTGGCAAAAAATCTCCCCCCTGCGGCAATGTCACCTATAGTCGTGAAATTACCAATGGGCTATTGGATCGCGGGTACCAAGTGAGCTTTCTGCATTTTGCCCAAGAGGATGAACAGGACGCTGAGAACGAAGGGGAGATGCCAGATGTGACGCTCCCTTGCCTCTATAAATCGCAAGTCTATACCCTGCCCTCCCTGCGAGCCAACAAAGTTCTGGTTGAATCCCTCAAGAAGCTCAAACCCGATATTGTCCACGCCTCATTGACTCTGTCTCCCCTCGATTTCTTTCTGCCGGACATCTGCGAAGAGTTAAACATCCCCCTAGTCGCCACATTTCATCCTGCCTACAGCGAAAAGTATCGTACCCTAACGACGGGCACCGCCTTGATGACTTACCAACTGTATGCCCCCTTTTTGGCTCGCTATGACCGCGTGATTGTCTTTTCCCAATCGCAAAAGGAACTACTAATTCGTCTTGGGGTCGGTGCTGAGACGCTGCGAGTGATTCCCAATGGCGTCGATACGCGCAAATATACACCGGGACCTTCTACGGCCAAAGAGGACTTTAAGGCACGCTACCTCTATATCTATCAAGGCCGGATGGCTATTGAAAAAAATGTTGAAGCGCTGCTGCGCTCTTGGTGTGCAGCGGAAATGCCGGCGGATTGTAAGTTGCTAATGGTGGGTGGCGGTGCCCTGATGCCCTCCTTGATGGCCAACTATGGTCCGGATCAAAATATTCTCTGGCTTGGCTCAATCGTTAATGATCAAGAGCGGCTGCAAATTTTACGCGGCTGTGATGTGTTCATTTTGCCCTCGCAAATTGAGGGGTTATCCCTGTCGCTCCTAGAGGCAATGGCCTGTGGCTTGGCCTGCTTGGCCACCGATGTCGGTGCTGATGGTGAAGTGCTCACTGGAGCAGGGATTGTCTTGAATCCCCAGTATGTGAAAACCCAGTTGCAAACGCTCTTGCCTATTTTTTATCAGCATCCGGAAATGATTCGCCTGCTGGGGGACAAAGCCCGCAAACGGGTGCTTGAGCACTATAGCCTCAGTCACAACTTGGATCGCCTCGAAGCCTGCTACCAAGAACTAATGGCTTCGTATTCTTTGGCGCGCCCGGCGGCTAAGGTGAAAAGCTAGCTCTCTCTAATCTGGCAAACGCTCAAAGCGAGCATTGAGACAACACCACTCCTGCCGTCGCCAGACACTGCCTAGGCTCCAGCCCTGTTGTTCCAGTTGCGCCGCTACGCGATCCGCTTGATCCAAAAGAATGCCACTAAAGATGCCCCAACCTTTGGGTTTCACAATTGCCGGCAAGTGGGGCAGAATCTCGATAATCACCGGTGCCAAAATGTTGCAGACAAGGCCATCCACCAGTTCGAGGACTTGCTCCCAACTCCCTTGCTTGACAATCAACTGGTCGGCTCTGATGCCATTGAGTTCTGCATTGCGTTGGGTGGCAGTGACCGCAAGATCCGAGGTATCCACAGCATAGGCTTTTTGTGCCCCTAGCAAGAGGCTGGCGATCGCCAGAATGCCGCTACCACAGCCAATATCAGCCATCACCGTGGGTGGCAGCGGCTCAAAGGTTTGATCCAATTGCATCTCTAGAGCCTCAAGGCAAAGCTGGGTGGTTTCATGGGTGCCGGTGCCAAAGGCCATGCCAGGATCGAGTTTGATCACTAAGCGGGTGTTGCCGAGGGGTGGGGTTTCCCAAGCCGGACAAATCAGCAGGCGATCGCCCACCGGTATTGGATGCCAATAGGCTTGCCAACTATGGGCCCAATCCTGTTCATTCACCAACTGCCAGTGGAGTTTTGGCGAGAGGTAGCCCTGCGCCACCACATCTTGCTCAATCCAAACCCCTAGGGCAGCAATGTCCAGTAGTGTCACCTGCTGCTGCGGCACATAGCCTTGGATCAACACCCGCCCCTGCTGTTGCTGGGTTGCTGTACCTTGACAGCCAAAGGATTGAAGGCGCCAATAGACCAGCTCTTCCGCTTCAGCTTGACAAGTGACGGTAATTTCCCACCAACGTTGTACCACAGCCGTGCCTACAGATTCACGATATAGGCATCACGAATACCGGGGACTTTCAAGATTTCCTCCAAGAGGCCTTCGGGTAGGGGATCGTCCAAGCTAATCACCATCACCGCATTGCCACGTACCATCTTACGTCCCACCTGCATACTGGCAATGTTGACATTGAAGCTCCCCAACTGGGTGCCAATTTTACCAATGATGCCGGGCATATCGCGGTGCAGCGTCAGCAACATATAACGGGTTGGCGCCACACTAATGGGAAAGTCATCAATGCTGGTGATGCGCAATTCACTGTGAGCCAGCAAGGCACCAGACACCGAGCGGGTTTCCGAGGGACTCTTGGCAATCAATGTCAGCGACCCCGCATAATCCCGTTGCGATTCATCGCGGGTTTCGACAACGCGAATTCCCCGTTCTTTGGCCTCTAACCCAGCATTTACATAGTTGACCCGCTCCCGCAGCGCTGGTGAGAGTAGCCCCTTCAAAGCGGCAATCACAATGGGTTGACTGTCATTGGTGGCTAGTTCCCCTTGCAAACGGACTTCCAGAGACTCGACCCGACCGCCCGCCAACTGCCCCACCAAGTTACCTAGGGTTTCTGCCAACTGCATGTAGGGCGCCAATTTCTCAAGAACATCGGGACGCAGACCGGGAATATTCACCGCCGATCGCGCCGGCAACCCTAGGAGCACATCCCGAATCTGTTCGGCAACGTCAATGGCCACATTTACCTGTGCTTCTTCCGTGGAAGCCCCCAAGTGGGGAGTCAAGATGGCTTCCATCCCCAAGGCACGCAGCGGAGACTCCGCCTCAAGGGGTTCAGTTTCAAAGACATCGAGGGCAGCTCCCGCCAACTTACCTGTCTTGAGCGCCTCCACAAGCGCTGCCTCATCAATAATGCCGCCCCGCGCACAGTTAATGATGCGGGCTGTGGGCTTCATCTTGGCAATGGTTTTGGCGTTAATCAGATGCTGGGTTTCCGGAGTTTTTGGCAGGTGCAGTGTAATAAAGTCGGACTCAGCAAAGAGAACATCCAACTCCACAAGACGGCAGCCCAGTTGTTCGGCGCGTTCCGTAGATAGATAGGGATCGTAAGCAAGAAGCTTCATGCCCATAGCACGGGCAACGGTGGCCACGTGGGAGCCGATTTTTCCTAGGCCAATAATGCCCAAGGTTTTCTTATAAATCTCTACACCCGTAAAACGTTTGCGATCCCATTGACCTGCTTTCACCGCAGCATTCGCATCCGGAATATGCCGAGCAAGGGAGAGCATCATCGCCAAGGTGTGCTCCGCAGCAGCAATGGTGTTGCCCTCTGGGGAGTTGACCACCATGATCCCTTTACGGGTGGCCGCAGGCACATCGATGTTATCTACACCAACCCCCGCCCGACCAATAATCTTCAGTTGGTTGGCGGCCTCAATGACCGCCTTAGTGACCTTGGTTCCCGATCGAATCATCAGGGCATCGTACTCGGGAATGATTTTGATCAGTTCTGCCTCTGAGAGGCCAAGTTTGACATCGACTTGTGCCACTTGGGCAAGTAAATCAAGCCCCACCTGTTCAATGGGATCGGAAACCAGCACTTTGGGCATAGGTAAACACTAGGTATAATGCCAGACTAGTTATGCTATCACATTTTATTTCTCTAAGGGTAGGGGTAGAATGCGTTTCAGCAAAACCCCTGCGATAGGGGGGGCGATCGTTCCTCCCTTCCTGTTTTTCTTGATTGCGCTCAGATTAGAATGGCTCACCCAGAAAGAGTTGCGACAGCAGTAGAACCACACCCGCTGCTGCAGCAATCTCTACACCGGCTGCAACTGTGCGCGCCCACTGCTTATCATCCTCTTTTTCTTTGATGGCCAAGAGCAGGAAAAACTGATCTTCATCACTTAAATTTTGAACAAAGGATTCTGAAAGCATTTCCAAGGGTAGAGTTTTGAAATAGTCAATGTGACGACGAATGTAACTAGATTGCTCCTGTAATCGTCGTTCTTTTTTCTGCGCAGCAGCGGCCTTTGCTGCTTCGGTTTCCTTTTTAATCTCACATAGAATTTTGTATTTTCGGGGACTCACTGTTTTTGTCAGCATTGCCCCCAAGGTTCCCCAAAAGCAGAAGAAAGCCCACAGGTATCCCAGAAAGCCCAAAAGACCGCCTACACTCCCTACCAATAGGCCAACCAACAAGAGAATCCCCCCCCTGAATAACGTTGCCCCATTTTGTTGCTGGATCGACTGTATCCAAATCGTCAATCCTGAGGCCGTGGCAAGCTAGCTTTTGCCGCTGTTGTTGGTCAATAGCATTGATTGATTGCTGATACTGCCGTTGAATGGTCTGCCGCTCTGTCTCCAGTTTCCGAGCTACGGCTTCCATACGAGCGGGATCGAAAATGGAGCGGGCAGTTCTAACATCTGTTGCTGGTTGGGTAGGTGGGGGCGGGCGATCGCCCTGCTCCATGAGGTAGGCATAGGCTTCGTTGATTTGCTTGAAGTGCTCCTCGACGATTTGCCGCGCCTTTTTGGGGGTCTCAGGAGGCAGTTTATCAGGATGGCACTCTTGGCAGAGGCGGCGATAGGCTGCTTTGATCTGCTCTTTGGAAGCACCCGGCTGCAAGCCAAGAATGTCGTAGTAGTCGGTCATGGTTTCTTAGGTATTTATTCAAGGAAATAGTTGCAAATATCCTCTAGACGTCTTCAAGTGGTTCAGAAACTTGAGTCGTGGATTTTGGGTGACCCCAAAAATCGTGATGACTTGATAGTTCCCTAAGTCAGCCACCCAAACTGGCGAGGGTTTGCCAGTGGAACCACAGAGGTTTTTGTCGTAGTTACCATTCACCTTAAGGCTAGGGTCATGAAGAAGGGCAAGGCCGTAGGGCTTTCCTCCGCTGGAATTACCACTGCAAAGGACGATACAGCAGTTTGCATCAATTGCTTCTGCCCACTGCCCAGGGGTGACGGTGCCAACGGATAATAGTTGAGTCGGGTTGATTGAGCAATTACCAAGCTGCCCTAAAGCTGTGTAAAAGTTTCGAAGTCGCTGTTGAAAAATTTCTTTGAATTCCTTGGCACTGCCGGGGAGTTTCCAAAAGGGACCATCGTTTTCAGGAATCAGATTAGAACCACGCCACCAGGGTGCTTGGTTACGGGTTTTACGAGAGTAGCAAGGGCGACGTGCCCCTTGACCAATGCCACCCAAGTGAAACATGAGCCACGTCAAGTTGCTTGCCAGCTCTGCTAGGGTTTTTTGGTGGTCATCAGGAACTTCAGAAGATTTTTGGTGGTCATCAGGAACTTCAGAAGAAAAGTCTAATACCAGTGTCCCCTGTTCTTCTCCACAGGGATCGTTTTTACCTTGCTGATTAGGGCGTGCCTCAGGTTGGGTCACCCTCCCATTAATCACCCGTACCCGCAGGTAGCCATGTTTGGGTTGCGGCTGAATTGCGCCAAAAATCACTCCTTCAAGGCGTTGGACTTCTGCTGTGGGCAACACCCCCCGCGCAAAGGCACGAAACCAGTATCGCAGCAGGGACTTAAAGGCTGTGGCTCGCACCTCGGCCTCTGGTTGACCGCGCATTTGCCACGCTTGATTTCTAGCGTTCCATTGCCATGACGTAGACGTACACTTTTGGCAACCGTGGATGAGTTGGCCTTGAACGGTAAAATCAACGCTAAAGAAACCACGCCCCACCTGTTTTAGGGATTCGACTAAAATGCCGTAGCCTGCATTCACTTGCGAACCAATTCCTTGGGTCAGGCCGCGAATCAACCACTCCTTGACCTGTTTAAGCATTTGAGGAGAGCAATGATTGGTAGGTTTAATACCAATAAGAAATGAAACTCTTCGCAGGGAAAAGAACACGTTTGGGTTGGCAGCATACTTGAGGTTGCCATTATCCCATGACCAGAGATTATTGGCCATGTCCACTGCTAGTCCCCCGTTCTCTTTTTCAGGCAAGGGGTAGGCATCGAGGAAAATAATTTTGCCAGCTTTTTCGCTAGAGTCCCTGCTGTCGAGATAACCAAAGTAACGCTGGCCGACGAGTTTGTCTGCTTCAGCCCAAGGTACACCTTCGTTTGCCATCACCTCCCGAATGGCTTGGGCACGAGCAACACCTCGTAAGGTACTGGAGGGAATATAGGGAATGCCTAGGTTATCAAAGGCAGGCAGAAGGATACTTTCAGGACCACGGTGGCCACCAACACGGATGCGCCATGGGCAGGTGACTTCAAAACAATTGTCTTTGCCGGCAATTTGGCGGGTGCGCTCTGTTAAGACCTGCAAACGTTGGCTGTAGTTACCACGCTGCTCTGCCATTGTCACTAGTTCCACTTTCGTACCATCTTTGGCGGGGCTAGCGGGCGATCGCATCCAGCGCAGATACTCGACAAACCCTGCAGTTTGATCGGGCTTGGGATTTGGATCAAGGGGATGTTCGAGCCATGGGGAAGGACGGGGTGGAGTGTTCCCGCCCTTTTGGGAACCACCACTATTGCCTCTGCCACCTTTACCACTACTGCCATGGCCAGCGTTTCCTGAGTTGGGGCGCTGTGTTGCTTTATGCGTTTGAGGTCGCTGTAATGCAGGGTTATTTGTCATGTTGTACTCCTCCTAGTCTGCATTTCCAATGCCAACGTACAGGGCAGTTGTCCAGAAGCTAAATTCACGGGCAATTTGTAACCCTAAGCCGGTTAAGCCAAGGTAGGACTCTGTATCAAGGTTCTTCAGGGTTTCTAAACCTTTGCCATTGGCCAAATTTTGAACATCCGCCGTTTCCTCAAGGACACGGAAAAAAGCTTTGACAACCTCCTTCTTCCCCTCTTGACTGAGAGCAGCTTCTTCCGCTTTTAGGCGCATCAGTCCCCAAGTGGCCAAGTAGGTGTAGAGTTCAACGGCTTGGCTTTTTTGCTCCCGCAGCCGAGTGTCGTCTTTTGTATCATTCCGCAGTTGACTCAAGGCTTCATAGACTGGCTGTGCCATTGTGCGTGGATCAAAGGCCATAATTAACCTCCCAAGGGACAAGTTGGACAAAGCCGCGACCAAGGCTTTCTTGACCACCAATTTGGAGAATTGGGTGGCTATCGAAAACATCCCGCAGATCGCTTTTCACTTTTTCTGCGGCGCCATTGAGCTGGGCAACCGTCCCCCACGGGAAGTACATCAATGTATCGGGGGGAATGGCTTCCTCGTAGCGAAAACCGCCTTCAACGGTTTTATGTTGATCGAGTTTCACCTTCACCTGTCGCCACAGGCTGGTTTCAATGAGGGTTTTGCAGTGCTGATCGGGTAGAACCAAGACCTTTTGAAGAATTTGGGTTTGCTCGCGGATCGGAATCCACTTTTGCCATTCCTCCCAAGGCTTGAGCTGATCGCCTTTGAGAATCGCGTCCTTGAGATAAACAGGTTTGCTGGTGTCTAAACTGGTGCTGTAGGCAGCGACTGTTCCTGAGGACTGACCAGTGAGGCGTTGCCAACGATGCAGCAGCATGGGGCAGCTAATCCAGATCACGCCATGGCTGAGGGAGGGAACTGGTACCCACAGGAGTGAACCATCGCCGACCCACACTTGCCCTTGGGTAAGGTTGGTGTTTTCGCCGCCCATGACATCTTCAATGGTGTTGCCCCAAAGGCGGTTGCGGTCTTTGGGGGGGGTACTGGCACGCAAGCGACCCCGAATCGTGCTGGAGGGAATGTAGGGCAACTCTGTGTGGGACTCCCGCGCAATGCCGAGAAGGTTGCCCTCTTGGGTGGTGCCACCCGTGTGCAGGGGGGAGAGAAGGTAGAGGTAGGCAAGGTTAAACATTGTTGATCATCCAGTCTCTTTGAGGTCAACGTGTATCGGTGCTCACCTATTTATCCATTCGTATTCGGGTGGTTATGCAGTGCCCCAGAGCAATTGGCCGTAGTGAAGTTTTTCAAACGTGGTGCGAGCTTTGGGGGCTACACCGCCGAGGAGTTGTTGGGGCTGGGGAGAGGGAGGCTGAGCAAAGCGATAGATAGTTCCCGGCCTGACATAGGCACGCTGTGCGGAATAGCCCAATTGGAGCTGCCCGTTGCGACGGGTGAAGGTACTGAGGCCACCGGCTAGGAGGGGGCGATCGCCCACCACACCAATCAGATGCTCTTGCCAATCATGGGGATACAGTCCATAAACAGGTACGTCAGCCACCACGGGCGCCAAGCCGGGAGTCAGTACATAGGCTAGGGTTTCCTGACCGGTGCCTTGAAACCGCTCTAGGTCTGCAAAGAGATGTTTCTTTAGGGCATGCACCTGTGCCTGATGCCCCTCCCCCCCAATGCGCACGACTCCCTCTCGATTGGCAACACTGATGCCGGCCACAAAGCCCCAGCCCGGATGCAATCGGTTGGCCACCTCGGTAAAGTAGCCAGCCTCCTCTTCCACTGTGCGACTCGTCGTTTGCATTTTGATGTGGGGGAGGACTTGGGTTGACCACGGCAAATCATGGAAGTGCTCTTTGGCGTTGAGCTGATCCAGCTTTCCTTGGAGATAGAGGACAAGAGCATCCAAGCGCATCAGGGGAGCCGGTCGGCCTTGGGTTTGCTCATTCTCCCTGAGGGTCGGTTCCACAATAGGGCGTAACTTTCCCGGCAACGGATGGCGGACATCTTTCCAAGCAGGGTCGTCGGTGGCAGCGGGTTGAGTGCGGGCAAAGCCCTTGACTTTACTGAGGTCGGCACGATCATTGATGTCGGCTTCCTCGTTGCTTTTGTTGCCAATGCATACCAAATCCTTGGGCGTGTCTACCCAGACTTGGTTTTTGGCATCAATGAGGAAAGGCCCAAGAAACTCCAGATTTTGTGTGTAGGGATCACACAGGGAGCGTAAGGCTTGAAAGACCGTAATCGGCAAGGGCGGAAAGAGACTTTTTGCCCAAGAGCCTTCTCCCGGTTGAAAGGGTCGGGAGTCACGAAAAAGGAGAACATCTAGGGGATCTAGACGATACCAACTTAATTCAGTCATGATAATCAACCTCATGTGTCTTTCGTTATCCTTGAAGCAGAATAGTTTTGCCCAAATGAGTTTTAGAACCCTCTGCTTTCATCGATGCCATCCTGATTACTCCCTGGGGGTACAAACCGTTTATCAATGAAGAAGGCCATGAGCCGCAACAGGTTGAGCAGGTCTTGCAGATCCGTTCCTAGCTGACCTTCATGCTGGAGCGCCCAGTCTTCCCATTGATTGCAACACTGACAAAGCTGCTCAATCAGTTCTGAAGGGATGTCTTTTTCACGGCGATTGGCAATGCTGGCGATCGCCTTCTCAATGACCCGCTCTTTGGTCAACCAACAGTGTTGGGGCAACTCTGTCACGAGTCGGTACAGCAGCGGACTCACATCGTCATTTGCTTGCTCAAGTAATCTGCCCCAGGCCGCTAGCAGTTCACCTTTCAACACTGCTTCGAGGACATTGCCGGAGCCGTAGAGCACCCGGAAACAGAGGCCATCTTTGCCGGGGAGTTTTTTCGCCCGTTCCTTTTCGGCTTGCCAGAGGTTTTCTAGAACCGTGGGCAGAGGAACACTCTTGTAGGCAATGACCACACCCATACTCATTGTTGCCCCTTTGCCCATCGTAAACAGGCGACGCATGCCCAAGACCTCAGCCGCTGTACTGTCCTGAACGGTTTGCCAGTAGTCCCCGTGGGGTTCAAACTCCCCGGCTGGATCCGTACCGCCGCACCATGCTTGGCGTAGGAGATGAATCACCGAGAGGGCATCCTCTAGGGGCAAGACGGCCATGACATCATCGCCACCGCTATAGACCACACGGCCACAGTGACGTTGCTCCACCAAGTAGGGCACCAGACGATTCGAGAAATCTAGCAGGGCACGGTTGAGTCCCACATGGGTGGCAGGTCCCATGCGTTTGGGGGTCTGGTTGAGCAGTGTTTGCCACTCATCAGGGTTTTTGATGTAGCTCTTTCTTTGCTGAATGTCTTGAATAATGTTCGTAGCAACATACTCACGATACTTCTTCAGGTTGCGACCGCGGACGTAGTTGCCCATGCTGTCGCCATCGGCCAAGAGAATACACCACCAGTCAGCAGGGGAGCGATCGCCCCAACCCACTCGTTTTTGTGTCTGATTCACCGCCCTCCGAAGTTCGGCCAACTCCTGTTTACTGTCAAGACCTAAGGCTTCTGCCAACCACTTGGCCGAGAACATGACACCGTTGTAATCCCCTAGCTTGGCATCTACTTGGGGAATCTGGGTTGGGCGGCCAGTGGTGCTGCCAAAGCGATCGCGATAGGGCTGTAAATCCAGATCGGCAGTAAATTCATGGTTCAATTCTCGCCAATACCGCTTGACCTGATTGGGATACCTCACCATAATGCGAGCGGCAGCGATACTGCTGGCATTGGGAAAGCGCACCAAGTTTTCATAGTCCTCCTCAGGGCACGCAACCCCCAAGGACTCAGCGACACCGCCATGCTTCCACGCCATTCGCTTGGTGACCTCAATCGCATTCAAGCGCTCACTGCCATTAAATAGCCCCGGAAAGGCTTGGCTCATCACATACCAAAACAGGCGCAGGGAACTCGCCGGCAGGCCATGCCCCTCGCGAAAGGGATCGCGGTACAGCAAATTCGGGTGCAGGGCACTGTAGGCCCCAGAAATCGAGGAGCGCTCACCCGGTGAAGCGGGAAACTGCCAGTTGCGAGTGTTTTTGACAGCGGAGAGAGCCGCACCAAGGCGCTGTTGCAGCAATGGCCACCATGTACCCACGTTAATCGTGGCATACACGTTTTCCTCAACCTGAGTGGGCAGGGGAGCCTCGGCTTTTGCTAACATGTTTTGGGCGGTTTTCCAAATTGAGTAGGTTGAGTAGGTGGATGCTCCACGCTGGTAGGTTAGAGGTTGGGTTGGCTCCCCAAGGGGCAAAGCGATCCAGTAGCTTTCCCAAAAGTTTTCCAGTTGGGCTTGCCAAAGGGCATTCCACTCCCAGCGTCCTCCCTGCTGCCAACTGAGAAACTCTTTCTTTAGCTCCTCTTGCTCTGCCGCAGGAAACTGTGTATCAATCCACGCTTCAATGTGAGCAATCCAGTGACAATCTTCATAGCCACTCCGTACCTTGGTTTTGATGGCTTCGCGCACATTTTTGCCAAGGTTGAGCCATGTTTCCCGCAAATGGTCTTGAAGCTCTTTGCCAATCGTGTCTTTGTCTTGTTCAGGAATGAGTGCCGTAATCACGTTGGGAAAACCCGCTGTCACCAAGCTGGAGGACGGCTGCCCTTGTGCCTCAACTGGTTTGGGGATACCAAATTCCTCAAAGTAGGGTTCAAAGTCTGGGTATTTTTGCAGCAGAAACGCATCAATGATCGTTTGGTTGTAGAGATTGGGGGTAATCACAACATCAGGGCCATAGCGTTCGGCAAGGAACCAGCAGGCCTTGGCACTTAGGTAATGGAGTAGATAGGAGCCTGACCAAAAGTCCAGCAGCTTGCGTGAAGATTTAATGAATTCCTGCACCGGTGAAAAGGAAAACATCAACAGCCATGGGTGCTGCGGTTTATCCCCATTGCTGGCGTTTCGGGGAAAGAGGGTGCCGGCAAGGGCAGCGGTAATCGAGGTGTGGGCTTCGAGGGGGCAGTCGGGAATGCGTGTGTCTGAGGGTAACAGCAAGATATCTTTGGCATAGACTGCTTGGCCTTTGATGCCGCGATCGCCAGCAATGGCTTCGCCATAAAATCGCCAA
Source organism: Thermosynechococcus sp. B3 (assembly GCF_030323045.1). Lineage (NCBI taxonomy): Bacteria > Bacillati > Cyanobacteriota > Cyanophyceae > Acaryochloridales > Thermosynechococcaceae > Thermosynechococcus > Thermosynechococcus sp. B3. The sequence continues at coordinate 101,749 of NZ_CP097584.1, forward strand.
AACCACCAGAAGACCTTTTCAGCATCGGTTTCTTGGCGAATCTCGCTCCAGATGGACTGCGCCTCAATTTCAGCTAAATTCTCATCGCTGAGACTCCCTGCAAAGGCAAAGTTCAAATTACTTTTGGCACCAGTAATCGGGTGGCGAATTTCCACTTGGGTGATATTTGCAGTGGTTGTTGGGGGGGTGCTCATGCCGCGCTGAAAGCTCAGGCGATCGCTGGCCGAAGCAATATGGTCTGCCGTAACACCGCCGTGATGATTCCACCAATTTTGCAAATCCTGGGCATGTTGATTCAGGCAAGACACCTGTTGCCATGGGCCTTTGAGAGCTTTGTTGCGGTACAACGCCTTGAGGTAGGGGTCGTGGAGGAGGGCAAAGAGTTTGCGTTCGTAGTACATAGATGGGCTTCCTAGAACAATTGACTCCACTGCGAACACCTAGCAATGCGCCTTGGGCGATCGCAGCTAATGTTTTATCCAGTGTCGTGAGTTGGGATATGCAGTGGAAGCAAAATAAAAATTCTTTTGTAATATTTAACAGTTTTTTGTACTAGCTATAAGAATTGAAACATTTGGGTCTTGCTTCCGAGAGATCTGCCAAGTTGCCTCCAACCCTGATGCTTTCGTTGAATCCCTTAGCGTTTCTCAGGAAGCGGGTTTGAGCATTTTCTAGTATTTCAGATGCAAATGAGAATCCCTACCTAGGGGCGGGGCATTCAGAAGCTCCCCACTGGCCTCAAGCCCTGATTTTAAGGGGACTCACTGCAAACTAACCTAGAAGCGATCGCCCGCCTCAAGAACTTTTTCAAGTTCGTCTGCCACCTCAAGAACCACGCGGATACTGGTGTAAAGGGCTTCGGGGTCACAGTCAGCAGCAACCTTCGTACAAAATACAGCGATATACCTATTGTCAGCAAGGGGACGCAACTCCCAAGCGCCAATTTTCTTATTGGCATTTTCAATTAACAGATAATTGGCTATCTCTTGGTCAAGAAAGCCCTCGCAACTGTAGCCCACAGACCAGACATCCCGAATTTCATAGCTTCCTAGCTGCTGGGTTTTGGAGTCAATAAAGGCCTGTTGCGTTCGACCGTTAGATAGCTCAAAGACAACGCGGTAATCACCATCCTCATCCACTTGATAGCGGATTCCCAGGCGATCCAAAATGCGACTGACACGGACATCTGCTTCGACTCGCCGCTGACCAAACATCTTGAGATTCTCACTATAGGGGTGATTTGTGTAATTGATAATACAGGTTAACTGATCGAGTTTTGATCGCCACAGGAAGGGTTTCACGAATGTTCATATGTGCAGCAGGGACGCGCGCATGGTATTGTGGCTAAGTAGCTAAAAACTCCCACTCTCTGCGAGGGGGCTTGCTGACCCAAGTTAGCCAAAGGGATGCCATGTTGTCAAAGGGCTTTGAGGTTGAACTCTACACGGGTAAGCCCACGGGCGAGATTGTGGGACTGTCGGATCGCATTGTGAGGGACTTGCCGGGGTTTGTGCGCGAACCCGATAGTCGCAATGTTGAATTCACAACGCCCCCTGTGTATCTCTATGATCAAGCCTTCTGTGACCTGCTGCGCCCCCGCTTTCGGCTGCGCGCTTATTTGCAATCCCTAGGGGATTTAACCCTTGTCCCCGGTAGCACCCTGAGTCTAGGGGACAGTCAACGCTTTTATCGCTCTGACCCCCAGAACCCCTATCACACCTACATTGAGCAAACCTATGGCACAAGGGTTGTCACCGCTAGTGTCCACATCAACATTGGCCTGCGGGATCCAGAAGAGTTGATCCGTGCCTGTCGGCTAGTGCGGCTAGAGGCGTCCCTGTTTCTGGCTCTCAGTGCTGCGTCGCCGTTTCTCGATGGCAAGGTAACGGGCTATCACTCCACCCGTTGGGCAATCTTTCCGAAGACCCCACCCCAAGTGCCCCTATTTACCAGCCATGCCCACTTCATTGAGTGGACAGAGGCACAACTTCAACTGGGCACGATGCAAAATGTGCGGCATCTCTGGAGTGCTGTGCGCCCCAATGGCGATCGCCGACCCTATGATCTCAACCGCCTTGAACTGCGAATTTGTGATCTAGTTACGGATGCCATTGCCCTACTGGCGATTACGGCTCTCTTGGAAGCGCGACTCCTACAATTGCTCGACACCCCTGACCTTGACCCGCTCCGCTGGGGCGATGGCGAGATGCTGGCACAACTAGCCGATGAAAACGAGCAGATTGCTGCAAAAAACAGCCTAGAGGCCGTGCTGACCCATTGGCGCGATCGCCGGCAACTAACGGCAGCCGCTTGGATAGCCGAACTCTACGAAGAGGTTTGGCCGATCGCCAAAGCACAGGGCTTTAGCTGCTTTCTGGCACCGATCAAGAAAATCCTGCGCCAGGGGAACACCGCTCAGCAATGGCTGGCTCAATATGCAGCGGGGCAATCGATCCCTGAGATTATGGCCACCGCCGTACAGGAAATGGCCGCTAGCGAACAGGAATTTGCCGATCAACTCTGTCAACCAGTGGCGGCAGTGCGGGGCTAGGCATGGCGCATTTGTTCATTAGCACCGGCGAAGTCTCTGGGGATTTGCAGGGCGCCCTGTTGGTCAAGGCACTCTATCGCCTCGCAGCAGAGCGGGGGATTCCCCTAGAAATTTCTGCCCTTGGGGGCGATCGCATGGCTGCTGCGGGGGCAAAGCTACTCTTTAACACCGGAGGAATTGGCTCCGTGGGGCTACTAGAAGCCCTGCCATTGATCAAGCCAACGATCGCGCTCCAACTCAAGGCTCGCCGCTATTTACGGCAGCATCCCCCTGATTTAGTGGTTTTAATTGACTACATTGGTGGCAATGTCGCCATGGGGCGGTTTATCCGCAAACATTTTTCTATTCCCATGGTTTACTACATCGCTCCCCAAGAGTGGGTCTGGTCCCATAGTTTGAAGGCCACTCGGCAAATTGTTGCCCTCAGCGATCGCCTGCTTGCCATTTTTCCAGAAGAAGCCACCTATTACCGCCGTCATGGTGCCAATGTCGTTTGGGTGGGACATCCCCTGTTGGATCGCATTGCTGCCGCTCCCAGTCGTGAAGTGGCACGCCAAAGTTTAGGCATTGCTGCCGATGAGCTGGCGATCGCCCTGTTGCCCTTGTCCCGCAAACAGGAAATCAAATCCCTCTTGCCTCTAATTTTAGGGGCTGCCACGAATATCGCGAAAGCCTATCCTGAAGCCCGCTTTTGGTTACCCCTTTCGCTGCGGCAGTATCGCCCAGCCATTGAAGCAGTTCTCAAGGAATATCCCATTCGCGTCACATTGGCGGAAGACTCCCTGCAAGTCCTAGCGGCCGCAGATCTGGCGATCGCCAAATCCGGCACGGTGAATTTAGAAACCGCGCTGTTGAATGTGCCTCAAGTCGTGATCTACCGCGTTCATCCCCTGAGTTTGTGGCTTTATCGGCGTTTCCTGAAGTTTGACCTCAAATTTGTCTCTCCCCCCAATTTACTCGTGAATAGAGACATCGTCCCCGAACTCCTGCAGGAACGAGCCACTGTTGCCAACATTACCGCTGCTGCCCTTGCGCTATTGGATCATCCTGAAAAACGCCTAGCCATGCAGGCAGGCTATGCCAAAATGCGAGCTGCGATGGGGACTCCCGGCGTGGTCGATCGCGCCGCCACAGAGATTTTAGATCTGCTGAGCAACAAAAAAGTGCAGGATCCGCTGTCCCACACTTAGGGAAGTCATGAACTCCTTTAGAGCTTTAGAGCGTTGCCAAGTTTAATGGGTTACTGCTGGGGTTTCATGGGGCGATTGCCCGGCCGCCGCTGCTGCATTTGGGCGGCCAAGGCTTGCCGTTGTTGCGGTGTGAGAATGCCCCGCATGGCCAGCATGCTTTCAAAGCGGAGAGAGGCGAGTTGGTTTTCCAGTTGGCGCACCTGTTGGTGCTTGCTGCGGATTTGATCCTCCGAGGCATTGCCACTCATCATCTGCCGCAGTTCTTCCCGGGCGGTACGCAGTTGGTTGCGGGTTTGTTCCATTTGGCCTTGGTATTGTTGCCGCACGGCTTTCAAACGTTGCCGCTGTTCAGGTGTGAGGTTTAGGTTGTCCAGATTGGCTCCCCAGCGAGGTCCGCCATAACCGGGGTCAGCGACACTCGGAGGAGCGATCGCCAGTAGGGGGCTGAGGCTACCACATATAAGAAGCGTGGCTAAAGATTTTTTCAACATAGCTGTGTTCTCCTTTGTCAAAACTCAACTTGTCAAAACTCAACAAAGAGTAAAAGTAGGGTGGACAGAATTTAGTCGAAGATGGTGGGTTCTGCGTCCTGAAACATTGCTTGCCAATTGGTGGTGATGAAGATAGCCACTGCATCCGGGGACGTCTGCTTTGCCACTTGAGTTGAAGGTTTGAGGAACCACACACTGGTGGCGGTGGCGATCGCGCCAGCCCCCAAAAGAGACACGACTTGCCAGCGTCGCTTACTCAGTTGGTGTTGATGCAGAGCCGCTTGGACAATGCGCTGCTCCAAATGGGGGTGGGGGGGCGGGGGCGTCCCCGCATAGGTTTGTAAAAACTTAACCAAGGGTGTATCCTCCACAGGTGGGGGTTCTCGTTTCATAGGCTGACTCCAGCTTCGGTAAAGTAAGTCCGCAATGTGCCTCGGGCACGAAAGAGGCGGGATTTCACTGTACCCACCGGAATCCGCAGAATTTCAGCAATTTCCTTTTGGGGCAAGCCTTGGAGATCATGCATGACCAAAACACTGCGGTACTCCAAGGGCAGTGTGGCTAAACCGCGCTGAACTAAATCTTCGTAATGCAATTGCCGTAGATCCAGTCCAGGGGTGAGTGGCTCACTTTGAGACAGGTATTGCTGATGTCGCGATTTGCGCGTTGCCAGTTGACGGCGATAGTCGCAAGCCACATTCCAAGCAATCCGGTAGAGCCATGTCGAAAACTTTGCCTCATGCTTGAGACCCTTTAGCCCCTTCCATGCCCGCAAGAACACCTCCTGCACCAAATCGTCAAGGGCAACCGCACCGCACAACTGAAACAGGAGCGATCGCACCCGTTGCTGATGCCGTTGATAGAGTTCCCGAAACCCATTTGGATGTCCGGAAAGGCACTGCTCAATAATCCGCCGATCGGGATCGATCACTTGGGGTCGGGTCACGATAGCCGTTGATGCCGTTGCCGCTGATAGGGGTAAAGATACACTCATGCGAGGTATCACTCCATTAACGTAATCATCTATTTAGACGGGGCATCGAAAAGAGCGGTTCAAGACCCTTGGCACCACGGTTCGCTAGAATTTGGTAAACAATTGCGGCTACTGGCTGGACTATACTAAACGTCGGATGCTCTGACAGGGAACCGATCGTGAATATCGCTGAAATTTTTAACCGTGGTGGCTTGGCCATGTGGCCACTACTGATTCTCTCGATCTTGACCTTAGGCACCATTTTTGAGCGGCTTTGGTTTTGGAGCATTGTTCTCCAAGGAGAGACGAAACTGGCCGAGCAGATTCTGGATGCCGCTCGCCACGATTGGCAAGAAGCCATTGAATTAGCAGCCAATGCCTGTGACCAACCGATTGGTCGCTTCCTTTATACCCCTTTACAATTGATTGACACCAACCCAGAAATCTTTCGCCTAGCCCTAGAAGCTGCGGCTGATGAGGAGCTGAGTGCCATGCGGCGGGGAGAAAAGGTCTTAGAGGCAACGATTACGATGGCACCTCTACTGGGTTTGTTGGGAACGGTGTTAGGTCTGATTAGTGCCCTCAGTTCTATTCGCTTGGGGGATATTGGCACACCGGCCACCATGGGCGTGGGTCTCGGGATTAGTGAGGCCTTGATTAGTACTGCCTCTGGTCTGGTGGTGGCGATCATTGCCCTTGCCTTTCAGCGGCTCTTTCAAGCGTTTCTCTTGCAGCAGGCACAAATTTTTCGCCGCACTGGCAATGAATTAGAACTCACCTATCGTCAAGCATGGCTAGAGCAGCGGATCAAAGGGGAACCTGAAAAAACATTGTTCTAACTCAAGCTATTTTTGCCCCTTTGACAGTTTTGAAGGAGAAAATCCTACGGGTAGGGGGAACCAAAATCGTTATAATCGCTGTTGAGATTTCATTAGCGAGGCATCATGCGCGTTTACGTGTTGCTCTACAACCCGGGGACTGAAAATGAGGGCATTCATTCTCTGCAACTGGGCGATCGCAACCTGATTCTGATGTTTGAAAGCGAAGACGATGCCAGTCGCTACGCCATGCTTTTAGAGGCACAGGATTTTCATCCCCCCAGCGTTGTCCCCATTGATGCCAAGGAAATCGAAGAATTCTGCGAATCCTCAGGCTACACCTGTCACTTGGTGCCCGAAGGATTTGTGCCGACAAACGATGCTGAGCGTCTCTTCTTGGCGCCTCCCGAACGCAATGTCGAAGAAACCGACTGGGAACTAGAAAATCGCGTGCCCCCCGCTGCTGAGAGTGAGTTCTCCGAAAGTGAACTGAATCAGTTGCGCCAACAATTTGAAAAGCTGCTGTAGATGGTGCGGGTCTGTGCCTGTCTAATTGTCAAAAATGAGGCAGCCCATTTGGCACGCTGTCTGGGCAGTGTTCAGCCTTGGGTAGATGAGATCGTTGTGGTAGATACCGGGTCAACGGATGAGACGATCGCGATCGCCCGCCAGTTTACAGAGCGCATCTTTACCTTCCCTTGGCAGGATGATTTTGCCGCTGCCCGCAATTACTCCCTAGAGCAGGCCACGGGCGATTGGATTTTGGTGATAGATGCCGATGAGGTGCTCGTGAGCTTACAGGAGCCACCTGTGCCCCTCGGACAACAACTGGAGGGCAGCACCCTCACTGCCTACCAACTCCTACGGCGGGAAATCGGCACGGGGCAGCAATTTTCTGACTTTGCCATTGTGCGACTCTTTCGCAACCTGCCGACGCTGCGCTATCAGGGACGCTTCCATGAGCAGTTGGTTTCGACAGCCGCAGAACCGCTGACCATTGGTACTCTGGAAACGCTGCGCATTGACCACTATGGCTATCAACCCGCACAAATTCAAGCCAAGATGCGCGATCGCAACATCCCGATTTTGGAACGCATCCGCGCTAGTGAAGGTCTGCCTTTGAATCTCCTCTTTGCCTTGGCGGAGATGTACCACGCTGTGAATAACCCCACGGCTGCGGATGACTGCTACCAAGAACTTTTTGAGCGGCTTTTGCCCCATCTCCTCATCAGCCAACTGCCTGAGAATGCCCCTGGCGCCCTGCCCGAAATTCTGAATCAACTGGGGCGGCGTCTGCTGGCTATGGGGGATCACGAAACATTGCAACTCCTCTGTCAGCAAAGTCTGGTGTGGTTTCCCACCTATCCTCCCCTCAATGATTTGGCCGGGCGCTGGCTGATGGCTTTAGGATTCCCCTTGGGAGCAACGGCCTACTTTGAGTATTGCCTTGAACTGGGGCGCACCAATGGCTACAGCAAGCAGATGATTTTTCCCTTGGGCTATGTGCGGGAGATTGCAGCCGAACAACTAGGGCGTGCCTATGAAACCTTGGGCGATCGCGAGCGGGCGGCGGCGGCCTTTGCCCAAGCAACAGCTTTTCGCCAAGAAAGGGGCAATCACCAATAGAAAATAAAAAAAGTGCCGCTGTTAGCAACGGCACCGCAGTTTGGGTTTCGGTGATCCAACCTTAGGCAAATTGCTGCCACTCTTCTTCCAGCAGACTGATGAGATCTTCATTGCCCTGACTCCGAGCCACTTGCAGCCGCCGCTCAAGAGTTTTCAGAATTGCATGGCGATGGGCTTCGGCCAAGGAGTCACGCTTACGCTGGGGAAGTACTGAAGGGGCAGTACTCGTCGTCGGAGCGCTTGTGGTAACTGGTGTACCGTTCGTTTGGTAGGTCACCCCCCGCCAGCAGAGGACATGATTGGGTTGAGGAACCGGTTCAGCCGCTTTGTGCCCTACCCATTGCGCCCCCCGGTAGAGACCCTTGGCGCCCGATTCAACAAGGGGAATGTGCTGCTCAGAAGTTTCGTATTTAACGCCGCGATAGATTACTTGCATAATTAAATCAAGGCTTCTAGGTGAATACTATTGACTCGTTATCAAGCTTTAGGTGGTCTGCGTTAGGAAACAACTTGCTTTTAACTTTCTGTATTCTATTATACGATTTTTCGATCTTCATTGGGTAGAAGCCGGTTTTTTTAACAAATCTTTAGCCCTCCCACAGTCCTCCTATGAACGTGTTGTCACTCCCCGCCAATGCCAGTCACCTTCTAAGGACGTTGCGTCCGGGTCAACGGGAAATTAGTGAATGGCAAGGGGGTCTCTTGGCGGTATCGGCAGTGCCCGGAGCAGGCAAATCCCATGGCATGGCCGTAGGAGCCGCGATCGCCATCGCTCGCGAAAAACTCCATCAGCAGCGGCAACTGGTCGTAGTCACCTATAGTCGTTCGGCAGCGGCCAATATCAAGGTGCGGATTCGCCAGTACCTGCGGGAAATGGGCTTGCCCCGCAATGGTTTTAGTGTGCAGACGCTCCACAGTTTGGCCTTGAAAATTGCCACCAGTCACCCCACAGCGGGTCTGCGTTGGAGTGGCGAGAATTTAATGAGTGAGCATGAGCAGCGACGCCTGTGTGTTACCTGTGTTAAGGAATGGGCGCGATCGCACCCCGACATTCTCGAGCAACTGATCCAAGGCTGCGATACCAGTCCCCTGAGTGACGTTGAACACGATGGTCGCAGAAGTGCGCTTTTGACTGACATCTTGGTGAAGTTGGCACAAACCGTTATTAGCAGTGCCCGCAGTATGGCGTTGACGCCCCATGATCTGCGGCAGTTGTCCCAGCAGTTGCGCTCCCAAAGTGCAGCCGCGGCAGAACCCTACCCCTTTTTAGAAATTGGTGCCGACCTTTTGGAACTATACCAGCACCATTTAGCGCAGCGAGAGCAAATTGACTATGATGAGATGATTTTGGCAGCGGTACAACTCCTAGAGGGCGATCGCCAGTGCCGCCAAGAATGGCAACAGCGGGTGTATGCCGTCTTTGAAGATGAGGCGCAGGACTCGACCCCCTTGCAATCGCGGTTACTGCGACTTCTCGCCGAGGACAACACCACAGGGCAAGTGAATTTTGTGCGGGTGGGGGATCCCAATCAAGCCATTAACTCCACATTTACGGCGGCAGACCCTCTCTTTTTTAATGAATTCTGTGACCAATGTGCCCAGCAGCAGGCCTTCTATAAAATGACCCAAGCGGGGCGATCCACCCCATTGGTCATTCGATCGGCCAACTTTTTAGTGAACTGGGTCAATCATGCCCTCAAAGGCCAAGAACTGCCCTTTCGATCCCAAGCAATTCAGCCCGTCTCACCGACAGATCCGCAACCGGGGGCGAACCCACCCCCCTGGGGAGAAGGGGTAGAAATTGCCCGACCAGCAACCGTTTTCGAGACCGTGCGCGAGCTAGCAGCACGTATTTCTGAGGTTTTAGTAGAGTATCCTGAGGCCTCAATTGCGGTACTGGTGCGTACCAACCGCCAAGGGGAATTTGTCGCGGATCTGTTGCGATCGCCCGCTAGCTTCAGCATTAATACCGACCTTGCCGCTCAGGGGATTCCGATTCTCGATGTATCGGGCATTGAACGGCGATCGCAGGTGCCCAAGGAATTGCTGGACATTCTTTATTTTCTCCACTGTCCCTATTCTCCCGAAGCGGTCAAAGCAGCCCTGACTGTTCTTCAGGAGCGCAAACGCATTTCTGTCCAAAATTTGGATCGCTTAGCCGCCCAGCCAGAGGTGTTTCTCTACCCTGGTCCTTTAGACCCCCCTGCCGAGGAACCGGTACTCAAGGCACGGCACTACTGTCAACGTCTCCTCAAAGCCCGCCTAGAGCTATCTCTATTTCCTTTGATCACGTACTGCGCTCAGGAATTGGGCTATGATGCCGCTGAATTGGCCACCAGCGATCGCCTGATCTGCCACTTGGCACAGCAGGAACCAACGCAACTGTGGGAGCGTATCCATCCCCGTTGGCAGGAGTTGGTGGCGACGGATCGCTTTGACGCTGTTGAGATGGAAGACCTCCATAGCCGCTTGGTGCGATCAGGGCAAGTGACGATTATGACGATGCATCGCGCCAAGGGTCTGGATTGGGATGCCGTTTTTGTTCCCTTCTTAGAGGCAAGAACCCTCCCCGGTGAGAGCTGGGTGGCGGCCAATGCCAAGTTCCTCAGTCCAGAGGTGGATTTTACGGATGTGGTGCGATCGCAACTGCGGGCCTACGGCCATCAGCAACCCCTTCCTGACTGGCAAACCGCCTATCAAAAAGCCAAAGAGGCCAAAGTTACTGAGGAATACCGCCTGCTTTACGTGGCCATGACCCGTGCTAAGCGTTTACTGTGGCTCGCCGCCGCCCACCAAGCCCCCTTTAACTGGCAGAGCTTTGACTGGCGAGGGTTTTATCAACTGCAAGACAGTGACCCTTGTCCTTTCTTAGCTGCCCTAGAGCAGAAGCTAAAGAAATATGCCAAAGCTACTCGCGGCGATCGCTAAGGCTATCACGCCCCGGCAAGCGTTCCATGGCTGCCAAGACGGCCCGTTCTGCTGCCAGAATATCCCGCTCCGCGCCCCCCAAAAAGAGTCGGCCAAAACTGCCCACGGCTGAAATCTGCAAGATATTAATGAGTGCTGCCTTTTCCGCTTCATTGGCGGCCAGTGCAGCATAGGCGGCAGGTTCTACTTCAAACACATAGAGGGTTTGCCCCGCCAAAATCATATTGCCCCGCCGCGAGCGGTTAATTAGTTGGGTGTGGTGGGCATCAATATTGCGAATCACCTGACTCGAAATCACCCGTGGCCGCAAGCAATCCTGTACCCGAGCGCCAATGGCATCTAAAATTGCTTGCCCTGCTGCGCGTACTTCCCCCTGATTGCCCGAATGCACCTCCAATAGTCCGTAGAGTCGCTCGATAAACAAAACTCCCGGCCGCACCACCGCAGACTTCAAGGCAATATCCAAAAGGCGATTGACATCAATCCCCGGTGAAATCTCCACCCAGAGGGAGCAATCCCCCGGCAAAGGCAAAAACCCTTGAGCCACGGTTCCCAAGTAGGCCGCGTGTTGCGGTTGAATCGAGTCGAGATAGACATAACTGCGCAGATCAACGCCCAAGGTGGTGGATTCCTAACGCGCCAGTACCCATGATCGCCGAAAATGCCCTAGGACAATAGCCATTGCAGGCGTGGATCCGTAAAGTCCTCAATGCAGACCTCTGCTCCTGCGGCTTGCAGTGCCGTTTCCGATTGCGTTGTTAACACTCCCCAGCAGAGCATCCCTGCCCGCACCGCTGCCATCACCCCTGCCACGGCATCCTCAAAGACAAGACAATGCTGCGGCAACACCTGCAACCGCTCCGCCACTAGGAGATAGCATTCTGGATCGGGCTTGCCCCGCTGCACATCCTGCTCCATCACCACCGTATCGAAAAAGTTGCCCACCCCCTCACAGGAGAGCACCAATTCCACATTGGCAGCACAGGCCGAGGTGCCTAGGCCCAAGCGATAGCCCTTTTCTTTAGCACTTTTGAGAAAGGGCAACAGCCCCGGCAACAGTTCCAAATTGGGTGCCAGCAATTCCCGAAAGACAGCCTCTTTGCCGGCGCCCCAGCGTTCGACTTCCGCTTCAGTGACCGATCGCCCCAAGAGTTCTGGCAGGAGTTCGGCATTGCGTTTGCCCCCCATTTGCCGCAACTGTTCCAGATTGATCTGCTGCCGCAGTTCAGGGGTGCGATCGACATAGACCCGCCAAGCTTCAAGGTGGTAGGGCATGGTATGGCAGATGACCCCATCCATATCAAAAATCAGGGCACGCTGCGAGGGTTCAACGGCAAGAAACTGGGAAAAATTAGCCATTGGCGAAAAATTTGGGCATCAGCAAGTGTAGTCTATCGTCTTTTGAGACTAAAGAGGCTGGCCAATCGATCAATGGAATTTTGCCGCAGGCTAGCCCCCAAAATCTCAATTAAAATACGGGCAACCACACCTGCAAAAAAATGAGTCAACATCTACAGTAGGAGTACAGCCCTTTATCTAAGCTATAGGGTACGTCAAGGGACGTTGATCCTGTTTAAGAGTGGATTTGACGGTTCTGGGTCTGTTCCATCTTTTGGGAAGAGGGCTGTAAATTGGCATACAAAAACACGCCAAAGTGGACGTGTTAAGATGAGTGTTACCAGCACGCAGGAGCCATTAGGGGAAGGGTCATGTTTGAACGGTTTACAGAAAAAGCCATTAAAGTCATCATGCTGGCACAGGAAGAGGCTCGCCGCCTCGGCCACAACTTTGTCGGTACCGAACAAATTCTCCTCGGATTGATTGGTGAAGGCACCGGTGTGGCTGCGAAGGTGCTACGTTCCATGGGGGTGAACCTCAAGGATGCCCGCATCGAAGTGGAAAAAATTATTGGCCGTGGGTCTGGTTTTGTGGCGGTGGAGATTCCCTTTACCCCCCGTGCCAAGCGAGTGTTGGAACTCTCCCTCGAAGAAGCCCGCCAACTGGGACACAACTATATTGGTACTGAGCACCTTCTTTTGGGTCTGATTCGCGAAGGGGAAGGGGTAGCAGCACGGGTTCTTGAAAATCTCGGCGTTGATCTGTCGAAAGTGCGCACTCAAGTGATTCGTATGCTGGGTGAAACCGCAGAAGTGGCTGCCGGTGCCAGCCAAGGGCGCACCAAAACACCGACACTGGACGAATTTGGTGCCAACCTCACCCAGATGGCCATTGATGGCAAGCTAGATCCCGTGGTGGGTCGGCAAAAAGAAATTGAGCGGGTGATTCAAATCCTCGGCCGCCGCACCAAAAATAACCCTGTGCTGATCGGTGAACCGGGGGTAGGTAAAACCGCTATTGCTGAAGGCCTTGCCCAACGCATTGCCAATAAAGATGTCCCCGATATTCTAGAAGACAAGCGGGTGGTCACCCTCGATATTGGCCTGTTGGTGGCGGGCACGAAGTACCGAGGTGAGTTTGAAGAGCGGCTGAAGAAGATCATGGACGAGATCCGCCAAGCCGGTAACGTGATCTTGGTGATTGACGAGGTACACACGTTGATTGGGGCTGGGGCCGCTGAGGGTGCCATTGATGCGGCGAATATCCTCAAACCCGCCTTGGCTCGTGGTGAGTTGCAGTGCATTGGTGCCACCACGTTGGATGAGTACCGCAAACACATTGAGCGAGATGCCGCCTTGGAGCGCCGCTTCCAACCGGTGATGGTGGGTGAACCCTCCGTTGAGGAAACCATTGAGATCCTCTACGGCCTGCGGGAACGCTACGAGAAGCACCACAAGCTGAAAATTTCCGATGAAGCCCTTGAGGCGGCAGCGAAGCTGTCTGATCGCTACATTAGCGATCGCTATCTGCCCGACAAAGCCATTGACCTCATTGACGAAGCCGGCTCACGGGTGCGCCTGATTAACTCGCAACTACCGCCTGCGGCCAAGGAACTGGATCGCGAATTGCGGCAAGTGCTCAAAGAAAAAGACGATGCCGTGCGTGCCCAAAACTTTGACAAAGCGGGTGAGTTGCGCGATCGCGAGATGGAACTGAAAGCGCAAATCCGTGCCATTGCCCAGCAGAAAAAATCCGAAAGCGCCAATGGTGAAGAGGAAACCCCCGTCGTTACCGAAGAGGACATTGCCCACATTGTTGCCTCTTGGACGGGTGTGCCTGTCAGCAAGCTCACCGAAAGCGAATCGGAAAAACTGCTGCACATGGAGGAGACCCTGCACCAGCGGGTCATTGGCCAAGATGAAGCGGTGAAAGCCATCTCCCGTGCCATTCGCCGTGCCCGTGTCGGTCTAAAAAATCCCAACCGTCCCATTGCTAGCTTTATCTTCTCTGGGCCAACCGGTGTGGGTAAAACCGAGCTAACGAAAGCCTTGGCCGCCTACTTCTTTGGTTCTGAAGAGGCGATGATCCGCCTGGATATGTCCGAGTACATGGAGCGGCATACCGTCTCCAAGCTCATTGGTTCGCCCCCCGGCTATGTCGGCTACAACGAGGGCGGTCAACTGACCGAAGCCGTGCGGCGGCGTCCCTACACGGTGGTGCTCTTTGACGAAATCGAGAAAGCCCATCCCGATGTCTTTAACCTGCTGCTGCAAATCCTTGAGGATGGTCGCCTCACTGACTCTAAGGGGCGTACTGTTGACTTCAAGAACACCCTCTTGATCATGACCTCGAACATTGGCTCGAAGGTGATTGAGAAAGGCGCTGGCGGTCTTGGCTTTGAGTTTGGCACTGAGGATGCTGCTGAATCGCAATACAATCGCATTCGCTCCTTGGTGAATGAGGAACTGAAGCAGTACTTCCGTCCAGAGTTCCTCAACCGCGTGGATGAGATTATTGTCTTCCGCCAGCTGACCAAAGACGAGGTCAAGCAAATTGCCGACATCCTCTTGAAGGAGGTCTTCTCACGCCTGACCGAGAAAGGAATCACCCTAGAAGTGACGGATCGCTTCAAGGAGCGACTCATTGAAGAAGGCTACAATCCCAGCTACGGTGCGCGACCCCTGCGGCGAGCCATTATGCGCCTCCTAGAGGATACCTTGGCTGAGGAAATGCTCTCTGGCCGCATTCGTGAAGGGGATACTGCCCTCATTGATGTGGATGAATCGGGTCAAGTGAAGATTCAAGCTCAACCTCGGCGTGAGCTACTGCCCCAAGCGGTTGAGTAGGGTATTGACTTCCTATGCCAGACACACCGCAAGAGGTTTATGGGGACTCCCTCAGCTCCCGAGCGCTGGATCACGACTGGCGCACCATTTATCCCTTGGGTGCTTACCAAATCCACGGTCTGGCATGGGTCGATCCCCAAGCCCTGTGGCTACGTCAATTGCCCCGTTTGCCCTTTTGCCAAGCAACCCTTGGCGCCAGTTTTTTGGCCTTGGATCGGGTGCGGGGCTTTATTTTGCTCATCAATGGCGAAAATGACCACAGTGAGATTCTCAATCCCTACGATCTAGAGGCATTTCTCGATGCCGATGGCCTCTGTCTCCATCGCGAAACCCTCTGGTTTTGCCGGGACACATGGCTCTATCGCTGTCATCTGCCTGACTGGCATGTAGA
This sequence comes from Thermosynechococcus sp. B3, assembly GCF_030323045.1. Classification (NCBI taxonomy): domain Bacteria; kingdom Bacillati; phylum Cyanobacteriota; class Cyanophyceae; order Acaryochloridales; family Thermosynechococcaceae; genus Thermosynechococcus; species Thermosynechococcus sp. B3. Next base: position 116,901 of record NZ_CP097584.1, read on the forward strand.
AAAGGTGCTGGAGTGCCGCTATCCCATTTACGGTGTGGCGGTGGATGACACAGGCATCTATGTGGCCTGTCAAAAATCGGGTTACATCCACTGTTTTGATGAAACAGGTCGAGAGCAGTATCGCCTCAGCGCGCCGGGCATTGGCTGTGAAAATTTAGCCCTCAAGGATGGCTATCTGTGGGTGAGCGATCGCCTAGAGCAATCCATCTATTGTCTCGATCGCCAGAGTGGCCGTGTTGAATGGGTGGCCTTGACGCCCTTTGCCCAGCCAACGGCGTTTACCTTTGATGCAACGGGGCGACTGTGGGTGGCCTATGGCGGTGAAGAACCCTATTTGCGGGATAACCCCAACAACCGCGAAGCCCCCCTCGAAATTGATCATCGCGATATTTGCCTGATTCATCCTCTGCTCTATCAGACCCACAAAGAGCAGTATTACACGGTCTCCAATGGCTATCTGATTGAGATGGCCTACGTGGAGGAAATGTCTCCCCTCGATGCGCTGCACCTAGATAACCTAGAGTGGCGAATTGCTCTGCCCGCCAATTCCCTGCGCCAAAAATTGCTGCGGGTTGAACCCGTCGGTACCCCCTTTCGCTTGGAAACCGTGGGTGATCAGCAGGTGGCGGTGTTTGATTTTCCTGAAGTGCGTCCCTACGAAGCCCGTCTTTTTGGTTGGCGTGCTTGGCTAGAAGTGAGAGGTATCAAGTACCATCTCAGCTTTGACGACATTGATGAGACGCTACCGCTGCCGCCAGAATTTGCAGCACAGTATCTAGTGGATAACGATGAGTTGGCGATGGATCAACCCATTGTCCAGGAGGTGGCACGGCAAGCTGTGGGCACAGAGACCAATATCCTGCGCAAGATGCTCAAGATTCGTAACTATGTGTACGATCGCCTGAGCTATGCCATGCGACCCACGATTGAAACGCCCGATTTGGTTTTGAAACGGGGAACGGGGTCCTGTGGTGAGTACGTGGGGGTGCTCCTTGCCTTGGCGCGATTAAATGGCATTGCCTGCCGTACGGTGGGTCGCTACAAATGTCCCCCCCATCCCCAAAAGCGGGGCATCCCCCTTCAACCCACCTATAACCACGTTTGGTTGGAGTTTTATGTGCCGGGGGTTGGCTGGTTGCCCATGGAGTCCAATCCCGATGATGTCGTAGAGCGCGGCCCTTATCCAACACGGTTCTTTATGGCACTGCCTTGGTACCACGTGGAAGCGGGTAAAGGGATTCGCTTTGAGAGCACGAATTATCGCGATCGCGGGCTACGCCTTGGAGATTTAGCCCTCAATCATGTGCGCTTTACCATTCATGGTGAGCTGCCCCCAATTGCCTAAATAGTTCTAAGACAGGAGCACTCGCAGTAATCCCAAAGGAGCCGGCTGCCAATCGCCGCGCCAATCCAAAAGCTGTACTAACACCAAGTAGCCAATTCCCAATAACAGGGAAATGACACCGGTGACGATCGCCACCCATTTGCCCGATGACCGTTGAGACACCCTGAGCCTCCTATTCATTCTTGAGTCGCAATACCGCCATAAAGGCCTCTTGGGGGACATCCACCCGCCCGATCGCCTTCATCCGTTTTTTACCCGCTTTTTGTTTTTCGAGGAGCTTGCGTTTACGGGTCACATCGCCGCCGTAGCACTTGGCCAAGACATCTTTGCGTAAGGCGGGAATACTTTCACTGGCAATCACCCGTGAGCCAATGGCCGCTTGAATGGGAATTTTGAACTGGTGGCGTGGGATCAAATCCTTGAGTTTGCTGACAAGGGCACGTCCCACATAGTAGGCCTTATCGCGGTGAACAATCGCTGCCAAGGAATCCACCGGGTCGTTATTGATCAGGATATCCAGTTTCACCAGATCATTAGGACGGTAGCCAATCAGGTGGTATTCCATACTGGCATAGCCGCGCGATCGCGACTTCATTTCATCGAAAAAGTCCGTCACAATTTCCGCCAAGGGCATTTCATAGACCAATGTGGTGCGCCCTTGGGTGAGGTAGCGCATATCCTTAAAGATGCCCCGCCGCGACTGCGCCAATTCCATCAGCGTTCCCACATAGGTTTCGGGGGTAATCATTTCCAGTTGAACGTAGGGTTCCTCAATTTTTTCGCGGTATTGGGGTTCCGGTAGCAGGCTGGGGTTATCAATCGTCAGCACTTCCCCTTTGATGGTGGTGACGCGATAGACCACCGAAGGGGCGGTAATGATTAAGTCCAGATTGTATTCCCGCTCTAGCCGCTCTTGGATAATTTCCATGTGCAGCAGCCCCAAAAAACCACAGCGGAACCCAAAGCCCATGGCACTGGAGGTTTCCGGCTCGTAGTGGAGCGAAGCATCGTTGAGCTTCAATTTTTCAAGGGCTTCCCGCAGATCCTCAAACTGATCGGCATCCGTGGGAAAAAGACCACAAAAGACCATCGGTTTGGCCTCAGTGTAACCCGGAAGAGGTTCCTTGGCTGGGTTTTGTGCCAATGTAATCGTGTCGCCGACACGGGCATCGCCAACGGCTTTAATGGCGGCTGCGAGGTAGCCCACTTCCCCGGCATGGAGACTGTCCACGGGTTTTTGGTTGGGCGCGAGAACGCCGAGTTCATCAATTTCGTACTCTTTGCCAGAGGCCATCAAGCGAATGCGATCGCCCTTGCGCACCACACCATCCATGACCCGAAAATAGACAATCACCCCTCGGTAGGCATCGTAGTAGCTATCAAAAATCAATGCCCGCAGGGGTTGATCTACCGTATCGCGGGGGGGTGGCACCAAATGCACAATGGATTCCAGAATTTCCTCAATGCCAATTCCCTCCTTGGCAGACGCTAGAACCGCTTGGGAGCAGTCGAGGCCAATAATCTCTTCAATTTCTGCCTTCACGCGATCGGGTTCAGCACCGGGTAGGTCAATTTTGTTGAGGACCGGAATAATTTCTAAATTATGCTCCAATGCCAGATAGACATTGGCCAGGGTTTGCGCTTCTACCCCTTGGGAGGCATCCACAACGAGGAGTGCCCCTTCACAGGCAGCCAGCGATCGCGACACCTCATAGGAAAAATCCACGTGGCCGGGGGTGTCAATCAAATTCAAAATATACGTTTCGCCATCGCGACTGGTGTAGGTCATGCGGGCAGCTTGCAGCTTAATCGTAATTCCCCGCTCCCGCTCCAGCTCCATATTGTCAAGAAACTGTTCCTTCATTTCACGGGGATCCACCGTGCCTGTAAATTGCAGCAGGCGATCGGCAAGGGTCGATTTGCCGTGATCAATGTGGGCAATGATCGAGAAATTGCGAATGTGGGAAACGGGGACGTCGGTCATACCAGCGAGGGCAACCTTAACAAAATGAAAAACTCCTTTCTTGATTCTAAGCGTCCCTGTCCGATTGTGCTGAGAATTCGGTGGTAGGATAGAAATTAACTGCCGGGATGTAGCGCAGCTTGGTAGCGCATCTGCTTTGGGAGCAGAGGGTCGCAGGTTCAAATCCTGTCATCCCGATTCGGAACCGTAAACCTAGAACGATTGTTGCCCATACAATCCTGCGGTAGATTAGCCTCAGGCCTTTTGGATACGTATTCATTGATGCTGACGGTTCCACGGACAATTTGCCTTGGATTTTTGGCGGTGATTACGCTGGGGACGCTGCTGTTGTGGCTGCCTTGGTCCACTAGTAATGGGGAATGGAACCCCTTTATCGTTGCTCTCTTTACCGCAACATCGGCCGTTTGTGTGACCGGCCACATTATTGTCGATACGGGAACCCACTTTTCTCCCTTTGGTCAACTGGTGATTCTGCTGTTGATCCAGGTGGGTGGTCTGGGGTACATGACGGCGACCACCTTTTTGATTATTTTGCTGGGACGCAAGTTTAACCTGCGGCAGAAGATAGCGGTACAGCAAGCCTTGGATCGGCGGGGCATGCAGGGGGCACGGCAATTGGTGCGCTCGATTTTGGGTCTCACGTTTCTCTTTGAACTGACGGGTGCCTTGTTGCTGTGGCTGATTTTTCGCCAAGACTTTAGTGATCCACGGGCACTGTGGCTGGCGGTGTTTCACAGTATCAGTGCTTGGAATAATGCCGGGTTTAGTCTGTTTAGTGACAGCTTGATGGGGTATCAAACCTCTGTGCCCCTGAATTTCGTGATTTCACTGCTGATTATTTTTGGCGGCATTGGCTATGAGGTGATCTTTGAGTTTTATCTTTGGCTGCGGGAGCATCTGCGTCACTGGGGTAAACCCGCCTATCTAATCCGCAAGGCGAGCCAGATGACGTTTAGCCTCAATTTCAAAATTGTGACGAGTACAACGGCGATTCTCCTCATCTTGGGAACGGCGATGCTGTTTGCGACGGAGATGCGATCGCCACAGTATGGTGTTTTTTCGTTTGATCAAAAATTATTGCTAGCATGGTTTCAGTCCGTTACTTCCCGTACCGCTGGCTTTAATACGGTCAATCTTGGCGAGTTTAACAATGGCGGTTTATTTATTATCATTGCCCTGATGTTTATTGGCGGTAGCCCCGGTGGGACGGCAGGGGGCATTAAAACAACCACGTTGCGGATTTTGGCAGGGATTACCAAGTCAGCTCTGCAAGGGAAAGAGGTGGTGCTGCTCTACCGCCGTCAGGTGCCCCCCTCGCTGATCATGAAAGCGGTCGCTGTCGCCTTTGGCTCAATGTTTACGGTGCTGGTTTCCACTACCCTCATCGCGATCGCTGACCCCGAAGAGAATTTCATTAATATTCTCTTTGAAACTGTTTCTGCCTTTGCCACCGTTGGTCTCTCCACCGGCATTACCAGTGGGCTAACCGTCTTTTCCAAGCTGGTCTTGATTGTAACGATGTATGCTGGACGGGTGGGTATCCTGCTGCTGATGGCGGCAATTATCGGTGACCCCCAGCCTTCTAGCGTCCAATATCCTGAGGAAAATCTGCTGGTGGGTTAGGGGGCAGCGTACTCGGCAATGGCGGCAGCCATCTCTTGGGTACCCACGGGTTCTTTGCCCGGTGCAGCCAAATCATAGGTGACAAAGCGCCCCTCAGCAATGACTTTTTCCACAGCCGCTTGCAGACGCCGTGCCGCTTCCATTTCACCCAAGTGTTGCAGCATCAACACCCCTGAGAGAATCAATGCCGTAGGATTGGCTTTATTTTGGCCGGCATATTTAGGTGCTGAACCATGAATCGCCTCAAAAACGGCATATTCATCGCCAATGTTTGCCCCCGGTGCCACTCCTAGACCCCCAATCATCCCGGCACAAAGGTCGGAAAGAATATCACCGTAGAGGTTGGGCATCACCATCACATCGTAGAGTTCGGGCTTCTGCATCAACTGCATGCACATGTTATCGACGATGCGATCTTCAAAGGCAATGTCGGGGTAACGGGTAGCAATTTCGCGGGCACGTTCAAGGAAGAGGCCATCGGTAAATTTCATGATGTTGGCCTTGTGAACGGCAGTCACTTTCTGGCGATGGTTGGCCTTGGCATATTTGAAGGCAAACTCAATGATGCGATCGCTCCCCAGCACAGAAATCGGCTTGACACCAATGGCAGCATCCTCACGGATCGGCTTACCCGCTAGATCACTCAAAAAGGCACGGGCTTTGGCCGCCTCGGGACTGGTGTATTCAAACTCAATCCCGGCATAGAGGTCTTCGGTATTCTCGCGAACAATGACAAGGTCAATGTTTTGAAAATAGCTTTTCACCCCAACAATGGATTTAGCCGGCCGTAGGTTCGCATAGAGATTGAGCCGCTTGCGGATCTCGACATTCACAGAACGAAAGCCCGTACCTACGGGGGTGGTAATCGGCCCTTTGATGGCAGTTTTCGTGCTTTTGATCGCATCGAGAACGTGTTCGGGCAAGGGGGTACCGTAGCGTTCCATCATGTCCACACCGGCATCCACCACCACCCAATCAATTTTGACGCCCGTAGCATCAATGGCAGTGCGAGTGGCAGCGGCAACCTCAGGACCAATACCGTCGCCGCGAATTAAGGTAACAGCGTGGGACACGAGTTCTCTCTCCCTATGCAGAACTGAAAGACAAAGGTATTAGGAGGGTAGGATGCCGCTAAATGAGCTTCACCGTACGTAGCGTGTGAAACAAAATTGTCGCCAAGGCGATCGCGCCCGCAACAATGACAAAGTACAAAACAATTCCCATCATGTTTCTCCTCAACAGGTAGTGATTTACCTCGGGATTCAGAATACCCTAGGCTGTGCCTACAAAACTAACATCACTAAAGCGCTTTTGTGCCTCGCTGACGGGACGATTTTTGCCTTCCTCTTGCCAGTAGTTAATGATTTCGGTGGCACGGTTGAGGAGTTCAATCCGCTCGGCTTCCGTAATCCAAGATTTCTTCTCTAACTCCGCCTTCAGGAGTTCCCAAGCATCGGTGCGCGGCCAAAAGAAGTAGGAGGTGAGGGGGCTTGTCCCTTTGCCAACAATTTGATCGACAGCGATCGCCACGTCTTTTTCTAACCAAAGTACTCTCAGGGTAAAGCGGGACAATTCTAACCTCCTAAAACTCGTTTTTCACAAAAAGCCATCCTTTATAATAACCAATCAGGCCAACTGCATACAAGTTTCTGGAGAGCTACGGTTGAGTACCCCCTGCGCCTGTGTCTTTTTTGATATTGATGGGGTGATTCGCGATGTCAGTCGTTCCTATCGCCGTGCCCTAGCGGATACCGTCGAGCATTTTACGGGGGGTGCCTATCGTCCCAGTCAAAAGGAAATTGACAACCTCAAGGCGGAAGGCTGCTGGAATAACGACTGGGAAGGGTCGCGTGAACTCATTTATCGCTACTTTGAACGCCAAGGGAAACCCCGCTGCCAAGTGCCCTTGGACTATGAACGCCTAGTGATCTTTTTTGAGGAGCGCTATAGTGGCGAAAATTGGTGCGGCTATATTCAAGATGAGCCACTGCTGGTGGATGTTGCCTATTTTCAGGCTCTTGATCAGGCACAAATCCGCTGGGGGTTTGTCAGTGGTGCGACGCGGGACTCGGCAGAATATGTTCTGAAACACCGCTTGGGTCTCGATCAGCCCCTTTTGATCGCCATGGAAGATGCCCCCGGCAAACCCGACCCCACAGGACTCCGCATGGCCTACCGTCAGGCCGCGGCTCAGGAAACCATTCCTGCCTTTTATGTGGGGGATACAGTGGCGGATATGCAGACCGTTGTCAATGCCCGCAAAGAACAAGCAACAACGCCGTGGATTGCCTTAGGGGTGATTCCTCCCCATGTCCAGCCCGAAGATCGGCAACGCTATGGCGATCGCTTGCGCTCAGCGGGAGCCAGTGCAGTTTTTGAACACACGCGCGACATTACCCCAGCGATGGTGGCAGCGTTCTTAGGGCAATTGGCTGCCCACGACTCAAACTGCGGGCAATAAGATCACAGCGTTCATTGCCGACATCGCCACTATGGCCACGCACATGGTGCCACTGGACTAAGGGATCATTGAGGGCATCTAGCTCCTGCCACAGGTCTTGGTTGAGAACAGGCTTTTTGGCGGCTGTTTTCCAGCCCCGCCGTTTCCAGTTGTGGATCCACTCCGTAATTCCCTTGAGGACATATTCGCTGTCGGTGTAAAGGGCGATCGCGCTCCCCGGAGCCAGTTGGCGCCATGCCTTGAGGGCTGCAATGGCCGCCTGCAATTCCATGCGATTATTTGTGGTCGCGGGGTGATGTCCCCCCAGTTCCTGCACAGAGCCGTCGGTAAAGTAAATGACCACGCCCCAGCCCCCCGGTCCCGGATTGCCTTCGCAGGCACCATCGGTATAAATGGCACGAATCTCGGTCATGAGTCTCTATGCCCTCCAAAGGTTGCAAATAAAAAAGGGGGGGCCACAAGACCACCCCCGAAACAAATGGATACCAAAGACTACTTGATGCTGACTTTGGCGCCGGCTTCCTCGAGTTCTTTCTTAGCGGCTTCGGCGTCTTCTTTGGTGGCACCTTCTTTCACGGGTTTGGGCGTGGATTCCACCACTTCCTTGGCTTCCTTGAGACCCAAGCCGGTCAAAGAGCGCACCACTTTGAGCACGGCAATCTTCTTGTCGGCGGGGACTTCTTCGAGAATGACATCGAAGGCGGTTTTCTCTTCGACTTCTTCTGCGGGAGCAGCAGCACCACCACCCACAGGAGCGGCGACCATCATGCCACCGACCGGCGCAGCGGCACTGACACCAAAGGCCTCTTCAATTTGCTTGACCAGCTCAGCGGCTTCCAGCAGGGTCAAGGATTTCAACTTTTCGAGAATTTCATCGGTTGCAGCAGACATTGTCAACTCCTATCGTTTCAAGGTTAGAAAACAAGAACAGGTGGCTTCCCAAGGGAAACCGAAAACAGGATCGATCTATGCCGCACCTTTGTCGGCGATCGCCTGGGTTGCCCGCGCCAAGGAAGCAGGAACCTCCTTGATGCCAATGGCAATCTTCGCTGTGACGGCATTGAGGGCACCAGCAATCTGCGCCATGAGTTGTTCTTTTGAGGGCAGATCACCAATGGCCTTCACTTGCGCTTCATCAAGGGCCCGTCCCTCCATGACCCCACCGCGTAGGGTGGTTTTTTTCGTGGCCTTTTGGAATTCTTGGTAGGCCTTGATCGTGCCACCAATGTCATCCTTGACCAAGAGGAACGCCGAAGGTCCCTTAAGGAATTGGGTCATGGGTTGCCAAGTGTCACTTTCTTTAACCGCCAATTCCATCAGCGTATTTTTAGTGACCTTGCAACTGGCATTACACTTGCGCAAGCGTTGCCGCAAATCCTTCATCTCAGCATCGGTGAGACCTTGGTAGTCAATCACCAGTGCCATTTGTGACTCGCTCAGGCGTTCCTTTAGCTCCGCCACAATTTCTTTTTTGTTTGCTAGCGTGCGTCCCACGCGCATCACCTCCTGTAGTCAGTGAAAGAAAAACCCCAGCAGTGGTGCCGGGGCGATCGCCCAATCCCAACGGATGGACTTCGCAAACCTCGGCAGGAAGATTATGTCTGAGCCAGACCCCTGCGGTCTTCGGTTTCAGTCTTGAGTTGTCCAGTATTGGGCAATAGGCAAGTCCTCCTTAGGCGGCTTCGGCCAGTTTTAGCTCCCGCAGGGCGTTGATGTCCACTTGAATGCTCGGCCCCATCGTTGCGGCCACATAGACACTGCGCCAGTAGCGACCCTTGGCACCACTCGGGCGGTTGCGGTCAATACTCTCTTGTAGTGCCTTGAGGTTGACGAGCAAGTCTTCGGCGCTGAAGCTAGCTTTGCCAAAGAGCACATGGACAATCCCGGTGCGATCGGCGCGGAATTCCACTTTCCCCGCTTTGAACTCCTGAATCGCTTGGGGCAAGTCAAAGGTCACTGTACCGGCTTTGGGCGACGGCATTAGCCCCCGCGGACCCAAAATCCGACCCACTTTAGCTACTTGGGGCATCATATCGGGGGTGGCAATGAGGAGATCAAAGTCCATCCGCCCCTTTTGAATTTCGTCAATGAGTTCCTCTGAACCCACAACATCGGCACCGGCGGCACTGGCTTCAGTCACTTTTTCACCCCGGGCAATGACCGCCACGCGAATCGTTTGACCGGTGCCTTTGGGGAGCGCCACAGTGGTTCGCAATTGTTGGTCGGTATATTTGGGATCAATGCCCAAGCGGATGTGGGCTTCTGCCGATTCAGGAAATTTGGCTGTGGCCGTTTCCTTCAGCAGTTGCAAGGCCTCAAGGGGAGCGTAGGGACGATCCTCCACCTTGGCATAGAGTTCACGCAGTCGTCGCGAGAGTTTACGCATCAGAATTTACCTCCACGGGGTACTAACGAAACGAAGTTTCTCCCCCCAACACAACAACGGACTCAACAGGAACACACGAAGGAAAGCTTTAGTCAGCAATGGTCACGCCCATATTGCGAGCAGTACCTTCGATAATCCGCATGGCCGCTTCAATATCGTTGGCATTGAGATCCGGCATTTTCTTCTCAGCAATTTCCCGCAGTTGGGCACGGGTGATGCTGCCCACTTTTTTCTTGTTGGGTTCGCCGGAGCCTTTTTCAATGCCCGCAGCTTTTTGAATCAGCACGGAAGCGGGCGGCGTTTTCAGAACAAAGGTGAAACTGCGATCTTCATAGACCGAAATTTCAACGGGAACCACCATCCCCACTTGATCGGCGGTGCGAGCATTGTACTCTTTGCAGAACATCATGATGTTCACACCGTGCTGACCAAGGGCCGGACCAATGGGGGGAGCAGGGTTGGCTTTACCCGCTTGAATGGCAAGTTTAATAACTGCGACGACCTTTTTCGCCATAGTGAGTTAGCGTCCTAATCTACTTTTTCCACTTGAGTCACTTCGAGTTCGACCGGCGTTTCGCGGCCAAAAATCGAGAGTAATGCTTTCAGTTTGCTGCGCTCAGCACTGACTTCAATCACCTCTCCCTCAAAGTCCTTAAAGGGACCATTGAGAACTTTGATCTTATCACCACTATTGAGATCAATGCGGTGCACCGGTTCTTGTTCTTGGGCTTTGCGGAAGATGCGATCCACTTCGGCCGGACTCAGGGGCATGGGCTTGACGTGACCGCGGCCGCGGCCTGTACTGCGGCGTTGCTCGGCACCCACAAAGTTAATCACATTGGGGGTGTTTTTAATTACCTGCCAAGCTTCATCATCAATTTGCCATTCACCTGTTTCGGGGGACTGCTGTGCCCGCACTTGGACAAGAACATAACCGGGAAAAACTTTTTCCTCAATGGTTTGCCGCGAGCCATCTTTTTTGATTTTGATGACGGGGGTTTGGGGAATTTCAATGCGAAAGATGCGATCGGCCACATCCAGCGTATGGAGCCGCTGCTCGATGGTGCTTTTCACTTTTTTTTCGCAGCCAGAGGCCACCTGCACGGCATACCAAAACCGTTTGACCTTACCCGCTTGATCCCCTTCGGCCACTTCAACGGTGTCGTCAAGAGGATCGTTCAGATCAGAATGATCAGTAAATTCACTCACCATAGGCGCGTACTCGTAGGAATCTTTGGCTGTCTAGAAAATCAGTGTGGCCAGCCAACGAAAGAGTTCATCCACTAGGTAGATGACCGCAGCCGAAAGGGAAACGATGAGAATGACTGCCGCAGATTCGCCAATCAGACGCTGGCGATCGGGCCACACCACTTTGCTGAGTTCTTCCTTGGTTTCGCGGAAAAACTCGGTTAGATTAAAGCCACTAGTGGGCTTTTCGCCTTCGGTACTCTTGGTCACGGCGGCACTCCTTAGGGCGGGGGCAGCCCGTTGCTACCCGTTTAATTCAGCGCGATTTATTATCATAGCAGGTTTCTTCTTTTTAGGAAATCCCGATGTTTGATTGCTTGCGATCGCGCACCCTCACGACGGCTATGGGTGAGGTGGCCTACGTTACCAATGATCTCGGCAATGTTAACCCTGCTCGGCCGCCTTTATTTTTTTGGCATGGTTTTGGTGGTGGCTCGAGCCGCTATGAATGGTCGGCAGTTTATCTGGCCTTTTCAGCCGAGTATCCCCTTTTTGCTTTGGATTTGCCCGGTTGGGGCGCCTCTGAGCATCGCGATCAACCCTATACGGTGGCGGCTTATGTGGATCATTTGCTAGAGTGCCTTGGTCAATTGACGGCAGAACCAGCAGTGGTAATCACGTCGTCACTGACGGCAGCCTTTGCTATTCAAGGGGCGATCGCCCATCCCCAACGCTTCTGTGGCCTGATTCTCACCTGTCCAACGGGGCTGAGTGATTTTGGTCAAGATTACCGCCAGACCCCCCTTGCCCAGATTGCCCGCCAGTCCTATGTGGATATCGCCTTTTATCGCCTCGGCGTGGCCAATTCCCTGAGTGTGCAATCCTTTATGGCCAATCAACAGTTTGCCCGACCTAGCCGCATCAGCCCGGAAATGGTTGCCACCTATACGCAAGTAGCGCAGTCGGCGGGGGCAGAATTTGCTGCACTGGCTTTTGTGCGGGGTGATCTCTGCTGCGATCTCAGTCGCTTTTTACCCCATTTGACGGTGCCGACCTATATCGTTTGGGGAGAGCAGGCAAAACTCCCTCCTGTGGCCGTGGGTCAACGCTTGGCACAGTTAAACCCCGACGCGATTCGTGCTTTTGATGTGATGCCAGGGGTGGGACTAACGCCGCAGTTGGAGTGCCCTGCGGTGATGATTGGCTGGATTGATCGCTACCTTGGCCAGTTGCTGGCCTCCCCCTGAGGTGATCTAACGCTGGGCATTGGCAGTGGCGGGTAGGGTTGTGCCATAGACACGGGGGCGATCGCCCTGGGCCAATTGGGTGCTGCCTTGAGTATCCACTGCCCAAATTGTGGCTTTGGGGTTCCCCATGGTTTGGGTTTGAAAGAGCACCCGCTGCGGATCCGTTGTGCTCCAGCCCAAAAGGGTGGCAAAGTCGTATTCATCAGCGGTGGGATAAACCGTGGCCACATGACCCAACCCCGCCTGCCAAATCCACGCGCCATCGCTAATTAAATCAGTGGCAAACAAGCCGCTAAGCTGGCGCACCAAGAGACGATTGCCCGTTTCTGACCAGCCAACTGGAACCAGTACTGCAATCAGACCTTGACCTTGGGGCACCTCTGCCAAAAATTCAGGCGGCATTTCCTTGAGGCTTTCAATGCGCTGCTGACTGCCGCTCTGGCGATCGCGAATTTCCAAAACACTCACCAGTTGTTGCCGATGGGCTTCTGGATGGGCCGTGAAGTAGAGGGTGGCCTGTGCCACATAGCGGCCATCGGGAGAGAGATATTGGGGCGTCTGCTGAGTCAAGCGGAGAGATTTCTTAGCCTTTAGAGCAGCGGCGTGGCCGTCGTCAATCCATTTCCAAGGGAGGGGGAAAGGACTCTGAAGCGGATCCGTGACTACTGTTTCTACGGGTTGATCGGGGGCTGAGGGTCGCTGGGCTTGGGCAGGCGTTACTGGGGCGATCGCAAGGGCTGTCAATATCCCACAGACTGAGGAGATCAAAAAGCCCCGCCACGGCGCAAATCGGGTTACCATGAGGTCACTCCTCTGAAATAAAGTTTGCTTATTTTATTGACAGTTTGGTTAAACGAATGATGACGGCTCCTCACACCTCCAGCATAGCAATTGGCCTAGGCCGATCGCAGGAAAATTAACGAAGTTTTATGATCTTGACAGAATTAGTTAAAAAATCTCGTGACTATTTGCAGTCATTGGCAGTCATTGAGATTCATTCCCAGTGGTTTCCCCTCAGTTCCCCCTCGCTCAAAGATGCGGCGACGACCCCCTATGCAGTGAATGCTAAAGGGCATTTGGCGTGGCCCAAGGGTCGGCACTCCCTCTGGTTGGGGCAGCGAATCACGGTACCCGCGACGGTTCAAGGCTATAGTGTGGCGGGTTTAACTCTACACCTTGATCTCACGTGGTGGGCGGATCAGGCAACGGTGTATGTCAATGGTCAGGCGGTGCATCAGGGGGATTTATTTGATCATTCGGTGAGTCTGTGCCTAGGGGAGGCAGTGACCCCCGGCCAAGCATGGGAGGTGGTGTTGCATCTTGTGAGTCCCGGCCACGATGACGGTGCTTTGGTGAGATCAGGCCTGCGGTTTGAATTGCCAACGGGAGTGGATCCCGACTTTATTGCCACTGAGTTGGACATTTTGGCGATCTTTGGTGAAACCCTCAACCTGCAACCCCTTGAACCCCTGCTGAAGGACGTTTTAGAAAGTCATGGACAGCGCCCCATCTTAGATCCGTTGCTGGCGGAGATCCACGAGAAAATGCAGGCGATCGCCACCCCCTTGCGGGACTTCACCATGCACCTGTGTGGCCATGCCCATCTGGACTTGGCGTGGCTTTGGCCGATCGCCGAAACCTGGCAAGTGGCACAGTCCACTTTTCGATCCGTCTTGCAGCTAAAGGAACGCTATCCCGAACTCACCTTTACCCACTCCACTCCCGCCCTCTATGCCTATTTGCAGACCCATGCCCCAGAACTTTTTGGGCGGATTCAGGAAGCCGTGGCAGCGGGTTGGTGGGATGTGGCGGCAGGTCTTTGGGTAGAACCGGAACTCAATCTCATTCATGCTGAGTCCATTGCCCGTCAGATTCTCCATGGGCAGCAGTACGTGCAGCAGGCTTTTGGTGGCATTAGCCCGATTGCTTGGTTACCCGATACCTTTGGCTTTCCGGAACGGCTCCCCAGTTTCTTGGCTCAGGGGGGCATTCGCTACTTTGTCACTCAAAAATTGCGCTGGAATGACACCACACGCTTTCCCCACGGTTGGTTTGTCTGGCGGGATGTGGCGGGGGCGGCGGTGAATGCCCTGATGTCAGCACCCATTGGCGAGGGCATTGATGCGGTAAAAATGGCTGCCTATGCCCAAGAGTGGTGGCAACAAACGGGATCGCGGCGCAGTCTCTGGCTCCCCGGTGTCGGCGATCATGGCGGTGGACCAACGGCAGACATGTTAGAACGGGTGCGACGCTGGCAACACCTCGGTGGCATTGGGCCGCAGTGGCAATGGACAACGGTGCAGCAGTATTTGGAACAATTAACCCAAGAAACACCCCCCACAACCGTCTGGCACGGGGAACTCTACTTGGAATTCCATCGCGGCTGCTACACCAGCCATGGCGATCAAAAGGCTGCCCACGATCGCGCCCAACGCCAACTGCAAGAGGCGGAACGCTGGTGTGCCCTCGCGGCAATCACAACTTCTTTTTCCTACCCCAAAGAAGAACTCAAAGCTTGTTGGCAACAACTTCTCTTTAACCAGTTTCATGATATTCTCCCTGGCTCCTCGATTCCAGAGGTCTATGCTGAGGTGGCGCCAACGTGGCAGCAACTCCTGACCACGACAGAGACAGTCCTAAGGGAAGCACAAACAGCGCTGTGCCAGTCCATTGACGGCGGTGAACCCCCGGTGAAAGAGGCAATTCCCGTTGTGATTTTCAATGGATTGGTGGGCGATCGCGCCGGGGTTGTCCACATTGACTTGGCACAGCTCCCTGAGGAGGTTTCCTCTTGGCGGGTTTATTGTCCACGGGGCGACTACGATTTACCAGCGCAGTTGAATGCTCCCCAAGGTTGCTTGACGTTTCGTACCCCTGAGGTGCCGGGAATTGGCTACACACTGCTGTGGCTCTGCCCGCGATCGCGCCCTGATACGCTACCAACCCCACCCTTGGGCTATGTCTTAGAAAATAACTATCTCCACGTTGAAATTGATCCGGCAACAGGGGAAATCACCAATCTGTATGACAAGTTGAATCATCGTCCCTGCTTGGGCGATCGCGGTAATCAACTGCAATTTTTCCGTGATCAGGGGCAATACTGGGATGCTTGGAACATTGACCCCAACTATGGGCAGCAGCGACTGCCGGGGGCGACCCTAGAGGCCATTGAATGGGTGACGTGGCATCAACTGGAGCAGCGACTACGGGTCAGATGGCGCTTTCAGTCCTCGCGGATGCAGCAGGAGTATGTGTTGCAGTATCAAACCCCGTGGCTGCGCATTGATACAGTGATTGACTGGCAAGAGGAACATATTCTCCTCAAGACGGCTTTTCCCTTGGCAATCAGGGCTGAGCAGATCACCTGTGAAACTCCCGGCGGCGTTACGCTGCGCCCGACCCTTCCCAATCCCCACCTCAGCGCCCATGAGCAAACAAAATGGGAGGTGCCCTTTTTAACGTGGGTGGATCTGAGTACCCCAGAGTATGGGGTGAGTCTTTTCAGCGACTGCAAGCATGGCCTTGATGCCCAAGCGAATCAATTGCGATTAACCCTGTTGCGATCGCCCACTTGGCCAGATCCGACGAGCGATCGCCGCCACCACCGCTTTAGTTATGGCGTGTTTCCCCACAGTGGCTCATGGCAAGCGGCTGCTGTCTCCCAATGGGCGGCTCAGTTTAATCATCCCCTCCGCAGCGCGATCGCCCCTGTCAACTTGTCAGGCACCTTACCCCCCCACGCTCACCTGCTCCATTGGTCGGATGCCCACATTCAATGTTTGGCCCTGAAACAAGCGGAGGATGGACAGGGTTGGCAATTGCGAGTCGCTGAAGTGGTTGGTGAAGGGGGCACCTTGGAGCTGCACTCAACGTTTATTCCATGGCAAGTCAAAGAGCAGCAAACGCTCCTAGAGACGCCCGCAGGGGACACAGACTCAGTAACCCTCAGCCCGTGGCAAATTCAAGCCTTTCGGCTGCACCCTTGACCTGCAATTGCGCCTTGAGGATTCTTGGCGATTCTGAGACAAATCTCGCTTAGCCAAGCAAATTGATCCCTCACTGCATGGCAGTTCACTACCCATACTCTATTGATGAGTGCTCATTTTTTGCCTTATAGCTATTCCAATAAAGAATGAGACATTATCCAGCACAATAATTGCGAATCACCTCATCAATAGAACTGTTTGACCCTGCATACATCCGCGCTCGCTTCAGCGCACTAAAGTCGTGCTCAATCACATTCAAATCACAAACCCTACCGCATTCAAATATCTGCAAAACAGCATTGGGGCGATGAAGTCTTTCTGGTGTCTATACCGTCCTGCTACTAATACCAATTCAATTTGAAGATAGGGTTAATAAAGGCTGTGTAATGAATGACCAGCCCGTCAAAGAACGAATCACCCCCGCCGTCAGTTGTGACAATACAGCTTGCAGCTTTTGACGCAGGGCTTCCAGCGTCTCGAAGGACTGCCATGCTCATGCTGCTCGCAGATGTTGCCACAACCGCTCAATGGGATTGACCTCGGGGGCAAACACAGGCACGACATTGCCCACAATGCGATGCACCGTCGGGTAGGCGACCTCAAGCTGATGCTCCTGTCGCAGCCACTGCACAATGGCCTTGTAACTGTGGGGTCTTGTAGGCATTCCTGCAACTGTGCCATCACTGCTGGAGTCCTCCTTGGCGATAGGCGTTCAGCCAGCGAGTAATGGTGGACTCGTTGCCATGGAGCAATTGGGCAATTTGTGGACGGCTAATGTTACAAAGAGCTGGTATAATCTACAGCATGCAGCAATCTTTCTGTCATCTATCATCTAAAAAACCATATTATTTGCTTATTATGGCCAATACTACAACAGATAGTACAAACTCAGCCAATATGCTCCCATGAAACAGCCGTACCCCGCTCAATGGCCTGATTCACTCGCTTGCCCAGCAGTACCTCATAGTATTTAGGAGGCAACCCATACCCGGGGCGAATGGAACGAATACACTCTGGCGTAATCACTTCCCCCGCCACCATATCTTTGACAAAGTACAGTGAGCGGCGATACACCAGCGACTTTTTCTCCGCCTCCGTAGGCCCATAGTGCACCCGCCCCAGCGCTTGATAAGCCCGCTGCGTTTCCTCCACCAGCAGTTTCATTTCGTGGGGTTCCAAACTAAAGGCGGCATCTACCCCGCCCTCAGCACGACTCAGCGTAAAGTGCTTTTCAATGACCGTTGCCCCTAGGGCCACCGCCGCTACTGCGACACCGATGCCCAGCGTGTGATCCGATAGTCCCACTTCACAGCCAAAGAGTTCCTTTAGATGGGGAATCGTGCGTAAGTTAGAATCCGTTGGACTCGCAGGATAAGTGCTAGTACATTTGAGCAAGACAATCTGATCATTGCCCGTGGCCCGAATTGTTCGCACCGCTTCATCCAGTTCCGCAAGAGTTGCCATCCCTGTAGACATAATGATGGGCTTGCCCGTTTCGGCCACCCGCCGGATCAGTCCTAAGTCCACATTTTCAAAGGAAGCAATCTTATAGATTGGGCAATCCAACTCTTCAAGAAAATCAACTGCTGTCAGATCAAAAGGGGTGCTAAAGGCAATTAAACCCAGTTCCCGAGCGCGCCTAAAAATAGGCTCATGCCACTCCCAAGGGGTATAGGCTTTTTGGTAGAGATTGTAGAGATATTCCCCTTGCCAAAGACTGGTTTTGTCATGAATGAAAAAATCAGGTTTTTCACAGGAGATTGTGATTGTATCAGCCCTGTAGGTCTGGAGCTTAAGGGCATGGGCACCGGCTTTTGCTACAGCTTCAACAATAGCTAACGCTCTCTCTAAAGATTGATTATGGTTACCCGACATTTCGGCAATAATGAAGGGAACCACCGTTTGGAGTTTATTAATACTAATTTTGCTCATCACTATCTAATGTAGGAAACTTTACTTGCTCAATTTTAACTTGACTTTCAATATAACCATAGCGGAGGTGGGGTGAACAGAAAGAAATACGAAAATTACCAATTTCTAAAAAAGCTGGGGGATATCCCTCACCATCTAGCATTCGAATAAAATCGTACAGCTTTTCAAGAGATGATATTTGACTGATATCAATTCTGCTTTCATCGGGTTTGCGTCGCTTGAAGTAAGTAGGGGTTCCGATTTGGGGTGTAGGAGATGGATTTTCCTTTACAATCCTGATGATCATGTTCTCAATGATCCTACTAGCACGAATTAGTATCTCATCGGCAGTTCCGTGAAGGCTAAGTGGCTCCTTTAGGTAAATTGGTCCTCCATCCAATTCTTTAGTACACTGAATAGCAGAGATAGAAGTACTTTCAAATCCTTGCATAATTAAGTTCTGTAGCGGACTTCCTCCACGTCCAAAAGGAAGATCAGTCATATGAAAAATGACGACTTGAAAATTCTCATAGATTTCTGCTGGAATTAATTTTGACCAATGGGGTACAAAGATCCAGCGAGGTGACAGCTTAGACAAATTATCGTAGGTAAAATCTGATTCTTTTTGAATTAAATGTGTCTTAGTTTTGATTTTTTTTGAAATTGATTCAACTAAAAACTTATTTCTTTCTCTATTCGTAACAATCACGATAGAGTCATAGCTCATCTTACGATCCTCCCAATCTGAAATGCTTCTGCACTAAAAAGACCCACAGATGAGCCACGAATATAGGCTAGGTACTTTACCACATCTATAGAGCGATAGTGAGGATATTGACGCATCTCTTTAGAATACATGTCCAATGCTCTCAATTTAAGGTCAAGTGCATTTTCAGTATCATTCACTTTCTCGGATAAATTCACAAAGTACTGCGGAATAAAAGTATTAAAAGCCGTTGGTGTATTCCATCCAGTGGCAGAGGGTACCTCAAAAAACAGAATCTGCTTTACTGAACTACTAGGCAAGGGGCGTACTGCTGTCATAACTGCTTCATGGGTAATACGGTGATCAATATTGAGATCGCCGTAGTGATGAGTATAGATTATTTCTGGGCGAATGTCATCTATTACTCCCTCAATTACTTTCACAACATCCAGCAAGTCCACGCTGTCCATCCGATTGTCAGGAAAGCCACCAAAGCGCACATCCCTACACCCTACCACTTCCCCAGCCCTTCGTGCTGTTTCCTTCAGTTGCCCCAGTTCCTCCTCCCATTCTTGAATATCTCGCTTGGCACTTCGACTAGTTAGGCCTTCGGCCAAGATTAGAGTAGTTACTTTATCCCCGTGGGCAGCATGTAAAGCTATCGTGCCACCACAGCCAAGAATTTCATCATCAGGATGGGCAGCGACGACTAATACCGATCTGTCTCTAAAATAACTAGTCATTTTTCAGTGTTTGTAATTATTTTTTCAAAAGAGAAGTAGCTAGATTGCTCGATCACATTTTGCTTTATAGCATAGCCACTCTTTTGGAAACAAACTAGCGAAGCAGTGTTCTTTTCCTTTACCTCAGCTGAAATTCTTAAGGGACAACCAAGTTCTTTCAACAAATACTGTTCACCTAGTTCTAAGAGTTTCGAACCGATACCGAAACCTCTGAGTGCACTGGTAATGCTGTAATCTATCAACCATTTTTCATTAAAGAAGTCATATCTTATTTGTCCAATAGGTATATCGTTATACATCAGGATGTATATCTTGACCTTGCCACTGTTTAATTTGTTGTTAAACCATTTGTTATGTTGATTTAGAGTAATAAACCCTTGGTTCCACGAATTTTGACGAACAGTAATATCATTTGCCCAGTAGAACAAATTAATCAAATCATTTTGACTGGCAGGTCTTAACCATAACTGCTTCTGATCAATCAACTGAGTCATCTTTAATACGGCTTTTTTGCTACCTTTGCCATCGGTAATTAAGACATTTGTGACCACTGGCTTAGTATCTAAATCACTGGAATTCAAATGTTTCTTAATCAACTCTCCTAATTTAGAGATATCAAAAATCACAACATCGAAACCATCAGCATGCAAAGCCTCACAGAACTCTACTTGATTATCAGAGGTCACTACAACAATTCCCGTCAAACCAAGACACATTCGCTCCCATGTAATAGAACCTCCAGACCCCAAGTACCATGAGCATCTTAACATGATCTCCGGCATCTCATCGGTTTGAATATGCAACTGTCCTTCAGGGAAATACTGCATTTGCGATTCCACTTCCGCACGGTGAGGATTGGCTCCACCAATCACCACTTCAGGGGCAAAGTCGCCTATTTCCCGCAGGATGCGCAGAGCTTGGGTTGTGTAGTTCTGGGGATCCATCCCGCCAAAAAAGACCATTACCTTACGCGGATCAAACGGTGAGCGTCCTTGACGCTCCAATTTTTCGCGGGCAGCGATGAACTCTGGTCTGAGGAGAGCGTACTCAGGCCCTAGCAACTGGCAACAGTGCGGAGGAACTAAGCCGACGTAGCGATCCCAGCGATGTGTATAGTTTTGATCCAGCAAGACATCACAATCATGGGAACGGTTGGCAAGGTCATCAATGACAAAAATCTGCTTGACGACTGGACGCAACTGCTGCTCCCACGCCTTGTCAATGCCGTAGTGATCGACCACCAGCCAGTCAGGGGTTGCCTCTAGACTTTCGATAATTTGCTTGGTTTGGACTGCATCCACTTCTTGAGGGACGCCTAGGTCAGCGGCTGTTGTGGGTTCAGCTCCCCTTGGCAGCTCATAGACCCTAAAGCCCTTTTTCTGCACAAGGGCGATGATATTGTTTGGATGGTTGCGACAAATGAAAATACAGGTTGCCCCTTGCTCATGCAGCGCTGTTGCCAGTGTCATACACCGCATGATGTGCCCAGTGCCAATGTGGGTTGCCGAGTCGGCACGGAAAACAATGAGCATTTCCTAGCCCTCCTCCCTAGTTAAGTCTTCGCATTTTCCCATGGCAGATTGATCCTTCCAATTACTTCTTAGCAAGCATGAAATCAGGATACTTGCTTGCCCAAATTCCATTCTCAATTCGTAAACAAGGAATACCGCCAATTATCGGATAAACTACGAGTGCTTCTGGGCTGAATAGCATGCCCTCAATGTTAATCAATTCTGTTTTATATTTTGGGCAAACAAGTACTTGATCATCATATGTTGCAGAGCGAGAAGAGATTGCTTCTGCTTTCTTTATGATTGTCACTGCTGTAGGGTTGAGTGGATTCCCGCAGTAAGGAAAAAGAGTATGTTCAATGACCTCAAATCCTAGGGTGTCAGCGTAAGCTTTTAAGTTTCGGCAATAACCATGAAAATCCATTCTTTTCCTAGCATCCTCGCTGGCAAATTCGTAGGCAGGCTCTAGCAATATTAAATATTTTCTTGTAACCCTATATAGCAGAAGTGTTGAATTCTGCAACAAAACTTAACATTTTAAGTGACCAGTAGCTCTGGCTGCCAATCAAAGCTCCAATGCACTATCGAGCAGCGACGACTGAGTTCCAGTTGCAAATATCGCAATTTGTCTAATAGCTTCTTCCCAAAGTATTCAGGTATCTCCACCAGCTCTAAAATTAAATAGGCAATTAAAACCATATAAATCTGATTTATCACCCCGTTCAAACTCTTCGTAATCAACTTGTCTAATGATAAATGCATCTTCAGAAATTTCCATAGGTTCTCAATTGCCCACCGATGCCGATATAACTCACTCACTTCCTCATCACTCAGCTCCTTTAGATTTGTCGCTATACGAAACTCCGTTTGATTCTCGTCAAAAAATTGAACCACGCGATATCTCTCATGATTGAGCTTCATTCTCATGTTATTCTTGATACGTACAACAAATGGGCACTTCCTCTCACTTAGTCGCTCTAAAAATTGCCAGCTCGCAAACCCTCTATCCATGATTACAACAGCATTCTCAGGGATCATTTCTAGAATCTCCTCTTGAAAGCTCAGGTCATGTCTCTCCCCAAAAGAAATCACCGCTTTACCCATGATGTTCTCTGTTAAATCAAATCCCGTAAGTAACTTCACTTGATGATATTTATAGAACCAAAAGAGTTTACTCGTCAGGGTAATGATGGTTGAATCGATAGGAAACAGCGTCATGCTTGAAGTACGATGTCTCTTTTGAGCTTGAGACATCAGTTGAGTGTAAATCCCCTCAAATAAGCTGGTTGTCCGAGTTTTGTTGGCTTTGGAAAACGTGGACATATCCACTGTAATCCCTGCATGATTCAAGCGATAAAATAAGGCTCTCATACTGGTTAACCCTTGGTCGAGAACGTAGGTCAACCAGATTTTGAAGAACAATTGAGAGTTCAGCACGGGGTAGTCACAGGGGCTGAGCCGATTGAGAATGGACTTGACAAGAGTTGCAAAAGATGCCATAGTAAATTGATTTTTTCTTCTTCTTTTAAGGGAAGAATATGACATTTCTTCCCTTTTTTCTAGCCTCTCAAACTATCTTTCAACACTTCTGAAATAATAGATATTATTTCTGACTTGTACATTTCCATTGAATTTAAAATGTATCTATCTACTGGAGGTATGCTAGTAAGCAATTTTTGATTGTAAATACAGTGCTGAAGATCATCATGATCCATGATTTCAATAGTAAAGTTTACATTTGAAAAATCTTTAGTCTGCCCATGATACTTAAATGAACTAAATTGGTAAATACACAAGCAAAATCCTAGGTCAATAGCAGTTGATAGCATCTTGGCAAAGTAGGGTTGCTGTAAAACGATCGCCCTGTATGGAGTTGCCATTTCAGTTTTCCAATATTTACTCAATTTATTAATTCTATAAAGAAAAGACTAAGGAGTCAAGACCAGTTTGCCATAGGAAAACGCGAAGACTCAACTAGGGAGGATGGTTAGGAAATACTCGGAAATAGTCATTGTTGTCCGCTTGGAAAGCTCTTCGGTAGGTTGCCCCGGTTGAGCCACTGGGCAGAGGCAGATTAAGGACGTTATTGTAGTGCCCGCGATCGCCCCCATCCCCCGTATAGGGATAGGCAGGAAACTCATGGAGCGAACAATAGGCAATCTGAGGATGGTCTTGAACCAGTGCTTGGGTACCATTGCCGTGGTGGACATCCCAATCGAGAATTGCGACTCGTCTTATCCTTGGCAAACTGAGGGCATAGTGGGCAGCAATGGCTGCATTCGCTAGTAGGCAAAAGCCCATTCCCCGCTCCCGCAACGCATGGTGGCCGGGGGGGCGTGCCAAAACAAAAATCGGTTGCTGCCGCTGCACAGCTAAATCCACCCCATCGAGCCACGCCTGTACTGCTAACCGCGCCACGCGATCGCTCTGGTCATTGAGGTAGGTATCGGGATCTAGCCAGCCGCCCCCTTGTGCTGCAATCCGCGTTAATTGGTCTAAATACACCCGACTATGTACCTTTTCCAACCAAGGAGTTAATCCTTCTCCGACAGGTGTAGGTTCACGCCATTCTGCTGCTGGAAATGCTGCCTGTAAGTGCTGACGGATGGCCACTAACCGTTCGGGTCGCTCAAAGTGAAACTGGCGGCAGCGGTGTTCGAGGAAGCGATCGCTATAGATAAAGACAGGGGAAAACATAAGCGCTTGGTCAGGCTGGGTCGTTCCAATCGCCACTTGTATCACAAAGAAATGTTGGATCGAGCACCTGCTCCAACGTGTAGGGATAGACGTCGGGAAAGACTCGCAGAGACAGCAACGTTTCTCGCAAAGTTAAATCTACCACCACCCTTTCGAGGCCATCACTTAAGGCTTCAGCTCCCAAGCTCTGCAGACTAGGGCTCCAGCGCAAATGCCTCTGAATATTGGTAGTGTCTCCAGAAGCCACTAACACCCTAGCTGTCGAAGAAGACTAAACTCAAGAGCAATCTAGAAAATTTAGAAACTCTAAAAAAGAATCCAAGAATTTTTTTTCAGTCTCATCATTTGCTCTTCCTAGCTCATACTGATCATTTTCGCTTATATTCATTATGCAGTTTTTCTCTAAAGCTTTTAAGTAAAGAAGAAACTTTTCTCTTGTTAGATCGAATTCTTGGTTGCATATTTTTTTCAAAGCGTTAGAGCAATCACTCAAATCACGTATTGGAAAGACTCCAGGAGCATACTGATAAACATGATAGCCAAAAAATAAAACTGGTTTCTCTTGATATAACGACTCCAAAGTAACGGTTCCAGTAATAGTCGCAACACAAAGACTATTCTTGATTAAATCAAAAGAAGAACAGCGACGAGAAACTAACCTTACTCTAGGGATTCTCAAGATATCGCTGTAGAAACTTGGCTCCCTATATCTACTGGTGTTTAGGTCGTATGTCTGAGCTGGGTGCTCCCTCACATATAACCATACATCCTCTGGTCTTGAGTGAGACAGCCATTCTATCATGATTTTTTGGTTCTCAAAAAACTCGCCCATTGGAAGTGTGGAACATTCAGGTTGATAATGTAGAGGAACATAAATATACCGCTCGTTATCTAAGCAGCTGTTATTTGTAATTGTACATAAACCTTCGTAATAAGTATCAAAGCATAGGTTACCAAATCTAGGTCTATGCCTATTTACTAACTTAAAAGTTCTTTCTACTGGTTTAACAACTCTAGTTATTTTTATAATCCTAGCTATTCTTTTCAAAATCCCAGTCAATTTTAACTTGGTATATGAAAACTTAATACTAATAGTCATCAAGTATTTTAACATTTTATTTCTAATTGAATTAGGATTGATAGACTTGGTATTAATAGCCATTAAGTATGACAATATTTTATTTTTACCTAGCTGATCAAAAGTCTGCTTCATGTAAGGAGGATGCATTTGGAATTTCTGGTTACTTATAAACTCGGCAAACTGTGGCGACCAGCGACTTATGTCCACAGAATCAGGATCATTGATGTGCTTTTGGCACAAGGTATCTACCCTAGGATCTGGGATTCTCCAGTCACTCATTAGTGTATACGACTCCGAGATTCCTAGGGGGTGAACAAGGATAGTTTTTATAGACATTAGCTTGCAGAGGTAATAAATAAGTGAATAGTAAGTTTCATGGGGTACAACTCCAAAAAAGAGATTAATTTTTCTATCCCTTAAGTACCATGACCAAAATTTTAAGTGTTGATAGTATTGGTCTCTAGCTTGTGTATACGACAAGTTAAGCCATCTATAAATAATAGCAGAAGTGTTGAATCCTGCAACAAAACTTAACATTTTAAGTGACCAGTAGCTCTGGCTGCCAATCAAAGCTCCAATGCACTATTGAGCAGCGACGACTGAGTTCCAGTTGCAAATATCGCAATTTGTCTAATAGCTTCTTCCCAAAGTATTCAGGTATCTCCACCAGCTCTAAAATTAAATAGGCAATTAAAACCATATAAATCTGATTTATCACCCCGTTCAAACTCTTCGTAATCAACTTGTCTAATGATAAATGCATCTTCAGAAATTTCCATAGGTTCTCAATTGCCCACCGATGCCGATATAACTCACTCACTTCCTCATCACTCAGCTCCTTTAGATTTGTCGCTATACGAAACTCCGTTTGATTCTCGTCAAAAAATTGAACCACGCGATATCTCTCATGATTGAGCTTCATTCTCATGTTATTCTTGATACGTACAACAAATGGGCACTTCCTCTCACTTAGTCGCTCTAAAAATTGCCAGCTCGCAAACCCTCTATCCATGATTACAACAGCGTTCTCAGGGATCATTGCTAGAATCTCCTCTTGAAAGCTCAGGTCATGTCTCTCCCCAAAAGAAATCACCGCTTTACCCATGATGTTCTCTGTTAAATCAAATCCCGTAAGTAACTTCACTTGATGATATTTATAGAACCAAAAGAGTTTACTGGTCAGGGTAATGATGGTTGAATCGATAGGAAACAGCGTCATGCTTGAAGTACGATGTCTCTTTTGAGCTTGAGACATCAGTTGAGTGTAAATCCCCTCAAATAAGCTGGTTGTCCGAGTTTTGTTGGCTTTGGAAAACGTGGACATATCCACTGTAATCCCTGCATGATTCAAGCGATAAAATAAGGCTCTCATACTGGTTAACCCTTGGTCGAGAACGTAGGTCAACCAGATTTTGAAGAACAATTGAGAGTTCAGCACGGGGTAGTCACAGGGGCTGAGCCGATTGAGAATGGACTTGACAAGAGTTGCAAAAGATGCCATAGTAAATTGATTTTTTCTTCTTCTTTTAAGGGAAGAATATGACATTTCTTCCCTTTTTTCTAGCCTCTCAAACTATCTTTCAACACTTCTGAGTCTAAACGGTCAGTCTTAAATTGGACATGCCACAAACCGTCCCCAACATAAGTTGCGTAATTTCTATAGTAGTGCGCCCATCCATTCATAGAAGCATAAATTTTGGAACCAACTTTCATATTGTTATAAAGACACCTAATTGCTAAATCAAAATCTGTATTCGACAAAAAGTCTAAGGTCTGAATCGATATAACTATATCAAAGTTACCTCCAAAGAAAATTTGCTCTGGATTAGGTTTAGGATCAATGACAGCAAAGTGGGAAGCAATATGTGGCATTCTGCTACGAGCAACGGCAATATCGTTAGCCGCAATATCAACTCCGAAACAATCAAATCCTAAATTATCGAAAAAGGCCAAGGCAGCACCTTGTCCACAACCAAAATCTAGTAAACGTTCATGTCCTGAGCCGTCAATACCGTAGTCAAACTTCAGGATTCTGCCATAAAACCTAAAAATAAAGCTCTCTACGTTTGGAGCGTTGTAAGTTCCTGACCAATAACGAGCATTTGTTTGAAGATAGTCGTTCATCGATATTTCCTCTTGAGAATTATTTATGCTCTTAAGACTTAAACAGTTGGCTGAAGTTAGTCAATTATATCCCAAGATAGAGGGGTGCCTGCTTCCATCGTAACTTTAGCTTTTCTTCCGATTACTTGGTCGTAGAACTCAGGTAGTAATCCCCCTGAAGGTCGTATAATACGGACGTTTTCATGCGTAAATGTTTCTCCGCTTTTAATAGATTTCACAACATAGATCGAGGGACGTTCTTTCAGTGAAGTTTTTTCTGATGATAACGGCTCATAACAGACTTTGCCTAAACTTTCCCAAACCATCTCCGTACCTAGTCGAAGCTGGTGTAATTCTGCGGGCTCAATTGAAAAACTTGAATCCACTCCTCTTTCAGAACGGGATAAAGTAAAGTGCTTTTCAATCATCACTGCTCCATGAGCAACGGCAGCAAACGCAGCATAAGGACTCAAAGTGTGATCAGATAATCCTACATAACAATTATAGCGACTTCTCAAGTCTGGTATTGTTAAGATGTTAGCATCTTTTTCAGTTGAAGGATAGGCACTAGTGCATTTTAGTAGAATAAAGTTTTCACAGCCTCTTTTTCTGATTGTTTCTACAGCTTTTTGTATTTCATCTAATGTTGCCATGCCAATAGAAAGGAGCAATGGTTTACCGCAACAGGATGCTTCTGACAGTAGAGGGATGTGAATAAGCTCAAATGATGCAATTTTTATAGCATCGACTCCAATAGATAGGAGAAATTCTAATGAAGAAATATCGAATATAGTACTAATGCAAGCCAAACCTTTATTGCGAGCAAATTTAAATAACTCCTCCTGCCATTCCCAAGGCATGTAAGCCTCAGAGTATAAATCCCAGAGATACTTACCAAACCATGGACTCTCAGAATCATCTATAAGAAACTCATGACGTTTGCTATCAATAGTTAAAGTATCAGGTGTAAAAGTTTGTAACTTTATAGCATCTGCACCATTTTTAGCCGCAGCATCGACAATAGCAAATGCTCTATCTATATTACCATGATGATTACCAGACATTTCGGCAATAATTAAGGGACGATAACTTTGTCCAATAATTTTAGAACCGATTGAAATAGATGTGTTCATACTATTACTTCAAATTTTTATGGATTTACTTGCTCATGATTAACTGTAGCATATGGCTTACTCGGCTAGCCCCTAGATGATCGCATACCGGATTGTGGTTGATCTTAAAACCTGAATGATTTTTTATAGCCTTTAACAAGAAGTCACATATAATATGAGAATTTACCTTATTGTAATGACCTAAGTAGTTAATAAGGTTTTGTTTAAGTAAGCACATAACAGAGAGAATTTGATTTTCAGCTGTTGTTGTAATTAAACATTTTTTTTGCATAAATAAACCTTCTATCATAGAGTTGCCTCCCGAAGTTAAAAAAATATCAGCATTCTTAAGCAGATTTGCTAAGCTCTCGGGAGCATAATGAATTTTTACTTCATCTAAGTTCTTACTGATTTTTTTAATTGTTTTTAGCTGTGAATTGAAACAACCAACTACTACATCAGTACTAACTTCTTGTTTAAAGCTAGGATGACTTTTCATTAGCAACTTTATTGATTTTAGCACTTTAATTGTCTCTCCTGTAGGATCACTTCCACCATAGGAAATCAGAATTTTCTTTCTATTATCTTGTACAGTACAGTCTTGATCACTATTCTTTACAGCAATAAAATGTGAATCAATTAATGCATATCTTAAGCCTACTAATTGATGACAATTAGTTGATTTCTTTAGCAGATTTTTATCAAAAGGGATATCAATATCACTCAATACTATATCTGCATAATGTTCTCTATTACGAAAATCATCAATCACCAGTATTTTATATCCAGATTCAGCAACTCGTTGTTCCCACCAAATCCCCAAATTATAGCTATCTAGTACTACCCAATCAATTGACAAGTTTCTAATTGCTATTAATGTACATTCAGCATCAAGTAATTCTTTATTAAAGTTATTAGCAAATATATTACTTTGGGCCAGATTCCTATAAATGTTTCTCATGCAAATATGATGAAAACCCTGTAAAAGATCGTGGCTAATTGACGAAAGAGAAACAATGTAGACACAAAAGCCATCTTCAAATAACTGTTTTGCTAAGGTTAAACAACGTCGTAAGTGTCCTAGGCCGATCTCTGAATTAGCCTCTACCCTAATCGCAATATTACCTAATCTTCGCATATAAATAATGTTTCCTGAACAATGGTATTAGTTCTGTTTTTCAAACAGCCTAGATAAGAAAAGCCCCAGTAGAAAATGACTACCATGAATCCTGCACCACTTCAGTAGAGTACAGTACTTTATACAGAAGTTCGGCACGCTGCCAATCCTCAAGGGTATCGACATCCACAACCCGCCACTGGGGAATGACAAGACCAATACCTTGCTGATGAATACTGATGTCTGCAAGCCATGCTTCAGTTCTGCCCCAGTAGAACTGACCTGCATCATAATAAGCAGGCTCTAAATCCTGAGTGCGTTCTTGCTCATACTCTGGATAAAAAGGCTCCATCTGACCAGATGGATGTCGTCGTAAAGCTCGCTGTATGGAGGAAGGAAAGTTCGTTACGGGAAAAACATAGGAAGCATTAGAACTAAGTAGCATGTCGAAGGCAGCTTTGAGATCATCAACCTGTAGCAGCGGCACGGCGGGGTAAATACAGCACACTAGTTCAGGATGACAACCCTGCTCTTGCAATACTTGAATACCATGAGCAATGACTTGTGTGGTGCCTGCATAGTCGTCAGCTAGGGAAGCTGGCCGCACAAAAGGAACCTCTGCACCCCATTGAGAAGCAATAATAGCAATCTCTGGGTCTTCAGTAGAAACAACGATGCGATCAAATAAGCAGGAGTCTTGAGCGATCGCGATCGCGTAAGCAATCATTGGCTTTCCACAGAAATTACGGATGTTTTTACGAGGAATTCGCTTGCTTCCTCCTCGCGCAGGAATAATCGCGACTTTCATTATGTTAGGGTTGCGGTATAGTTCGTCAGTAGTTTACTGGTTCTCTTTATGAGCCATCCTGCGCTCTACGATACCAACTTCTATGCATGGACGCAACAGCAGTGCCAACTCCTGTCTTTATCTATAGCGATCGCTTCCTCGAACACCGCTGCCGCCAGTTTCACTTTGAGCGACCCGAACGGTTAGTGGCCATCCGTCAACATTTACAGGTGGCATTTCCACGAGCTGAGTGGCGAGAACCTACCCCTGTCGGAGAAGGATTGACACCTTGGCTAGAAAAGGTTCATAGTCGCGTGTATTTAGACCAATTAACGCGGATTGCAGCAGCAGGGGGCGGCTGGCTAGATCCCGATACCTACCTCAATGACCAGAGCGATCGCGTGGCACGATTAGCAGTACAGGCGTGGCTCGATGGGGTGGATTTAGCTGTGCAGCGGCAGCAACCGATTTTTGTTTTGGCACGCCCCCCCGGCCACCATGCGTTGCGGGAGCGGGGAATGGGCTTTTGCCTACTAGCGAATGCAGCCATTGCTGCCCACTATGCCCTCAGTTTGCCAAGGATAAGACGAGTCGCAATTCTCGATTGGGATGTCCACCACGGCAATGGTACCCAAGCACTGGTTCAAGACCATCCTCAGATTGCCTATTGTTCGCTCCATGAGTTTCCTGCCTATCCCTATACGGGGGATGGGGGCGATCGCGGGCACTACAATAACGTCCTTAATCTGCCTCTGCCCAGTGGCTCAACCGGGGCAACCTACCGAAGAGCTTTCCAAGCGGACAACAATGACTATTTCCGAGTATTTCCTAACCATCCTCCCTAGTTGAGTCTTCGCGTTTTCCTATGGCAAACTGGTCTTGACTCCTTAGTCTTTTCTTTATAGAATTAATAAATTGAGTAAATATTGGAAAACTGAAATGGCAACTCCATACAGGGCGATCGTTTTACAGCAACCCTACTTTGCCAAGATGCTATCAACTGCTATTGACCTAGGATTTTGCTTGTGTATTTACCAATTTAGTTCATTTAAGTATCATGGGCAGACTAAAGATTTTTCAAATGTAAACTTTACTATTGAAATCATGGATCATGATGATCTTCAGCACTGTATTTACAATCAAAAATTGCTTACTAGCATACCTCCAGTAGATAGATACATTTTAAATTCAATGGAAATGTACAAGTCAGAAATAATATCTATTATTTCAGAAGTGTTGAAAGATAGTTTGAGAGGCTAGAAAAAAGGGAAGAAATGTCATATTCTTCCCTTAAAAGAAGAAGAAAAAATCAATTTACTATGGCATCTTTTGCAACTCTTGTCAAGTCCATTCTCAATCGGCTCAGCCCCTGTGACTACCCCGTGCTGAACTCTCAATTGTTCTTCAAAATCTGGTTGACCTACGTTCTCGACCAAGGGTTAACCAGTATGAGAGCCTTATTTTATCGCTTGAATCATGCAGGGATTACAGTGGATATGTCCACGTTTTCCAAAGCCAACAAAACTCGGACAACCAGCTTATTTGAGGGGATTTACACTCAACTGATGTCTCAAGCTCAAAAGAGACATCGTACTTCAAGCATGACGCTGTTTCCTATCGATTCAACCATCATTACCCTGACGAGTAAACTCTTTTGGTTCTATAAATATCATCAAGTGAAGTTACTTACGGGATTTGATTTAACAGAGAACATCATGGGTAAAGCGGTGATTTCTTTTGGGGAGAGACATGACCTGAGCTTTCAAGAGGAGATTCTAGAAATGATCCCTGAGAATGCTGTTGTAATCATGGATAGAGGGTTTGCGAGCTGGCAATTTTTAGAGCGACTAAGTGAGAGGAAGTGCCCATTTGTTGTACGTATCAAGAATAACATGAGAATGAAGCTCAATCATGAGAGATATCGCGTGGTTCAATTTTTTGACGAGAATCAAACGGAGTTTCGTATAGCGACAAATCTAAAGGAGCTGAGTGATGAGGAAGTGAGTGAGTTATATCGGCATCGGTGGGCGATTGAGAACCTATGGAAATTTCTGAAGATGCATTTATCATTAGACAAGTTGATTACGAAGAGTTTGAACGGGGTGATAAATCAGATTTATATGGTTTTAATTGCCTATTTAATTTTAGAGCTGGTGGAGATACCTGAATACTTTGGGAAGAAGCTATTAGACAAATTGCGATATTTGCAACTGGAACTCAGTCGTCGCTGCTCAATAGTGCATTGGAGCTTTGATTGGCAGCCAGAGCTACTGGTCACTTAAAATGTTAAGTTTTGTTGCAGGATTCAACACTTCTGCTATTATTTATAGATGGCTTAACTTGTCGTATACACAAGCTAGAGACCAATACTATCAACACTTAAAATTTTGGTCATGGTACTTAAGGGATAGAAAAATTAATCTCTTTTTTGGAGTTGTACCCCATGAAACTTACTATTCACTTATTTATTACCTCTGCAAGCTAATGTCTATAAAAACTATCCTTGTTCACCCCCTAGGAATCTCGGAGTCGTATACACTAATGAGTGACTGGAGAATCCCAGATCCTAGGGTAGATACCTTGTGCCAAAAGCACATCAATGATCCTGATTCTGTGGACATAAGTCGCTGGTCGCCACAGTTTGCCGAGTTTATAAGTAACCAGAAATTCCAAATGCATCCTCCTTACATGAAGCAGACTTTTGATCAGCTAGGTAAAAATAAAATATTGTCATACTTAATGGCTATTAATACCAAGTCTATCAATCCTAATTCAATTAGAAATAAAATGTTAAAATACTTGATGACTATTAGTATTAAGTTTTCATATACCAAGTTAAAATTGACTGGGATTTTGAAAAGAATAGCTAGGATTATAAAAATAACTAGAGTTGTTAAACCAGTAGAAAGAACTTTTAAGTTAGTAAATAGGCATAGACCTAGATTTGGTAACCTATGCTTTGATACTTATTACGAAGGTTTATGTACAATTACAAATAACAGCTGCTTAGATAACGAGCGGTATATTTATGTTCCTCTACATTATCAACCTGAATGTTCCACACTTCCAATGGGCGAGTTTTTTGAGAACCAAAAAATCATGATAGAATGGCTGTCTCACTCAAGACCAGAGGATGTATGGTTATATGTGAGGGAGCACCCAGCTCAGACATACGACCTAAACACCAGTAGATATAGGGAGCCAAGTTTCTACAGCGATATCTTGAGAATCCCTAGAGTAAGGTTAGTTTCTCGTCGCTGTTCTTCTTTTGATTTAATCAAGAATAGTCTTTGTGTTGCGACTATTACTGGAACCGTTACTTTGGAGTCGTTATATCAAGAGAAACCAGTTTTATTTTTTGGCTATCATGTTTATCAGTATGCTCCTGGAGTCTTTCCAATACGTGATTTGAGTGATTGCTCTAACGCTTTGAAAAAAATATGCAACCAAGAATTCGATCTAACAAGAGAAAAGTTTCTTCTTTACTTAAAAGCTTTAGAGAAAAACTGCATAATGAATATAAGCGAAAATGATCAGTATGAGCTAGGAAGAGCAAATGATGAGACTGAAAAAAAATTCTTGGATTCTTTTTTAGAGTTTCTAAATTTTCTAGATTGCTCTTGAGTTTAGTCTTCTTCGACAGCTAGGGTGTTAGTGGCTTCTGGAGACACTACCAATATTCAGAGGCATTTGCGCTGGAGCCCTAGTCTGCAGAGCTTGGGAGCTGAAGCCTTAAGTGATGGCCTCGAAAGGGTGGTGGTAGATTTAACTTTGCGAGAAACGTTGCTGTCTCTGCGAGTCTTTCCCGACGTCTATCCCTACACGTTGGAGCAGGTGCTCGATCCAACATTTCTTTGTGATACAAGTGGCGATTGGAACGACCCAGCCTGACCAAGCGCTTATGTTTTCCCCTGTCTTTATCTATAGCGATCGCTTCCTCGAACACCGCTGCCGCCAGTTTCACTTTGAGCGACCCGAACGGTTAGTGGCCATCCGTCAGCACTTACAGGCAGCATTTCCAGCAGCAGAATGGCGTGAACCTACACCTGTCGGAGAAGGATTAACTCCTTGGTTGGAAAAGGTACATAGTCGGGTGTATTTAGACCAATTAACGCGGATTGCAGCACAAGGGGGCGGCTGGCTAGATCCCGATACCTACCTCAATGACCAGAGCGATCGCGTGGCGCGGTTAGCAGTACAGGCGTGGCTCGATGGGGTGGATTTAGCTGTGCAGCGGCAGCAACCGATTTTTGTTTTGGCACGCCCCCCCGGCCACCATGCGTTGCGGGAGCGGGGAATGGGCTTTTGCCTACTAGCGAATGCAGCCATTGCTGCCCACTATGCCCTCAGTTTGCCAAGGATAAGACGAGTCGCAATTCTCGATTGGGATGTCCACCACGGCAATGGTACCCAAGCACTGGTTCAAGACCATCCTCAGATTGCCTATTGTTCACTTCATGAGTTTCCTGCCTATCCCTGTACGGGGGATGGGGGCGATCGCGGGCACCACAACAACGTCCTCAACTTACCCATGCCCACAGGCTCCACTGGAGCGGCCTATCGCACTGCTTTTCAAGATCAAGTCATGCCCTTTTTGCAGCAATTTGGCGCAGATGTGCTCATCATCAGTGCGGGCTACGATGCCCACCGCGATGATCCCCTTTCTAGCATTGAATTACAGGAGGCAGACTATGGCTGGATGATGCACCAATGCTTGCAGATCACTCACTGTATTGTCATTGGCTTGGAGGGAGGGTACAACCTTAATGCCTTGGGGCGATCAGTAGTCAGTGCTGTCGAGGTAGTTGCTCGCCTCTAAAATCGTCCAAAAAATAAAGCCATTACAGACTTAATAAAATCCTTAAGCCAAAGCCTAACCAAGCCCAAATGAGTTGCATAAATTGAATGTTCAATAACTCTAGCATTAATAAACCTAGGATTAATAAAAATACGTCCCCCTTTTTGTTTTATTTGCCTGTGAAGCTCAACATGTTCACATACTTCTTCGTTATTTTCATTTGTTCCACAATATAAAACATCTAGCAAAATATGTTTCTTATAAATTGCACATCCACCAAATGCAGAATCGACTTCTATCCAATCCTTGCATTTAGATATGTTTAACATTCGGCTATATACAGCAGAGGTTAAAGCTGTATACCTACTAGAGCCGTGGTTTATTAGGAATTGGTAACTCTTCCAGCAGTCATTGGGAGACCATAAATAATGACGCAATGCCCAAATGTCATAATAGGGTCCATTTTGGCAAGCACAACAAACATCCCAATCGCTTCTCTCGAAGCAACTAGAAATAGATTCTTGGGTTAGTTGATCACCTACTTCATCTAGATCAATAACCATGATATATTCAATATTCTCATACTTAGGTGATTCTTTTAGCTTCTGTAGGTATAAATTTCTGCAGTAAGCAAGTCGTTGTGTTCTAAGAGGTATCTTTTCCTGTAGTCTTCCTAAACTAATAAATTCGAAATTTGAAACCAGTTGTTTTAGTTTCAATAACTCAACAATAGTGTCATCTTCACTATCCGATTCAATAATTAACCATTTTGTATCAAAAGCAGATTTTAGATTCTTTTCTAGTTTTAATACTCTTTTTAAGATACTATTTCCAACGTTACGGACTGTTCCAGTGATTAACAGGTTTATCATTGCTGATCACCTTAGTTAGAATTCTTAAAGTTTGAATTAGTTTTCTTGAGGTTATTTAATCATTAAGCATTAAGTAATGATCAGGTAAAGTTCTTGACTGCATTAGTTTCTTGATTATTAAGAATGATGCAAGGCTGATAAATCTAGTTGTTAGAAGGTGAAAAGCAAGTCTATTCAAATTTTTACGAGTAAACATATGTATACCGTTTGAGCTATAAAAGTTCATATTAAGTAAACTTGCTAATTTAGCAAGAGTTTTTGCTTGAAAAAAGCTAATATGCTGGCCTGTTTTAAATACATAATACCACCAGCTGATTGGTGGAGGTGAATCTCCGGAAAAAAGCTCAGTTGTGAAAATAATTGTTTCGGCAGAACTCATTGCAATTGTTTCCTTCATGAAAGTTAATGGATCAACCAAATGTTCCATTACTTCAATAGCTATGACAGCCTTACAACACCCTAGCTCACTAGTATATTCAAAACCGCGTGCAAATAAATTTTGGCAGTACTTATCATTCCAATAGCAATCAAAACCAATATCACGCATTAAGCGAGTTAGTATACCATATCCACCAGCAATATCTAGATACCTGCCTTCCCCTCTTTCATTAAAAAGCCAGTATAAAATTGATGCAACTTTAGGAAGTAAAGATAAATTACGGATCAGAATTCCTGTATCTGCTTTACTTATGGCTGATGAATATGCTTCACCTAACCAAAAGGGATCATCAGCTTTTAGATAGCCACATGTTTTACAGAAGTAATATTTAGCAAAATACTTATCTAATACTTGATGAGAAAAGCAAAACTCTAGGCTACTCCCACAAATAGGACATATTTTATTAAGCTGATAATATGTACTCATTTTTACAATTACTACTCCCTAAGAACTTGATTTAAAAAATAAAAAACGATAAAGTTTTTCCTTGAATAGCCTAATTACACTCAATGGCGAGTGTATAAACTTACCACCAAAATGCTCATTGAAGGTATACTTATCTGCTTCTACATCAACAGCCACTTCACTTGGATGTTGAATCTCTCCTATTGGAAAAACGGGCAAGTTTGCATGAATATGACCTGCAGTCTTTGTATGAGTTGCATCAGAACCAAAACCAATATTACTTACAAGATTAACATTGGGTGTTGCCGTTAACCCGCCATGATACCAGACACAGGCCGTCCATTGATAGTCCCATGTATTAATCTCACTTGAATACACTCGATTAAAAATCTTACGCCAGTATCCCTCCTCAACAGAGTTAAAGTGAAGATTTTGCCACGCTGATGATTTGCTCCACGCCGGCCAAAATGAGATGTTTACGTCGTATTTAGACCATGCCCGTTTCCACGTAGCCCAACCCCAGCAGTGATTATATTTAGAGAAATAATAGCTAGCTTTTCCACGCCACTGCCCATCCTGAAAGTTGTTTCCCGTGATAACCCAAACCCGTTCGTCTTGTTCGTAGTATTCAAGCAATTCATCACAAAACCTAAAAAAGTCAGGATGGGGCAAACAGTCATCTTCTAGAATAATCCCCTTTTCTTCGTGCTCAAAAAACCAAGTAATAGCACTACTGACCGCTATCTTACACCCTAAGTTCTTCTCGCGAAACAAAGTATTAACTTCACAAGGCCAATCAACCTGTGTCGCAATTTCCCTCGCCTGCGCAACCTTCTCAGCTTCCTCTTCTCGATCTGCCCTAGGTCCATCAGCAGCCACATATAACCTTGGTGGCCGAGCCTGACGAATCGCCTCAAAAACTCGTTGTGTCGTATGAGGACGATTGAAAATGAGAAAAAGAACTGCTTTACTCAGCTTATACTCCATTTGCATCACTAAAGAGTTCATAAATTTGTTCAGCACTATTTAATCTTACAAAGCTACCATCTGTTGGTTCTATTGAATAACCGAATTTCTTCTCAGCTTCTATGGGCGACATATTTGAAAAATCCACTGCTATACCAATAATTCCACCGCTCTTAATTACCCTAATCATTTCAGAAGCTGCCTTTTCAGGATTTTTGCTGTATGAGATAGTCCAGCCGCATATTATTACATCAAAGGAACTATCTTCATAGGGCATAGAGTGCATATCTCCAAGATCAATTAGAGGTGAGTAGCTTATTAAGTCTAGGCCTTTAACATTTTTGAAACCCCAACTGAATAATCGAAGTAAGTCGTTTTCAGTTCTTGGCCCAATCACTAGAATTGAAGACTCAGGAAACACTGTTTCTATACCCAATAATGGTACAATGAGTTTATTCATTCGAGGCATTAAAAAGTCTAATTTATGATTTTTAACTGACTTCATATTGTGAAATATAGTCAACTCAAATGCATTATCTGATTCTAATGACTTAATTCCGCGAGTTAGAGCAAAATATTTCAAACGAAGGGAGCCAATAAAAAATCTGACATAGTCAATTCTTAAAAACTGACATAATGAGTTACTAACTTTAGATTTAATCTTTTTCAGAAAATATCGCATTTCAACTCCTTTTTATAAATTGAAATAACCGGGTCAATTTTAGCTTCATTTCATATAATCTCGAAAAGATCTGATTTTCATAGGATAAATGCTCGTCCACAAATTTACCCTGAAATAAGTTATAAGGCTTGTAGTACGAAAATAAGTTTCCATAAAGCATATAATAATATCCAAAAGGAAGTGAGTTTTTAGTCTCTTTAGGTTCAAGTTTTTTCAAAGATAAGTAGTCCCTTAGCTCCTGCAACGATGATGGCTCGTAAGTACAGTCTAATCCTTTGTAAGTAGCATCACCAATAGTAATCACAGGTTTACCAAGATAGGCTGCTTCTACTCCCATAGTTGAGCCATAAACAATAATCAGATCAGAGTTTTTAGCTAGGGCATAGGAATCAACCAGAGAGTAACTAGGTACTACCAATACATTCTTACCATTAAGGTTATTCCAAGAATCTCTCAGTTTCTGACTCTTTTGTTCTTTATGAGGATGAACACGTATAACTAGCTCTACGTCATCTAGTTGTGCTGCATAATTTATAAGCCAATGAATTGATTCAATTTGTGACTTAAAAATAGGATGTTCTATTGAATCTTCAACATAGATATATTCATCGTCACTGGAACTATAATACGTCCATCTATACTTTTTACTTTTTTCAGGAATCATCCCTTTTATCTGTTTTTCTGTGAAAGAAACCCAGCCGATTCCTTCACCTTTTATTTTTCTTAAAAAGTAAGATTCTGCTATTTCTTCTTTATTTTGATCTTGAGAAAGCTCCCACATTTCCTTTATTGATGCCCTAATAGCCTTAAAGTCATGGGGAGACTTATCCGATAAATAGTATCGCTCTTTTGTTGCGCCTCTTTCATGATATAGTAGAGGTATTGAATATTTTTTACATACATCAACAATTGGTTTCGAACAAGCAAATCTTCCATTATATGTTATGACTTTAAGAGGATTAAAACATTTAATTAATCTTTCTGCTGTCAGATATGTAGCGATTGCTGACTTGAAGTACCGCTCGATTAAGTTTTTATTGATATAGGGTTCTGGATCTTTCATGTATGAAACATAGGAGCTTGCAACTCCCATACCAATCTTAAAATCATCTATTCTTATTTCTTTTATCGATTGAATATCATTACAGTTATCAATTTGATTCTGGATCTTCTCAAAGATTAATTTAGTTGATACTTCATCAGGAATTTCTATCCAGCAATTTTCAATACCATATCTATTAAGAACTCTAAAGAGAGCTCTTACACGATTTTGACGACTTCTAGGAATAAATAATTTAGGTTTTGGAATATAGTCATCAGGATTATCTACATCAATGAATGCAATACCAACCTCAAGATCATTTGTTTTTTTGAGTTCAATAGCAATCTCACCAGAGGTTTCTAAGTGAGGACAGTAGGCAAACGTTTCTATCAGTAATATATCTACGGCCATTTTTACCTTTTATGTAGTAAACTTGATGATTAACAAACTTAAAATTTGTGCACTGAATTTAGCTGGAGTCACTTCGGATCGAAGTATAAGATATTCAGACTAGGAAACTTTGTCTTTTGTACAGTTTCAAAACTGTACTTTGTTCTTCATCATAAAGTAAATATGTAGGTTTGGTTACAATTCTATGCTGAAGATTAGCACGATCGCAAGAGGTAAAGTCCGTGTACAATAGGCTTCCTAGGCTGAGGAACTCAAAATTTATAGCTATGCGGATGCCGTAGAGGGTCTATAGGATGTCTCAAGGACTGACAAGAGAGAGTAGCATACTGGTGACGGGGGGTACAGGGTCGTTTGGCCGTGCCTTTGTCAAGGAGGTGTTGCGGCAGTTCCCTGATATTCGACGTCTCGTCATTTTTAGCCGTGACGAGCTAAAGCAGTTCGAGATGGCTCAGGAGTTCCCCTACCAAAAGTATCCAGGTATCCGCTACTTCATTGGCGATGTTAGGGATCGCGATCGCCTACGCCGGGCTCTGAACAAGGTCGATATTGTGGTTCATGCGGCTGCCCTGAAGCAAGTGCCTGCGGCGGAATACAACCCCATTGAGTTTATTCGCACCAATGTCATGGGGGCCGAAAACGTCATTCAAGCCTGCCTCGACACCGGTGTCAAGCAAGTCATTGCCCTCTCCACCGACAAGGCGGCTGCCCCCATCAACCTCTACGGGGCAACAAAGCTCTGTAGTGACAAACTCTTCATTGCTGCCAATAACTTTGCGGGTCGTGATCTGCGGTTCAGTGTGGTTCGCTACGGCAACGTCATGGGGTCACGAGGCTCCGTGATTCCTTTTTTCTTGAAAAAGCGCTGTGAGGGCTGCCTACCAATTACGGATCCAGCCATGACTCGCTTCAATATCTCCCTCCAAGAGGGGGTAGAAATGGTACTGTGGGCACTGCAGCACAGTTGGGGGGGCGAAATCTTTGTGCCGAAAATTCCCTCCTACCGCATTCTCGATGTTGCAGAGGCGATTTGCCCGGAATGTGAGCAACAGTTTGTGGGTATCCGTCCAGGGGAAAAGATCCACGAAGAGATGATTACCACTTCCGATTCTTATACCACGGTTGATTTGGGTCAATACTATGCCATTTTGCCAACTCAGGGACGCTTCACGCTAGAAGAGTACTGTGCCCAAACAGGGGCAACACGGGTTAAACCGGGCTTCAGCTATAATTCTGGCACCAACGATCGCTTCCTTAGTGTCGAGGAGCTACGCGCCCTGATTCGCCAACACGTTGACCCGCACTTTGTTCCAGGCAGGGCCTAAATGGGCACAATTCCCTACGGTCGCCAAGACATTACACCAGAGGATATTGCGGCTGTCGTTGACGTCCTGCAATCGGACTGGCTGACCCAAGGCCCCAAGGTTCCCGAGTTTGAAGCAGCACTGGCCAGTTGTTGTGGTGCACGGTATGCCGTTGTGGTTAGTAGTGCCACAGCAGCGCTTCACCTCGCCTGTATTGCAGCGGGGCTACAGGGGGGCGATCGCCTGTGGACATCGCCGATTACTTTTGTGGCCTCCGCCAATTGTGGCCTTTACTGTGGTGCCACGGTGGATTTTGTTGATATTGACCCCCACACCTATAACCTGAGTGTTTCTGCCCTTGCCGACAAGCTAGCAATGGCCAAAAAGCAAGGGACGCTTCCCAAGGTCGTCATTCCTGTTCATTTGGCAGGGCAATCCTGTGAGATGGCTGCCCTTGCTGAATTGGCGCAGACCTATGGCTTTATGCTTATTGAAGATGCCTCCCATGCCCTTGGGGGTCAGTACCGTGGCCGGCCCATTGGCTGCTGTGAATTCTCGACGATGGCGGTTTTTAGCTTTCATCCCGTCAAGATTATCACCACGGGTGAAGGCGGTGCCGTTCTCACCAATGATCCAGACCTCTACCAGCGCCTTATCCGTCTGCGCAGCCACGGCATTACCCGCGATCCCCAACAAATGGTGAGCGACTCCCACGGCCCTTGGTACTACCAACAACTGGAACTGGGCTTTAACTACCGCATGACCGACCTCCAAGCCGCCCTCGGCCTACGGCAACTGCAACGCCTCGATCTATTTGTCGAGCGGCGGCGTTTTTTAGCCCAACGCTACCATCAATACCTTGCTGATTTGCCCCTCACGCTCCCCTTTCAGCATCCTGACACCCGCTCCAGTTGGCATCTGTACATCATTCGCCTGAAGCGAGACCAGATTCAAACTTCCCATCGCGAAGTCTTTGAAGCCCTGCGCGCCCTTGGGATTGGG
Source organism: Thermosynechococcus sp. B3 (assembly GCF_030323045.1). Classification (NCBI taxonomy): domain Bacteria; kingdom Bacillati; phylum Cyanobacteriota; class Cyanophyceae; order Acaryochloridales; family Thermosynechococcaceae; genus Thermosynechococcus; species Thermosynechococcus sp. B3. Next base: position 158,807 of record NZ_CP097584.1, read on the forward strand.
GTGAATCTGCACTATATTCCTGTACATACCCAACCCTACTATCAGCAATTGGGCTTTCAATGGGGAGACTTTCCCAACGCCGAAGCCTACTACCAAGAAGCGATTAGCTTGCCACTGTATTATGGACTGACCCTTGCTCAACAGGATCAAGTGATTCAGGCACTCAAGCAAGTCTTGGCTTAAGGCCGTGACGCCAACAGTCCCTCCCCTAGAATTGAAAATAGCTCAGGTAAAAGCATGTCATGGAGCAGGCAGAGATTATTGCCCTCATTCAACAGGAGCTACCTCGGCTCGTGGCTCAAGATCCCAGCCTGAGGGACTTTGTCCTGCGCACAGTCTCAGAATTATCCCTTCCCCGTCGTGAGGCAGATATTAAGTTCGATCGCATCCTAGAGGAACTGCGGCGCGATCGCGAGGAACAAGCCCGTCGTTGGGAGGAAGAAAATCGTAAATGGGAAGCACAAGTCCGCAGATGGGAGGAACAGGATCGCCGCTGGCATGAGCAACTTGCAGAAATTCGGCGTCTGGATAAACGGTTTGAGAGTACGATAGGTGCCCTAGGTGCTCGCTGGGGCATTGCCTCTAAAACAAGTTTTCGGAAGGCACTTGCTGGGATCTTGACGGAATCCTTTGGGGTTGAAGCCTCTGGGACCATGAGCGCGAGGTCTTTGGTCGTCCGGATCAGGTGGAACTAGACTTGATCATCAAGAATGGTCTCACGATCGCCTGTGAAATTAAATCTTCAATTGACAAGGCAGGGATGTATATCTTTGATCGCAAGGTGAATTTTTATGCACGGCACCACCAACGCCAAATTGACCGTAAAATCGTGATTTTGCCAATGGTAGATGATCGAGCACGACCGGTTGCCGCAGCATTGGGAATAGAAATTTATCGCTATGCCGATGCTGTAGAGGGTCTATAGGCTCTCCCGGACACTAACAAGGGGAAGAGGGGGGCACAGAGTCATCGTGGGGATCGGGTACAGGGTCATAGCCGCCGGCAGCAAAGGGGTGGCAGCGCAAAATACGACGAATGGCTAAATAGGTTCCCTTGACTGCTCCAAATCGGGCGATCGCCTCAATCGCATAGACAGAACAAGTGGGCGTATAGCGACAGGTGGGCAAAAATAACGGCGAAATCCAATGCTGATAAGCGCGAATCAAAAAGATCAGTGCTTTGCTTAGCCAGTTGTCCACAGCCTTTGCCTACAAGGTATCCCAATTATACCCAGGTTAATGGGGGCGAAATAGATGGTGATGTTCTGGACTATAGAGGCAGGAGCGCAATGAGCCATGGCCTTGATGTTGTACTGCCAGTGCTGGACTGATCAGGTAAAGGGTGGTGCGCGTCAAGTGCTGCTGCTGACTGAATGATGCCATTTCAGCCAAGGGAACGAGCCACAACTGCTCATCGGACCATCCCAAGCGGTAGCCCACAGCAACTGGGGTTTCGGGTGGATAGTGCTGAAGCAAATCTCGCTGAGCACGGTGGACACAATTCGCACTCAGGTAGAGGCAAAGGCTGGCTTTGTGGGCGGCTAGACTGGCCAATTCTTCTGTTGGTGGGACGCGTGTACGGCCACTGGCACGGGTGAGGATAATTGTCTGTACCAATTCGGGTAGGGTGAGTTCGGCATTAAGGCGGGCGGCAGCCAATTGATAGGCACTGATGCCGGGGACAACTTCAACGGTAATGCCTGCTTCGGCGAGGCGGGCAATCTGCTCGTGAATGGCACTGTAGAGGCTAGGGTCTCCCGATTGCAACCGTACCACTTTTTTACCCGCTTGGACTGCTTCAACCATCAGCGGAATCATTTCTTCAAGAGTCATTGCGGCTGTGGGAATACAGGTGGCACTCGGCGGTGCAAACTGCAAAATCCCCGTCGGCACAAGAGAATCGGCATAGAAAATCACATCGGCCTCTTGAATCAGCCGTTGTCCCTTGAGGGTGAGTAATTCTGGATCACCGGGGCCAGCACCCACAAAGTAAACCCCAGCCGAGGTCTGTCTTTTTAGCACTACACTGCACCTGATTATTCCCCTTACTAAGATTAACTTTTGCCGGTAACACAAGTTATGTCAGGATCAAGACAGGTCAGTTTAAGAGGCAGCGAATCATGAGCGGCAAACGAATTCTCATGCTTGTGGGTGACTATGTAGAAGATTACGAAGTGATGGTGCCGTTCCAAGCCCTCCAAATGGTGGGTCATACCGTGCATGCTGTCTGCCCTGATAAAGTTGCTGGGGACATTGTTCGCACGGCAGTTCACGATTTTGAGGGGGATCAAACCTATAGTGAAAAGCGGGGACATAACTTTACCCTCAATGCCACCTTTGCAGAGATTGACCCCGTTACCTACGATGCACTAGTGGTGCCGGGGGGGCGCGCCCCAGAGTATTTGCGCCTCAATCCACGGGTACTGGAAATCACCAAGCACTTCGGCGAGAGCCAAAAACCGATTGCAGCCATTTGTCACGGCCTCCAACTGTTGGCGGCAGCAGGCGTTCTTGCGGGCAAAACCTGTACGGCCTATCCGGCCTGTGGTCCTGAGGTCGTGAGTGCTGGGGGTAACTTTACCAGTGTGGCAGTGGATGCAGTCGTAGTGGATGGCAATCTGGTCACGGCGCCCGCTTGGCCTGCCCATCCCCAGTGGTTGGCGGCATTTTTAGAGATTTTGGGAACAACGATTAGCCACCGACCCTTGGCAGCAGTGTAGGATCACCGTGGCATGGCGATCGCCCTCAGCCAAATTGCCCAATATCTCCAACGGCACCAACTGAACTATCGGTTGAATGCGGCCAACCACCAAATTATTACGGGCGTCAACGGTGATCACCTTGAGCGATTTATCGTCGTCATTGAGCTAGATGAGGGAGGTGAGTTTTTTAAGCTCTATGCCCCCAATCTTTTGCCGGGGATTAAAACCCACCAGTTTCGTGATGCCATTTTGCAAACGCTACTGTGCATTTCGTGGCAGACAAAAATGTTGCAGTGGGAGTACGACCCCAACACCGGTGAAGTGCGTGCCATGATTGAATTCCCCATTGAGGATAGCACCCTCACCGAGCGGCAATTTTTTCGCTGCTTGGGGGCACTCGTGGAAATCGTTGACAATACAGTGCCTCGGCTGCGGCAGTTGGTTCAAAAAGAACCGCCCGCTCCAGATACAGATTTGGCCATGGGGGAACGTCTCCTGCTGACGATTCAGGAAGAAGCACCGGGGCTATTGGATCTCATTGCCCAAGCTCTTGAAGCCCGCCGCCAACGGGGTCGGGTCAGTTTGAATTTAGAGAATTTAGACACCTAAGTTTAGACATCTAGAGTTCTGTTTAGATTCAGATTCAAGACGAGGGGGGTGCAGGGGGCGTTTGCCGCGCGTAGAAGCGGCCATTCTTCATTTCAATCAACCCTTGACACTTTTCACAACTAAAGCGCCACAGCTTACCGACCGGAACTTTCAGTGGGTGATGACAATGGGGACACTCGCCACTCCACACTTCCTCATCCCCAAGCATCCACATACTGCCCACGACCATCGGCAGACCGATGATGGTGCCTAGCCCCGTGGCACAAAAGCCCAGACCCATGACTATGCCGGCAAGACCTGCCACCTTTGATTGATGATCGCGGGGGACTTTTTCAATCGTTGGAATGGTGTAAATCTCGGATTCAGAGGGGGGTAGTGGGGGTTCTGTGGCGGTTTCAGGGGGAGGCGTCTCATCTGCCTTCACTTGCGGCACAGGCTCGACCTCTAACCAAGGATCCCGTAGGGGAGGATAGTTGGCGGCTTCTTGGTCTTGGGGAAGGGCAGAAGATTCTGAAGGGACTGGGGGTGCAGTGGGCAACATGTCTGAGACTGCCCAAGGATCCTCAACAACAGGGGCAGCGTCTGGGGCGATCGCCCCCTCAGGCGAGGATTCAGCTTCAGCAGTCATCTCAGGGGTTATCGCGGTGGGTGGGCGAACCTCAGCTTCTAGGGCGGCAATGTCCTCAGTCGTCGGTTCAGGGAAGTCGTATGCCTCAAGGGTCGGTTGGTCTAGGGCAGCTTCAGAGAATTCGGCTGCTGGTTCAGGGATCTCAGCAATACTGTCTTGGGCTTCTGGTGTTGCAATGCTCTCTTCTATGGACTCAGAAGCTTCTGGAGGTGGTTCAGCAGCGACCTCGAAGACTGGCAATTCTCCTGAAAACCCAGCAAGGGTGTCGGATTCAATACGCTCTTCTTGAAGGGGGGGCGACTCAAATGGAGATTCTCCACGGTCAGTATTGGGTTCTGGTGAGGGTGGGTTGGGGTCAAAGGCGGCAGCTAAATCTGCCAAACTAATGTCCTCATCAGGATCGATTTCTGGAATCTCATCTAGGAAACTCTCTTGCGGCTCACTGATGGGTTCTGCCCCTGTTCCATTCTCAGTGACTTGCTCTAGGGGAGGAGCTACATCCCCATATTCAGGTGTGCTCTCTACTGGAATCGGGTATTCCTTCTCTTCGGGCGATCGCGCCACAACATCCTGACTTTCAGATATGGCAGGTGCCTCGGAGGTCATAAAAGCAGACATTAAATCCAGCAGCGTGGGTTCAGGGGGGGATGGCTCAGTCGCTGCCGTTTCGGTGCCCCATGGATCCTCGACCACGTCTCGATGGGGTTGGGTGGGTGGCAGGACTTGGAGCTGAAAATGACTTTCCCAGAGGGGGACGCCCAACACCCGTGACTCAATGAAAACCCGTTGAATCGCTGGCAAGTGCAATTTTTCTAAGGCAGTGCGGATCAGGGTTACGGCTGCCCCTTGATTGAGCATTTTTTCTGAATGCAGCGTGATCATTAACTCCTCGGCCTGACGTACCACAGTGGCCTTTACCCGCTTTGGCAGGAGGACAGCATTCAGCAGCGTACCAATGGCACGGGGGTCGCCCTGCCGCGCAATATCGAGCAAACGGGAATCACTCATAAACCGATGAATGGAACGGGGTGCCGCTAGTTCTAGCCTACTGCAATTTCCAGAGAGGGGTGAGGGACTGGGGGCGATCGCTTGACTATCCTACGTATCAACGACCGAGCTAATCTACACCCTAAATTTAGAGCGGTTGAGAAGCTTGGAAAAAATCCCTTCGGCATCAAGGACATCCATACCATTTTCTGAAGCGGCGGCTATAGGATCCTTGATTTGTGCGTTACCCTTTCGGCGTAACTTACCCTTTCGGGGATTTCAGTGGGGCTATGCGGGGGATTAATAGCCCGAACTACCTTTAGTTTAGCTAAGGGATGGCCAGATGACAACTGCCTAAAGCGTGTAAATTGTTACAAACAATTACAAGCACCCACTAGACTGGGAAAAAGGATGTTCACAAGTTTCAGCAGGGCATGACAGCGGCAACACGTTCCACGGATTGGCAACTTTTGCAACGACTGATTCCTTACCTCAAGCCCTATCGCTGGGGACTGGTGGGAAGTGGCTTGCTCTTGATTCCCTTGGCGGCAGCAGCAGCATTACAACCGATCATCATTGGTCAGGCGATCGCCTTCCTCAAGGGGGAAGAGAGTACCTATAGCTTTTTGAAACCTTTGACCCTGACCCAAGGGATTGATCTACTGAGCATTGCACTGCTGATTACCGTGGTGCTGCGTTTTGGGGTGCAGGCGGTGCAGGGGTACTGGATTCAAAAAATTGGCCAAAACATTACTGCCGATATTCGCCATGACTTATTTGACCACGTGCTCCGGTTATCGTCGCGCTTTTTTGACCGCACCCCCGTCGGTAAGCTCATTACCCGCTTGACCAGTGATGTGGATGCTCTGGGGGATGTGTTTGCCACTGGCGCCGTCGGGGTTCTCAGCGATGTCTTCTCAATGCTGGTGGTCGTCCTGACGATGTTTTTCATTGACCGCCTCCTAGCAACGCTGCTGCTGGCCTTGGTACTGCCCATCACCGCCCTGATTATCTATTTTCAACATCGCTACCGCGTGGCCAACTACAAATCCCGCGAGGAGCTGTCGCTACTGAATGCCGATCTTCAGGAAAACATCGTTGGCATTACCGTGGTGCAACTGTTTCGCCGTGAGGCCTTTAATAGCCAACTGTTTCGGCGGCGCAATCAACGCTACATCAAAGAGGTGGATCGGACGATTTTCTACGATTCGGCAGTATCAGCAACGTTGGAGTGGATTGCCTTTGTGGCGATCGCGGGGGTTCTCTGGCTGGGCGGTGCCTTGGTGGAGCAGCGCACGATTGACTTTGGCACTTTGGCCACGTTTATTCTCTTTTCCCAGCGCGTTTTTGATCCGTTGCGGCAGTTGGCGGAGAAATTTACCACGGTGCAAGCGGGCTTAACGGCCATTGAGCGCATCCATGATCTGCTCTTAGAACCGATTGAAATTCAGGATCCCGATCGCACCTTTTTGCGTTTGCCCAAGCCAGAAAATACAGCCGCTGCCGTTGAGTTTCGCGATGTCTGGCTGGCCTACAAAGACGATGACTATGTCCTCAAGCAACTTTCCTTTCAGATCCATGCTGGCGAAAAGGTGGCGATTGTTGGCCCTACGGGTGCAGGCAAAAGTTCAATTATTCGCTTGCTCTGTCGCCTCTATGATCCAACGCGCGGTGAAGTCCTTGTTAGTGGTCGCAATGTTCGCGACTTTACCCAAGCAGAACTGCGGCAGCACATTGGCGTGATTTTGCAGGATAGCTTTCTCTTTTCCGGCGATGTCAAAAGCAACATTGCCCTTGGCGACAACTACACCCTTGCCGAAATTCAGCGGGTGGCCGCCGAAATGAACATTGCCGACTTCATTGAGCAGTTGCCCCAAGGCTATGACACTCCCCTGCGGCAGCGGGGCACGAATCTATCAGCGGGACAGCGACAACTTTTGGCCTTTGCGCGGGTGGCGATTCGCAATCCAGAAATCCTTATCCTTGATGAGGCAACCGCCAATTTGGATGTGGGCACGGAGGCAATGATTCAGGAGGCCTTGAACCGCCTGTTGGTGAATCGAACCGCCATTATTATTGCCCACCGCCTCGCCACGATTCGCCATGTGGATCGCATTTTTGTGCTCAAACGGGGACAACTAGTGGAGCAGGGCACCCACAGTGAACTCTTGGCTCGCAACGGGGTGTATGCCCATCTCTACCGATTGCAAGCACTCGCTGAAGAAGCAGCCCCTAAGCAGGATGCCTCGCCCCTTGCCTAATCCACAATAACAGCGGCAGCCCCAGCAGTTGCAGCACCACTGACACCAGTACCAACAACCCCAAGGAGCGATCGTAGAGCACTCCCATGAGCAAACTGCCGAGAAACCACGCTAAGCCATAACCAGTGCTGAAGATGCCATAGGCTGACCCCCGCCGCTCTGGGGGGACGAGGTTGGCGACGATCGCCCGCACAATGGATTCTTGGGCACCCATGCCAATGCCCCACAGCACCATGCCCCAAATCACCGCAGAACTGAGGAAGACCAAGGGAGCAAAGCCTACCGACAGCACAACCGCAAGGATCAAGGCCATGATGCCAATGCGATCCAGTAAGTACCCAAAGAGCAGGGCAGCCACGGCATCAACCCCCATCGCCAAGGCGTAGAGCAGCGGAATTTGACTCGTTTGCAGACTATCCCCCTGCTGTAAATGAAAGGCAATCAAGGGGAAATCCACATAACCGGCGCCCAGAAAGGCCATGGCCAATAGATAAATCCAAAACAGTGTTGGTAGTCTTTTGGTATCCAGATCCTGCACCACCGTTTCAAAGTCCCGTGGCTCTGGGTACCGCCACTGCGTCACCAATAAAACGACCAGCCCCATCAGGGCAGGGATGGCGAGGACGGCAAAACTCCATTGATAGTGCCGGGTGAGGGCAAAGACGCCGGCCACCATCAGCGGCCCAACAACGGCACCAATTTGATCCATCGCCTCATGGAGACCAAAGCCAAAGCCGCGACCCACTTGACGAGCACCGTAGGAAAGCAACACATCGCGGGGGGGTGTACGAATCGCTTTACCGGTGCGCTCAGCAATCATCAATCCCGCTAGGACTTCCCAACGATGGGCCAAGGCCATGAGGGGCACAGCCAAGGTATTGATGGCATAACCAAGGGTGGTAATGCGCCAATAGGCACGGGTGCGATCGCTGAGATAGCCAATCCCAAGGCGTAGACCATAGCCGATGAATTCCCCCAAACCCGCTACGAGGCCGACAACGGTACCACTGGCACCCAATACTCCTAAATAGACCCCCGTAAGGCTGCGGGCGCCTTCATAGGTGGCATCGGCACAGAGGGAAACCACCCCTAGGAGCACGACAAACCTGAGGGCGGAGCCTTTCTGGCAAACCATGACTCAACTCCTGTATTTAGGAATGTCCACAGTATATTGAGTGGAGAATCGTTAAGGGCGATCGCGATGGTGGGTGCACTCAGCGCAGCTAGTCCCTTAGTCATTTGGACAAGTCTGGGGTTCATCTGTGGCCGTTGGTTGCCAGCAGTGATTCCCCAATGGTTGGGGCGCAGCCTCTATTGGGTCGGAGTGCCCATTCAAATTTTTGCTTTGGTGCGGCAAACCAACTTCGCGGGGTTAATTTGGTTGGCACCGCTGCTGGCCTTTGTGGCGCTCATTGTCGGCTATACCCTTGCCCAAGGACTTTACTATTGGCAGCAACGCTACTTTCAACCCCAGTGGCTGCAATACACCCCCCCCTTCCTGACAAGTACAGTTCCCGAAGGAGAAAGTCGCCGCTTTCAGGGGAGCTATCTGATTGCCAGCATTCTCGGCAATACGGGCTTTGTCGGTTTGGGGGTCACGATTCCTCTCCTGAGTGCCACGGCATTGCCCTGGGCGGCCTTCTATGCCATTACCCAAAATGCCCTCGGCACCTATGGATTGGGTTCATTTCTCGGTCAGTACTACGGTAAGGGCAATGATCAACCTTGGTGGCGCGCCCTCGGGGTGATTCCAACGGTACCGACACTTTGGGCCTCCATGGCCGGCTTTGCTACCCATGATCTTTCCTTGCCAGATGCAATCGAAAGGTTGTGTGAGATAGATATTCACTTGGTGATTCCCTTTGCCTTTGTTCTCACTGGAATTCGTTTGAGTCGGCTCCCCGGCTGGCAAAGTTTTCGTATGGGGTTGCTGCCTATGTTAGTGAAGACGTTGTTGCTGCCATTGACGATGATGGCGATCGCCTATGGTTTGGGCTTGCGGGGCGATACGTTGCTGGCGATCGCGATTATGACTGGTACGCCCACCGCCTTTGCCGCGCTAATTTTGGCAGAGGAATACGAACTCAATACCGAACTGCCACCGGCGGTGATTGCCCTGAGTACCCTGAGCTTTGTGGTGGTGTTACCGCTGTGGGTGTTCCTGTGCCGCCAAGTTTTAACATAACGCTAACGACTGCTCTCCTTTTCCAAGAACAGTGGCACACTGAAAATACCTGATCCATTGCTAGCCCTTTCACGAGTCTCCCTATGACGAATCCCCAAAGTCCTCCGCCGCCACCGCCGCGTGTTCCCAATTCACCCCCGATGCCGCCGCCCCGGCCGCCAATGGGTGGGGGTGTTCCACCGCTGCCTCCCCAACCGGGAATGGCGCCTCCCCGTCCTGCTGCCCCCCCACCGCCTCCCCAAGGGATGCCCCCACAGCCCGGCATGCCGCCTCGACCCATGCCACCACAACCGGGGATGCCGCCACGACCAATGCCGCCGCAGCCGGGAATGCCCCAACAGGGGGTACCGACCCAACCGATGCCGACACCAGCCGCGCGGATCTCTGGCCCGACAATGGAACAACTGGTGCGGGAGGCTTTTGAGCACGGCTATTCTGATATTCATGTTGGAGTGGGAGAAGCGCCCCGTTTTCGCGATCGCGGACGTTTAGAAATTACCAACTATCCCGTTACTGATGAGGAAACCTTTAACTACTGGCTGAATGAACTGCTGACCCCCCAACAAATTGAGCAGTTTCGCACCCACCTTGAATACGATGGTGCCTATCAGTACGAGGGTCTGTGCCGTGTGCGGATCAACATCTTTGTCGCCCTCAAAGGCCCCGCCATGGTGCTGCGCTTGATTCCGGTGAAGATTCTGACCCTAGAGCAGTTGAATTTGCCGCCGGTCTTCAAGGATCTCTGCCACTACCACAAGGGTCTGATTCTGGTGACAGGGCCAACGGGTTCCGGGAAATCCACCACCCTTGCGGCAATGGTGGACTATATCAATACCGAAATGCCGAAGCACATTATCTCCATTGAAGACCCGATTGAGTTTGTGCACCAAAGTCGCCGTGCCCTGATCCGCCAGCGGGAGGTGGGTATCCATACACTGAAGTTTGACAATGCTCTGAAGGCGTCATTGCGGGAAGACCCCGATATTATTCTGATTGGGGAGATGCGCGATCGCGAGACAGTGAATACAGCCCTAAAAGCAGCGCAAACGGGTCACTTGGTCTTTGGTACATTGCACACCAACAGTGCCGTGAAAACGATTGAGCGGATCCTCAACCTTTACAACCCCGATGAACAGGGACCGATGCGGATGCAGGTGGCGGAGTCGCTGGTGGCGGTCATTGCCCAAGCCCTTGTGCGCACGACGGATGGTAAGCGGGCGGCAATTCACGAGATCATGATCAACACCGATGCCATCAAGGACTACATTTTGCGGGGTGAAGTGGAGGAAATTGAGGCAATTATTCCGCAGTGTACCTACGACGGTATGTGCACGATGAACCAGTGCCTCTACGAACTCTATGAGGCGGGGCGCATTGACGAGGAAACCGCCATCGAAAACTCCCCCAAACCCAACGAAATGGCGCAAATTCTACGGGGTCGTGTCTAGGGCAATGGTTGGCCTCAAGCCTGTCTTATACAAGGGGTTGGCCCTCTTTACACCGGGGGAGGATGTGGTCTTTTGCCGTGACCCATCAAAACAGGGGCATTGGCATCAGTCGCTTTGTCAAGCCCTGCAACAACTGTTGGATTTGGAGGAGCCGCCCCTTTTCCTATCCCCCTGCTACACAGCGGCGGTAGATTACTGGTTTGATGAGGAGCAGCAATGCCTGCGAGTGGCGGCGGAGGTCTATCCCTTGGCATGGCCCCATCGTCCCCTATTGAATGCCCTCTTTGCCCCTGCTCATCAGCCCACATTGCCGTGGCAGTTGGTACAGGATCCGCAGCATCCCTGCGATGTCCAAGCCCTAGAGGCCTACCGCAGCAGCTTTCCCCAACTGTGGGAGCCTCACCAACTGATCTATGATTTGCAGGAAGCCACCCCCCTGAGCAGTTTTGCACCGCGTCCTTCGGAACCCGATCGCTATGTCTTTCGCCTCTATGTGCGTGGAGAAACCCATGCCACGGAAGTTGCCCTCAAAAACCTCCATGACTTGCTGAGTCGCTCCCTCAAGGTGCCCTATACGCTCAAAGTGGTGGATGTCACCAAGCAACCCGATCTGGCGGAGGAGGATCAAGTGCAGGCCACGCCAACATTGGTGCGGGTCTATCCCCAGCCGGTGCGCCGCCTTGTGGGACACTTGGATAATCGCGATCGCCTGCAACGTTTGTTAAGCCCTTAGACCGATGACAAATTCTGCTAAAGATCTGCTCGCGGCTGCTGCTGTGGAGCGAATGGCGGGAACTCGTGATGCCTATGTGCCCTATCTGCGCCAAGTCTTTGCCGATGTGGTGGGGGCGGATGACGCGGTCAGTGAAACCTGTGGTGGCTTAGGAGCAGCCCAAGAGCGTTTGGCCAAGATACAGCCTCTACGGTATGGCAAGAGTCGCAACTTTTTGGCGGGGGCAGTAACGGGGCTTTCGGCCTATTTGCGCCATGGGGTGATTAGTTTGGCAACTGTGCGCGATCGCCTGCGGGAAGTGGTAGCTCATCCCCATCAAGCGGAAGCCTTACTCCAACAACTGGCGTGGCGAGACTATTGGCAGCGCCTCTATGCCCGCTGGGGCGATCGTCTGTGGCAGGACATCGAACCCTATAAAACGGGTTGGCAAGCAGCCGATTATCAAACCGACTTACCTCCTGCACTCATCGCAGCGGAAACGGGACTGGCCTGTATGGATGCCTTTAGTGACGACCTACAGCGAATGGGCTACTTGCATAACCATGCGCGGTTATGGTTGGCGGCCTATGTGGTGCATTGGTGTCGGGTGCGCTGGCAGGCGGGAGCCACTTGGTTTTTGCAGCATCTCCTCGATGGCGATCCGGCAAGTAATAACCTCTCGTGGCAGTGGGTGGCCAGTACCTTTAGCCACAAGCCCTACTTTTTTAACCGCCAAAACCTCGAGCGCTATAGCGATGGCAAATACTGTCGCCAGTGTGCGATGGGCGATCGCTGTCCCTTTGATGCCACCTACGAGGAATTGGCAGCCCGCCTTTTCCCCCACAAGGAATAGGGTTATTGGGGAGTGGGCTTCACGGTTTTGCGCAGAATCAAACAGTTACCCGTATTGCCCACGCGCTGATAGTCCAATTCATCCATGATGGTTGCCAAGAGGCGTAGGCCGCGTCCCCCTTCGGCATCGAGGGCAATTTGGCTGGGGAGTGTTGCCAGTTTGGCCATCAAATCAAAGGGATCCCCTTGATCCCAAATCCGCAATTCAATCACAGTGTCTGCAAGGGAGAGATCAATGCGAATGGGGGTATCGCTGGCGCGATCGCGATGGGCATGGCGCACAGCATTGGTAAACCCCTCGGCAAGGGCGAGTTCCAATTTCAACCACTCTTCGATGGGCAGCGTCGTGGGGCGATATTGATTGAACCATGCCAAGAGAGCCTCCAGTTGGGTCAGGTCACTGGTCAGGGTTAGGGAAACCGTGGTGAAGGGAGGCGTCATAGGCTGAGTTGTCCTTGCTGGGGTGGAATCAGTTGCAGAGCCTTAGGATCGGATACCAAGAGGTCAAAAACAGCTCCGCAGCTCGCCCTGCCCACTGAATGTAAAGGATGCAAATGGAACCATGACGAATAGACGTTTCGCCGCTGGAGGGCTGCTGAGATGGGCTGCAGGAGAAAGAGGGTTCAATGGCGCAACGCAGATGGGACATGAAGCAGCCAAATGCAGGAGGACTGATTACATTTTCCTCGTTTTGTTGCCCAATAGGGTGCACCAGAGCGATCGCCAGTTGGGAGACTGGCACAACCCTTGGGGAAAGAACCGTGTGCCGAGGATAATCAGCAACCCATAGAGCATCAGACGCCCATCGCGGAAAAAAGTGGCCACTGCCACTGGCAAATAGGGTTGATCGGCGAGTCCCCGCAGGAGTTCGGGCAGAGCCGTAAAGAGCATACCGCCAGCGATCGCCCCCACAAACGTCCGATTGCCCCCCACCAGCACTGCTGTCAGTGCCAACACCCCCGTATCAAACGTGCCCTGCCGCGGATTCCAAGTATTCAAAAGATGGGCCGCCAAAACTCCCGCCACCCCCGCTAGAATCGCCCCCAAGACAAACCCCAAAACCTTGTAGCGAGTGGTATCAATACCGAGGGTCTGTGCCACCAATTCATCGGCACGAATGGCCTGCATCGCCTTGCCCGCACGGGTTTGTTCCAAGCGACCGATGGCGATCGCCACCATGATCAGCAAGGGCAGCGTCAGCCACAAATAGCCCAAGGGTGTACTAAAGGGTTGGGGAATGCCAAAGATGCCGATCGCCCCCCCAGTCACCTCCAGATTGAGTGCCAACACCCGCAGCACCTCAGAGAAAGCAATCGTCGCAATGGCAAAATAAATGCCCCGCAACCGCAGCACCGGCACCCCCAAGCCCCAGCCCACCAGACCACAGACAATAGCCGCCAACACCATTTCCCCCAGCACCAAAGGCACCGGATAGGGGTTCAGTCCTGCAAAAACACGGGTGGAGAGCAGTGCAGCAATATAGCCACCCATGGCATAAAAGGCTGGACTGGCAAGGGAGAGTTGACCACTCATCAGAGGCAAATAGAGCGACAAGGCCAACATTGCCCCCAAGGTCATTGAAACAATCAAGAAATCGTAGGTGCCAAGCCAACCCGCCATAGCTAGCGCTAGAGATCCACCGTACAGGCCGGCACGCTTCCCTCCACAAGCTGCTGCAACTCGGTAATCATCGCCGCTTCGAGGGTCTTATCCCCCAAGCGAATCGTCAGACGCGACAGCCGCAGGGAGGCCGTAATCCGACCGCTAGGAAGATCTAACCACACCAACTGTTGAAACTGGCGACAGCGACCGCCATAGCGTTGGGCAAGGGTGGCGAGTTCCTCGCTGGTGGGCGATCGCCCCAGATCCATATCAACCACCCATGTGCCCCCACATTCCCGCCGTTTAGAGAGTTGAATTGGCATTCTCAGAACTTAACTTATAGGCGTTGAGCATAAAATTCACACCAAGGATCGCCCTTTTCCCGCGCCTTCACCTCTGCCCCTTGAAACACACCGCCCCGTTGAAAGAGACGATTGTAAAACGCCTCATCTAAGACAGGCTTCTGTTGAATGCGCCCGTTATAGACAATGTTCATCATTGCCGGTACCGCCCCTTGGGCAAAATAGCAGGCCGGTTGGGCAGCATGGGGATAAGAGGCTAAGAAGTAGTTGGTTTCGTAGTTGCCATCAATGGCCACCCGACAGGATTCATTCCTGACCACCTCTAGGGCTTGCCAACGCCCCCACCCCAAACTACTGGCAACGGCATAGCCCCCGTGAATCCAATCGGTATCGGTTTTCAACATCGGGCCAACGACCGTTTCCCACTCCAAGGATTCCATGATATTGCCAAAGGTATAAAAGACACAAACATGGCCCGATTCACGAATCAACGCCTGTCCCACCTCTAAAAGCTGTGGATCCACCTTTTGCAGCTCATCAAGGAAACGGTACTGAATGCGGTTGTAGTAGTTGGCAGGCATCCGCGTCAGCAGCACATTAAAGGCACGAATTTGACCATTCGCATCCCCTTCCAGGGGCAGTCCCCACAGAGCTTCGTTCACCGCATCGTAGTCCACACTGGTTTCTGCTTTTGGCAACGGGACGGGTTGATCAATGAGCTTGCCCATTTGCGGACTCGGTGTTAGGGAGCGGCGCACCGGTGCTTTGGTCACATGGATCATGCAGTGATCCTGCCGCGTCACCGCCATACAACTGGTTTCTTCAGCCACATAGGTACCCAACGCCGCAAAGGTGGCATCTAGGGCTGCCGCCACATAACCCACCGCCAAGTGATCAATGGGTTTCGTGCGGCTCACCTGCTCACCGTATTTTCCAAGCCAGCCCTCTGCATAGTGGGAGTGGGTTAATTCCACCTCACCCCCCTCTTCTGTCACCTCAAAGTTGAGGCGGCCAAAGCCCAAGAAGCTAAAAATTTGGGCGGCGGTGGCAAGGCGTTCCGCTGGCGTTTGCACTCCCAACGTATTAAAGGCATTGGCGAGCAAGCTATAGAAAATCTCTTGGGCTGAGGTCTGTAGGATAGTGACGCCATCAATCCAGTCGGGGTCTTCAATGGTTTGCTGGAGAAATAGGTTGTAGTGGTGGCAGTGAAAAATTACCGGCTCGTTAAAAAAAGCCACCAGCTTGCGGGGGCGATCGATACGGAGATGCTCAAACATGGGTACAAATCTTTTCTTAAGTTTCTAATTAGGGGCAGTTCAACAACACTAGGGAAGCGCAACGGGGAGACGTTCCACGCCCAAAATATCGGCCACACCCTTATAGAGAATCCGCACTTCCCGCTCATCCAATTGGCCTTGTTCCAGCCGCTCGCGGTGCAAGCCCGTTTTCAACGAGAGCCGCAGCGTCACAAAGTTGGGATCCGGGGCATAGCGACGGGCATAACTAAGCAGCAGTTGAGCGACGGAGGTCGTGTTATCCTGCACGGGGGGCAGCAGTGGCTTGCCATCCGCCAAGATCGCCTTAATGCGCTCAAAGACCAGCTTCAGGTTCGTGCTACCCTTGGTCAGAAACAGGACAAAGTAGGGAGTTTTGCTGAAGGCTTTGATGACCAGTCGTACCTCTGCCGAACCCGCTAGCAGATAGTCTGCCTCCGAGGCCGGATCCACCACTTGGCACACGCGATTGTTGGCTCGCAGCAGATCGCTGGCATAGGCACCCAAAGAACTCAAGGACTCATTTTCAAGGCTGTTGCCACTGTAGTTAATTTCGGCAATGGTTGCTCCATCCGTCATGCGGCCAATCAACACGGCCAAAACGCCCGGCACCCCAGCAATGTGTTGTTCTAAAACACTCTTGAGTGTACGCACCAGCATTGCGAGTTTCCTAATCAAGATTAAGCTTTGACTAACTCTACTTTATAGAGGGAATCAATTGTTGCGCATCCGTAGAATTTCTGATATTCTAGATTTTTATTAAAAATTAACAATTGTATCCGCAAATACTTTATTACACTATTTTGCAGCGGGTCTGCAGCGGAGCCCTTGCCTATGGCGCCGATCACAGAACTGCCCATCCCTGAATTTTTTGATGCCACTAAGGTTGCTCAAGTGTGGCGCGTTCCCTACCAAGAGCGGGCAGCGCAGGCGCGGCAATGGGCACAGCGGTATCAAATTCCCCCTGCCGCTGAGGATCAGCAGCGTACGATCCTTTTGCTCATTGATGTCCAAAACACGTTTTGCTTACCCGACTTTGAGCTATTTGTCCACGGTGCCGTTGCGGATAATCAACGCCTCTGCCGCTTTATCTATACCCACCTTACTCACATTAGCGAGATTATCGTTACCCTCGATACCCATACCGCCAGTCAAATTTTTCATCCCCTCTTTTGGAGAGATGCTACCGGGGAACCGCCGCCACCCCTAACCACGATTACCGTTGACGATGTTGAGCGCGGGCGCTGGCAACCCAATCCCCATTTGCTGACCTCCCTCGGCATGACTGATCAAGAAAGTTTGCAGGCCTATGCCCGGCACTATGTTGCCCAGTTAGCCGCCAAAGGCAAATTTCCGTTGACGATTTGGCCTTACCACTCGATGCTGGGGGGAATTGGTCATGCACTGGTGTCTGCTGTGGAGGAGGCCTGTTTCTTTCACACCGTGGCGCGACAGCAGCAAACCCGCATCGAACTCAAGGGGAGCCATCCCCTGACCGAAAATTATTCGGTGCTGCGGCCAGAGGTGAGCCATGACCCCCAAGGGCGTCCCTTAGTGGCGGTGAATCGGGCTTTGATTGAGCATCTGCTGGCGGGCGATCGCCTGATCATTGCCGGTCAAGCCAAAAGTCACTGTGTTGCTTGGACGGTGGCTGACCTGCTCAGTGAAATTCAGCAGCGCGATCCCCAACTCGCCCAGCGGGTCTATCTCCTTGAGGATTGTATGTCCCCTGTGGTGGTGCCGGGGGTCGTGGACTTTAGTGAAACTGCCAATGCAACCTTTGCCGAGTTTGCTGCTGCCGGCATGCACCGGATCACCACTAGCAGTGCTCCTTGGAATCTTTAGTTGATCTAAAGACTTACCACTTCTGAAAAGAGACAGTTTAGGATCGGGGCTAGACGCATCCTCACTAGGGAGGGGCAATGACTGACTACGCAGCCCATGAACAGGCTCTCGATCGCGATTGTTTGACCCTATCTCGGCACGTTCTCCAGCAACTCCAAAGCTTTGACGCCGCTGCCCAAGACCTCAGTGCCCTAATGAATCGCATTGCCCTTGCTGGCAAGCTCATTGCCCGCCGTTTGAGTCGAGCGGGTCTCATGGAGGGGGTGTTGGGCTTTACGGGGGCAGTGAACATCCAAGGGGAAGACGTCAAAAAAATGGATGTCTATGCCAATGAAGTCTTTATTGCGGCCTTCAAGCAAAGTGGCCTAGTGTGTCGCCTCGCCTCCGAGGAAATGGAGAAGCCCTACTACATTCCAGAAAATTGCCCCATTGGTCGCTATACCCTCCTCTACGACCCCCTCGATGGTTCCTCCAATGTGGACATTAACCTGAACGTGGGATCAATTTTTGCGATTCGCCAGCAGGAGGGCACTGATCTAGACGGCACCGCTGCTGATCTTCTACAAGATGGCCACAAGCAAATTGCCGCTGGCTACATTCTCTATGGCCCTAGTACGATGCTGGTCTATTCCCTGGGCAGGGGCACCCATGTTTTTGTCCTTGACCCTAGCCTCGGAGAATTTATTCTGGCGATCGAGAACCTGCAAATTCCCGCTAGTGGCCCGATCTACAGTGTCAACGAAGGCAACTTCTGGGCATGGGAAGAATCCATTCGTAACTATGTCCGCCATGTCCATCGCCAGCCCGGCTACAGTGCCCGCTACAGTGGTGCCCTTGTCGGCGATATTCACCGCATCCTCATGCAGGGGGGGGTCTTTCTCTATCCGGGCACCCAAAAAAATCCGGCGGGTAAGTTGCGTCTACTCTACGAAGCGGCACCGATCGCCTTCCTCGTGGAACAGGCCGGTGGCAAAGCCAGTACCGGCACCCAACCCCTCCTCGATGTCGTGCCTGATCATCTGCACATGCGCACACCGCTGATCATTGGCAGTCCTGAGAATGTTGCTCTCGTTGAATCCTTCATCCGGCAAGCCCCTGCCAATCCAACCGTGACTTAGGTGTAAACCCATGGTAACCCTATTTGAAAATCCCCTGCGGGTCGGATTACGCCAAGAGCGCACCCCAGAACCACTGATTCTAGTGATTTTTGGTGCCAGTGGAGATCTCACCCAGCGCAAGCTCATTCCCTCCATTTATCAACTGAAACTGGAACGCCGTCTGCCCCCAGAACTCACGATTGTTGGTGTGGCGCGTCGCGACTGGAGTGATGACTATTTTCGCGAGCATCTGCGCCAAGGGGTCGAGGAATTTGGCGGCGGCATTCAGGCGGAACCCCTGTGGCAGGAATTTGCCCAAGGCCTGTTTTACTGCTCTGGCAATATGGATGATCCCGCCGCCTACACCAAACTGAAAACCCTCTTGGCCGAGCTGGATGAAAAACGCCAAACTCGCGGCAATCGCGTCTTTTACCTTGCGGTCTCACCGAGCTTTTTCGTTGAAGCGATTCAACAACTAGGGGCAGCCGGTCTATTGAGTGATCCCCAAAAGCATCGCCTCGTCATTGAAAAGCCCTTTGGCCGCGATCTCACCTCTGCCCAAGTCCTCAATGAAGTGGTGCAGTCGGTGTGCAAAGAGGAGCAGGTTTACCGTATTGACCACTACCTCGGCAAAGAAACCGTTCAAAACCTGATGGTGTTTCGCTTTGCTAATGCTATTTTTGAACCCCTCTGGAACCGCCAGTACGTAGATCATGTGCAGATTACCGTTGCCGAAACCGTGGGGGTTGAAGACCGCGCGGGCTACTATGAAACTTCGGGTGCTCTGCGGGACATGGTGCAAAACCACATCCTTCAGTTATTGGCCTTGACCGCCATGGAACCCCCCAATGCCCTCGATGCCGATAGTCTGCGCAACGAAAAGGTGAAGGTGCTCCAAGCCACCCGTTTAGCAGATTTGGATAATCTCGATGCCTGTGCTGTCCGCGGCCAATACCGAGCCGGCTGGATGAAGGGCAAACCTGTGGTGGGTTACCGCGAAGAACCGGGGGTGAGTCCCACCTCCACCACCCCCACCTATGTGGCACTCAAACTGGTGATTGATAACTGGCGCTGGCAGGGGGTGCCCTTTTATTTGCGCACGGGTAAACGCTTGGCAAAAAAAGTGACGGAAATCTCGATTCAGTTTCGCGATGTGCCCCTGCTGATTTTCCAGTCGGCCGCCCGCCAAACTAACCCCAATATTCTAACAATGCGTATCCAGCCGAATGAGGGGATTGCCCTGCGCTTTGAGGCAAAGATGCCCGGTGCAGATCTGCGCACGCGCACGGTGGAAATGGACTTTAGCTACGGCTCCTCCTTTGGAATGGCAACGGCGGATGCCTATGCGCGGCTCTTACTGGACTGCATGCTCGGGGATCAAACCCTGTTTACCCGGGCAGATGAGGTGGAAGCGGCTTGGCGGGTGGTGATGCCAGTGCTCAGTGCTTGGGATGCCCCTACGGATCCAGACACGATTCCCACCTATGAAGCGGGGACATGGGATCCCGATGCCGCAGAAGCGATGATTAATGCCGATGGTCGGCGGTGGCGGCGACTGTGATCTTTATCCATCATGGGAAGAGATGGGAATCAAGGCCGAACTTCATTCACAGATAGGTACCTAGGTATGGCAACTGAATCAACTCCCCTCGTAGCGCTCCAAGATCCCGTGGATGTCTCGTTAGATGATATTGAGCAAAGTTTGCGGCAAATTTGGCTCAGCCATGGCGGAGATGGTACGGCGCCAGCAGCAGTGCGGGCAACCACCTTTACCCTAGTTGTCTATGAGGCGGATGATACCCAACAATTGCTAGCGGCCTTGGGCTACTACACAGGCCCCATTGATGGTATCCTTGGCCCCCGCATGCAGTCGGCGATTCGTGCTGCTGAAAAGAATCACAACTTGCCCTTGACGGGTCGAGTCACGCCCCAACTGCGGCAGGCCTTGCAGGCAGAATATGCTCAGGGAACCCCTCGGGGCGATCGCTATGCGGTAGATATGCGCGGTAGTGGCATTGCTGACGCGATCGCCAGCCAAAATCCCTGTCGGGTGATTGCCCTGTGTCCTACCCTTGGCGAAGATACGGGAATTACTGCTCAGGTGGCGGCCTACTGCCCGATTAACAAAAAGATGCGCAGTTCCCTCGTTTGCTGTGAATACATTACCCTCAAGGGCACCCATAGCGCCTTCCAGCGGGTGGAACCCCTGTTGCAGTCTTTAATCATTCGCGAACTCCCCCGCTTTTTGTGGTGGAAGGGGGACTTGTTCAATAACTTTGAGTTGTTTCAAACCCTTGCGCCCCAATTTAGCCGCGTGATTGTGGATTCCAGTGAATTTCTCGATCCGCTGCGGGGCTTGCGGGCGATCGCGCCTTTGCTGGAGCAGAACCTTCCCCTCGCAGATTTGAACTGGCGCCGTCTGGGGGCATGGCAAGAACTGGCCGCCGAAGCCTTTGATCCCCCCGAACGCCGTTTGGCCATTCAGGAAATTGATCAGGTGGTCATTGACTACGAAAAGGGCAATCCTGCCCAAGCTTTAATGTACCTTGGCTGGTTAGCTTCCCGGCTTCAGTGGCAGCCGCGCCAGATCCGCCACGAGTGCGGTGACTATGATGTCTATCACGTGGAATTGGTGGCCTCCGATCAACGGTTGATTAAGGCAGAATTAGCAGGTATTCCCACGGGTGATGCTGGCCTCGTGCTGGGGGATTTAATTGACCTCAAACTCACCTCCTCCAATCTCCAAGCCGATTGCTGTACAATCATTTGCTCAGAAACCCGTGGCTGTATGCGCATGGAGGCCGGGGGCAGTGCTCAAATGTGCCGTACTTATCATGTGTCTCCCCTGAGTGATCTCACGGCTGAGGTGCTCTTGAGTCAGGAACTTCAGCGCTGGGGACAAGACTTCCTCTACAGTGAGAGTTTTGCCGTTGTGGCTCAGATGCTAGCCTTGATGCCCTAGCATGAGATCCCATGACTGAAGATTTTCGCCTTGTCATTGACCTCAGTGTGGTACTGGGGGCAGCGGCAGTGGGGGGTGTGTTGGCGGCTTTGCTGCGACAACCGATCCTGCTGGGCTACCTTTTGGCCGGTATGTTGGTCGGGCCAACGGGCTTGGGACTCCTCAAGGAAGTACCCCAGGTGGAAGGTTTGGCACAACTGGGGGTGGCCTTTTTGCTCTTTGCCCTAGGGGTGAGCTTCTCCCTCGGTGAAATTCGCAAAGTTCAAGGGGTTAGCTTGGGGGGCAGTGCCCTGCAAATTCTCCTGACCATTGCAGTTACAACGCTCATTTCCGTTGGGGTTGGCTGGGTAAGTTCCCCCAATCAGGGGATTTTCCTCGGTGCTGTCCTCTCCCTCTCGTCAACAGCAGTGGTGCTGCGCAGCCTCATGGATCGCAATGAGCTGGAGTCGATCCAAGGGCAAATTATGCTGGGCATCTTGGTGGTGCAGGATCTGGCGGTGGGCTTGATGATTGCCGTCTTACCCGCCCTGAACAAGCCCCCAGAGGAGTTGGGACTTGCCCTCGGCCAAGCAGTCTTGACCATTGCTTTGATTGCCGTGGGGGCGATCGCCGCTGGGATGTGGTTGCTGCCGCCTCTGCTACGGCTACTGGCCAAAACAGAAAGTCGTGAGCTTTTCCTTTTAGGCGTCGTTGCCCTCTGTTTGGGAATTGCCCTGCTGACCCAGTATTTGGGGCTTTCGATTGAGATTGGTGCCTTTATTGCCGGTCTGATGATCTCCGAGGTGGAGTATGCCGATCAAACCCTCGATTACGTGGAATCGATCCGCGATGTCTTTACCACGCTCTTTTTTGCTTCCATTGGTATGCTCATTGATCCAGTGTTTCTCTGGCAGCACTTGGATCGCATTATTGAACTGGTGAGCCTAGTGATTCTGGGTAAATTCCTGATCACCACCCCCATTGTCAAGCTCTTTGGCTATTCGTGGAAAACGTCGTTACTGGCGGGGATTGGGCTGGCTCAGATTGGGGAATTTTCCTTTGTACTGCTGACAGCAGGGCGGGGCTTGGGGTTGGTGTCCCAACAAGTTTATCTGCTCACCCTCGGCACGACAGCAGTGACGTTGCTGGTGACGCCCTTTTTGTTAAAGCTGGTGCCTGTGCTGTTGGAACTGCCCCTACTGCGCCGTATTCTCAAGGAAGATGAAATCCTCGACATGGATTTAACGGGGTTGCCGCAGCGGAATCATGTGATTGTCTGTGGCTATGGTCGCGTCGGCAAGAGTGTGGTGAAGCTGCTCCAGAAACAAAATTATCCCGTGTTGGTCATTGAGCAAAGTGAAACGGTGATTAACGAAGTGCGCGATGCCCAACTGCCCTACATTTACGGCAATGCTGCTAGTACCACCATTCTGGCCAAAGCAGGCGTCGATCAAGCCCTTGGTATGGCGATCGCCCTCTCGGAGAGTATGAGTACCCGCCTCTGTCTCAAGCGTGCCCTAGAGTTTGCCCCGGAACTGGATGTTATTGTGCGCGCCAATAGCGATCGCGACATTGAGTTGCTTTATCAACTGGGGGCACGGGAGGTGGTGCAGCCCGAGTTTGAAGCCAGTCTGGAGTTGGCCGCTCATCTATTCTTTACGCTAGGCATGGGTGAACGCCACATTCAGCAGCAGGTACAACAGGTGCGCGACAGCCACTACGCCAATTTGCGCGGCGATACTCCCCCTGAGGGAACCGCCCGTCTCCTGCGGCAAGCGGCTCAGGATATGAATAGTCGCTGGCTGACCGTCCCTGAGGATTCCCCCATTCGGGGCATGAGTCTTGCGGAAATTCAACTGCGCCAGTTGACGGGGGTGACTCTGTTGGCCATTGTCCGTGCCGATGGTACTGAGGTGGATTATCCCAGTGGTGAAACCTGTCTGCAGGGGGGCGATCGCCTCCTGATTGTTGGTCAGCCAGCAGAGTTTGAAGCTTGTGAAGCCCTGATCAATGGCCGTGTCAGTGTGCCCCAAGGGGAAACCTTGTTTCTTTGGATCATGTTGCCCAAAGAGATTGGCGAACAACATCGCACCATTGCCGATCTGCATCTGCCTGAGACCATCACCATCCGTGCCCTGCGGCGAGAGGGAACGCTGCTCTTGGAACCCAAGGAGGACTGTCCCCTAATGGCGGGCGATCGCCTCCTTCTCACTGGCTCTATGAATGCCCTACAGCGCATTGGTGATCAACTGCAAGCGCGATCCACTCCGCTGCCACCGTGAGCACGCAGTAGCGAGCACCGTGGGGATACTGATGTTCCTTGACTATAGCTAGAAAACTCACCCCAACGTGCCCCAAATGATCTTCTATTCAAGCCCAACAGCACCGCCAATCTCATTTAGCCAGACTTAAGAAACTCTATTATTATTACTAGCCAAATTAGCTTTGGCTTCTGTTAACAAGAGTCAACCCCTAGTATAATCTTATAAGAAAAATCATTCCTTCTCCAAAAAAGCAGATACAAGAAGTCATGTTACTAAATCAATTTTTTTTAAGAGGAATTAGGAAAACGATCAGGGCTATTAGACTGTTTCTGATTGCACCGGCAAGAAACCCAATTACAAAACTTGAGTCTTACCTATACTTGCCCTACATAGAAAAGAATGCAAACATACTTCAGTTTGATCGGGATATTAATAATATAGTAGATATCCCTATGAGACAGAAGTGTTGAAAGATAGTTTGAGAGGCTAGAAAAAAGGGAAGAAATGTCATATTCTTCCCTTAAAAGAAGAAGAAAAAATCAATTTACTATGGCATCTTTTGCAACTCTTGTCAAGTCCATTCTCAATCGGCTCAGCCCCTGTGACTACCCCGTGCTGAACTCTCAATTGTTCTTCAAAATCTGGTTGACCTACGTTCTCGACCAAGGGTTAACCAGTATGAGAGCCTTATTTTATCGCTTGAATCATGCAGGGATTACAGTGGATATGTCCACGTTTTCCAAAGCCAACAAAACTCGGACAACCAGCTTATTTGAGGGGATTTACACTCAACTGATGTCTCAAGCTCAAAAGAGACATCGTACTTCAAGCATGACGCTGTTTCCTATCGATTCAACCATCATTACCCTGACCAGTAAACTCTTTTGGTTCTATAAATATCATCAAGTGAAGTTACTTACGGGATTTGATTTAACAGAGAACATCATGGGTAAAGCGGTGATTTCTTTTGGGGAGAGACATGACCTGAGCTTTCAAGAGGAGATTCTAGAAATGATCCCTGAGAATGCTGTTGTAATCATGGATAGAGGGTTTGCGAGCTGGCAATTTTTAGAGCGACTAAGTGAGAGGAAGTGCCCATTTGTTGTACGTATCAAGAATAACATGAGAATGAAGCTCAATCATGAGAGATATCGCGTGGTTCAATTTTTTGACGAGAATCAAACGGAGTTTCGTATAGCGACAAATCTAAAGGAGCTGAGTGATGAGGAAGTGAGTGAGTTATATCGGCATCGGTGGGCGATTGAGAACCTATGGAAATTTCTGAAGATGCATTTATCATTAGACAAGTTGATTACGAAGAGTTTGAACGGGGTGATAAATCAGATTTATATGGTTTTAATTGCCTATTTAATTTTAGAGCTGGTGGAGATACCTGAATACTTTGGGAAGAAGCTATTAGACAAATTGCGATATTTGCAACTGGAACTCAGTCGTCGCTGCTCAATAGTGCATTGGAGCTTTGATTGGCAGCCAGAGCTACTGGTCACTTAAAATGTTAAGTTTTGTTGCAGAATTCAACACTTCTGCCTATGAGAGCTTGCTATCACTTAGTTCCAGAAGAATTTTCACAAAATTCACTCTACGGTATATCCAAAACAATCAAGCAGTACGCTGGCATTCAGCCTAAAAAAAAGCTTCTGGCGCCTATCGAACATGGTTGTTATCTAGATGATTCCGGAGCACCTGACGATGATCCCTTTGCAAGGGCAATTATTACATTCAGTGAGTTTAGAAAAGAAGTTATTTCAAAGTATACAGAGAGGAAATTATTACCTATAGGGCCATATATACATTACGCAGAGTTAATCGATATTGAAACACTAAAGGATTACAAGAAAAAACTTGGAAAAACGCTACTATTTTTCCCTGCACACTCAACTCATCTAATTAAAACTTCATTCAATCATTTACAGGCTATCGAATGGCTTAGAAGAGTATCAAAGGATCATCAGTTTGAATCAGTACTTATTTGTTTTTACTGGAAAGATTGCCGTCCTGAAATTGTAGAACTCTACCTGAATGCAGGGTTTCACTGCACAACAGCAGGTCACATTTATGATTGGAATTTTCTGAATCGTCTTAAATCAATCATTTGGCTGTCAGATGTCACTGCTTCTAACGCTATTGGTACTCACATTGGGTACTGTATTTACATGAATAAACCCCATTGGCTATTTGAACAACAGATAATCTGTACAGCAGATGTTCTGATCAACATTCCCTTGAAAATCAGGGTAGAGAATGGTATAAAATCTTATCAAGAAAGAAAAACATATCAATCAATTTCATCACATTTAACAAATTTATTTCGCGATATCTCACTGAGTGTTACACATGATCAGTATGAAGCCTGTAACTATTTTTGGGGATTTAACTGTATCAAGACAGCAGAAGAAATGAAAAGAGAATTGACTCCATTAATTGAATAAAATTGAGTAACCCCGATAGTGACAAACGACTGTTTCTTTTCTTGAGGTAGCCATTCCAAAACAGCGTCATCGGCAAGATAGTAGTGGATTGTTTCTTCTACAGAGATTTTGGCACGACCATGGACTTTGGCGGCGGTAGCCGTTGTCAACCATCCACTCCACTGCCACCGTGAGCACGCAGTAGCCAACGCAACTGATAAACATATCGCGTGGTCGTTGCCACTTCTCGGGCAAATTGTTCGCTTTCCAGAACCCCCAAAGCAGTGCCAATCACGGGGATCAACTCGCCACTCAATTCTTCGCTCAACATCACTAATGCGCGACTCAACACCGCCTCCACCGTGTTGTCAGTAAAGACCTCAAAGGCACTGTCTTCCAAGAGGCCGGCGATCGCCCCCCGTTCACTGTCCTCAGAAGGATGCAGCAAACTCAACAATAGATGCTGACGTTCCTTGGCAGTGCCGGCAAAACTGATCCCCAATGTGCCCCAGATGATGTGCTGTTCAACTGTGGTCTCACTGCCAAAGCCATAGCACAAGCCCACCGCTTGAATCGTTTTGAGACCCAACAGCAGAGTTAACCCCACATCCACCAGTTCGCCCAGAAAGTCAAAGGGAGCAGTGATCAGGGCTTCCAAGGCAGCGTTGGTCAAGGCCGCACCGGCAACCCTAGCTTGCAGGCGATCGCACACCTCTAGGGGTTGATCCTTGAGATCCTGCCAATGATCGACTGGCATCCGAGTGTTCCCCAATCGCTGTTTCAGGTGTTGCCAAGCCTGATCACTATTGGCTAGTAGGCGATCGCCCGCCTTACGCAGAATCGCTAGATGTTCAGGGGACAACATCCGACTGACATGACGCTCGACTGTGGCATTGACCGATTGCACCGCCTGTTGCAGAGGGTTCGTTTCTTCCCGCAGCCACGCACTGATTTTTTTAATTTGTTGCCGCTCATAATCCGTAAGAGCAAGATTGCGGGTCATCGTGGCCACACCCGGGGATAACAAACCGTAAGATGAGAACCTTGCTCCTGCCGCAGCAATTGCCAAGCCACCACAAACCAGTGCTGTAATCCCGCCATGGAGTGACCGCGATAGCGACAAACCACTCCACGAATCAGGGCACTGACCTAGGGCGCGCCAAGCCTCGGCATTCATGCTGCGGAAGGGCAGTACGAACGGCAGAGGCACCCTATAATAGGGAATCCCTAATCCCAAATCAAGGTGAAATCCATTACAAAGTTAGGCAACAGGGGCTCTCCTGAAAGACAAGGGGGATGCTCCAAAACCTGCACAGCTTGCCCAGATCGATAACAGTAAACCTGTCGCATTTCGGGATCAACTAACCAACCCAGTTGGGCACCATTGTCCACATACTCCTGCATCTTGGCTTGGAGGGCAGCCAAATCATCCGTTGGTGACTTGAGTTCCAACACAAAATCAGGACAGATGGGGGCAAAGCGGCGCCGTTGCTCAGGCGTGAGGCGTTGCCAGCGACTTTTTTCAATCCAAGCAGCATCAGGGGAGCGAATGGCGCCATTGGGCAAACGGAAGCCAGCGGAGGAGTCAAAGGCTACACCCAGCTTTGTTTGTTGGTTCCAGTGCCATAACTGGGAACTGAGACTGAGGTTTTGACGGCTACTTTCACTGCCGGCAGGCGCCATGGCAATCAATTCTCCTTGGGCGCTACGCTCTAGCCGTAGCTCAGGGTTACTACGGCAAAGTTGCTCGAAGGCTTCATCAGTTAATTCAATCGTGGGACGCAGGTTCAGAGCAATCATGGGTTTGTTTTGCAAAAAAGGGAGCTTTTGGACAAGGGAGATGCTTGCCCGCTTCCCCAACTGGGTTGCCAGAAGTATACAGGGGAGCTTGATGTCTGACATAGGACAACTCTAGTTCAGACGGCCACACGGTTCTAGCCCTCCACCGCCGTTAGGGATTGCCGCTGCTGTTGCACTTGGAGATAGACCAAAAGGGCATTAATATCTGCCGGGTTGACCCCACCAATACGGCTGGCTTGACCAATGGTGAGGGGGCGGATGGCACTGAGTTTTTCCCGTGCTTCCATCGAAAGGGTGGGGATGGCAAAGTAATCCAAATCCGCAGGGAGCGGACGCTGGTCTTGACGGGCAATCTGCTCAATTTCCCGTTGCTGCCGTTCAATGTAGCCTGCGTACTTAATGGCAATTTCAACCGCCTCTTTCTCTTGGGGGGTCAGATCAGGATTGCCAAGGCCATGGCGATCTAATAGGTCGTAATGTACCCCCGATCGCCGCAGCAACTCATCAAGGGCAATGGCACTCTTAATCGCTTGACCTGTTGCAGCCACAATCGCTTCGCCCACGGGTTCATGGGCTTTAATGCGCGTCATTTGCAGGCGTTGGGTCTCCGCCGCAAGGCGCTGTTGCTTTGCTTGAAACACTTGCCACTGGGCTTCACTCACCAAGCCAATCTCATACCCCAAGGGGGTGAGCCGCTGGTCAGCATTGTCCGATCGCAACACCAAGCGATATTCCGAGCGGCTGGTGAGCATGCGGTAGGGTTCCCGCAGTTCCTTCGTGCACAGATCATCAATCAGGGTGCCGATGTAGCTCTCTTGGCGTGGGAAGGTGATCATCGGTTTCCTCTGAACAAAGCGAGCCGCATTGATCCCGGCCACAATCCCTTGGGCGGCGGCCTCCTCATAGCCGGTGGTACCGTTGATTTGCCCGGCACAAAACAGCCCCTGAATCTTTTTCGTCATCAGGGTGGGAAAGCACTGGGTTGCCGGCAAGTAGTCGTATTCCACTGCATAGGCCGGACGCAGCATGATGCAGTTTTCTAGCCCCGGCAGGGTGCGCAACAGTTGCAATTGCAGCGGTTCCGGTAGCCCCGTGGAAAAGCCTTGGATATAGAGTTCTGGTGTATCGCGGCCTTCGGGTTCAATGAAAATTTGATGGCTTTCTTTGTCAGCAAAGCGGACAATTTTATCCTCAATGCTGGGGCAGTAGCGGGGGCCTTTGGCATCCACCCAACCGCCATAGACGGGCGTCAGGTGCAAATTCTCGCGAATGAGTTGGTGGGTAGCAGCGGTGGTGCGAGTCAAGTAGCAGTTCATTTGGGGTCTTTCCACCCATGCGGTGGGGTCAAAGCTAAACCAGCGTACCTGCTCATCTGGGGGTTGCGGTTCCATCTTGCTGTAGTCCACCGATCGCCGATCTACCCGTGCGGGCGTTCCTGTTTTCAGGCGATCCACCTCAAAACCGAGCCGTGCTAAGGTTTGGGAGAGTCCCTCAGCAGCAAATTCGCCAGCCCGACCAGCGGCCATGGATTTATTTCCCACCCAAATGCGGCCACCGAGGAAGGTTCCCGTTGTCAGGATCACTGCTTGACAGCGAAAGGCGACGCCAAAGTAGGTTTCAACCCCAATCACCGTGTCATTGGCATCAAGGACTAAATCCGTGACCATGCCTTCGCGCACCAGCAAGTTGGGCTGATTTTCCACCACCTGCTTCATGACGGCGCTGTATTCGCGCTTATCGGTTTGCGCCCGCAATGCCCAGACCGCTGGCCCCCGTGAGGCATTCAGGAGCCGCTTTTGCAGATAAGTGCGATCGGTCACACGCCCAATTTCGCCTCCGAGGGCATCCACCTCGTGCACCAGTTGCGATTTGGCCGGCCCACCCACGGCAGGATTACAGGGCTGCCAAGCAATTTTATCGAGGTTGAGGGTCAGCAAGAGGGTACGACAACCCAACCGTGCCGTTGCCAAGGCCGCTTCACAGCCGGCGTGACCGGCACCAACAACAATGACATCAAATTCATCCTGAAACGCAGGCAGCGTTGACATAGCGATTGCACCCTAGGCTAGCGATGGTTTAGAAGAATGTGGCGCTACTGGAGAACCCCGATAAGAGTTGGACAATAAATTGCAAGAGGAAGAAGGCAATAATCGGCGAAAAGTCAAGGCCGCCGATGGGGGGAATCAGACCACGAAAGATATTCAGGTAGGGATCCGTTAACTGACTGAGAATCGAAAAGGGCGGATTGTACCAGTTGATATTGGGAAACCACGACAGCAGAACCCGAATCAGCAGCACAATTAAGTAGATCTGCAAAAAGTTCGCAATCCCCATCAATAGAATGGGCAATACAGGTGCCTCGGTCATTGGTCTTCCCCTTGCAAATTCAAGTGCATCCCTTATTGTACCAATGCTGGCAAGAAGCTAGCCCCAGCGGTCATTCTCCCTCGCTAGACTAGGAAATAGAAGTTTCTGCATGCATTCCCATAAAGTTATCGCTGTGCCCCTGCATAGGGGAGCGATCGCCAAAGGATAAAGAGATAGAGGCCTGTCCGACAGCGGCTTTGACTGTTTTGGGCGGGTTCCATCCTTGGGAAAAGGGCTGTATTCTGGATGGCGGCGTTTTCATTGACATTCAACTGAAGTTCAGGGGTTCAATATGTTACAGATGTCGGCCACGGGTCATACACTGGTGGGCACCTATGCCCTGATTGGATTTACCATCTCTGGCCTATCGTTTTTGCGGGCTTGGGTACAGCGGCAGTACAAGGGTTCTGTGCAACGTTTGAAGGAAGAGTGCGATCGCCTGCATAGGATTGTCAGCGAACAAGCCCAGCGCATCGAAGGGCTAAAGGAACTGGTCAGCCGTAGTGAACAGGAGCGCGATCGCCAGCGCCAAGAAATTGAGCAATTGCGCTCAGAGGTGGAACGGCTGCAAAACCGCTGTCAAGAGCTAGAAGACCAACAACAGCAACTACACACTCAAGTTAGTGACTATCGCCAACAGGTGGTGGAATTGACGCATGCCCTCAACACTAGCCAAGCGGAAAACGAAGCCCTACGGGACAATTGCGATCGCTATCGCCAAGAGCTAGAAACCGCCTACCAGCGCAGTAGCAGCCTCGAAGAAGAATACGCCAGTCAAACGGCGACATTGACTGCTTCTCTGACCACGATTGAAGCCACCTGTCGCGAAAAAGAGGCAGAACTGGCGGCCTGTCATGCCACAGTCAGCGAGCGCGATCGTGAAATTGACGAGCTACACCATGAAATTGCAGATCTCAACCAAGAAGTCGAGCAGCTTCAGCAAACCATTGACCACCTGCAAACGCAAAAACAAGGAGCAAATATCTACGCTCAGTGGCTGACATGGCTCAGCAGCACCGTGGCGATCGCAACTCTAGTACTCAACCTTGGGCCTTGGAGTCCCCTGTGGGCAGCCGTCTATTCTCACCTGCCCATGTTTTCCTAGAGATTCAAATTGTTCGCTATAGTTTGCTGATACTAGGGGGCATAAAACTGCCCCTTTTTTATTTGCGGGTTAAAACAAACTAAGCTGAACATAGGGATTTGACAGCTTTTCTATAGCAAATGGAATTAAGTTAGAAAGAGGATAAATAAACGCATCTTCTGTAAAATCTATTATTTCCTTAGCGATAAAAGACCGATCAAAGAATTTCAACATTCCGCGTTGCTGAGGGTTATTAATTTCGTTATAAAAGTTTGTTGTTGCAAAGCAAATAATCGGAACTACTGACGATCGATAGGAGATATTGTATTTTTCGCATAATTCAGGGCTATGTAGAGCAACTTCCATTAGGAGTTTCCACTTATAAGTTTGAGCCGCCCTTTCCCTTAAGGATGTTTTAAGAGACAAAATGATATAGCTTTCAGGTGTATGTTTCTGCTTAATATTATTATTTGCATAAATCACAATATCCATATCTGGTTTTTGCACTTCATTTTGGATATTGATATTAATTGACTGCCTGAAATTTGGAACACTTGATAGCTGAGATGTTATGAACATCCATTCAGGTATGTTTTTGCAACACTTGTTAACAAGAAAGATGTAAATTAAGGCGTTTGAAAAAGCATTGCCAGCAATGCTCTTTATTGCTTGATTTTTATTCTCTATTTTCCCCTGTTGAACCTTTTGATCTAAAAGTATTTCCACATCAATCTGAGAAGCTCGTATGATGTCGTGTAACTGGTTAAGCACTAATAGCCATGCTTCCTTAATGTTTTTCTGACTAGCAACCCATTGATTAATTCTCTTAACAATAGGCTTCATGTAATACTTATTGCCTGAACATATCTTTCTTAAAACTTTCTTTTCCTGCTTGCTTAAAACCTTGAATGACATATCTGAACTAAAAGAGCGTAAGCTGCCTAGTTTGTTTTAATAATTTTCCCTGCTTTAGGGATTTTAATATCTCATCAGCAATAACTTTCACCAACGGCACCACAACTGAATTGCCAAACTGCTGGTATGCCCTTGTATCACTCACCACAATTTTGAAAGAGTCGGGAAACCCCATTAAGCGGGCACATTCCCTTGGCGTCAGGCGGCGGGGATTCTTGTTTTCTTGGGGAATGAGGATTTCCGAGCCATCTTTGTAATACCTTGCGCTTAATGTTCGGGTTACTCCCTCTAAATCAACTAGACCATAGCCAAATCCATTACCACGGGCACGATGCTTTTCAGCATAGTTTTGCAAATACTGCCACAGATGATTGCTCAACGTATATTTAGCATCTACTGACGGTTCCAGAATATCCCTAACTCTATGTTGCTGAATTGGCAATTGAGGAAATGTAAATTCAAGGGGTTCTCTAAAACCCACAATAAAAATCCTTTCTCGATGCTGAGGCACAAAGTGAACGGCGTTGATGACTTGGTAATAGATGTAGTATCCCAAATCATTTAGAATTTCTTGAATCCTTTGAAAGGTTCTACCGCGATCGTGGCTTTGAAGATTTTTAACATTTTCTAGCAAAAAAGCCCTAGGACGTTTATCGTTGATGATCCTCGCAATTTCAAAAAATAGATTGCCTTGAGTCGGGTGCTGAAAACCATGATTCATTCCTAGGGCATTGTGCTTGCTGACACCCGCAATGCTAAAGGGCTGACAGGGAAAACCCGCTAATAATATGTCATGGTCAGGAATCCTCTCCGAGGGGATTTGAGTAATGTCTCCTGCTGGCACTTCGCCAAAGTTTGCTTCGTAGGTTATTTGGGCAAACTTATTCCACTCTGAGCTAAAAACACAGCAACCACCTGCTTGGCTAAAACCGAGCCGCATGCCACCGATGCCAGCAAATAGATCAATGAAGGTTGGCTGCCCCATAGCAGTCTAGAGTTAGGTGTCGTCTTTATTTATCCTAAGGCCTAGGTATTGGCACTTAACCATGTGATGGCTTCCCGTAGCCATGCCTCTGGATCGCTATTCTTGGCGAGGGTGCTCGTTTGGCCGATGGCAGTGAGGGCGGCTTCAATCTCGCGATCGCTATAACCCAAGGCTAAAAGAGTCAACTCCAGTTCTTCACGCATCGCTTCCGTGGGCAGGCCAGCGGGAGCCGTTGTTAACCCCGTTTCCTGTCGCCAAGCACTCAGGGCGGCTTTCAGTTCCAAGGCAATGCGCTCAGCGGTTTTATTGCCGACTCCGGGCGCGCGGCTGAGACGACGGGTATTGCCACTCACAATTGCCTGCACGAGTTCTGGCAAAGGTAGGGTATCCAGCAACGATAGCGCCATCTGTGGCCCAACCCCATTGACACGGATCAAACGCAAAAAGAGATCCCGCTCCGCTGCCGAAGCAAAGCCATAGAGGAGCATCTGATCCTCACGGACACTGAGATGGGTAAAAATCTGCACCACCTCAGCACTCGGCGGGTATTGCCGCAACAGATGGGATGTGACCAGTAAGCGATAGCCGACCCCATTCACCTCTAGGATCAGGGCAGAGCGATGGCCACCCTCCGATTGATGGGCAACAACGGTTCCTCTGAGGTAGGCAAACACAGTCTGTTCCTGCTCGCAGACGATTGGAAATGGGTGAGCCAAGCCGATGATGAGATTCGAACTCACGACCGCTCGATTACGAATCGAGTGCTCTACCACTGAGCTACATCGGCATTCAAAGCATTATTTATGCTAGCACGATCGCCCCTAGGACGGGCAGGGCAATGGCAAAATTTTTGCGATCGCGCGCTTGTGTGCATTTGCCCCAAGGGTTACAATAGACGATTGTGTTAATTAACGAGTTAAGAAAATCACTTGGCAAACGTCGTCGTTGTTGGTGCCCAGTGGGGCGATGAAGGCAAGGGTAAAATCACCGATCTCCTGAGCAAGTCTGCCGATGTGGTAGTCCGCTATCAGGGCGGTGTCAATGCAGGTCACACGATTGTCGTCAAAGACCAGACCCTAAAATTGCACCTGATTCCGTCAGGGATTCTCTACCCTGATACCCAGTGCATCATTGGCGCGGGAACAGTGGTGGATCCGAAGGTGCTCCTTGAGGAACTCGAACAACTGGAACAGTTGGGGGTGAGCACTGAGAATCTGC
Source organism: Thermosynechococcus sp. B3 (assembly GCF_030323045.1). Taxonomy (NCBI): domain Bacteria; kingdom Bacillati; phylum Cyanobacteriota; class Cyanophyceae; order Acaryochloridales; family Thermosynechococcaceae; genus Thermosynechococcus; species Thermosynechococcus sp. B3. Next base: position 193,313 of record NZ_CP097584.1, read on the forward strand.
TGATTGCAGAAACAGCCCATGTGACGATGCCCTACCATCGCCAGTTGGATATTGCTGCTGAGGAACGGCGTGGCTCGCGGCGCATTGGTACCACAGGACGCGGCATTGGCCCCACCTATGCCGATAAATCGGAGCGCACGGGGATTCGCATGCTGGATCTGCTGGATGCTGATCAGTTGGCCGCCAAGCTGGAGTGGGCGATCGCCCAAAAGAATTTGATCCTCGAAAAGCTCTACGGACTGGCTCCCCTCGAACCGCAGCCGATCATTGAAGAGTACTGTGCCTACGGTGAGCGCCTGCGATCGCACATTGTCGATGGTTCCCTCGTGCTGGATGATGCCATCCGCCGGCGGCGCAACATTCTCTTTGAAGGTGCCCAAGGTACTCTTTTAGACCTTGACCATGGCACCTATCCCTACGTCACCTCCTCAAACCCTGTGGCCGGGGGTGCTTGTGTTGGGGCGGGGATTGGTCCAACGATGATTGACCGCGTCATTGGTGTGGCCAAAGCCTATACCACGCGGGTCGGCGAAGGGCCTTTTCCGACGGAACTGCTGGATGAGGTGGGAGAACTCTTGGGCGATCGCGGTGCTGAATTTGGTACCACAACTGGACGGCGCCGCCGCTGTGGCTGGTTTGATGCCGTGATTGGCCGTTATGCGGTGCGCATCAATGGTCTCGACTGCTTGGCAATTACGAAGCTCGATGTTCTCGATGAGCTGCCAGAGATCAAAGTCTGTGTTGCCTACGATATTGACGGTGAGCGCTGCGAACACTTCCCCAGCAATGCCCTCAAATTTGCCCGCTGTCGTCCCATCTATGAAACCCTGCCGGGGTGGCAGCAATCCACCCGTCATTGCCGCTCCCTTGACGATCTGCCCAAGGCGGCATTGAACTATCTCAAGTTTTTGGCTGAAATTATGTCTGTGCCCATCGCCATTGTCTCGTTGGGGGCAGAGCGCAGCCAAACCATCATTGTTGAGGATCCGATCCATGGTCCGAAACGGGCACTCCTCAAGGATGATGGCACCCAAGTCCATCCCGTTTTATCTTAATTGGAGTTGCAGCAATGTCTCGTTCCTTAGCTATTGAGGGGCACCTACGCCCTGCCGATGCTAAACCCAATGCCCTACGCCGTGAGGGCAAAACCCCTGCCGTCCTCTACGGCTCGACGATTGAGTCTTCGATTTCCTTGGTGGTGGATACCCATGCCGCCGAATTTTTGGTGCGGGATGCCCGTCCCCAGAAAACCCCGATCCAGCTTTCGATCCCCGATTTGCCGTGGCAGGGAACGGTGGTGCTCCAAGAGGTGCAAGCCCACCCCGCCAAGGATACCCTCTATCACCTCTCCTTTTTAGCCAAAGCTGAAAACTAGGCTGCGAGGGGGAATTTGCTATAGTGGGGATATGTTAAGTGATTGTTAACAATGCCAGCCACGCTACTTCGTTCTGCGGATCTTGCCCACCTTAGCTATTCCCCCGAAGGCGATCGCTTTGACGGCTCTTGGGAATCTCCCCTCGCTACGCTCCTTGGCCTTGGGCGGGCGGCTGGCGCTGATTTTGTCGAGATTTTCCTTGAGCGCAACCATTACCTCAGTACCCTTGTCGAGGACGATCGCCTGACGAGTGTCTCCCCTCGCTTGAGTTTAGGGGCGGGTATTCGCGTTTTTCGCGGTACCAGTGATTGCTACGTGAGCACCAATGACCTCAGCTTCAAGGGGTTGCGGGCGGCTCTAGAGAAGGCTTTGGGCTTAATGGGGTTGCTCTTACCCAGTCCGCAAGCTTACGTGCCTGAAATCCACCTTGAATTGCTGCGGGACTATGCCCAAGGCCGCAAGGAAGGCTGGCTGGCTAGCTGTAGTTCTATTGCTGAAGTGGCCGATATTCTGCTGGCGGGGAGCGATCGCCTACGCCAGAAAACCCAGCATCTGCAATCCCGCCGCCTCAGTTATTTTCGCGATTGGCAAGAGGTAATGGTGGCCGCTAGTGATGGCACCTTTGGTCGCGATATTCGCCTCACCCAGTCAGCAGTGGCCTCTGTTCTCTGTGCGGATGGCGAGCACCGCGCCTCTATTGGTGAGCGCAATGGCGATACCAGTAATCCAGACTTTTTGCGTCAGTGGGACTACACCACCTTGGCCGATACCGTTGCCGAAGCGGCGGGCAAAATGCTCTATGCTGACTATGTGGAATCGGGTACTTACCCGGTGATCATGGCCAACCAATTTGGGGGGGTGATCTTCCATGAAGCCTGTGGTCACCTCTTGGAAACCACTCAAATTGAACGCGGTACGACCCCCTTTGCTGATAAAAAAGGCGAAAAAATTGCCCATGAAAACTTGACCGCTTGGGATGAGGGAATCACCAGCGGTGCCTTTGGCAGTATTGATATGGACGATGAGGGGATGCCGACGCAGCGCACGTTGCTGATTGAAAATGGCATCCTTAAGAATTTCCTGAGCGATCGCGCGGGTTCGATGCGCACAGGGCACCCTCGCACGGGCAGTGGCCGCCGCCAAAGTTATACCTATGCCGCCGCTTCGCGGATGCGCAATACCTACATTGCCCCCGGTGAATACCGTGTTGAGGACTTAATTACCTCCATTGATCGCGGCATTTACTGCAAACGCATGGGGGGCGGTAGTGTTGGTGCCACGGGGCAATTTAACTTTGCCGTTGAGGAAGCCTACTGGATTGAACATGGCCAAATCAAACAGCCCCTCAAGGGAGCCACACTGATTGGCGAAGCCGAGGAAATCATGCAGCGAATTTCAATGTCTGCCAACGATCTCGCCCTTGCCCCCGGTTTCTGTGGCTCGATTAGCGGTAGTATCTACGTCACTGTTGGTCAACCCCACATTAAAGTCGATGCCATTACCGTCGGTGGCCGCTAAACTGATTACCTGCGGTTATGGATTTGAGTAGAAATACCTAAAGATTTTATATGTGAACTTTTGTGACTCTCGCTACATTATCATGGAGGAAGAAGGGGAGCTCAGGCAGTGCAGCTTTTTGATCGCCCTCACCGCTTTGTGTGCACCTTGACTTCTCTTCTGAGACAAAAACATTGGACTGAATGACCAGTAATCCGCTGGTCTTTTTTTTTGGCGGTTTTGCGGCTCCGTTGGTTAAGCAGCGGTTGGGGTTTTTACTTGGCTCAGTAGTTCGTGGAGTTCTTCGCCCTCAATCACTTCTTTTTCTAAGAGTTTTTGGGCGATCGCTTCGAGAAGGTCACGGTTCTCCTTAAGAATACTGAGCGCCTGCTGGTGAGCTGACTCGACAATTTCTTTGACTTCGCGATCAATGGCTTGAGCGGTTTCCTCACTGACTGCCCGTAGCATCATGCCATTGTTCGTCAAAAAGCTCGCCTGCTGTTGCTCAAAGGCAAGAGGACCAAGGACTTTGCTCATGCCGTAGCTGCGCACCATCCGCTCTGCCAAATCTGTGGCCCGTTGTAGATCGTTCGCAGCTCCAGTTGTGATCGTGCCAAAGACAATCTCCTCTGCCGATCGCCCCCCTAGCAAGGTGGCAATTTGGGCGCGCAATTCTTGCTCATCAAGGAGGAAGCGATCCTCCGTCGGCAATTGCAATGTGTAACCAAGAGCCGCCATGCCACGGGGCACAATCGAGATTTTCTCTACCCGACCACTGCCCGGCAGCGCACAGCCGACAAGGGCATGACCGACTTCGTGGTAGGCGACAATTTTCTTCTCCTTGTCGTTGAGGACACGGCTTTTTTTCTCAAGGCCAGCCACGATGCGTTCAATTGCTTCGGCAAAGTCCTGCTGCGTCACCACTTCCCGTTGATTGCGCGCCGCCAGTAGGGCTGCTTCATTGACTAGGTTGGCCAAGTCTGCGCCAGCAAACCCCGGTGTACGGGCAGCGATCGCGTGCAGATCCACTTCAGGAGCCAGTTTCACCTTTTTGGCATGAATTTTCAAAATTGCCTCCCGACCACTCAAATCGGGGCGATCGACCAAGACTTGGCGGTCAAAGCGTCCAGGGCGCAGCAATGCCGGATCAAGGGTTTCTGGGCGGTTCGTTGCCGCAAGGACAATCACCGTTGCCCCCGTGGCATCAAAGCCATCCATTTCCGTCAGCAGTTGGTTGAGGGTTTGCTCCCGCTCATCGTTCCCGCCATAAAAACCGGCACTGGAACGGGACTTACCAATGGCATCTAACTCATCAATAAAGACAATACAGGGGGCTTGCTTTTTCGCCTGCTCAAAGAGATCCCGTACGCGGGCCGACCCGACGCCCACAAATAGCTCCACAAATTCAGAACCTGAAATGGAGAAGAAGGGGACATTAGCTTCGCCAGCAACGGCTTTGGCCAGCAGGGTTTTCCCTGTCCCCGGCGGCCCCACCAGCAGCACCCCCTTGGGAATGCGGGCTCCAATTTGAATGTAGCGCTGGGGATTTTTTAGGAAATCCACAATCTCCACCAGTTCCGCCTTGGCTTCTTCCACCCCGGCCACATCATCAAAGCGAATCCCCGTGTTCGCACCTTCGACATAGACCTTAGCGCGGCTTTTGCTGATGGAGAGAACCCCCTGAGGACCACCGCCCGCTTGGCGACTGGCAAAGAATTGGAAAACGAGCACAAAAACAATCGGCGGAATCACCCAGCCCAAGACATTCAATAGCCAACTGTTGCGGGGGGGTGGCGCGGCAGCAAATTCAACCCCCTGTTCCTCCAAGCGTTTAGGTAACTCTAAATCAAAGATGGGCGTGGTCGCCAACACTTGGGCAGGCTTATCCCCCTGGGGTTTGAGTTGATAAAGAATCTCATTTTGACCCACATAGGCGCGAGCCACTTCTCCCTCTTGCACCTGATGGATAAACATACTGTAGGGAACCTGAGGCGGGCGCGGTGCAAAGAGCTGCGGAAAGAAGAGGTTCAGCAGCAGAAATCCCAAACCCAGAAAGAGTAAGGCATTGCCAATCCAGCGATTGCGGGGTACTTCGGGCGAGTTTTTGATGGCCATGGGTTCCATTCCCCAGAGTTCACCTAGGGATCATGGTGACACTTGGGAGGGACTAAGGGCAAGGGTGAAAAACTTAACATTTCTTGCCTTGACCCCTCAGCTGCCTCAGAAATAGCCCACAGTAGCGTTGGGCGGCGGTCTGCCTTTGATAGAATATCAACAGAATTCATTTCCTTTGCATTGTAGAATGATCGATTTAAGTACGCTCAAACGCGATTTTTCCCTGTTGCGCGATCGCCTGGGTCATACCCAGGACTATCTTTGACCCAGCAGCATTAAGCGCTAAGATTCACGACCTTGAGCACACTGCCGCTCAGCCCGACTTCTGGAATGATCAAGCGATCGCCCAAGTCACGCTCCAACAGTTGACCGAAGCCAAAGACGCCCTCAACCAACTTCAGCAGTGGCAAAAAACAATTGAACACGTGGAAACGGCACTGGAACTGCTGGAGCTAGAGCCGGATGAAGGGTTGGTGACAGAGGCGACTACGCTGCTCAAGGATTTAGACGCCCAGTTGAGTCGCTGGGAACTGGAACAACTCCTCAGTGGCCCCTACGACAAAAACAACGCCATTCTCACGATCAATGCTGGTGCTGGCGGGACTGATGCTCAGGATTGGGCAGAAATGTTGCTGCGAATGTACACCCACTGGGCGGAGCGCCACGGTTACCAAACCCATCTGGCCGAGCTATCGGAGGGGGAGGAGGCGGGCATTAAGTCAGCCACCCTAGAAATTCGGGGGCGCTATGCCTACGGTTATCTGCGCTCTGAAAAGGGCACCCATCGCCTTGTGCGCATTTCTCCCTTTAATGCCAATGGTAAACGGCAAACCAGCTTTGCCGGCGTGGATGTGATGCCCGAACTGGATCAATCCGTTACGGTTGAAATCCCGGAAAGCGATTTGGAGATTACCACTTCCCGCAGTGGTGGCAAGGGGGGGCAAAACGTGAACAAGGTGGAAACGGCAGTGCGTATTGTCCATAAACCAACGGGCTTGGCCGTCCGCTGTACGCAGGAGCGATCGCAACTGCAAAACAAGGAAAAAGCCCTTGCCATTCTCAAGGCCAAGCTATTAGTCATTGCCCAAGAACAAAAGGCCAAAGAAATTGCGGATATTCGCGGTGATGCCGTTGAAGCGGCTTGGGGCAACCAAATTCGCAACTATGTCTTCCATCCCTATCAACTGGTCAAAGACCTGCGCACGGCGGTGGAAACGACAGCCATTCAAGAGGTAATGGATGGTGACCTCGATCCCTTTATCCAAGCCTACCTGCGGCAGCAAACGGAGGAAGCCAGTGAAACACAAAACTCCCCCTAGGGGGAGCAATTGCAGTTCAGCAAATCAGGGAAAGAACCTAAATCTCGACCACACCCCCTGCGGCCTGCAAGCGAGCACGGGCACGACGAAAGGCTTGGGTGGCTTGAATTTTGGCCTGTTTAGATTCCCCCTGTTCGGCTTTAGCGAGGGCAGCCTGTGCTTCAGCAAATTCGGCCTTGGCTTTTTCGAGGTCAATTGTGTCCCCGCGCTCAGCACCGTTGACAAGAATGGTCACTTCGTTGTTTTCAACTTCGGCAAAGCCCCCCATGAGGGCGATCGCCACCCACTCGCGGTCTTGGCGCACCCGCATCACGCCCGTTTCCAAGGCGGTTAAGAGGGGGGCATGATTTGAGAGAATACCCAATTGCCCCGTTGTGCTGGGCAAAATCACTTCCTCAGCGGGGGCATCCCAAACGGTTTTATCGGGTGCAATTACCCGGACGGTCATCACCATAACGCTTCCCTTGCCACTCAATGATCAAAGGGCGGGTTGCCCCACCCTGTATCGACACCTGTGAAACCTAGGCTTTGAGTTTTTCAGCCTTAGCTTTGGCTTCTTCGATATTGCCCACCATGTAGAAGGCTTGTTCGGGCAGATCATCCAGCTCACCGCTGAGGATCATCTGGAAGCCTTTGATGGTTTCTTCGAGGGTGACGTATTTGCCGGGGGCACCGGTGAACACTTCCGCCACAAAGAAGGGCTGAGACAGGAAGCGCTCAATTTTGCGTGCCCGCGCCACGGTTAGGCGGTCTTCCTCAGAGAGTTCATCGAGACCCAAAATGGCAATAATGTCCTGCAACTCTTTGTAGCGCTGCAGGGTGGCTTGCACCGCCCGTGCCGTTTGATAGTGCTCCTGACCCACAATGTCCGGCTGCAACATGTTGGAGGTGGAGCCAAGGGGATCCACAGCGGGGTAAATCCCTTTTGCGGCTAGACCACGGGAGAGCACCGTTGTCCCATCCAAGTGGGCAAAGGTCGTGGCCGGAGCAGGGTCAGTCAGGTCGTCCGCAGGCACATAGACCGCTTGAATCGAAGTAATCGAACCTTCCGTGGTCGAGGTAATCCGCTCTTGCAGGGCACCCACATCGGTACCGAGGGTGGGCTGGTATCCCACCGCAGAGGGCATCCGACCGAGTAGCGCCGACACCTCAGAACCGGCTTGCACAAAGCGGAAGATGTTATCAATAAACAGCAGGACATCCTGCTTGTTGACATCGCGGAAGTATTCGGCCATCGTCAGCCCCGACAGACCCACACGCATCCGTGCGCCGGGGGGTTCGTTCATTTGACCGTACACAAGGGCGATTTTAGATTTGCTGGGATCGTTTTTGTCGATCACGCCCGATTCAATCATTTCGTTGTAGAGGTCATTGCCTTCGCGGGTACGTTCGCCCACGCCAGCAAACACCGACACCCCACCGTGTTGGGTCGCAATGTTGTTGATGAGTTCCATCATGATCACGGTCTTGCCGACGCCTGCACCGCCAAAGAGGCCAATTTTACCGCCACGGCGATAGGGGGTGAGCAGGTCAATCACCTTGATGCCGGTTTCAAAGACCGAGGGCTTGGTTTCCAGTTGCGTAAAGCTGGGAGCAGGACGGTGAATGGGCAGGGTTTCAGTGGCACTGACAGCGCCTTTTTCGTCCACGGGTTCACCCAGCACGTTGAAGATGCGACCAAGGGTGGCTGTCCCTACGGGCACGCTGATGGGGGCACCGGTATCTACGGCTTCCATCCCCCGCACTAAGCCATCGGTGCTACTCATGGCAACGGCACGGACGCGGTTATCGCCAAGGAGTTGTTGCACTTCACAGGTTACAGCCACGTCTAAGCCGGCCTCGTTTTTGCCTTGAATCCGCAGGGCGTTGTAAATGGCGGGCATTTTGCCGCTGGGAAATTCAATGTCAACGACAGGGCCAATGACCTGAGTAATAAAGCCTACATTGGTTCGTTCTGCTGATATGACCATGGACGTTTGCCTACTGTCTAGGTAAATTCATTTGCGTTTTTTCAGAGGGCGATCGCTCCCCAAGGGGCACAACGATCGAGACTGAAAGTGGAATGCAGCTTTTGGTGCAAGCGCACCACAATACAACGTACCACTAATGCAGCCTTTTTCTATCGGATTCAGTGGGATGCAAATCTGAGATCTTATTGACCCCGCTCAGTTGCTGTGAAAAAGGCGGCAGGGCAGGAATTAGCCGACGACTTCAATTTCGTCCTCAAAAAACCAAGTGCTGGAGCGATCGTCAAAGGTGACAATGACGCCAACCCCACTGCCATCGGTCATCTTAAAACCAGTAATTTGACCCACTTGGCCGAGTTTTTGAATGATGTCTTGGGCGACGCGATCGCGAATTCGACAGACGCGCACTTTTTGCCCCACGTCCATAGCAACTCCCAAACTTTGTATAATCCTTGAAAATCGTACCAAGAAACCGTCACATTCACACGGGTTTGTCCTATGGGTCGTCTGCGGGTCGGGCTATTGTTTGGAGGTCGCTCACGGGAGCATGAAGTTTCGGTGGTCTCGGCGGCAGCGATCGCCCAAGCCTTTACCGAGGGCGACAATCGCGATCGCTATCAAGTGATTCCGATCTACATCCAAAAAGATGGCCGCTGGCGCTCCACAGACCATGTTGGCATCCCCGAGGGCGCAGCACCAGAGGACTCCCTGTGGCAGTTTCCTGCGGTTGCCGAAACCATTGATGTTTGGTTCCCGATTCTCCACGGCCCCAATGGTGAAGATGGTACGATGCAAGGCCTGCTGCAATTGATGCAACGCCCCTACGTGGGTTCGGGGGTGGCTGCCTCGGCCATTGGTATGGACAAAATCTTGATGAAAACGGTCTTTGGGGCTGTGGGCTTACCCCAAGTGCGCTACGTAGCCCTGCAGCGCAGTGACCTGTGGTCGGATCCCTGTCGTTACAACCATTTGTGCGATCGCATTGAAACCGAATTGGGCTATCCCTGCTTTGTCAAACCTGCCAACCTTGGCTCCTCCGTGGGCATCTCCAAGGCCAAAAATCGCCAACAACTGACAACTGCCCTTGAGGCCGCTGCCGAACTGGATCGCCGCATCATTGTGGAAGCGGGTGTGGTTGCCCGTGAGCTAGAGTGCGCGGTGCTCGGCAATGATAAACCCCAAGCTTCGGTGGTGGGGGAGATTACCTACAGCAGTGAGTTCTACGACTACGAAACCAAATACACCGATGGCCGCGCTCAACTCCATATTCCTGCGGAGATTTCCCCAGCGGTGAGTGAGCAGATCCGCAGGATGTCCCTACAGGCCTTTCAAGCCCTTGATGCCGCTGGCCTTGCCCGCTTTGATTTTTTCTATGTACCCAGCACTGGCGAAATCCTGATTAATGAAGTGAATACCCTACCGGGGTTTACCGCCCTGAGTATGTACCCCCAACTGTGGGCGGCGAGTGGTGTGCCCTTTCCGGAATTAGTCCATCGCTTGGTGCAATTGGCTCTAGAGCGGCACGGCTAGCTATTGCCTTGACCACGTAAAGAGTCGTGAAGGCACTGGAGCTAAGCCTTGACTTTTTCTACTAAATAACTTTATAGTCATATAAGATTATACGACTAGGCAGGTTATGAAGCGATCGTTGAGGGGCAAGCCCAGTCAGTGGGCAATGATTTGGCTATTTTTTCTAATTGCGATCGGTGGCCTCTGGTATCCTTGGCTGGGGTACCTGATGCTGGCCATGATGCTGGGTATTCCTGTGCTGGCCTATTTTCGCAGCCGCTACTGGTGTGGCAACCTCTGCCCGCGTGGCGCGTTCCTAGACATTGTGCTTTATCACTTTAGTCCCCACCGTCCCTATCCCAAACTCTTCAAAAAACAAAGTTTTCGCTGGGCGGTGTTTAGCTTCATCATGACGGTTTTTGCCCTTCGCATGACATTGGCATGGGGCAACTGGGTCGCGGTAGGTGGCCTCTTTGTCAATATGTGCGTCGTCACGTCCATTGTTGCGATTCTTTTAGGGGTGATCTTTAATCAGCGGGCATGGTGTGCGATTTGCCCGATGGGCACACTCCAAGAATCCTTGGGTAAACTGGGAAGTGGCCAGACGAAGGCGAAAAAAGCCAGTGCGAAAGCCACAAAATTGTTGCCCCCTGTGGAATGAGCGCGCGATCGCTAGAATTGAAGATATGCAGCAACAGCGGCAACCAAGGTGAATAAACTGCAAGAGTGGGGCTTCAGCAAAGACTGGTGGCGCAATCAACGGGGAGAATTTTGGGTCATTGGCCAAACGGTACTCAGTATCGGCTTTATTCTCTTGCCAGTGGTACGAGTGGTTAGCCTACCCTTGGTGGTGCGCCTAGGATTGACCCTTGGCTTGGGGCTGATTGGCCTTGGTCTAGGCATTGCTGGCTTGTTTCACCTAGGGAACAACTTGACACCCCTACCCCATCCCAAGGAGGACAGTCAGTTAGTAACCACGGGGGTTTATGCTTGGGTGCGCCATCCGATCTATAGCAGTGTGATCTTTTTGGCCTTGGCCTATGGTGTATGGCAAATGAGTCTTTCCCACGGGCTGGGGGCGATCGCCCTCTTCATTTTCTTTGACCGCAAGGCCGCTCAAGAAGAACAGTGGCTATCGGCCAAGTTTAAGGACTACCCAACCTATCGGCAAACGGTGAAGAAACTGATTCCTCTTCTCTACTAATTTTTGTCCTTTTGCTGGAACACAACTTGCCGCAGACTGGATACAGGGGAGTTGAAAACTCTCGCCACCGCCCCCTTGCGGAAGTTCTGATGGATGTTGTCCTTTGTCATCAAATTGCTGATTTTGACACCCTTGGGGCAGCCGTCGGTGTCACACGCCTTTATCCGGGAACCAAAATTGTCTTGACTGGGGGAACCCATCCCAAGGTGGGGGAATTTTTGGCCTACCATCGCGATGAATATCCCCTCATTGAAGCAAGAGCCGTTGACCCCCGTCAATTGCGCCAGATTTGGGTGGTGGATACACAGTGGCGCCGCCAATTGGGGCAAGCCGCAGGATGGCTGGATCAACCCCAAGTCCAAATTGGCCTGTACGATCACCATTTAGAGATGACGGGGGATATTGTCCCCCAGCAGCAATGGTTAGAACCCGTGGGGGCAACCAGCACCATTATTTGCGAACAGTTGCAGACCGCAGAGATTCGCCTGACACCCACAGAAGCAACGGTTCTCGCCCTAGGGATTCATGCGGATACGGGTTCCTTGACCTTTGAGCAAACCACGGTGCGGGATGTGCAGGCCTTGGTGTGGCTGTTGAGCCAAGGGGCCAATCAGCGGGCGATCGCCACCTATTCCGAGGCTGGCTTGAGTGCAGATCTGCAACCCTATTTGCAGCAGGCGTGGGCAAATCTCCAGCAAGTGGTTTATCAGGGCTATCGGCTGGGCTGGGTACTGCTGCACACAGCGGAGTATCTCCCCGGCCTCTCGCGGTTAATCACCCAATTGGCGGATCTCAGTGAATGCGATGCCATTCTCCTTGGCCACTGCTATCGCCAACATCATCTCGCCATTATTGCCCGCAGCCAAATTCCCAATGTCAATGTTGCCCATTTGCTGGCTCCCCTTGGCGGGGGTGGCCATGCCCAAGCCGCCGCAGTGACGATGACCACAGACCAGCCAGAGGCGGTGCTCAAAGAGATATTTACAGCGCTTCAAGCACAGATTCCCCATCCGCCAACAGCGGCAGAACTCATGTCCTCACCCGTACGAACAGTACGTCCAGAAACCCCCATTGCCGATGCCCACCGCGTCTTGCTGCGCTATGGCCACTCTGGTCTGTCGGTGGTGAGTGCCGCAGGGGAACTGCTGGGGATTATTTCACGGCGAGATTTGGATGTAGCGCTGCACCACGGCTTTGCCCATGCCCCGGTCAAAGGATACATGAAAGCACCGGTGCGCACGGTTTCCCCGACAACGCCACTGCCAGAGATTCAAGCCCTAATGGTGCAGTACGATATTGGGCGGCTACCGGTGGTGAATGAGCAAGGTGATCTTGTGGGAATTGTCACCCGTACCGATGTGCTGCGCCACCTCTATGCCCTCAGCCGCGAAACGGAAACGGTCTGCCCCTTGCCAACCCTAAATCTTTACGAGGCACTGCAACAACGGCTGCCGGAGCAACTGTGGGCGCTACTGCAACGGGCGGCAGCGATCGCCAAGGAACGCGGCTGGCAACTATACCTTGTGGGTGGCGCCGTGCGGGATCTGCTGTTGGCCATTGCCCAAGGGAATCACCATTTACCGACACGGGAGTTTGATTTGGTGGTGGATGGGGTGCAACAGGAGGAAGCTGCTGGCGTGCATTTGGCACAAGCGCTCCATGACCTTTACCCAGAGACGGATTTACAAATCTATGGCCAGTTTCAAACCGCGGCGCTCCACTGGCCGAAGGCCTTGCCCTTAGCCGGGTTTGCTGTGGATATTGCCACCGCCCGCAGTGAGTTTTATCCCTATCCGGCGGCGCATCCGGAAGTGGCCGCCAGTTCGATTCGCCAAGATCTCTACCGCCGCGACTTTACCATCAATGCCCTTGCTATGCGCCTGACGCCACCGCGCCACGGGGAGGTTCTGGACTTCTTTGGCGGACGGGAGGATTTGCAGCGGCGACTGATTCGGGTGCTCCACCCCAATAGCTTTATTGAAGACCCGACGCGGATTTTTCGAGCCGTGCGCTTTGCTGTGCGCCTTGGCTTTGACCTAGAGCCGCAAACCCGCCAGTACATTGAATATGCCCTCACCAGCGGTGTCTTTGCCACCCGCGATCGCCCCACCTCAAAACGGCCTTCCCTGCAAAGTCGGCTGCGCAATGAACTGCGCCACATCCTTGAACTGCCCCTTGCGCCAACGGAACACTTTGGCGGTGAGCGTGCCTTGACGTTACTCGCGGAATTGGGTGCCCTTGAGTGTTTAGATCGCCAAGTGAAGTTTGATCAGGCGGCCAAGGTGCGCTTGAAATTGGTTTGGGAGTGGTGGCCAGAGATTCCTGAGCGGCGAGAGTGGCAAACCTTTCCCCTGTGGGAGCTAGAACTCTTGGCCTTGATTGTGACTGTCCCCACGGCGGGGGCGATCGCCCGTCAACTGCAACTGGGGGAGCATATCTGTGAGTGGCTGGACACTTTTCCTCAATGCCAACAGGAGTGGCAGAGATTGCGGCAGAGCCAGCAACAGCGCAGTCGCTACTGTGAATTTTTAGAGCGTCAGCCCCTACCCATCATTGTGCTTTTGGCCGCAGTACAGCAGGCAAAAGGTAGCGCAGCCGATTTAGGGGATGTCGCCCTATTGCGGGAGTATCTCTGGCATTGGCGATTGCAAAAGCCGCCCCTAAATGGCCATGATCTGCAACAGTTGGGCTATCCTCGCGGACCGCAGTTACGGCAAATTCTCCTTGCCCTGCGATCGGCAATGCTTGATGGCCTTGTCAGCGATCGCCCCAGTGCCATTGCCTATGTTAAAGCCCATTTCCCCAAACCATGAATTGGTTTCGCTCCGTCATTGGTCAGCCAACCGCTGTTCAACTCTTGACCCATGCCCTCGATCGCCAGCGACTCACCCCCGCCTATCTCTTTGTTGGACCTGAAGGGGTAGGCCGTGCCCTCACTGCCCGCTGTTTTCTGCAAGCGATTCTCAACGAGGCCAAGGATCTCAGCAACCACCCGGATGTCCTCTGGATTGAACCCACCTACAGTATCCAAGGGACGCTCTACACCCGTCGCCAACTCGTCGCCGCTGAGAAGGAGATTCCCCGCAGTGCCCCCCAGATTCGTCTAGAGCAAATTCGCCAACTCAGCCGTCACCTCAGCCAACCGCCGATGCGTGCGTCGCGATCGCTAGTGGTCTTGACCCAAGCTGAAACCATGAACGAAGCTGCCGCCAATGCCCTGCTAAAAACCCTCGAAGAACCGGGGCGTGCCACGTTGATCCTCATTGCTCCCAGTCCGTCAGCGCTCTTGAATACGATAGTTTCCCGTTGTCAGAAAATTCCCTTCTATCCCCTGAATCGTTCGGATCTGGAGCAGGTTCTGCGACAGGTCGCCCCCCCTGAATTTTGGCAGGAGGTTAGCCCCGCCCTCTTTGACCTAGGAGCTGGCTCCCCAGGAGCAGTTCTGCAAGCGTGGCAAACATGGCGAGAGATTCCTGAGCCGTTCCGCCACCTCGGCAAACAACTGACCACACCCCTCCCTTTACAAACTGCTTTGGAATTGGCACGAGATATTAGCCAATCCCTTGATGTGGAACGACAGCTCTGGCTCCTCGGTCTAATGCAGCAGCAAATTTGGCAAGGGGGATCGTTCCCGCAGAAGGTGTCTATGCTTCAGCAATTGGAGCGTGCCCGTCAGTATTTGCAGCAGTACGTTCAGCCTCGCCTTGTCTGGGAGGTGTTACTGATGCAGTTGGGGACGGTGTGATAGGCTATCGGCAGCAGTTGGGAAGATAAATAGACAGATGATGGCGAAACAACAATGGCTGGGGGCGATCGCGATCGCGGTGCTCTTGGGGGGGTGCCAGTCGGCAATAAATCGCTTAGAATCACCGGCAGTCGCGCGACCAGAAAGGGAAGGGGTCGCTGCTGATGTGGCAGTGGCACGCTTGGAACGGCTGGAAACAGGCTCAACCCTGACAGGTACCACTCGCCCCTACCGTGAAGTGATGGTGCGATCGCAGGTGGAAGGTCAAGTGATTCGCCTTGGCGTGGATGTGGGCGATCGCGTTCAAGCGGGGCAACTCCTTGCAGAGGTGGATCCCATTGTGCTGAAAAATGCCGTCTTTGAAGCAGAGGCAGAACTGGCTGCCCGTCGCAACGAGGTGATCCAAGCCCAAGCCGCCGTCAATCGCGCCCGTACAGCCGTCGAAGAAGCCCGTCTTACCCTCCAACAGGCGGAAAGTGACGCCCGCCGCCTTGAAACCCTGCTGCGGGATGGTGCCGTCTCAGCGCAAGCAGCGGAACAGGCACGCACAACGGCGCAAACAGCACGGCAGGTACTGCGGTCTCGTGAAGCAGAGGTGGTGACCGCCCAACAGGGGGTGGCCGTTGCCCAAGGACGAGTCCAAGCCCAAACCGCCTTTGTCCAACAGGCACGGGCACGGTTGAATCAAGCCCTCCTGCGATCGCCCCTCAATGGCGTGGTGCTAGAGCGACTGACAGAAGTGGGCAACCTACTGCAACCGGGGGGAGAAGTTCTTCGCCTTGGCGATATTCGTCAACTCAAAGTTGTTGTGGAAGTCTCGGAACGGGAATTAGCGAGATTAGCTCCCGGCCAAGGGGCAACAGTGACGTTTGATGCCGTGCCCAACCGCACCTATGAAGGACGGATTACGCGAATTTCACCTGCCGCCGCCGCTGCCCGTCTGATTCCTGTGGAAGTCGTGATTGACAATGCCGATGAACGCCTGGGCAGTGGTTTACTGGCACGGGTGGCCTTCCAAGGAGCGAATGCGCCGCGCTTGATGATTCCGCAATCCGCCCTCAGTGGTTTTGAGGCGGGGCAACTATCCTCACGGCAAGGCAGCGTTTTTGTGGTGGTTGGCGATCGCGTGCAGGAGCGGCAGGTCACCCTAGGCCAACGGCGGGAGGGCAAAGTAGAAATCCTCAGTGGTTTGAATGCCGGCGATCGCTATGTCGTCCGTTCGGGTCGACCCCTGCGGGACGGGGATAAAATTCGCCCCAGCATTCTCTCTGAGGGCTAACTAGAGGTTTATTGGCGCACAATTGTCTCGTAGGGGTGCCACGAGTGCAGTGCCCGCAGTTGCGGTGTTTTCTTCTGCTGGTGGGCTTCCATGCGGGCAAGAACATCATCGAGGATATCTACTGCCAGTCCCACATAGGGGCCTTTGTTGAGCATGACACACTCCGCTCGCTCCGCCATCGCTGCATCCGTGATTTCTGCACGGGAGGGCACGCCTTTTTTCACCAAGTTTTCAAGGACTTGGGTCGCCCAAACCACGGGCACATGGGCGGCTTCACAGAGCCAGAGGATTTCCTCCTGCATTTCTGCCAAGCGTTGGTAGCCAATTTCAACTGCGAGATCACCCCGGGCAATCATGACGCCAAAGGGTTGCCGACCCGCCGCTTGGATGATCAGTTCTGGCAGTGCTCGAATTGCTTTCGGGGTCTCAATTTTGGCAATGATGCCCATCTGGTCGGCGCGATCGCCACAACAATGCTCCAGTTCCCGTTGCAGTAGGGCAATATCCTCGGCGGACTGGACGTAGGAGTAGCCAATGATGTCGGCATGGCGGCAAGCAAAGGCCAGATGCTCGCGATCACTTGCGGTCAGAGGACACAGGCGCAAATCACTATCGGGGAAGTTTAAGCCTTTGGCCACTTTCAACCGCTGTCCTTCTTTGCAGTGGGTGATAGTCAGTTCCACCCCTTGCTCATCTTTGCTGACAATGCGACCGCCAATGTGACCATCGTCAATCCAAATCCGCTGCCCCACCTCCAATTGCGGCAAAATTTCTGGCAAGGAGCAGGTGAATTGCGGTATTTCTCCGCCATCAGGGCAAATTGCTGTAGTCAAGCGCAGGCGATCGCCGCCGTGGAGGCGCACCACCTCAGGAAAAATGTCGGCAATGCGGGGTTTTGGCCCCCCCAAGTCCATGAGAATTTTGCAGGGTTGACCCGTAATGTGGCTTGCCGCTTGCAGGTGCTCAATCATCGCTTCCCAAGTGGCAGGGTCATCGTGGGCACAGTTGATCCGAGCACAGTTCATCCCCTTGCGCAGGAGCGTAATACTCCATTGGGGGTCAGTCGCCGCCTCAGGGGGCAGGGTCACCATGATGCGCCCATGGCGTTTGCCCCGAATCGGACCAAAGAGTTCTTCCGTCTGGCGGCGCAGTTGGCGATCGCCCGCAAAAAAGGCATCTAAGGGTGGGCGGGGGGGCAGTGACTCATGGGTATGGCACAGGGCGCCCAAAGTATTGATCACCGCATCCAAATTGGGGAGCACCCGCGACTCAATCCGCCCTAAGGACGATAACCCCCAAGGCATCAAGGCCATTTGAATTGCCCGTAGATCCCGCCAGCGCAAGGCCAAATAGTAGGCAAGATTGCGGGCACTAGGTATAAATTCGGATCGCTTAATTTTTGATTGCCACTGTTGAAAACGGGCTTCCCCTTCTTTGGTAATTTCCTGCCGCAGTTCTAACAGGCTATGGAGCAAGGCAATGGGGGAAACTGGTACAGTCGGTGCCTCCAGCAACATGACCGCCTCCTGGATGGTTTTAAGGGATTTCATGATTGGTTTGGATTCATGGCAAAGCAAGACTTAATAAGGGTTTGAGGAAATTTTAATGATTGTTGAAAACCATTTATTGATGGCTTAACAATACCCCTCACTGCAAAACATAAATAAACACTTCTTTACATCACTCGGCTGCAACGAACGGTTGTGTAGGAACCGTTGTGCTTTCTGGCACAACTCTATCTATCTTTCAGTATATCTGCTGACCTCTTTCGGGAATCTTAATTTTCTCCCAAGCAAAAGGATTAAGAGTTACTACAAGGGTTCCAAACCGATTTCCCAGTTCTGTTATGTTCTCAATAGAGATGTTCATTGTCTTGCCCTGACCAGTGCCCCTATGGATCGTCATCCTTCGTTGCAATTACTCAAATACTCTTATCAGTCCGCAGTGGCCTGGTGCCAAGAACATGGCTGGACAGATCTCTTTATTGAGCAGTACCAGTATTGGGCATTTCCCCCTGGCGGCGTGATGCCCCTGCCCTTGCCCACTGAGGGACTGCAACTCGTTGAACTGCCGACGGCTCCATCGCCGCAGCAACGCCGCCTCCAGATGTTGGCACTGGCGATCGCCCTAGTCACCACGGGCTTGAGTGGCTGGCTGCAGTCTTTGCTCCCCCTCGTCATTGGCTTTAGCTGCTGTGCCCTTTTGATTGCCGCCCAAGAACCTTAGGGGGGATTCCTGATACACTGGAAAGCTGGCCTGCACGCTAGCACACGTCCTTGATTGGCTCATCTTCGACAATAGAACAACCACCGGTCTTAGGGAGTGGGACTCAGTTCTACAGTCCCGGCTATTCCTTTAGCTATGAAGTGGTCGGTGCCTGTTGTCGCCTTTTTGACCGCGAGCAGTTACCGTGGCCCTGTTGCCGCATCGCTTGGCGCAGCAAAGAACCCAGTTGGCGGCGCATTGGTCGGCGGCTTGTCCTCGACAGTGCCACAAAATGGCATCCCAGCTATTGGGTGCGCCACCTCGAAACGGGGGCAATGATGGTGATTACGCTCTATTGGGTGGAGCTATCCCCTAGCGATCGCCAGTGGTGGTACAGCAAAGACTTAACTTATTGCAACTAAATTGCAAAAACAGAGCCATCGTCCTAGAATATTTCTCAGATTGGATTTAGGAGAAATTCTCAACTATGCAGAAAGTCGGTCGCCGTGTACTCCTAGGCATGGGCGCTGGGGCAACGGCCTATGTCGCCCACCACCTCTGGAACCAAAAAGCAGAATCGAGCTATGCCCAACAGCGACAGGCTGGGGGTGTAATCAATGTCTATTCGGCACGGCACTACGACACTGACAAAGCCCTCTACAACGGTTTTACTGAACAAACTGGTATTCGGGTCAATCTCATTGAAGCTGAGGCCGATGCCCTAATTGAACGGATTCGCAGTGAGGGCAGTCGGAGTCCTGCCGATGTGCTGATTACAGTGGATGCCGGTCGCTTGTGGCGAGCACAGCAGGCCGGTCTTTTGCAGCCGATTCAGTCAAGGGTACTCAATAGCGTTGTGCCAGCCAACCTACGGGAGCCTCAAGGACACTGGTTTGGTCTCTCGCGGCGGGTGCGTGTCCTGATTTACGATAAATCCAAAGTGAATCCCAACCAACTCTCCACCTACGAAGACTTGGCCAATCCTAGGTGGCGGCGACAGATCCTCACACGCAGCTCCAGCCATGTCTATAACCAATCCTTGGTAGGCTCACTGCTGGCGATTCATGGTCCTCAAAGAACAGAAGAGTGGGTGCGGGGATTGGTTGTCAACTTTGCCCGACCCCCAGAGGGAAATGACACCGCACAAATTCGCGCTTGTGCAGCGGGTGTTGGAAGTATTGCAATTACAAATCATTACTACCTCGCTCGATTAATGGCCTCAGATAAAGCAGAAGACCGCGCAGTTGCTGAGAAGGTTGGTTTGTTCTTCCCGAATCAGCGCGATCGCGGTGCCCATGTCAATATCTGTGGTGGCGGCGTGGTGGCGGGTGCCCCCAACCGGCAAGCGGCCATTCGTTTTCTCGAATACTTAGTGAGTCCTAGGGCGCAGGAAATGTTTGCCATGGCCAACTTTGAATATCCCGTGCGCGCCGGGGTACCCCTGCATCCGGTTGTGCGCCAGTTTGGCAACTTCCGTGGCCAAAATGTCAATGCTGCAGTGTTTGGCCGCAACAATGCCGAGGCTCTGCGGCTCATGGATCGGGCGGGGTGGCGCTAAGGTTCTAAAATGAGCGATCGCCCCCGTTGATCGTTCCTGTGTCTTGCCCCTTCATTGCCTACACGATTCTTCTGGCTGCTGCCCTCCTTGACTTTGGCCTTGGGGATCCTTGGGGCTGGCCGCATCCCGTGCGCTGGATGGGAGCGTATATTCAATCCCTTAGCAACGGGTTCAACTATGGCCAAGGCTGGCCAGTTTGGGGACAGCGGTTGGGGGGGGCGCTGCTGACACTGAGCTTAATCCTAGGTTCTGCCCTCATCAGTTGGGGGGTGGTGGCACTGGGGATGAGGATTTCGCCCCTCCTCGGTTGGGGGATTGCAGTCGTGGGCACGGCCAGTGGCTTTGCGGGTCGTAGTCTGCGGGATGCAGCGGCAGAGGTATTGGTACCTTTGGCGGCTAGCAATCTTGAGGGGGCACGCCAGTCCTTGGCCAAGTATGTGGGTCGCGAGACTGCCCATCTAGAGGCACCTGAGATTCTGCGGGCGGTTCTGGAAACCGTCAGTGAAAATACCACCGATGGCATGATGGCGCCACTCTTTTATGGGGCGATCGCCACCCTGTGGGTGCCTCAACTGACGCCCCTGCCCTTCGTGATGGCCTACAAAGCAGCGAGTACCCTTGATTCCATGATTGGCTACCGCGAGGCGCCCTACACCCACTGGGGCTGGTTTGCTGCCAAAACCGATGATGTGCTCACGTGGTTGCCCTGTCGGTGGTTCGTCTTTCTGGTTGCCCTTTGCTCCGGGCAGTGGCAGCGAGTGTGGCAGTGGTGTTGCCGGGATGCGCCCAAGGATCCCAGTCCCAATTCCGGTTGGAGTGAGTGTGCCTATGCAGCTGCTTTTGGCGTACGGCTGGGGGGTACGAATACCTATCGCGGCACGGTGAAAGTGAAACCCTTTTTAGGAGAACCGCTGCACCCCATTGATCAAGGCACGATTATTGCGGCTCTGCGGCTCAGCCGTTCCCTCTACCTGATCACCCTTACAGCCACAGGCGGCATCGTTTTGGTGTGGCATAAAGTGTTTTCCATTTAGCAGTTCATCTTGGCCAGAGTCGTTTAGAGTAGATGGATTAAGAAATAAAATTTAGAAACATTGGCCGTGGTTCAGCCCTCTCCTCTGCAAGACCAGACACTGACCGCTTCCTCCCTCTCCATGACCGATCGCCTGTTGGAGATTCTTTTTAACTACAGTGCCCAAGGGCTACTACTGATTGGTGTTTCTGCCACCCGCCCACCCCAATATCAAGTCATTAGCGCCAACAGCATTGGCCAGCAGCTTTTGGGGAATCACCTCTCCGTAGCTTCACTGCTTCAGGATGGAGCACTGCTAACCTTTTTGGATCAGTGTTGGCACCAGCAAATGCCCCTGCAAGGTTGCCACCGCGAACTCTGCTTCACCATGGTTCCCCTCAGGGAGACAGCATCGGCATCCGGGTTCATTGTTGCCTTTCTGCAGCATGAGCCAAGCCATAGTCCCCTCGCCGAAAATCCGCAGCGCCTCACCCAATTGATGGATCAACTCTTGGGGTTTCTCTTTTCCTGTGAGAGTACACCACCGTGGCGAAGGAAACAGGCTGCAACACGTATCAGTTCTACACCAATAGTCTCAATGCCCTTGCCCCGGAACTCCTGCGCCTTGAAAACGATCTCCATGGGGCCCTTGAACGCGGCGAACTCTCAATTTACTATCAGCCCCAACTGGATCTCACAAGAGGCAAAATTCACGCCATTGAAGCATTACTGCGCTGGCACCATCCTCGGCAGGGCTTGCTCTATCCCAAACACTTTATTGATATTGCTGAAGAAAATGGTCTGATCCTTGCTATTGGCCGCTGGGTTCTCCAACAGGCCTGTCGCGACTGCCAAGCATGGCAACAACAGGGATTAGCTGGCGTAGGAGTAGCGGTAAACCTGTCGGCACGGCAGTTTTTGCACATGAATCTTGTCGAAGAAGTCAGCCAGTGCCTGCGGAACGCCCACCTTCCTCCCGAATTACTCACCTTGGAAATTACAGAAACCACGGCCATCCATCACGTCCAACGAACGCAGTTAATCCTTCAAGAGTTGCGTGCCCTTGGGGTGGGGATCACGCTGGATGATTTTGGCACTGGTTACGCCTCACTGAACTATCTGAAACAATTCCCGATCACTGGGCTAAAAATTGATCGCTCGTTTATTACTGAGATTGCAGGCAATCGCCAAGACCAAGCAATTGTCAAAGCCATTATTGACTTAGCCAACGGTTTAGAGATTCCCACTGTCGCCGAAGGTGTAGAAACTTGGGGGCAAGGGCAACTCCTCCACCACCTTGGCTGTAAGGCCACTCAAGGCTACCTGCTCACAGAGCCACTTCCCTATTCCCAAGTGATCCACTGGTCAATTCCTCAAATGCGGTTGAGATGACGACACTTCCCATAGGTGTGAGAGCAGCATCCCTTGTGTAGTTTTCCACATAAGGTTAGGATGATGAATCGATTGGCCACTCCGCTTCCCTACATTGCCGCGCCTTAACCCCCATCTGCGATGCGAGGATTAGGGAGTGCAGGCTAAGCATGTTCAAGGTCTACTTATGCGTTTCTATTGGCTGAGTGCGGCAAGTCGTCTGAGTCTGATGTTTTTGGCAGTGGGCTGTCAAGCGGTAACGGTTCCCTCAGCACCAGTAGAAGCATCTGCAACAGTTACAACGTCCCCTGTGGCTGTATCTCCTCTGTACACCGCGCTGGATGAGTTTGGCCAGCCCCAGTTTCAAGTGGATGGGCGGAACCTGTTTCGCGATCGCCCCCTGCCCGCCCACCGCATTAGCACCGCCCCGATGAAGCTGCTGCAAGTGTTGCGTAGCACTCGCCAGTATTTTCAAGACTTTAGTGACACAGACCCCATTACCCAGCGGGAGGGCATTCTGGCGATTCAGGGGGTGACGTTGCCCCAAGTCCTCGACACCCTAGATTTCATGATTGCAACGCTCACGGAGGATATTAGCCGCAAGCGCCCAATTCGTTTGCAAGATCCCGCATTTATTAATCAGCACTTTCGCGTCATTCAATGGCTGCCCCACAATCCCCGCAATCCAAATCAAACTGAGGAATTGCGCCTCACCAACTACGCGGTATTTACCCATCGCGGATCACGCACCCGCACAGAGACGTACAATACGGCGCTTTATGCTCTGCCGCCCCATGTTCCCGATCAACGCGAGGACTTATTTTATAAGCAACTGACAAAGCAACAGGTACTGAAAGGGATTTTTGAACCGGGTGGCTCCCTCTATGGACGGGTGAAGCCTTTGGCCTACTTGACGAGGAGAGGGCTTGAGGATGCCCTGATGCAGGGGACGATTCTGGTGCAATTTACCGATGGCACTGAAGCCTTTTTCAATGTGGATCGCAATAATGATATTCCCTTCGTCAAGGGGCTTTCCCCCTACGAGCAGCAACGCTATTGGTACTTTCGCCAAGTGGCCGCCATCAAGGGCTACGGCAGCACCATTGAGAACAAAATTAACATTGAACCTGAAGTCACCTTTGCGGGGGATGTCTGGAATATCGGTCTTGGGCGAGTCATTGTGGTTGAAGATACCCAAGGCGGTCAGCCTAAACTGCGCCTCGGTGTGATTGCCGATACAGGAGGAGCCTTTATGCCCAATCTCTATCAGTTGGACTTTCTAGCGGGAATTTTTCCAGACCGTGCTACCTACCAAGCGGCTGCCCGTCGCATCCCCAATTATGTCCGTGCCTACATTTTGATCAAAAAGTGATTAAAAAATACCCCTAGCGCTGGCCGAGATATTTATGGGTTTGGGGGACGACGCGCACTTGGGTCAGCTGTGCCTTCAATTGCGCTTGCCACCTGAGGAGTTGTTCCGGGGTGGGTGGGGGGGTACAGCGACCGGTACCTACGGGCGTTACAGGTTGGAGAAAGACCGGGATATGGGGATTGACGCTGGCCACAAGGGCACTGAGACAATCGAGATCGGCAGGGTCGGTGGTTTGGGAAATAATTACTTTGCAAAAGACCTCGACAGGGGCGCGATCGCACAGGCGCAAAAAGGCTTCATGGGCTGACCAATGGCACTCACCACTGACGCTGGGGAGCTTAATGTCCATGCCGACACTATCGAGATAGGGAAGAATTTGCTCCAGTGCTTCTGGATGGTGTCCGCCAGTTTCAAGGTAGAGGGGCAGGGAGCTATGGGCTTTGAGGAGGGGCAAAAATAGTGCCAGTGTTGCAGCATGGAGCAGCGGTTCGCCGCCGGTGAGACTAATACTGTCGTGGATGGAGGGAGTATTGAGCTGCTGTACGGCTTCGAGAATATGGGCGGCAGTGACGGGATTGGGTACGGTTTGAAAGTGGCGATCGCCCGCTTGTGCTTCAATTAGGGCATGGGCGGGAACAAACCATGTGTGGGCACTGTCACAATAGGTGCAGCGGAGATCACAACCCGCCAAGCGAATAAAAATTTGCCGACACCCCACATTGGCGCCTTCCCCTTGAATCGCTGAGAACATCTCCACCAAGGGAAGCGTGATCGGCGCAAGGGAGAACTGATCGTTAGTTTGCTGCTCTTTTACAGAAATCACAGGGGATGTGCAAGCCTGATCACAATCGGGCGTTCTTTCCGATAGTACCTTAAAGATAGTTAGCGTGTTCAGTAGGTAAGTGCTATGTCTGCCCACCGTTTTGGCCTTTCGTGGCTGCTTGTCGGTACCTTGGCAATGGGGATGGGTGCCCTGCCAGTTATTTTGCCATCGTTACCTGCTGTTGGCCAAACTTCCCCTAGGGAAGCCAGTGAGTTCGATCGCTACATGCAGCGGGGGTATCAACTCACCGCCAAACGCGACTATCAATCCGCCTTGGTGAATTTCCGCCGTGCCCTCAGTCTGCGCCCCGGTAACCGCTATGCCCTCACAGCGATGAGTAATGTCGAGGCCTATATTGCTCGCGATCGCTACGCTGCCCAATCGAGTAACCGTCTCACCTTTGTACCCCCAAATCGCGGCATGCCAGGGCAACGGATCGCAGGCGCCACCCGCTTTGGTGAATGTACCCAAGGCTCTCTGACAAAAATTGTCGCTCTTGTGCCCGATAACAACTTGGGGATGACCGCTGCGGCCAATCCCAGTCTCTTTTTCTTTGTTCCCCAAAGCACGGCCAAATCGGCGGAACTGATGCTGCTCTCAGAAGCTGGCGATCTGCTCCTCACCCAACAAGTGCCCCTGAATGGTAAAGCCGGCATTTTACCTGTGACAGTGGATGCCAGTAAGGCGAAGCTACAACCGGGGCAAAAATACCAGTGGATCTTCTCCCTCACCTGTAAGCCCAATGAACCCGATGCCAATCCCTTTGTGACGGGCTGGATTGAGCGGGCTGAGCTAGACAGCAACCTTGCCCAGGTGATTACCACCATGCCGCCAGCCGATCGCCTGCCCCTTTTGGCCACCAGTCAACTCTGGAATGATACCTTGGCAACCCTTGTGGAGTTGCAGCAAAGCAATCCCAATGATGCTGTCATCAAACAGCAGTGGCAAGATGTGCTCAAGAGTGCCGGTATTGATCCCCAAATTGTTAATATGCCGCTGTTGCGATAGCTGCCCCTAGGCCGATATTGAGGGCGGTTGGCTGACCCCAAACCCCACATCAAGTTGCAGTAGGATGGAGAGTAGGCTGCATTGACAGGAGCGTGCGCCATGCTAAAGATAACTCGATCGCCATTTCCCCTTTGGCTAACCAGTATTGTGCTTCTTGGAGCGATCGCCCCCCTCCCTGCCTTGGCACAACGGGCTGCGGGCGACATTGTGATTATTGGCAACTCTCCCTATGACTGGGGGCGCCATCAACGCTATTGGAATCATTTGCTCAACCTTTCTGGAGCAACGGCAGCCGCTTCTACGCCAACACCATCAGAGACGCCCCAAGAAGTCGATCCCAAAGTGCTGGAACAACAGCTCCTACGCAATATCCGCGTGGGGCAGCCGCAGCTTCAACCTGTACTGAAGTTACCAGGCTCTTCAGTGGTGACCGGTACCGTGACGAACAATAACCGCCAACCGGTAACGATTCAATCCGTTAACTATGAAGTCGTGGGGCCTAATGGCCAAATTCTACAAACGGGTGCAGCGACGCCAGAACCGGCAACTGTTGGTCCCGGTCAGACAGTGACCTATCAACAAATGCTCCCCACTGTGCCAGCGGATATTGGGGCACGGGTGCGCTTAATGCAGCCAGCGGTGCAGCTCCAAGGGGGTGTCTAGACCGCTTCGCCTCGGTATCACGGGGGGAATTGCCTGCGGTAAATCGGTGGTGGCTGCCTATTTGCAGCAGCAGTATGGTGTGCCTATTGTCGATGCTGATGTCTTAGCGCGGCAGGCGGTTGCCGTGGGCACACCCATTTATCAAGCCATTGTTGATCGCTATGGCCATGGCATCTGTCGGAGCGATGGCACCCTCGATCGCCCGCGGTTGGGCGAGATTGTCTTTGCTCAGCCCCAGGAACGCCACTGGCTAGAAGCGCAAATTCACCCTTGGGTGATTGCCCAGATGCAGCAAGCCATTCAAGCATGTGATCAGCCCCTGATTACCCTCGTGATTCCCCTATTGTTCGAAGCCCACCTCGAAGGGTTAGTGGATCAGATTTGGGTCGTTGCCACTACACCTGCACAGCAGTTAGCTCGCCTTCAGCAGCGCGATCGCCTCTCTGGAAAGGCAGCCGCCCAACGCCTCGCTAGTCAATTGCCCCTAGAGGAAAAAATTCGGCGGGCAGATACAGTGCTCTGGAATACTGGTTCTCTTGAGGAACTTTACCGTCAGGTGGATCAGGCCTTTTCCCTACTGGGCAGAAATGGCAAGGGAGGTTAGCCCCATTGTCACCTGTTGCAGGAAACTTTCTGGATTGATCGGCAAAGGAATGTAGCGATCGACCCCTTGGTAATTACCCTTTGACCCCAAAATGAAAATCTTGAGTTGCTCAGGGGTGCAGCGTTGTCGCAACTGATCCACTAGCTCCTGCACATCCCCAGAGCTAAAGGGTTCCGCCAAAAGAACGGCAATGGGAGTTAGTGCCAGCAACCGTTCCACTTCACCATCCACCAGCCAAATCACTTGATAGCCTGCGGTCGTCAAAATAGAACAGATCAGTGTGGCAGTGGCCTCATCCTCACTCACAAGCACAATTCGCCCCTCCGGTTCGACCAGTACATCCGTTGTGGCCAGAGGCGGGACATCTAGCTTGAGTTTCGGGGGTTCTGGTAGGGAGTCTGAAGGGATTGCCGGCAGCCCCACCGTGAACGTACTGCCTTTGCCTTCAGTGGAGTCCACATCAATCCAGCCATGGTGCAGATCCACCCACTGCTTAGTGAGGGCTAACCCCAAACCTGCTCCAGTATAAGCACGACCAAAGGAGCTATCCAACTGCTGAAACTTTTGAAAGAGTAAGGGTTGCAGGTGCGCTGGGATACCGATACCCGTGTCCTGAACTTGGAAAATGAGTTCATCCTCTTTCCACCATGCCCGTAGGATCACTTCCCCCATGGCAGGGGTAAACTTAATTGCATTGCTGAGCAGGTTAATGAGAATTTGCTGGAGGCGGCGATAGTCTCCCCAAAAGCGATCGCGACTAGGGGGAATCATCAGTTGGTGGTGCAGGTTGACCTGATGGCGATGGGCTTGGGGTTTGACGACTTCAATGCAGTCGGTACACAGTTGCCGAATCGAAAAGGCACTACGATGCAGGTGCGATCGCCCCAATTCCGCCTGCGAAAGATCAAGAATGCTGTTAATTAACTCCAGCAGGTGCGTGCCACTCTCATGGATAATTTCCAAATACTCCCGCTGTTTTTCCGTTAGCGGACCGAGGGGCCAGCGCAAGAGGGTGGCCGAAACCCCAATCACACAGGTCAGAGGCGTGCGTAGTTCATGACTCATGGTGGCCAAAAAGTCATTCTTAATCCGATGGGCGGCTTCCATGGCACTCAGGGCTTCCCGCAGCGCTTGGGTGCGTTCATTCACCCGCTGTTCAAGGGTGGCCTTTTGCTGTTGCAGCTCGCTGTAGAGTTGCGCTTGGTAAATGGCAATACTCAGGTGTTGACTGAGGTGGGTAAGAAACTCAATTTCTTGGGGTTGCCACTGGCGGGGGCGATCGCACTGGTGGGCAATGAGCACTCCCCAAAGTTTTTCTTGAACAATGATTGGCACAATTAGCCAAGCCTTGATCTGCCAGCGGGCGGCAAAGGCCTGTAGGCAGGGAACCTCTTGATAAAATTCCTCAATGTCACTGACTGCGATGGTTTGGCCACGACTGAGACGCTGATAGCTACTGCTGGGTAGGGCAGACCACTGCCAGCAGTCATCCCAGAGCCCAAGAACCGACGGAATTCCCCCATAGCGGCAAGATTCGTAGGCAATTTGCCCCTGCAATTGACCAGTAGAATTGTAAAACTGTCCCACCAGTAGCCGATCGGCACCTAAAAATTCGCGAATCCGATCCACGGCTGTTTTCAAGAGTTCAGGCAGCTCCAGACTTTGGCGAATTTGGGTGGTGACCTGATGTAGCAGGCGCTCTTTGGCCTGTCGTTCGCTCAAGGCAGCAGTGACAAGGGGGGCACAATTTTGACACTGCTGAGCCATGTCTTCGCTGAGCACATTCATCAGCGAAAGGGCCAAGTCGGCGGGCAACGTTTGGTCTTTGGAGGTCAAGGGAGTCAACTGCTGCAAAACTGAGCGGATCAGGGAACGCTGGCCTAGGGGTGTCTGGCTGCGAATTTTGCGCAGAAAGCGAGCGATCGCCACCGGCTCAGTGAGGATTTTCACCCGATAGGCACTCATCTGCGGTACGGGTTCTGTCTGCAACAGCAGCGCAAAGGTCTCTGCCACAACAACGAGAAAAGGGGCATCGGCAGACCCTATAACATCTTCACGGGTAAGAACAGTTGCGCCGCGATGGCTAGCTTCTGCGAGCAGGACTGTGGCGATTCGCTCGTAGAAAAATGCTGGTAAAATTCGATTAAAGACGGGCTGGCGCATAGTTTTTGAAGTTTAATCCTTGATCGATCCATCGCAGGCAGTGGCATTGCCATGCGGGTTGCGATCGCTAAAGGCGTTTCCCATTAATTTCTGTTGTAGCGGCTCAAGGGGGACAGGGGGGAAAGCCCACTAGTTTCTTTAATGATTGTTGTCAACGTATGCATCGAATTCTTACATTAAATGATCTGACTGTTGCCACAGATAACAGCGATGTTGCATTTCTACAGCAAAGCAGTGCTCCCATTGTTATTCTAACGGCAGCGGATACGGATATTGCCCTGCTGGCTCAAGCGTACAACCAACTACCCAAGGACTTTCCCCCTCTGCGCCTCGCGAACTTACTTCATTTACAAGCGGCAGCGGCCATTGATGACTATGGCGATCGCGTCTTGGCCGAGGCCGACGTGGTCGTGATTCGCCTTTTGGGGGGACGGGGCTATTGGAGCTATGGCCTAGAGGTGGCGCAGCAAATGGTCAGCGATCGCGGTGGACAGTTGATCTTACTGCCGGGGGACGATCACCCCGACTTAGAACTCATGAGCCTCTCCAGTTGGCCGCTGGACCAAGTTGATCGCCTCTGGCAATACTTCCGCGAGGGCGGACAGGAAAATATTCAGCGTGCCCTAGAGTTCATTGGCCACTACGGTTGCGGTTGGGGTCAGCCCCCCCCACCCCCCCAAAGGATTCCCCGCTGGGGCAGCTATCCGATTGCGGGGCAGATAGCCAGCGACTGGCCGCAGGTGGGGATTCTCTTTTACCGTGCCCATTACTTAGCGGGCAATACGGCGGTGATTGATGCCCTCGCTCAGGCCTTGCTGCAGCGGCAATTGGCACCTGTCCCCCTGTTTGTCTCCTCGCTGCAAGATCCAGAAATTCAACGGGAACTGCTGGCGGCATGGCAGGGCAAGGTGGAACTGGTTCTCAATACGACGGGGTTCGCGATCGCCAAGCCCAACGAGGTCAACTTTTGGCAGCAATTGGATATCCCCGTGCTACAGGTGATTCTCAGCAGCAGCACCCACGAGACTTGGCAACACCATCCCCAAGGACTGACGCCCCGCGACCTTGCTATGCACGTCGTCCTGCCGGAGGTGGATGGCCGCATCATTACCCGTGCGGTGTCCTTTAAGGCGGTGTCGCAAATTCAAGCAGATGTGGAAACCACCGTGACCACCTATGCCCCAGCGGGCGATCGCCTGCACTGGGTCAGTGATCTGGCAGCCAACTGGCTCAAGCTCCGCCGCAAAGCCCCTGCTGAACGCCGCATTGCCCTGATTTTAGCCAACTACCCCTGCCGCGATGGTCGTCTTGCCAATGGCGTTGGTCTCGACACCCCCAATAGTACGGTGGAACTGCTCAAGGCACTTCAGGCGGCTGGCTATGATCTGGGGACTGACCCTTTGCCCAAGGATGGCGATGCCCTGATCCAACA
This sequence comes from Thermosynechococcus sp. B3, assembly GCF_030323045.1. Taxonomy (NCBI): domain Bacteria; kingdom Bacillati; phylum Cyanobacteriota; class Cyanophyceae; order Acaryochloridales; family Thermosynechococcaceae; genus Thermosynechococcus; species Thermosynechococcus sp. B3. The sequence goes on from NZ_CP097584.1 coordinate 223,534, forward strand.
CCTCAGCCGCTACCGCACCAACGATCCCGAAGGCAATCACTGGCGGCAGCCCCGCTATACCCTCTCCCTTGACATCTACCAGCACTATTTTCAGAGCCTGCCAAGGGCAGTACAGGCGGCCATTACCCAACGCTGGCGATCGCCCACCACAGACCTCCCCATTGCTGGTGACTGTTGGGGCAACATTTTTGTCGGTGTCCAACCCAGTCGGGGCTACGATCGCGACCCCAGTTTGAATTACCATGCCCCCGATTTAGAACCCACCCCAGCGTATCTCGGCTTTTACTTTTGGCTGCGCCATGTTTTTGGGGCGGATGCGATTGTCCATGTGGGCAAACATGGCAATCTAGAATGGCTCCCTGGCAAAGGCATTGCCCTTAGTCACACCTGTTTTCCCGAAATTGCCCTTGGCCCTGTGCCCCACTTTTACCCCTTTATTGTCAATGACCCCGGCGAAGGTGCCCAAGCCAAACGCCGTGCCCAAGCGGTGATTTTGGATCACCTGACGCCGCCCCTGACCCGTGCCGAGTTGTACGGTGGTCTAGAGACCCTCAGCCACTACATTGAGGAATACTACGCCGCTGAGCAGTTCGATCGCCCCCGTTTGAGTGTGCTGCGGCAGCAGATTGAAGCCCTCGTCAAAGAACTCGATCTCGATCAAGAAATTGGTGCCCCCAATCCTGAGGAAACCTGGACGGCGTGGCTAGCGCGCACCGATGGCTACCTCTGTGATCTGCGGGATGCCCAGATTCGCGATGGCCTGCATATTCTTGGCCAATGCCCCCAGGGACAGCAGTTGCGAGATCTGATGGTGGCGATCGCCCGCAGTCCCAGTGGCCAGCACATGGGTCTCACTCGTGCCTTAGCAAAGGATCAAGGGGTTGATTTAGATCCCCTGACCGCTAACCCAACCGATCCAAGTCCTGTACTTGGATACCGTTCCGTTGGTGAGTGGCAGCATGCCCTCGAGGAAACCGCGGCAAAACTGGTGGAGGACTTACTGAAGGGCACCCCTGATCTCCCCTGTGGCCGTGCAACTCAGCAGGTACTGGATTGGATTCGTACGGTGCTCTACCCTGCCCTGCAACAGACCCGCCAAGAAATTGACCACTTTCTCCATGGCCTCAATGGCGGCTATGTTCCCAGTGGCGCTGCCGGTGCCCCCAGTCGTGGTCGTCCGGATGTCCTACCCACCGGACGGAATTTTTATGCGGTGGATCTGCGGGCAGTCCCAACAGAGGCCGCTTGGGCATTGGCGGAGCGATCGGCGGCGGCACTCATCGAACGCTATTGTCAAGAGCAGGGAGAATTTCCCCGTACCCTAGGTCTTTCGGTATGGGGAACCGCAACCATGCGCACTGGAGGCGATGATATTGCCCAAGCCCTTGCCCTCTTGGGGGTTCGTCCTGTCTGGGAGGGTGCCTCGCGACGGGTGGTGGATTTGGAGGTGATTCCCCTATCGCTGTTGGGACGACCGCGTGTGGATGTCATGCTGCGCATTTCTGGCTTTTTCCGCGATGCTTTTCCTAACCTAATTGCCCTCTTTGATGAGGCCGTGCAGCGGGTCAGCCAGTTGGATGAACCCCCGGATCAAAATCCCTTGGCAGCGCAAGTGGCCAAAGAAACGGCCTATTGGCAACAGCAGGGTCTCTCCCTGAATCAAGCTCAAGAACGGGCACGCTTTCGCATCTTTGGTTCCAAACCCGGTGCCTATGGTGCAGGGCTGCAAGGACTGATCGAAGCCCAAAACTGGCAAGGGGATGAAGATCTCGCCCGCGCCTATATTCACTGGAGTAGCTACGCCTACACGGGGGAAGCCCACAGCCACAATGCTGCCGAAGCCCTAGAGCAGCGGCTGAGTCAATTGCAAGTGGTGCTGCAAAACCAAGACAACCGCGAGCATGATCTATTGGACTCCGATGATTATTACCAGTTTCAGGGGGGCTTGACCGTTGCCGTGCGATCGCGATCGGGGCAGCAGCCCACGGTTTACTTTGGCGATCACTCCCGGCCAGAGCAGCCGAAAATTCGCACCCTCCAAGAGGAACTGCTGCGGGTCTATCGCTCCCGCGTCATTAATCCCAAATGGCTCGCCGGCATCAAGCGTCATGGCTACAAAGGTGCCTTTGAAATGGCAGCCACAGTGGATTATCTCTTTGGCTATGCCGCTACGGCTCGCTGTGTGCCCGATTATGTGTTTACAGGCATTACTCAGACCTATGTGCTTGATAGCGAAATGCAAGCCTTTGTGGCGCAGCATAATCCTTGGGCACTGCGGGACATGGCGGAGCGACTCCTCGAAGCTGCCCAGCGCCAACTGTGGCAAGCACCGGATCCGCAGATCCTAGACCGCCTGCGAGCGATCGCCCTAGAGGCCGAAGGTTTAATTGAGGGCAAATTTTAATGGTTTAGCTTTAATACAGCAAAATCAAGCGCAACACCCGCGCTACCGCTGCCACCAAGCAGACAATCACCAACTGCCTTGGCAAGGCAAAAAGCGAATACTGCTCTAGTAGCTCCACCAAGGGTTGACTCAACTGCCCTGCAAGAGCCAGACCACTGAGGTAGAGCGCACCGCAGACATGAATGAGCACCAGTCCCGCTAGGCCACTCAAAGCAAGCCATTCTAAACTCACTCGCTTTTGGGGGCGAAAAGCCAGCCAACCACAGACCCAAGCCCCCGGCACAAAACCCAACAGGTAACCAAATGTCGGTTCACGCCAATAGTCCAGACCGCCCCCTTGGGAAAAAACCTGAAAGCCACTCAGCCCCAGAATCAAATAGGCCACCTGGGAGAGGGCGGCGGCTTGCCGTCCCCCCATACACCCGACCAAGAGAACCGCCGCTACTTGGTAGGATACGGGTAACCCATACACGGGAACGGCGGCCCATGAACTGGGCAAAACAAATTGCCCTTCCTCATTGAGGAGGTTGGGGAGGGCGATCGCCGCCTCCATGAAGGTTCCAGCCACTGTCAGCAGGAGGCCTAAAATGGCCCACAAAAATTCATCGAGGGGTGACAGGTTGGTTCTCAAGAGCACTGCAACACATTAGGCGGGACAGACGGGGTCGGACTTGTATAGCGAAACGTGAGATCCGTATCCCCCATCATAATAAGGTCTCCATGGTATAAGACTCGCTCCTCCGACAGGGGTGTACCGTTAATTAATGTGCCATTGCGACTATTGTTGTCACGGATCAGGTACACTAGAGCATTGCCCCGCGGGCGTAGTTCAATGGTTGCTTGGTGCCGTGAAATAAACGGGTCATGGATAATAATGTCACAGTCACTGGCACGGCCAATCTTCCAAAAGGCTTTGCCTGCGAGGTGATATTTACCGACCACCGTGCCTTGAGAACGGACAATGAGCCATGCTTGCTTGCTCGTGTCTGAGAACCGCGTCATTAGAAAGATATGGCCAATGATTTAGATAATTGATTCATCGGGTCAGGAAATTACAATCCTGTCCATCTCTATCTTAATGAAGTTAAAAAACTTTTCATGGTGATGAGCCAACGCAATCCAAAATTTCAGGGTATCTACGGATAACTTCCCCCACTGTTTATGGTTTGATTAGGCTATAGATAGTTTTCAATCAAACCTTGCCTGTATTGATCAGGATAAGCAACGAATCAAAACCCTGTCGTCAGGGTAGCAAATCCCTAGTGTTTTGCTTGAGTTCCCTGTTTTCAAAAATTGATTTACCACTGATGATCACTAATATTTGATACTGTTAGTTATTTGTGTTCTAGGACTGGCCGTGAAAAGCAATCTGCAGCATCCCCAAAATATCATAGTAATTCATGAGCACACCAGTAACCCAATACCCACTTTTACCCAGCAACTCAAGCTGCGGCGATCGCTCCTTGCCAATCTGTTAGTGTTTGCAGCCGGGTGTGGCATCCTTGCCTTTGCAGGCTTGTTTCTCTACCGCCATTTAACAACCGTGCGCAGTCGTGATGCGGTCATTAATGGCGTCATTGTGAATGTGCGTGCCCCTGAAGAAGGAACCCTAGAGGAACTCAAGGCACGGGTGGGCGAGTTTATCGAACCTACAGACGCTCCCTTGGCTATCCTAGAAAATGACTACCTTAGCCAAGGCGACCTCAAGGAAGTTGAAAAATGGCTCGAACGGCGGCAGGGTGAACTAGAAGCCGCTCAGGCAAAACTGGCTCAATTGCAGGGACTCCTCACCTCTGCCCAAGGGGATGAACGCCATCAACAGCTGCTTGAGGTGAAACAAACCAATCGCCAAGTGGCGGCTGCCCAAGCGGAACTAGGGGCTGCTAGAGCGAATCTGGCTGATGCCAAGGCACGCCATCGATTGGCAAAAATTAACTACGGCCGCTTTAGTCGATTGGCACAGCAGGGAGCGGTACCCCAAGCCCAAGCGGATGCTGCCCTAGCGGAATTGCAGCAAAGCCAAGCGCAAGTGGTTGCGCGCCAACGGGAAGTGGAGGCTGCCGCTGATAGGGTAGAGGCGCTCAAGGCCGATGCCCGCGCTGCTGAATTGGGACTGACCCTGCGCAATACCCGCAGCAACTATGACCCCCGTCTGCGGCTTCAGGAGCTAAAAATTCAGATTGGCGAACAGCAGGCGATCGTCCAAGGGCTGAAACGGGAAATTGCGGCTCAACAGCGACAGGTTGCCCAAGCCCGGCGGGAGGTTGCTCAGCGCAAAATAGTGAAGGTAGCGGCTCCCATTGCCGCCTATGTCTGGCGGGTGGATGCCCGTCCGGGGATGTTTCTTGGCAAAGGGGATCGAATTTTGCAGTTATTGGATTGTCAACGGCGCTGGATTGATGTGTTTGTAGAGGAACAGTCCCTGCGGCTAATCCACCCCGGTACCAAGGCCAAAATTGAACTCTATGGCAGCAAAGGCAAGGTGCTTTGGGGCACAGTCACCAACATTCGCTCTGGCTTGGGTCGCCTCAACCCCGGCGACGATCAGGTCATTCCCATTCCCGAAAACTATCCGCGTCAAAGCCAAGTGCGCGTTGAATTAGACGCTGATCAAGACTGGGGCGAAGGCAATTTCTGTTATGTGGGCTACACCGCACGGGTGACCTTTCAAATTTCCCCCTAAGCTTTTATAGCTATCCTAAACAATGCTCAATCCTTCATAGTTGCCTTTTATCTGGGCGATAAGAGATATTGATGCAACTTTGCACTTAGCCCTAGGAGGTCTGGTGCCATTCATAGATAAGATTAAATCTAATTAGTTTTGTCCATAGGCACAAGCAGGGTTTATGTTGCAATCGTTTGCAGACACGGTGTGGCTCATTCCCTTTTACTCGCTGGCGGGAATGGTGCTCTCCTTGATTTGGTCACCGGGGATGACTCGGAAAACGGGACCTCGGCCAGCGGGCTATTTGAATCTCTTGCTCACGTTTTTCTCCTTTGTTCATGCACTGTTGGCCACGGTAGCGATCGCCAACCAGCCGCCGCAGTCTTTGCACTGGACGTGGCTGGATGTGGCGGGTCTGCACTTTGACGTTCCGGTGGAAATTTCCATCTTGACCACCACCGCCCTGATGCTGATTACGGGTTTGAACCTCATGGCTCAGATCTTTGCCATCGGCTACATGGAGATGGATTGGGGCTGGGCGCGCTTTTTTGCCCTATTGGCTCTGTTTGAAGGGGGGATGGGGGCACTGGTGCTGCTGGATTCTCTGTTTTTTAACTATGTCATGCTCGAAATTCTGACCCTAGCGACCTATTTGCTCATTGGCTTCTGGTTTAACCAACCGCTGGTGGTGACCGGTGCCCGCGATGCCTTCCTCACCAAGCGGGTGGGAGACTTGGTGCTGCTGATGGGGGTGTTGGCGATTTATCCCCTTGCTGGCTCTTGGAACTACGACGATTTAGCGGCTTGGGCAGCTACGGCTCAGGTGGATCCCACCCTCATTACCCTAATTTGTTTGGCGCTGATTGCTGGGCCAATGGGGAAATGTGCCCAATTCCCATTGCATCTGTGGTTGGATGAGGCCATGGAAGGCCCTGTGCCTGCCTCTATTCTGCGGAATGCCATTGTTGTGGGCACGGGGGCATGGGTGCTGGTGAAGCTGACGCCGGTGCTGAGCCTTTCCTCTGTCGCTCTAACAGGTTTGCTGGTCATTGGTAGCGTCACTGCCTTGGGAGGAACCCTGATTGCCATTGCCCAAGTGGACATTAAACGCGCCCTCTCCTATTTGGTCAGCGCCTATATGGGCTGGGTGTTTATTGCCGTTGGTCTCAAGGAGCCGGGCTTAGCTTTTGTCTTTATCCTCACCTATGGGGTAGCAATGGCACTGTTGATGATGAGTATTGGCAGCATCATTTGGAATAGCATTACCCAAGATCTGCGCCTGCTGGGTGGGCTGTGGTCGCGGCGCCCCATTTCCGGTATTTCGTTTCTCGTTGGTTCTGCAGGGTTGCTGGCGCTTCCCCCCTTGGCCAGCTTTTTCCCACAGGCAGAATTGCTGGATACGGCCTTTGCTCAACTGCCTTGGGTGGGGGTGGTGCTTCTATTGATGAATGCGTTTGCTGCCTTTAGTCTTGGTCGCACGTTCTGCCTGATTTGGGGCGGTGAAGTCAAACCGATGACGGCGCGATCGCCCGAGGTCTTTTGGCCGATGATTTTGCCGATGACCGTTGATCTGGGTCTGGTGCTGCACTTGCCCATTCTCATGGGGCGCTTTGATTGGGTGATTTGGACAGATCCTTCCTTAACCACAGCAGCTGCCCTGACGGTAACCGCTATCTTGGGCTGGGGTGCAGCCGCATGGGTCTATCTCGGCAAAGCCATTCCCAAGCCGGTGCAGTTTCCCCTACCGTCGGTACAGGATCTGCTGGCCTACGATTTCTATACGCCCAAGCTCTACAAAGCCACCGTGGTGGGAGCAGTGGATATGATTTCCCGCATGACTGCTTGGTTTGATCGCACGTTGGTGGATGGCACTGGCAATGCCTTTGGCGGGGCAACCCTGTTGGGGGGCGATCGCCTGAAGTACAGTACAACCGGTCAATCCCAAGCCTATATCCTCACCATTTTGATGGGGGTGGCCCTTCTGGTGATTGCCATTTGTTGGCCACTACTGGCTTAATGCTCGACTATTGAGGTTCTTGGCCTATGCTGACGCTGTTAATTGTTTTGCCTGTCATCGGTGCGCTGCTGATGCCGCTGCTGCCAGAGCGATCCCTGCGTTCGGTTGCTTTGGTGAGCGCCGGTGTCACCTTTGCCCTGTCTCTCTGGATGCTGACGCAGTTTGATGTCCAGCAGACCGCACTACAATTTACGGAATTTGTGCCGTGGCTGTCGCCCTTGGGATTGAACTATTCCCTTGGCGTGGATGGTCTATCGCTGCCCCTGATTGTTTTGGGAACCTTCTTGACCCTTGTGGTCGTGTTCACGGGTGAAAAAAGTGCCCATCGGCTCTTCTATGCCCTTGTTCTTTTGGCCAATGCGGGAATTACCGGGGCGTTAGCAGCACAAAATCTGCTGCTGTTTATTCTCTTTTACGAAGTTGAGTTGGTGCCCTTTTACCTGTTGATTTTGATCTGGGGCGGGCAGCGTCGCGAGCAGGCAGCGATCAAGTTTCTTATCTATACGGCAGTCTCAGGAATTCTCGTGCTAGCTGCCTTTTTGGGGATGGGCTGGCTCACCCATGCTCCTAGCTTTGACTATCAAGATATTCGCGTTGCCGGCTTAGCACCCACGACCCAAGGGATTCTGCTGCTGCTGTTGATCCTAGGTTTTGGCATCAAAATGCCCTTGGTGCCCCTCCACAGTTGGTTGCCCGATGCCTATGTGGAAGCCTCAATGCCAACCGCCATTCTCCTTGGGGGAATCCTAGCTAAGCTGGGTGCCTATGGCCTAGTGCGGTTTGCCTTAGGCTGTTTTCCAGAGACTTGGGGGCAGTTTTCTGGCCTGCTGGCCCTTGTGGCGGCTCTTGGCATTAGCTATGGGGCACTGGCTGCGATCGCCCAAAAGGACATTAAACGCATGGTGGCCTATAGCTCCATTGGTCACATGAGCTACGTATTGTTGGCGGCAGCAGCCCATACCCACCTCAGCATCGTCGGCGCCATTGCCCAAATGATTAGCCATGGCCTGATTTTGGCATTGCTGTTCTATTTGGTCGGCGTCATTGAAACGAAAGTTGGCACCCGCGAACTCAATGTGCTCAATGGCTTGCTCAATCCTCTGCGGGGGTTACCGACCACCAGTGCTCTCCTCATTTTGGGGGGGATGGCCAGTGCCGGTATTCCAGGATTAGTGGGGTTTGTGGCGGAATTTCTCATCTTCCAAGGCAGCTATGGTACCTTCCCGATGCCAACTCTAATTGCGGTGGTGGGCACCGGCCTCACGGCTGTTTATTTTGTGATTTTGATTAACCGCACCTGCTTTGGCCGTCTTGACAATGCCACTGCCTACTACCCACAGGTGGTTTGGTCAGAGAAGTTCCCCGCTATGGTACTGACACTGCTGATTCTGGTTTTGGGCATCCAACCAACATGGCTGGTGCGTTGGAGTGAGACCACCAGTGCGCAGCTGGTTGCCGCTATCCCTACTGCCACCGAAACCATTGCCAGTTTACCCCAATAGCTCAGAGAGGAAACCATGGTTGAAACAATTGAGCGTCCCAGTTCTGCCAAACTTCCCCCCTTGGATCATCCCCTAGCCGACATTATTTACCGCCTCGAGGCGGGGGGTGCCCTCATTCCCGACACGCCAGTGAACCTGATGAAGATCATCGGTATGTACAAGGCCTACGCCATTCCGATGGACTTTTACTGGCGGAATTTGCTCTACCTCGGCGAGCGGGTGTTTATCCATCCCTTTCCCTTCTTCAAGTATTTTCCAACCAAGGACTACTTTGAGTTGGCCAATCACTATGCAGGGGAGACTGCTGATCTGCGGATTTGGCGTGGCCCTGCCCATGCCCACCCCGAACTGATGGAATTTATTGCAAAGGGGGAAACAGGGAAAATGCCGCGTCTGCTCCACCACCTTTGGCACGACCGCATCAACATGGAGTTTTCCGAAAGCTTGGCGCGCTCAATGATGTGGCATCGCATGGGGGGGCAGCTGGATATCTACCTTGACTCTGAAGAGTACAAAGCTGCCGCCGATAGGGCAATCCGCGCCTACTTCAAAGGCAACCCGCTGATGCTCGGGCTGTACAAGCTCTTTCCCGACCTCTTCTTGGAGCAGGCTCGCCAAGCCACCTACATGAACGTACTGGGGCTATTTTGGGAAGTGATGGCACCCGTCTTCTTCGAGATGAGCGATCGCTATGACGAGGGCAGCATTACCAGCGTCAAGGATGCCATGAACTTCTTGGTCAATGGAATTTTTGCCATGGCCGGTCGCCCGATTTACCACCATGTCTATATTGATGGCGAGGTGCATGTCCTTGTGCCCAAGGAAAAGGGCTTTATGTGGCTCTATGAAGCGGCCTTCCCCTATGTGGAAGCGGTCTTTTACCGCACGGCGCCCTTCCGGGGAACCAAGTCCTACAATGCCCAAGCCAATCAGGTACCCACTGATCAGGTGGACTTCCACTATGGCATTCTCTTTGCCGATAAATTCCCTGTGGGGACGGCGGGGATTCCACCTACGTTGCTCCACCAAGACATGTATCACTTCCTCCCCCAATACCTGAAGGATTACTTCCACCAGCACTGTCGCGGTGAGGATGATATTTTGGTGCAGTTGGGAATTGCCTTCCAGCACGCCATGTACACGGTGACCTCCGCTGTTTTGCAAGCAACCCGTGCCGCCTTCTACTACCCCTTGGATGATCCCAAGCCGGAGCATCTCATGGCCAACCGGCGTTTCTTTGTGGCTCAGATGGATCGCTTTTTGCGACCGCAGTACGGCATTGCTGAAGCCTGCAAAATCCGCAATGTCCAAGATCCCAATTATTTGTAGGGAGTTGTAGGACAGGACATTAGGGAGAGGGGGTGTGTCTCTTCTCCCTTTTTGCTAGGCTGGAATCAAAGTGAATTTTTGTAACGAGGTAAAGCCGTGGCCAACGTCGAAATCTATACGTGGTCTCGTTGTCCTTTTTGTATTCGAGCAAAGCAATTGCTGACACGCAAAGGGGTGAAATTTACCGAGTACGTCATTGATGGCGATGAAGCGGCTCGTGCTGCAATGGCCCAACGTGCCCATGGTCGGCGATCGCTCCCGCAAATTTTCATTAACAACGAGCACATTGGCGGCTGCGATGATCTCTATGCCCTAGAGGCGCAAGGCATCTTGGATAGGCTCCTGCAAGCGGCAGCCTAGCGGAATGGCCGTGGATATTGCCTTTATTATTGACCCGATCGCCAGCCTTGACCCCGGCCACGATACCAGTGTGGCCTTGATGGAAGCGGCTCAAGCCGCAGGGGTTCAGGTGTGGATCACGGAAATTTCCCAACTGCTGATCCGCGAAGGTCAGGTATGGGCGGCGCTCACCCCGATCCAGTTATCGCCCGTGCAACTAGTGGCCAGCCAGTGGCAGATTCCCCAACCTTGGTTTCAGACGGGGGCAGTGGAATGGCGACCCCTCAACACCTTTCGAGCGGTGTGGATGCGCAAAGATCCCCCAGTCAATACCGCCTACCTCTATGCCACCTACTGTCTGGATTTAGTGGATCCTCAAACCACCCTTGTTCTCAACTCGCCCGCAGGGTTGCGCCATGCCAATGAAAAGATGTATGCCCTGCAATTTCCCAGTGTGATTCCCAAGACCATTGTGACTGGAGACAAGCAGCGTATTCGGGAATTTGTGCAGCAGCAGGGCATGGCCGTTCTCAAGCCCTTGGGGGGCAAAGCCGGAGAAGGCATTCTCTTTTTACAGGCGGGCGATCGCAACCTCAATTCCATGATTGAAATCAGTACCCAACGCGGACAACTGCCCGTGATGGTGCAAGAGTATCTACCCGCGGCCAAGGAAGGCGATAAACGAATCATTCTCCTCAATGGGGAACCCATTGGTGCTGTGAATCGGATTCCCACAGGGGATGAATTTCGGGGCAATATGGCCACCGGCGGACGGGTGGCAGCAGTGGAAATTACCGAGCGCGATCGCCAGATTTGTCAAACCTTGGCTCCTGCCCTCCAGCGCGATGGCCTCTATTTTGTGGGGATTGATGTCATTGGTGGCTATTTGACAGAAGTGAATGTCACTAGCCCCACCGGTGTTCGCGAGATCGATCGCCTCAATGGGACTTGCCTTGGTCAACAGGTGATGGCTTGGCTATTAGGTTAACATTGAGTCATGCTTAGCCACTCAGGGGATGTGATTCAAACCAGTAATCAAGTTTTGATAAAGCGATATGGTTCACAGCAAAGAACGCGCCCCCAGAAATAGAACAATTACGTTGACCGAGCAAGAACAAGCGAAGTATCGGCAGCGACTCCTACGGTTGAGTCATCCTGTGAGCCTATCAGAAATCATTAACCGCACCATCCATCAAGATATCTTTGAGGTCATCAAGTTTCTCCCAAGTCAATTTGTTGATTTGCTGTTTATTGATCCACCTTACAACCTGAATAAAGTATTTAACTCAATTAGCTTCAAGAAAAAAAGTTTAGAGGATTACATCAACTGGCTAGAGTCTTGCTTGTCGAGTCTTGAAAAAATTCTAAAACCAACTGCATCTATTTACATTTGCTCTGATTGGGAATCCTCAACTGCTGTATTTGAAGTCATTAAAGACCGTTTTCAAATCCGCAACCGAATTACATGGGAGCGCGAGAAAGGACGAGGAGCAAGCAAGAATTGGAAAAATGCCTCTGAGGATATATGGTTCTGCACTGTTTCTAATGAGTACACCTTTAATGTTGAGGCTGTTAAGCTCAAGCGTAAAGTCATCGCTCCCTATAGAGTCAATGGACATCCCAAAGATTGGGAACCTACCGAAGAAGGTAATTACCGCCTAACGCATCCTTCTAACCTGTGGACAGACTTAACTGTGCCCTTTTGGTCAATGCCAGAAAATACAGATCATCCCACCCAAAAGCCCGAGAAACTACTGGCTAAGGTCATTTTAGCTAGCTCCAATCCAGATGACATTATTTTTGATCCGTTCCTCGGCTCGGGAACAACCTCTGTCGTTGCCAAGAAGCTCGGTAGACGTTTTTTGGGGGTTGAACTGGATGAGACTTATGCTTGCCTAGCGGAGAAACGCCTTGAAATGGCTGAAGTAGATGCTTCGATTCAGGGCTATGCTGATGGCGTGTTTTGGGAAAGAAACACATTAAGTGAGCAAGGACGTTTTACGCAAAAGCAGTATCAGTGCGAAAAACTATTTCACCAACCAGAGCTTTTTTCCCTAGGAGAAACATAAGAATCAATGGAAAAAAGACATATTTTCTATGGTGACCAGATTGGTCAGATCGAAGAAAACATCAAAGAACTCTTAAACTCACAGGAAGATTTCTTGTCTGCTGTGACAATCAATAGTCCAAGAGCTGTTGGCGATGCTGTTCAGCAAATTCTTGCCAATCATCTACAGGCGGTTCTTGGTGAAGAGATTTGTAAAAACTATTCAGCACATTTTGCCCGTAGAGCCATGGCTGATCTCGCTTTCAAGGATGATCAAGGATTTTACTATGTCATTGACGTGAAAACCCACAGATTGAGTACACAGTTTAATATGCCCAATTTAATTTCTGTAGAACGCCTCACTCGTTTCTATCAATCAGATGAAAATGTTTTTGCAATTTTGCTGATTGCCTATGAGGCTCAAAAAACTCGTATCGGTATTGAAAATGTTCAATTTTTGCCAATCGAGTTTTTGGGGTGGGACTGCTTAACAATTGGCGCTTTGGGTTGGGGGCAAATTCAGATTGCGAACTCTAATGTTTTAACGATTAACCGTGGCTACTCCCGTAAGCAGTGGATGCTTGAGTTGTGTGATGCATTAGCTGAATTCTATCCCCGTGAAATTAGCAAAATTGAAGAGCGGTTGAAATACTTTACAAAGGTTCGCGAGTTTTGGCTTAATCATAGTGATTAAAGCTTTTTTCATAAAGTTAAACATCATAAACCAAGCTGCAACATGGCTGTGATGCGACTGAAAACGGATATTTGCCTTGTATAATCACTGTACTGAATCTCTTCCTTTTGCCTATAATTGATAAACTGGATTTTTGCACGAGTCTATGAGTCGCGGCACACTCTTCGATAAGGTTTGGGAACAGCACACGGTGGCTACACTGCCCTCAGGGCAAACGCAGCTCTTTATTGGCCTGCACCTGATTCACGAAGTCACGAGTCCCCAAGCCTTCGCCATGCTGCGGGAGCGAGGATTGCCGGTGTTGTATCCGCAGCGAACTGTGGCGACGGTGGATCATATTGTGCCGACAGATACGGCGGCGCGTCCTCTCCAAGATGCCCTCGCTGAAGAGATGCTGCAAGCCCTTGAGGCCAATTGCCGTGCTCACCATATTCCTTTCTTTGGGATTGGCTCCGGTCGTCAGGGCATTGTCCATGTGATTGCCCCTGAGCAGGGGTTAACGCAACCGGGGATGACGATCGCCTGCGGGGATAGCCACACCTCTACCCACGGTGCCTTTGGGGCGATCGCCTTTGGGATTGGCACCAGTCAAGTGCGGGATGTGTTGGCCACGCAGACCCTCGCCCTCAATAAGCTCAAGGTTCGCAAAGTAGAAGTGAATGGCTCCCTTGGCTCTGGGGTCTATGCCAAGGATCTCATCCTCCACATTATTCGCCACCTTGGTGTTAAAGGCGGTGTTGGCTATGCCTATGAGTTTGCTGGCAGTACCTTTGCCCAGCTCTCAATGGAAGAGCGGATGACCGTCTGCAATATGGCCATTGAAGGGGGAGCCCGCTGCGGTTATGTCAACCCCGATGAAACCACCTTTGCCTATTTACGAGGCCGCCCCTTTGCTCCCCAGGGCAAGGCTTGGGATGAGGCGCTGGTGTGGTGGCGATCGCTCGTCAGTGATGCCGATGCTGAATACGATGATGTTGTCACATTTGCGGCTGCGGATATTGCACCGACGGTCACTTGGGGCATTACCCCCGGCCAAAGCATTGCGGTGGATGAGACCTTGCCCACCCTAGAGAGTTTGCCCGAGGCAGAACGGGCGATCGCCGCTGAAGCCTATGCTTACATGGATCTGCAACCGGGGCAGCCCATTCAAGGCACCAAGATTGATGTCTGCTTTATTGGCAGTTGCACCAATGGTCGCATTAGTGATCTGCGGCAGGCTGCCAAAGTTGTCGAAGGGCGCAAAGTCAAACCCGGTGTCAAAGCCTTCGTTGTCCCCGGTTCAGAACGGGTGAAAGCGCAAGCCGAAGCGGAGGGTCTCGATGTCATTTTCCAAGCCGCAGGGTTTGAATGGCGCAATCCTGGTTGCTCGATGTGCCTCGCCATGAATCCCGACAAGCTGCAAGGGCGTCAGATCAGTGCCTCCTCTTCCAATCGCAACTTCAAAGGACGCCAAGGATCAGCAGCAGGACGGACACTCCTCATGAGTCCAGCGATGGTGGCCGCCGCAGCGATTACGGGTGAAGTTACAGATGTGCGGGCATTTCTTTGATGTCCTGCTTAATAGATATCAAGTTCTTTATCAGCCCTGTCACATTCCCTAAAGTATGAAATTATCCTCCTAGACAATGACAATAGAGACAAGGGGAGGAGCGGTTTATGTTTCTAATCTTTCCAAAAGGAGGCTGTCTATGAAAATGTTACAGGGCTTGCTAGGCGCAGTGGTTCTGGGTATGGCCTCTATTTTGCCTGCTGCTGCTGAGACGCTAGTTTCTGATAGCGGGCTGACTGAAATTTACGGCTACCAGCTTAGCCCCTTGCCGGGAGATATCTTGCCCTACACCACCAAAGTCAATGGACGAGTTTATGAGGGCACCATTAACGTCACGGCAAGCGGCAATGGCTTCGTGCGCGGCTTTTTTAGCGATCGCGATCTGGGGGGTAATTTTGGCTGTAGTGGCGAAGTAACGATTCAATGGGTACGGGATAATCGCTATATTTCCGTGTGGCGAGTTGGCGGTACTTATACGCCGCGTCTGCAATGTCCCCAAGCAGGCAGCACCGCTCGGCTGAATATGCGCCTCTATCCCTAGAGAAATCAACCATACTCCTGCTCTGTAATGCGCCAGCGCGCCGAAAGAACACTTGGCTCTAAACTCAAGCGGCTGACCAAGCCTTCAACAAAATCATCATTGCGCTCTTGACTGAGGAGTTCTGCTTCAATATGGACGCGATCGGGGGTGTCTTCAATATCCTCGCTGAGGAGCGATCGCAACTTCAGCCGACTGCCCGCCAGCGACTGTAACAAGAGTGCGCGCAAATGAGCCTCAGCATCGGCGCGGCAGACAATATCACAGCGATAGCACAACTCCACTTCGGTGCCCTTGAGGGGCTGCTGATTGATGCGATAGCCGAGGGGACGCAAGAGCAGATTGGCCATGAGCACTGCCACTGCTCCTAAGGTTGCCTGATAGAGTAATCCCGAACCACACAGTGCTCCTACTGCCGCTGCACACCACAGGGTGGCTGCCGTATTTAAGCCGCGCACCGACAGGCCTTCCCGCAGGATCACGCCCCCGCCGAGAAACCCAATACCAGAGACAATTTGGGCGGCAATCCGCGTTGGACTCGCTTCCCCCGGCGTCAAAGCCGAGAGCATGACAAATAGTGCTGCCCCCGTTGCCACGAGGGTATTTGTGCGCAGACCGGCCATGCGTTGCCGCCATTGTCGCTCCAAGCCGAGGGCTGCCCCCAGGGCAAAGGCTGCCATCAAACGCACAATGAAATCAGTGGTTGACATGACTTAAAACGACAGCCCTAGGAAGGCACTCACCAGATAGAAGTAGAGCAACAGCCCTGTAAAGTCCTTGATGGTTGTGATAAAGGGATCCGCCGCTGGCCCGTGGTCAAAGCCCAACTTCAGCAACACCCAAGGAAGCAATGCCCCTAAGATCGCCGCGAAGGTAATTACAACAAAAAGTGAAATCCCTACAGCCAGTCCCAGTTGGGGAATGTCGTTGGGTAACCCTTGCCAAACAAGAGCAATGAGACCGCCAGCAGTTCCCAAGATAAGACCCATGATCGCACCAATGCGAAACTCGCGAAAGAGATAACCGCCATAGCGACGAATATCAATGTGCTGCCAAGCAAGACCACGGGCAAAGACAGTGGTGGATTGGGTACCGACATTGCCTCCCATGTCCATGACCACAGGAATGAAAATGGCTACGGCAACGACGGCTTCCAGAACTTCCTCAAAGTACTGAATCACGCCGCCAACAATCATACCGCCAATGAGGGTAATGATCAGGCAGATAATCCGCAGTTGCACTGCATAGCGAATGGGACCGCGCACCAGTCGTTCACTCCAAGCTTGATCGCGGTTGAGCAAGTTGCCCACACCTGCTTGCGCCAAAATGGTGCTCGTTGCCTCCTCCTCAATCAGGTCAATCACATCATCAAAGGTGATATCGCCCACCAGTCGCCCCTCTTGATCCACCACAGGAATAGCAGGGACATCGTATTCCTTGAGGAGTTTGGCTGCGGATAGTTCCGGCGCGGTCACAGCGATCGCCAGTTCCTGTCCTTGCACCAAATCTTGAAGCGGCTGGTGGGGATTTGCTTTCATCAACTGAATCGGCTGCACAAAGCCACGATAAAAGCGCTGTTCATCAATGACAAAAATAATGCTCAGGTCATTAATATCCAAGGAACTCTCACGGATAGCGGCGATCGCCTGCTCCACGGTCAAGTCTTGCCGCAGCGCCAAGTAGCGCAGATTCATGCGCCGACCAATTGTGCCCTCAGGATAGCCCAACAGCAGGTTCACGGCGTCGCGGGATTCTGAGCTTAACTGGCTGAGCAACCGTTTGGTGACCTTGGCAGGTAATTCCTCAAAGAGCCGCACCCGTTGATCGGCCTCAAGGGCTTCTAGAAAATGCAGAATCTCAGGATCCGTCATCCCTTCAATGAGGGTTGCCTGCTCATCGGGAGTCAGGGCTTCAAAGACTGCGATCGCCTTGTCTTTTTCGAGGAGGCGAAAGGCCAATACCCGCTTGTGGGGGTCAATTTGGCGCAGGGCACGCACTAGCTCAGGAATCGTCAGTTGGTTGGCTGTCCGCTTGGCAGCACCAAGACCCTGCGGATAGGTCAGCAGATCATCGAGGGGATTGATTACCATCGCATTGCTCCTTCTATGGTTGACAATTTAGGGTGGGTGAGACAGGGACATAGGCTTCGCTCAATTGATGCCAGAGATCAGCCAACTGGTTGTAGGCTTCGGATGTAGAAAGTTGCCCACTCGTATGGAGAGCAGCAATAAACCCTGCCCGTTGAGCAAATTTCTGTAGGTAGGCATCAAAGGTCAGCGCGTCTAGGGTGACGTGCCCACGGTAAAGGGTATAGGGGCACAGAAATGCCTGCTTTAATGCCTGCTTTGCATCGTGGGTCATCATGGTTCTAAGCTCCATTGAGAAACGACAATAGGATGTTTTAGGGTTTAACGAGACAACTCAAAGGGTGAGAACTCTCCCAAGTGGGCGATCGCTTGGCTCATGACCGTAATCATCAGGTGGCCAAGGGCAACACCCAGCACTTCCGAAAGGGTAATTCCCAGCATTTCGGCCAGCATGCTGAACAAACAAACTTCAAACATAGAAACTCTCCGTTGCTAATGGTTTTGCCACGCAACAACTTGAGCGATGAAAAGTAGTCGTTCAATAAAAACGCTTGACTACGGGCGATCGCTCTCAACAACAAACAGGTTTGAACCAGCCAACTTTAGGCAGACTCAGGTAGATACCAGACTGAGACCTATTGAACAATTTGCTTCGTGATCCATCTCCATTTGCAGATCAACTGCCTTGGAACGCGCGGAGATGAACCAGAAGTTCAAGCCATTAGGCAGCAGACAAGTCTGAATTCACCTCGGCGATCCTTAGGGGAGAGAGGCTCCACCTATGGCAGGGATCTTCATTAGCGGAGATGGGGTCAGCAGAAGCAACATTACAGTGACTCCTACTAGACTCCATTAAGAAAATCTCCAAAAATAGACAAATGCCAGCAGCCTAGGAAATCTTTCAACTGCCACTTGGCATTTTAGGGGGTGAGCAAGTCTTTGTCAAGGATCATATGAACAGCTAGGGCGTTGCAGTGGGGCATTCCTAGTCGTATCGCCCTTTTCACAGCGATCGAACACCCTCAACCCGCTAAAAGCCCCGATGGCAGAGCACCGCACTCCCGTTATGTCGCTGATATTTCAGGAAAGGGCTGTCATTCGCTAAAATTGTTAATCATTACTTAAAGTTTCATAGTGTAAAACGTCCAGAAGTATCTTAATGCGTGATAAAAATTGTGGATTCTAGCGAATGATTATAGATGAATTTGAGCATTTTACTGAATTATTGGTCAACTACACCGATGATCTCATTTGCCTGCACGAACCGGATGGCAACTATCTATATGTGACTCCCTCCAGCAAAACCCTTTTAGGCTATTCTCCTGAAGAACTGATTGGTAAGAGTCCCTACACATTATTTCATCCTGAAGATGCAGAGCGCATTCGCAGTGGTGCCCATGCCCTCACCCTGCAAGGCAGTGTGAATGTGATAGAAACCTATCGCATCCGCAAAAAGCATGGCGGATATGTTTGGTTGGAAACCCTCACGCACCCCATTTGTGATGCAGGGGGAAATGTTTTATTTTTAGTCTCCACATCGCGGGATATTACCCGTCGCCGTCAACTCGAGCTAGAGCTACAAGCCAAGCAAGAACTACTGGAAGCCTTTTTTCAACAATCCCTTGAGGCCTGCTTCTTCATGATGTTGGATCAGCCCATCCGCTGGGATGACACAGTCAACAAAGAGGAAATCTTGGAGTATGTCCTTGATCATCAGCGGATTACGCGTGTCAACAGTGCCTTTGCCCAGCAGTATCAATTACCGCCGCAGGAGCTGATTGGCCTGACGCCGCGCATTTGCTTTAAGGATGATCTGGAACTCGCCAAACGGCTGTGGCGAGCACTCTTTGATCTGGGCTATTTTCACATTGAAATTGAACTCCACCGCCGCGATGGTAGCTCCTTTTGGGTGGAGGGGAACTATGTGTGCCTCTACAACCAAAATAAGGAAATCATTGGCCACTTTGGCGTGCAGCGGGACATTAGCGATCGCATGCGTCTGCAAGCAGAAATTGCCCAAAAAACCGCTGAATTAGAGTATTTCTTTGGCTCTTCCCTAGAGCTATTTATGATTGCCGATAGTGAGGGACGGCTGCGGCGGGTGAATCAACACTGGCATACCTGCCTGGGCTATGACCTGAATCGGTTGGCAGGGGCAAAGTTTGAGGAATTTCTCCACCCCGGCGATCGCCCCCGCCATCGGGAAATGCAGCAACGTCTCCTTGCTGGGGAGCAAATCACTAACCACACGATTCGCCTGCGCACCCAAGGGGGAGACTACCGCTGGTATGAATGGCAAGGCCTGCTCAGTCAAGGGCGCATCTATGGCGCAGCGCGGGATGTCACGGAACAGCGCCAATTTAGCGATCGCCTGCAAGCGGCCTACAACCAAGTGACTGATATTTTGGAGAGCATGTCGGATCACTTTTTTGAAGTGGATCGCGACTTCACAGTTATCTATGTCAACGGGAATTTTTGCCGTCTAGTGGGGAAATCTGCCTCAGAGATGCTGGGGAAAAACCTCTGGGATCTCTTTCCCGATGAGCGCAACTCAATTTTTGAAAGCCAAAGTCGGCAGGCAATGGCGGAGGAAACCCCTGTCCAATTTGAAGCCTTCTATGAGGGGCTGAACCAATGGTTTGCGGTACGGGCTTTTCCCACTGGCCGAGGCCTTGCGGTTTTCTTCCAGAATATTACGCTTCAGGTGGACTCCACTACTTCGTTACAGCGACGGCAAACCCAAGCGGAACTCCTGCATCGGCTAACCTTGAAAATTCGCCGTTCCCTTGATCTGGAAACGGTTCTTAAAACCGCCCTTGAGGAAGTGCGTCAACTGCTGGGGGTCGATCGCACGCTGATTTTCCAGTTCTATGCCGATGGCCGGGGTGAGGTGGTGGCTGAATCGGTAGCGGCACCGCAGTTTTCTCTCATGCACCGCACCTTCTATGACCCCTGTTTCCACCGTGAGTCTGCCGAAGCCTATCTTCAGGGGCGGGTACTGGCGGTTGCTGATATTAACACCGCTGAAATGACCCAGTGTCATCGCGACTTTCTCAACCAATTGCAGGTGCGTGCCCTCTTAGTGGTACCGATTATTGAGGAGGAACGTCTCTGGGGATTACTCCTGTGCCACCACTGCTCTTCTCCTCGACCTTGGGCGATTGACGAGGTGGAGCTGATCCGCCAACTGGGGGAACAACTGGGCTTTGGCATCAACCGCGCCGAATTGGTCAGTGCCCTCCATCAGGAAAAGGAACGCTATCGGCGGGTTCTTGAGGCACAGACAGAATTGCTCTATCGCTGTACCCCTGAGGGACATCTCACCTTTGGCAATCCCGCCTTCTTTCGCTATCTGGCTGAAGCAGGGATGAGTTGCGATTTTGGCGATGTGATCCAGCATCCCTTTGATCCGCTGACGCAGCAACGCTTCCAACAACACCTGCAAGCCCTCACCCCCACGCAGTCCATCAGCACGATTGAATGTGGCGTGACTTTTGGTGAAGGACGTTTTGCTTGGTTTGAATGGACAACCCGCGCTTTTTTTGATCACCAAGGTCGCTGTGTGGAGTATCAATGTGTGGGACGCGACATTACCCGCCGCAAGGAAATGGAGGATCGCTTAATTCACGATGCCCTCCACGATGCCCTGACAGGACTCCCCAACCGTACGCTGCTCCAAGATCGCTTAAAACACTGCTGGCGCCAGTATCAACGCCATCGCGATCGCCCCTTTGCCGTTGTTTTTATTGATATTGATCGCTTTAAGCGGGTTAACGATAGCTTGGGACACCAAGCAGGAGATCAGGTGCTGATTACCCTTGCCCAGCGGATGCAAAGTGTGGTGCCAGAGGGGGATACCTTGGCTCACCTGAGTGGCGATGAGTTTGTGGTGCTGTGTGAAGATCTGGATCCGGAGCAAATGGTGGCTCAGGTAGAAGCACGGGTTGCCGATCTAGAGCGGGTGATTCAGGAGCCCTTGGTCATTGATGGCCATCTGTTAAGTCTCAGTGCCAGCATTGGCGTCACCTTTAGCGATCGCGACGCTGCCTCTGCCGCTACCCTCCTGCGGGATGCTGACATTGCCATGTACCAAGCAAAAAAACAGGGATTAGGGCAGTATCGGATTTTTGACCCCCAAATGCACACCCAAGCCCAGAGTTGCTTTACGCTGGAGAGTCAACTGCATCAGGCGATCGCCAACAGTGAGCTACAGGTCTATTTTCAGCCCATTATTGAGCTGGAGAGCGGGGCGCTCGTGGGTCTTGAGGCCCTGAGCCGTTGGTTTGATCCTGAAAAGGGTGAAATTCCTGCCGCTGAATTTATTGCCCTTGCGGAGCAAGCAGGTCTCATTGTCAGCCTTGGCCGACAGGTCTTTGAACGGGCGATCCAGGAATTCAGCCAGTGGCGGCAACAGGACAGCCGTCGCCAGACCATGACCTTGGGCATTAATATCTCGCCTCAACAACTGGTGGATGCCAACTTTGTTAGTGATATTTTGGCGGCGCTGCGCAGTGCCCAATTGCCCCCTCATCTGTTGCATCTGGAGATCACGGAAACGACCATGATCCGCAACCTTGAAGCCACATTGCAGGTGGCCGAGGAACTGCAACAACTGGGGGTTGCCCTCAACATTGATGACTTTGGCACGGGCTATTCCTCCCTGAGTCGGTTGCATCAGTTGCCGATCCACGCCCTGAAAATCGATCGCTCCTTTGTCCAGAGCTTAGAGCAGAGCCAAGCGGCTCAGGAAATTATTGGTGCCGTGATTGCCCTCGGTAAAAGCCTGCGCTTAGATGTGGTGGCAGAGGGGGTGGAAACAGCGACCCAAGCCGCCCAATTGATTGATCTCGGTTGTCGCTATGGCCAAGGCTACCTCTTTTATCCGCCATTGCCGATTGATTGCTTGCCCTAGGATTTGCTGCTGGTATCCTCATGGGGAAGAAAGGGCAGGCTTTCCCACCAACTTTGATAGTTTTTCGTCATTTCCTGCCACCAGTCGGCGGGCTGTTGCAGTGCCTGTTGCAGGCGATCGCGCTCCTGTTCGAGACGTTGAAGGTTCATCTCCAGTTGGTGATAGGTGGTTTCTAGGGTGGTGAGTTGAGCATTGAGGGCTTGGTGTTGCTGTTGCCAGTAATCGCTGTCTGCTCGTAATTGTTGATTTTCGGCGGCTATTGCCTGCAGTTGGTGCTGGAGTTGATTGCAGTGATCTTGCAGTCGCACGACTTCGGCTTCGAGGGCGGCTTTTTGCGAGGGGTGTTGTAGCGATCGCAGAATTGTCCACAGCAGAATCAGGGTGGCAACCACGCCATAGCTGGCCAGTGCCCAAGTCCCCTGTGCAGATAATGCCGCCCACACCATGGATACACCCTAGGAAAGAGATACTGCTAAGGGGGGAGCGATCGCCTCGGCAAGATATTGCCGCAGCACCATGGCCAACCAATCGACATCGGCAGCGGTGGTCTCTCGCCCCAAGGTAATGCGTATCCCTGCTTTGGCGGTTTCAGGATCGTAGCCCATGGCCAAGAGGGTGGGACTGGGTTGGGTTTGACCACTTTGACAGGCGGATCCCGCACTAATGCCAATGCCCGCAAGGTTGAGTTGCCGTACAAAGGTTTTGCCATTCAAGGGTTGGCCGTGGCGATCGCGCACAATCAAACTCAAGTGATGGGGCAATCGCTGCCATGGATGCCCTGTTCGTTCCACTTGGGGATGATCCTGCAACTGCTGCCACAGGCGATCGCGCAGTTGAGCAAGGCGCATCGGTTCTGTCGCTAGTTCAGTGGCGACCCATTCCGCTGCCACCCCAAAGCCCACCAAGGTCGGCACCGCTTGGGTTCCCGCCCTGAGGCCCAGTTCTTGTCCCCCGCCACGCAAGAGCGGCTCTAGGGGTACCCCCGATCGCACATAGAGCGCCCCCGCTCCCTGAGGGCCATAAATTTTATGACTGGACAGCGAGAGTAAATCTACTCCCAAGCGTCGTACGTCAAGGGGAACTCGTCCCGCCACCTGAACCGCATCCGTATGGAAGAGCACCCCCGCCTCTTGACAAATGGCTGCGAGTTCAGCAATGGGTTGCAGCGTGCCCACCTCACTTTGGCCGTAGATGATCGAGACCAAGACCGTGTTCGGCTGCAAAGCCTGCCGTAGTTGGGCGGGTTCCACCTGTCCCCAGTGATTCACCGCTAAGCGGGTCACTTGCCAGCCTTGAGCTTCAAGGGCCGCCGCGGGTTGAGCCACCGCCGAATGCTCGACCGCCGAAATAATCAGATGCTGAGGTTGGCGATAGCGTTGGCAAATTCCCCACAGGGCAAGATTATCCGCTTCTGTGCCCCCAGAGGTAAAAATGATTTCATCCGCTTGGGCATGAATCAGCCCTGCCACCTGCAGCCGTGCCTGTTCAAGGGCGATCGCTGCACGTTGCCCCCACTCGTGAATACTCGATGGATTGCCCCACTGCTGTTCATAGGCCGCCACCATCGCTGCAATAGCCTCTGCTCGACAGGGGGTCGTTGCACCATAGTCGAAATACAGTTGCATGGGCAGGAGCAGCTCCCAAAAACCAATGGCGGAACTGTCATAAAACCCAGTCCCTTAAGCCAATTGTAACCGATTATTCCCTAGCTCCTTTTTGCTGCCAAACCGCTGAATCTGAGAAATGACTTGAATTTCCCCCGCAATAATCCCTGTAACCAGCTCCTGCATTGCTTGATATTCTGTGGCGCTCAGGGAACGCTGCCACAACAATTCATTGATCTGCCGCTCTTGAGCAGGGGTTACGATCCGAGTCGCCTGAATACGGCGGATTAGCTCCAGCAGCGTCATACATCAATCCCCTTGCAATTTGCGTGTATGGTCTCAACTATGCCAGTGCTTCACAAAGCTTAACTGTGATCAACAGCACACAAAGACGTTGATCTCAATCACAAGTTCCTATTTGAGACTGAAAATAGTTGCTCTTTAGAACTCCACGTTGAGGGTGTCCCATGCCACCTGCGGATACAGGCATTCGAGTTCCTCTAGGCAGGTAAACTTTTGCTGCCGCCGCCGCTCCAAAATCGCATTGGCTGTAGCAGCGTCAATTCCCAGTTTCTGCTGCATTTGTTGGCGGGTGGCACGGTTGATGGCGATCACTGGCGCAATTTTCTGAGCAACAGCAACCGTTTTCTCCTCATCCCGATTGATCAGGATATCCCCTTTCTCTGGCGCAGTAGCCACGGCTGGATTGTCTTGGGGCGCGTCCCGGGGAATTTCGTAATGGAGAAAATCCCGCGCCAAGCGAGTATTGGGGAAAATGGCTTGTGCTTCCGCAAGCAGATCCTCCACCTGCACGGGATTGCCGGGGGCGTAGCGGGCACTAAAGTGGGTGAGGAAGAGCAATTTCACTTGGGCAAAGGCCGCCACCTGAGCCGCCATCGTGGATGTAGAATGCAGCCGTGCAAAAGCCAGATCCGCCTCCTGATGGGAAAATGTCGCCTCGTGGATGAGGACATCCGCCTGTTGGGCTAATTCAACCGCGCTTTCACAAAAGACTGTATCGGTGCAATAAACCATACTGCGCCCCCGCTGCGGTGGATCACAGAAGTCGCGGCCATCAAAGGTGCGGCCATCTGCGAGGGCGATTGTTTTTCCCTGCTTGAGTTGACCATACAGTGGTCCAAAGGGAATTCCCAAGGCTTGGGCTTTTTCCACATGAAAGCGACCGGGGCGATCGCTCTCGGTGACGCGGTAGCCAAAGGCGGGAACACGATGATGCAGCAGCCGACAGGTCACGGTAAACTCGCCATCACTAAAGACTTCCCCCGGCTCCACCGTATGCACCTGCAACTTGTAGGGGAGCCGCATCACAGACCAGCGCAAACAACTGGCAATGTAGCGATCCAGTGTTGGCGGGCCATAGATATCAATCTGAGTCACGGTTCCTGCAAGGCCGCAACTGGCAAGCAAGCCCATCAGGCCAAAGATGTGATCGCCGTGCATGTGGGTAATGAAAATGCGGCGGATCTGACTGGTTCGCAGGTCACTGCGCAGCAATTGGTGCTGGGTGGCTTCACCGCAGTCAAAGAGCCAAATTTCCTTGCGCTGGGGCAGCCGCAGAGCCACACTGGAAACATTGCGTGTGCGGGTGGGCACCCCAGAACTGGTGCCTAGAAATGTAATTTCCACGCTTAGTCGTCTAGGAGTTGCAGGTCATCAAAACGAATTTCAAAGGTGCTGGTCTGACCATTTTCATGGGTGCGCACCACCTGCCGGCTCATCAGGTAGTAATTGCCGACGGGCACATAGGTATCCTCAAACTCCATTTGCCGCAGCACTTCGTTGGTTTGCGGATTGCGGAAGATAGCCACATAGTTGGTGGAAATGTAGCCTGCACCGGTATCAAGGGCTTCACGGTGGGTAATGGCAAAGGCAACTCGCCCCATGACACGGCTGACATAGACAATTTGATTGTCCCGCACCTTGTAGTTCGACCCCATGGCGTCACCGCTAACGAGGATTTCCACTGCCCCACTGGCGTCGGTTTCCCCAGCTTGGAAGGTGTTTTTGCCGTGGGCCTCTTCAAAACGGTTGCGCTTGCGATGGACAATCACATCCCGCAATTGGTTGTAGAGGGATTCGCGGACTTGTTCGTCTTCTATGCCACTCACTTCAACGGCGTAGTCGCGGCTAACTTTTACCTGCCCTTGGTAGGTGCGATCGCCCTCAATGAGCGTGACCTTGGCCGTAAAGCCGGGAAAATTCTCATCCCATGTGTAACGATTTTCGTAGGCAGCGCGAAAGAGCGCCTCAGCATCAAGAGCCTGTGTCGCTGGCATGGGGGCATCCTCAGTAACAGTCACATTGTTTTAAGATAACTCAATTTTCTGACCCCTTGACGACCACGTATATCTAGTGTTCACTAGGGTTAAATCATTGCGCACTACACTAGATGTATAACCCCTAGGGGGTCGTTCTCCTTTTTAACTGGACAGGAACACGATGGTGGCACAACTCGCGGTTTCCGTTTCTGAGGCAGGCTTGCCCCTAACCTATGGTATTGAGGGAGTGGTGCAGGTGTTTACCTGTCCGCAGCGACACTTTTTCACCACGGTCATGGCGCAGGCGTTGCGGGTAGCTGCTCAAGGCAGTGGTGTCCTGATTGTGCAATTCCTCAAGGGGGGGATTCAAACGGGAATCGCGCATCCGATTCAGTTGGGTCAGCATCTCACGTGGTGGCGACCGGCGCTGCAACGCTGTTTAGGCCAAGGAGATTCGATCACTGCCGAAGAAAAAGCCGCAGTGCGTGAGCTATGGCAGCATCTGCAAACCACGGTGCAAGGGGGACAGCATCGCTTGGTGGTCTTAGATGAGGTGAGTGTGGCCATTCAACTGGGGGTGCTAACTGAAGCAGAGGTACTGGATTTTCTCCAGAATCGCCCACGTACTCTCGATGTCATGCTGACAGGACCTGAAATGCCAGAATCGCTGCTGGCGATCGCTGACCAAATTACGCAGTTGCGGCGTTTAATTTAGGTTTTAGGTCTAATTTAGGGCAGCAGAAACGGTTTCTAACCACTCCAGTAGATACTCATTCACTAAGTCGGGTTGCTCCTGCTGCACAAAGTGACCACAGTAGTCCAAGTATTGAATTTTCAGTTCCTTAACGTAGGCTTCGGTGCCGTAGGTGAGTTCCATACCCAAGGTGGGGTCTTGGCGCCCCCAGAGCATCAAGGTTGGTACGTCTAGCATGCCCCACTCCCGACTCCACAGACTTTGCAACCCCGCACGGTAGTAGTTAAGCATTCCCGAGAGGGCACCGCGGTGGGCGGCGGCATCTTGATAAAGTGCCAAGTCTGCGGGTCGAATGGCCTGCTGGTTCACTGCGGCCCAGCGAAAAATTTGGGCGATCGCTCCATAGCCCCCCCACTCCAAGAGGATCTCTGGTAGCCACGGCAGTTGAAACAGCAGCATATAGCTACTGCGCAACCATTGCTCGAAACTCAACTGTTGAAACTTAGCAGGATGGGGACAGGCTAGCACACTCAGGGTTTGAATCCGCTGCGGCACCGCATAGGCCACGCCCCAAGCCACCATCCCTCCCCAATCATGTCCCACCAAATGACAGCGAGGATAGCCAAGGCCGTCAATGACACCGACAATGTCGAGAATTAACTCGTCAAGAACATAGCTAGCGGTATCTTGGGGTTTATCGCTGAGATTATAGCCGCGCAAATCTAGGGCAACGACTTTGTGCTTTTCCGCCAAGACAGGAATTTGGTGTCGCCAAGAGTACCAAAACTCGGGAAAGCCGTGGAGCAGCAGCACCAACTCCCCTTCTCCTTGGGTGACATAGTGGAGACGGATACCATTGGAGACAATAAACTTATGGATCCACGGGCCTTCAATCATATGCACCTTGGGGGCTGGCACTTTCCACTATAACCAAGGGAACTCTGCAGGATGGTGTTGCTCCTGCCTCGCAAATAAAACCCCCCAGATGGAATGCGCCGTGGGGGTAATATGTGACCTAAGGAGTCAGAATGCTCCTAGTATAGGGGCAAAGCTTACAATTCTTACCAATTTTTAATAGGCAAGGGTTTCGAGAGCCTGACGCAGGTAAGCGGTAACGCAAGCATCCAGATCCGTAGGCTGCTCGACGACAACACTGGCCTGCTTTTCGCTCAGCCAACGCTGAAAACCTGAACTGTGGGCGATCGCCCGCTTCAGGGAGTTCCAAACCTCGGCGGAGGCTTGCGGATTGGGAACCGTAACGCTTTCCATAGATACTCTCCTAGTCGGTTTGGAGTGAGGGCAAGGATTCACCTATGGTTCTACGATAGCGTAGGAAACTCCCCCCGTCTGTATGCCATGTTACGATTTATTTCACAATTGGCTCACAAATCAGAAAAAGACACGGTGTTGCAAGCAGGGCATTTGTTGACGCACTTGCTCAAGGCGGCTAGGTTCAATGGCTGCAATGGCGAGGCCGGGGCGATCGCCGGCATCCGCCAAAATGGTTCCCCAAGGGTCCACAATCATGGCATGGCCATGGGTTTGCCGCCGCGCATAGTGAATTCCCGTCTGAGCCGGTGCAATCACGTAGCAGGTATTTTCAATGGCCCGTGCTTGCAGGAGAACTTGCCAGTGATCCTTACCCGTGAAGGCGGTAAAGGCCGCCGGCACAAAAAGCACCGTTGCCCCTGCTTGGGAGAGCGCGCGGTAGAGTTCTGGAAAGCGAACATCGTAGCACACCGACAAGCCGATATTCCCCAAATCTTTACTGGGATAGACAGAGGGTAACTGCCGTCCCGCTAGCACTGTGCCCGATTCGTGGTAGATATTGCCATCGGGCAAATCGACATCAAATAAATGCACCTTTTGGTAACGGCTCAATTCTTCTCCGCTAGGACCAATGAGGACGGCTGTGTTATAGACTTTGCCTGCGGTTGCTGGTACTGGGTAGCCACCCCCCACCAAGGTAATCTGAAATCGCTGCGCCATGCGTTTCAAAAAAGCCTCAGTCCGCTCAGCGATTGTTGCCGCTTGGGCGACTTTCTCCCGGTCATCGCCAAGAAAGGAAAAATTTTCTGGCAACCCTACAAGTTCTGCACCCCGTCTCACCGCCAGTTCAATCAATTCCTCTGCCTGTGCCAGATTTGCCTCAAGATTCGGTTGGCTCGTCATTTGTACTGCGGCAGCGAGATAGGATTTCATGCCCATTGAAAAAAAGACAGCAATCCCTCATTCTATCGTCGCAATCTGCCTAGGGCAAGTCTAGCGAGAACGCAGGTTCCGGAAGATCGGATTGCGTTGGGTCGGGAGCTGATGCTCATGGGCAGTGCGGTATGCCCAAAAGACATAGCCGGCAATAAAGAGGTTCAACAGCACGACTAGCAGTAGCTTGGTACCACTAATGGGATGCAAGCGCGGCGTTTTTTGCCGTGTTTTTTGGGGTAGGAATTGAACGGCCATGGCTGCTCTCAGAACGCAACAGTTCCAGAGTCCACCATCATTAGTCGTTGTTCACTCTCAATTTGTCTTCTCTGGCCAATAATGGCGACGTTCCGGTTGCCCCTACTATAGATCGCTGCCCCATTCGCCACCCAGCATCTGAAATGTTTTTTAATGCCTGGTCACAAAACTACACTATCGCTCAGACGCCCCCAACATACCCCTAAAAAGCCATCCGCCCCCAAGGAAGGCCTTAGGAGCGGTCTGGTGGTTATCGTGGGTATCAACTGCTAGGAGAAGTGGCCTCCTAGGTGTGATTTCAAATCAACAGATGGAGAACAACTCTTCCCTAGAGCTGAGCTACTCCAAAACGACGACCCAAGCGCTTACTACTATCTGCCATGGGCATCACCTCCATCTCCCTGAACGGTAATTTGCAAAACAGCTGGCTTTAAGATAGCACACTCAAACGGTATTGTGGCAAGCGCTGGGCAAAATGAGCATGGCATCGCCAAAGGAATAGAAGCGGTACTGGCGATCGATGGCCTGTTGGTACAACTGAAGCAACCGTTCGCGACCAATAAAAGCACTGACGAGCATCATCAAGCTAGAGCGGGGCAGATGAAAGTTGGTAATGAAGCCCTCGACTATCTTGGGCTGATACCCCGGATAGATATAGAGATCACTCTTGCCACAAAAGGGCTGAAGGGTGCCGGATTGGGCTGCCGTTTCTAGGGAGCGAATAACGGTGGTGCCGACGGCAATAATCCGTCCTCCGGCAGCTTTGGCGGCCTGAATCCGCTCGACGGTAGCAGCCGGTACCTCAATCCATTCTTCGTGGAGATGGTGATGGCGAATATCGCTGGCCTCCACAGGACGAAAGGTGCCAATGCCCACGTGGAGCGTCAAAAAACAATGATCAATGCCGTGATAGGCCAACTTACTCAAGAGTTCGGGGGTAAAGTGCAAGCCAGCGGTTGGCGCAGCCACAGCACCGGGACGGCGAGCATAGACGGTTTGGTATTGTTCAGTATCTTCAATGGGGTTGTCAATGTAGGGAGGTAAGGGCACTTCCCCTAGGTGATCAAGATAGGACCACAGGCGATCGCCCGGCGGCAGGTCGAATTCAATCACCCGGCCTCGGGTCTCCTCATCAATGGCCTGTACCGTTGCTTGCAGTGTGCCGATTTGAATCACCGCCCCAAGGCGCAATTTTCGACCGGGCTTGACCAAGGCCAACCACTGGCGATCGCTCAATTCTTCGAGGAGAAACACCTCCACGGTGCGGCCAGAGCCGCCGATTTTTTGACCGATCAGCCGTGCCGGAATCACCCGTGTGTCATTGAGTATTAGCAAATCCCCCGGTTGCAGCAGTTGCGGTAGCTCATAGAAGTAGTGATCGGTAGCAGTGTCCCGTGCCACCACCATCAGGCGGGAATGATCGCGGGGAGAAACGGGCTGTTGGGCAATCCGTTCCGGAGGCAGGTGATAGTCGTAGGCGTCGAGGGAAAAATCGTCAGAACTCGGCATTATTGGCGTGGGGTCAACGGTGAGGGGGATGGCTCTACCACAGAGCGATTCATAGAAGTCATCACAGCCAGAAAGCCAAGGGCAGCGGTGGCAACGCCCACAGCCACCAGCAGTAGCAGCCACGCTTGGAAACGAGACCTTTGGGCTGGCGGCGGTTTAGGTTGGGGTTGAGGGGGTTCCACAATCTGGGAAACCGTCAGGTCGAGATCCGCTGGATCGGGTGGGGGGACGTAGCCCATTGTAATGTCTGTCACCTCTGGCAACTCCCCTTGACAAACAATATTGCTGTAGTCCAAGTCAATGACACCCGATGTATTCTTCACCCGACAGTGAATGAGCACCACCGTCACATTGTCATGGCCATTGAGGCGATTGGCAAGATCAATGAGTTGTTCAGCCGCAGCAGTGAGGGCAAGCTGACCTTGGAGCACAGGCAGGAGGTACTGTGGCCAGTAGGTTTCGACACGATTAAAATCACTGAGGCCGTCGGAACACAGCAAAAGAATTCCCTCTTCATCCAGCAAAAAGCGTTCTACTGTGGGGTGCAGATGCTGGGAGGGTGCCATCCCCAACGCTTGCACCAAGGAACCACCGTAGGGCAGCTCAAGGGCTTGATGGTAGGTACTCATCCCCAAGCGCACATCACGGCTGGCCACATCGTCATCGAGGGTGAGCTGGTAGCAGCCCCAGCGGTTGATCCAGTAGGCGCGGCTATCACCAATGTGGGCAAGGTAAAGATGGGCGTGTTCCATCAGGGCACCGACAACCGTGGTTCCCATGCGCTGGCGTTCGTGGCGCTGCTCTGTATCGTTGCGTTGATTGATTGCATCATTGGTGCGGCGAATAGCGGTTTGAATCGCCTGTTCAACTGTAGCAGGGGACATCTCCAGCAGCTTGAGGGGGGTTAGCGTCTCCTCCAGAATGTCAATGGCCAAACCGGAAGCGACATCGCCCCCTTCATGCCCCCCGACGCCATCACACACGAGGGCGAGCACCTGTGATTGGCTCGTGAGATCGCGCTCTGGAAAGCATTTGTCCTCATTGCGAGTCCGACTAGGTCCTTGGTCGGAGCGGCTGGCAATATCGTAGTGGTACTCATAACCGAGGTGATCGAGAGCCTGCTGAAAGAGGGTCTCTAGGGTGTCACGAATAAATTCAGGGGTGGTTTCCTGAGGATCCTGCATGTGTTGACACAGAATCGTGAAGGCCTGCTGAAAGTTTTCCCCTTGGTCGCTAAAACTGAAATGGGTTTGCCAGAATTTGCCAAGATCAGTCAAGGTGGGATTATGGCCTGCTTGCAGTTGCAGCAGCCGCACAAGGGATCCCTCGGCTCGCAAAAGCTGGGGATTGAGCAGTGTGAGAGCCACATTTTCTGCCACCAAGGCTGGCCAAAGGGAGATGATTTGCCATAACCAGTTGAGGCGGCGTACTAAATTGGCTTTCTCCCAGATGGTGGTGAGGGGAGCGGCATGGGTGAGACCGGGGGCAACTTTGGCATCGGCAATGTCAATGCAACTGACGGGGGCATGCTCAAGGAGCAACAGTTCTCCTTCAGGGAGGGAAAGGGCGCCAAATAATTCCGGGACATGGGGACGCTTGGGAAAGAGGCGCAGATAGGGACGGTAGAGCTGGGAGGTGTTGTCCACACTGGGCGCTGGCTCCCCCGGCAATAGGTCTAAGAGCAAGTGTTTGCCTTGCACTAGATAGCGATCGCCCACTAGCTCACCCACCCTGTAGGGATCCAAACCAGAACCGATCGCCCACAGATAGCGCTTCAGGAGTGGCACCTGACAGTGGCAACACTCAACTTGGTGAATAGAATTTGCAGTGCCACACTCCGGGCAAATGAGATTAGGCGCAGGTGGATTCATCGCTTCAATCCTGAGATGGCTGCCGCAGTCACAATCACCCGCAGCAGGTACGCACAACGTCTCTGATCCAGTAATTCGCTAGTCCATAGCAGCAGCGAATAGAATACATTCAATTCCCTATCCTAGCTTTTCTCCTGTAACAGCGGAATATCCCAGTGACAGCCCTTTGGCGATGGATCGAACACACTCAAAACGGTGAAAGCCCCTACAGAAGAGACTCACATCCCCTATCCCATATTTTAGACAAGGGCTTATTCAACCCTGTCAACATCCCTGATGTTGCCACGAACTATCAAGATAGAATTAGAATAACTAATTCGGGGTAAAAAGGATCACAATTAGTGATACAAACTTTTGTAAGTCTTATTTTTATTTGCCAGAACGATTAAAAACGATAGACGCAACTTTAGACATCATTTTAACAGTATATCTTGGCGAAAGAGGGGCACTATGGAGCAATTGAATTCAGGCTTAAATTTGCAAGCCTTGGTACAGGCTCAGTTAGTGACGATCGCTCCAAGGGGTTCCTTCAATGAGATTCTCCAAGGATTACAAAGCAACCAAGGATTGGGTTTAGTCGTCGAAGAGCAGGGACAGTTTCGGGGCTTGATCACCCAACGGGAAGTGATCCGTGCCCTTGGTAAGGGGTACTCGCCACAGGCGATCACGGCTGCCCAGATCATGCTGCCATCGGATTATTGCCTGCGCCTCAGTGATCTCGATGATCCCCTAGCTGTGTTAGGGCGTTTTCGCTACTTGGGCGTGGATGCCCTTGCCGTGGTCAATGAATCGGGACGGGTGGAAGGACTGCTGACTCGCCAAGCCTTTCGGGAGAGCCTGCGCCCTGTGGATCTCCTGCGAATTAAACGGGTGGCGGAGGTGATGGTACCCGATGTGGCTACCATTGCGGCGGAAGCTTCGCTACAGGAGGCCGCTGTCCTGATGACCGAACGGGGGGTCACCAGTTTAGTGGTTCCTGAGGCATCCGCCTCGGGTGTGCTGCCGCGCGGCATTATTACGGAAAAGGATATTTTTGAGGCACTGCAGGGCCAAGGGGGAGTGCTCACAGGAACCGTTGGCAGTATTATGTCCCAACCCGTGCTGACCGTGAAGCCCGATCAAAGTTTGTGGCAGGTGAATCATTTCCTCAAGGAGCACCAAGTGCGGCGGGTGGTGGTCGTGGATGAGACAGGTCAACTGGTGGGGATTGTGACCCAAAGTAATCTTTTGGCGGCCATTGATATTACGGAAGCTCAAGGGGTGATTCAGGTGCTAACCCAAGAGCTCAATAAGGCCACGGCGGAACTGCGCTGGCAACTGTCACGGCAACAGGCGATTACGGTGGCGATTACGGAGAGCGAACAGCGCTATAACACTCTGATTAGTCATTTGCCCGTTGCGATCTATCGGCGCGATCGCGATCGCCTGTGGCGGTTTAGCTATGTTAGCGATCAGATTTATCACCTCACGGGTTACTTTCCCCAAGATTTACCGGATCTGCGCCAGATTATCCCAGCGCCGGATTTGGCCTTGGCAGAACGGGATATTGAACAGGCGATTCGGCAGCAGCGTGCCTACAGTACCACCTATCGCATTCAACACCGCGATGGTTGTTTCCGCTGGTTGAGCGATCGCGGCCAGCTTGACCCCCACAGTCACATGCTCCATGGCGTTCTTTTGGATGTCTCGGAGCAACAGCGCACAGAAGAGCGGCTGAAAACTGACCTAGAGCGGGAAATGATTGTCAGCACGATCATTCAGGATATTCGCCAGTCGATTCGCTTAGAGGAGATTTTGCAGCGGGCGGTAACCAGTATTCAACAACTGCTTTTGAGCGATCGCGTGCTGATTTACCGCTTTTTAGCCGATGGCAGTGGCGTTGTGGAAGTGGAAGCCACCACGTTGCCGCAGTATTCAATCCTAGGTCAAGTGATTCACGATCCCTGTTTTAGTAAAGAGACAGCGCAGCGGTTCCTAGAAGGACGCACTGTGACCATTAGCGATGTCAATCAAGCGCAATTACAGGATTGCTATCGTGAGCTCCTAAGTAGCTTGCAAGTTCAGGCGAATCTCGTGGTGCCACTACTTCAGGGGCAAGACTTGTGGGGACTCCTAATTGCCCACCAGTGTCGTGGCCCTCGCCTCTGGCAGCGGGAGGAGTTGTTCCTACTGCAACGGATTGCTGAACCCCTAACAGTGGCACTGCAGCAGGCGGAGATGTATGCCGCATTGGAAGCTGCCAATGCCAATCTGCAGCAGATGGTGTATATCGACAGTCTGACGGATATTGGCAATCGGCGCTGTTTTGATGAACTGTTTGCGAAGGAGTGGCGGCGCTGTCAGCGGGAGCAACAACCGTTAAGTTTAGTGATGCTGGATATTGATTGCTTCAAAGCCTACAACGATCACTACGGCCATTTGCAGGGCGATCAAATTCTCAAGCAGGTAGCGGAAATTTTAGAAAGCCATCTGCAGCGGGCAGGGGATTTGGCCACGCGCTTTGGTGGGGAAGAGTTTGCCTTGCTGCTGCCCAGTACCGACCAAAGGGGAGCTATCCATATTGTTGAGAAGATTCAGGCAGCGCTGGCGGAGGCTAATATCACCCATGCTAAAAGTACCGTTGGGCCAAGGCTAACGGCCAGCTTTGGGATTGCAACGACGCTGCCCACTCCAGAGCATGAGACAGCCATGTTGTTGCATCTGGCGGATCAGTGTCTCTACGAGGCGAAGACCCTTGGGCGCGATCGCTGGGTGGCCAAGGAGCTATAGCGCAGTTAAGGGCAGGTAAATTCGCAGCCACGCTCCCCCATAGTCAGGATGATTGGCAGCCTGCATGTAGCCGCCATGGCATTCAACAATTTGGCGGGCAATGGCCAATCCCAAACCGCTACCGCTACCGACGGGGGGCATCCGCCCTTCAGAATCGGTGGGAATGACAAAGCGATGCCGCCGGGCTTGGGCCCGATAAAACCGCTCAAACACATAGGGCAAGTCCTTGGGGGGAAAGCCACTGCCGCTATCAATGACTTCGAGACACAGATAGCCCCCCTCGCGATCGCTCAGCAGCCGCGTCAGCACTTGACCACCCACAGGGCCGTATTTAATGGCGTTGTCGTAAAGATTGACCAGGAGCCGAAACAGTTGCGATTCATTGCCGCAGTAGGAAAATTGCTCTGGGCCTGTGTACTCGTGGTGAATGTTTTTAGCCGCAGCGAGGGGGGCGAGGGATTGCCACGCAGTATCAATGAGTTGGACAAGGTCAACGGGATGCCGCTCAAGGCTATCGGCGGGAGTGTGACTCAGGCGGTTTAACTCTAGGAGTTCTTGAACAAGGAGGCTGAGGCGAATAATTTCCTCAAGGAGGCGATCGACCCAATCCCGTAAGGACTCCGGTACCCGTTGTTGTAGGGTTTCAGTCACCAAGCGCAGGGAGGTCAAGGGGGTTTTCAGTTCATGGGCGACATCCGCTGCCCAGCGATCGCGCTCATCCCGCAGCCGCACCACCTCTTCGCAGTCCTCAATAAATACACCCACATGCCCCTCGCCAAGGCAGAGTCCCCGTGCCCGCAGGGGTTTGCGCTTGGTTTGCCCCGTCGGTGTGAGGTAGGCATAGAGCCATTCTTGCTCCCGCATCGTTTCCTCTTGGCGCACCTCTTCGATGAGACAGTCCAATTCATAGGAGCGCACCAATTCCAAAAAAAGGCGGCCTTCGGCATGCCCTAAACCAAGGAGCAATCGCGCTGCCTCGTTACAGCAGACCACGCAATTGGTCTCATCCACCTCCAAATAGGCAATGGGGGCATATTCAAGGAGCGTTTGACAGCGCAACATTTTCTGACGGCAGCGTTCCTGTTCCTGAAGCTGGTGGCTGAGTAGGGTTCGCAAGCGTTGCCACGGTGAGGATTTGAAGGGGCGAGCCGCGTACTGCTCAAGGAGCGTCTCCAAAGCGTGTCGCACTTGCTGCCACTGCCAGAACCAGACCATTAGCCCCAACAGCAGGCCAACCCCAAAAAAGATCAACTCCATGCCTAAGTGCCAGAATCGCCTCTATTCTAGGATTATTCCGAGTTGGTTTGCCCTGTGATGTCATCACCCCTTTTGCGTGTGGAAGCACTTACCGTTGACTTTCGCCAAACCGATCAAACCCTACGGGCAGTGGATGGCATTTCCTTTCGCTTGGAGCGGGGTCAGACCCTTGGCATTGTTGGCGAGTCGGGATCGGGAAAGTCAGTCACCTGCTTGGCTCTGTTGCAGTTGCTGTTGCCGCCGGGACAGATCAGCCACGGCGAAGCGTGGTTTCAGCCAGAGCCAGAGGGGGAGGCCATTGACTTGCTGCGCTGCACCCCCCGCCAAATGCAACAGATTCGGGGTCGCCAAATCAGTATGGTCTTCCAAGAGCCGATGAGTTCTCTCAATCCGGTCTATTCCATTGGCTTTCAACTGGCAGAGGCCATTGATCCACAGCAACGACTGCCCCAAGGGCAATGTCAACAGCGGGCGATCGCTCTCCTTGAACAGGTGCATCTTCTCAAACCGGCAGACCCCCTTGAGGAGAAAAAGCGGTTTCTCCGTCGCTATCCGCACCAACTTTCCGGGGGACAAATTCAGCGGGTCATGATTGCCATAGCCATGGCCGCTTCGCCAGCGCTTTTAATTGCCGATGAACCCACCACTGCCCTCGATGTCACTGTCCAAGCAGCGATCCTACGGCTTTTGCGGGAGTTGCAGCAGCAGTACCCTCTCTCATTGATTTTTGTCACCCATGATCTGAATCTGATTGGGGAATTGGCGGATCAGGTCGTTGTCATGTACCAAGGGCAAATTGTTGAATCGGGGACAGTTCAGCAGGTCTTTCGTCACCCCCAACATCCCTATACCAAGGGGCTACTGGCCTGTCGTCCTCGCTTGGATCAGACCTTGGCCATTTTGCCAACAGTGGCGGATTTTCTAGCGGCCACTCCCCCGCGATTAGAAGTGATTTCCGCAGCGCAGCAGCAGGAACGCTTGGCGCATTTGGCGAGCCAACCCCCCTTGGTGCGGGTTGAACATCTCTGGGTCAAGTATCCCGTGGCGGGCAAGCAGCGCTTTGTCACTGCCGTCAGGGATGTCTCGTTTACGATTCGCGCCGGGGAGACCCTTGGCTTAGTGGGGGAATCGGGCTGTGGCAAAACAACACTGGGACGGACCCTCTTGCGCCTCCTAGAACCCGCACAGGGAAAAATTATCTTTGGCGATCGCGACATCAGCCATTTATCGCCTCGCCAATTGCGTCCCCTGCGGCAACGGATGCAACTCATCTTCCAAGACCCCTATAGTTCCCTAGATCCCCGCATGACCATTGGCGAGTTGGTGGCAGAACCCCTGCGGATTCACCGCCGTCATCAGTCGCAACGGCAACACCAAGAGCGGGTGGCCTATCTCCTTGAACGGGTGGGCATTGACCCCCAAGCCCAGAATCGCTATCCCCATGAATTTTCCGGGGGGCAGCGGCAGCGAATTTGTATTGCCCGTGCCTTGGCCTTGAATCCTGAGTTTGTCGTTTGTGATGAATCAGTGTCGGCCTTGGATGTGTCGGTGCAGGCGCAAGTCCTGAATTTGCTTAAAGAACTCCAGCGGGAGTTTCAACTGACCTACCTCTTTATTTCCCACGATCTCAGTGTGGTGAAATTCATGAGCGATCGCCTCATGGTTAT
Organism: Thermosynechococcus sp. B3; assembly: GCF_030323045.1. NCBI lineage: Bacteria > Bacillati > Cyanobacteriota > Cyanophyceae > Acaryochloridales > Thermosynechococcaceae > Thermosynechococcus > Thermosynechococcus sp. B3. The sequence continues at coordinate 261,727 of NZ_CP097584.1, forward strand.
GTACAATGGCGAAATTGTGGAAATGGGTGACGCGGAAACCGTTTACCAACAGCCACAGCACGACTATACTCGCACGCTAATTGCCGCGATTCCCCGTGGTCTTTCCCTTGAGGCAGCCTAGATGTCCCCCGCCCTTGATCTTGAGAATACCCTTGCCACCCTGCGCCCGCTTCTTTGGCAAGCCCTTGAGCAACTGCGCCAGTTTTACCGTCAGGTGCAGGATCTAGCGGTGCAGGACAAAGGCGGTGATCCTGTCACCCTTGCCGATGAAACGGTTGATTGCTTTTTGCGCCACGCCCTCCAAGCTCATTTTCCGCCGACGCAGTTTGGTTATTTAACCGAAGAGACCTACACCCTAGGGCAGCCCTTGCCCCAGCCCTACCAGTGGATCATTGACCCCCTCGATGGCACCTACGACTTTTTGCAGCAAACGGGGGAGTATGCGATTCACGTTGCCCTTGTCCATGAACATCGCCCTTGTTTAGCCGCTGTCGTCTGGCCAGAGCAGGAGGTGATCTACACTGCCATTGCCGGCGCCGGTACCTATCGAGAGACGCGCCAAGGTGCGACGCGACTGCGGGTACAACCCCCTAGGGCGGGGCAGTCGTTGCGGGTGGTGATGAGTCGGAGCCACGGCGGAGAGCGCCTACAGGCCTTTTTAAGAACCCTAGGATGCGTACAGCTAATTCCCATGGGGAGTATGGGCTGTAAAACGGCGAGTATTTGCCAAGGGGATGCAGATCTGTACGTCAATCTCACAGGGCGCAGTGCCCCGAAGGACTGGGATTTAGCGGCACCGGATTTGATCATGCAGGAGGCGGGGGGAGCCTTTACCTATGCCAATGGTGAGTTGCCCCGCTACAATCGCGCCGATGTGCAGCATTGGCCGCCCTTGGTGGTGTGTCATCCAGCTTTGAGTCGCACGGTGGGCGATCGCCTGCAAGCCTTTTTACAGGAAAATCAAGGCTATTCTGGAAAATAGGCAAGTTCAGTCGCACAGAGGATAGGCCATGGTTTTTAATTGGTTTCGACGCAAGTTTGGTGGCAGTGGTGAGGAGCCATCGCCCCCTGCAGAAACCCCAACGGCAGCGCCATCCGCAGAATCCCCGCAATCTACAACTGAATCCACTGCTTCCCCCAGCATCCTCAACTGGGCAAAAACGGCACTCCAGTCGATTCAAGCGCGACAGCAATCGGAGAGTGCCGCGACGATTGAAACCATTGAAACCGCTGAAGAAACTCAAGAAACACCGCCTGCCGATGATGCCCCCGTTCCCGTTTCTATCGAGTCTGAAAAGCCCCCTGTTGCTGAACCTGCCCCTGTCCAGCCCGTTGGGGAAGCTGAGCCCGTAGACTCCTCCCTTGTCCTTGATGAAGGCTTTTTGTGGTCGGCGGAGGTGCTTGCCGCCCAAGGCCGGCGCCCAGAGGAGGTGGATATTGAGGAAATTACTTGGTTGCAACGTCTGCGCCAAGGTCTGGGCAAAACCCGTCGTGGCCTAGTGCATCAACTGCGGGCGATCGTCGGCCAAGGCCCCTTAAGTCGGGATGCCGTCGAAGAAATTGAGATGCTGCTGTTGCAGTCGGATGTGGGGGTCAAGGCCACGGATCAGATTATTGCGGCGCTGCAAACAAAAATTCGCCAAGAAACACTCCCTGCCGATCAGGCGATCGCCTACCTGAAGGAAATTCTGCGGGACATTCTCGATCGCCCCTTTGAAGCCGGCTACCGCCGCGACTTTGCTCCGAAAAAAGGCACGCTGAATATCTGGTTGATTGCCGGTGTCAACGGCGTTGGCAAAACCACCACCATTGGTAAACTGGCCCACATTGCCACCCAGTCAGGCTATCGCTGTCTGATTGCAGCGGCAGATACCTTTCGGGCAGCCGCCACGGAGCAGGTGAAAATTTGGGGACAGCGCTCCGATGTCGAGGTGATTGCCAACCCCGGCAAAAATACCGATCCTGCTGCTGTGGTCTTTGATGCCATTGGCGCTGCCCAAGCCCGAGGCACAGAATTGCTGCTAGTGGATACCGCTGGCCGCTTGCAAAACAAGGCCAACCTGATGGAGGAACTCAAGAAAATCCGTCGCATCATTGATAAAAAAGCGGGTGATGCTCAAATTGAATCGCTACTGGTTCTCGATGCCACCCTCGGCCAAAATGGCTTGCGCCAAGCACAGGTGTTTGCAGAAGCGGCGCAACTCACTGGGGTGATTTTAACCAAGCTGGACGGGACAGCCAAAGGGGGAGTGGCCTTGGCGGTAGTGCAGGAATTGGGACTACCGATTCGCTTCATTGGTGCGGGCGAGGGCATTAAGGATCTGCGCCCCTTTTCCAGTTTTGAATTTGTCGAGGCCTTGCTCTCCAGTGAGGTGGAGGTGGCAGCATGAAGCTGGCCGATCGCCTGCGGTATTTCCAAGGCAATGTCTTTGACGCCATGGATCGGGCGAAGGCGGCGGTGGCGGCCACTGGGCAGCCGATTGTGGATCTCTCCCTCGGCTCTGCGGATTTGCCCGTCGCCGATCACATTCTTGCGGCTATTGAAGCGTCGGTGCGCGATGCAAGTACCTATGGCTATCAACTCTTTGCCAGTACGGCGGCCTTTCGACAGGCAGTGGCCACTTGGTTTGAACGCCGCTTTGGCCTCAGGGTGGATCCCGAGCGGGAAGTGCTGACGCTGATTGGTTCACAGGAGGGGACAGCGCACTTGCCCCTTGCGGTGATGAATCCCCAAGAGTATGCGCTAGTGCTTGATCCGGGGTATCCCTCCCATGCGGGGGGGGTGTATCTTGCAGGGGGACAACTGTATCCCTTGCGCTTGCGGGCAGCAAATCACTTTTTGCCGGATTTAGCGGCCATTCCGCTGCCAGTGCGAGAGCAGGCAAAACTACTGATTCTCAGCTATCCCCACAATCCCACCACGGCGGTTGCGCCCTTGGACTTTTTCAAGGCAGCGGTTGAGTTTTGCGATCGCCACGGGATTTTACTGGTGCATGATTTTCCCTACATTGATCTCGTCTTTGATGCGGAGCGGGCACCCTCGATCTTTGAAGTGGATCGCGATCGCCAAGTGGGCATTGAATTCTATAGCCTGTCTAAGTCCTACAACATGGGTGGGTTTCGCATTGGCTTTGCCATTGGCCGTGCCGACATCATTGCTGCCCTGCGCCAAATTAAATCGGTGATTGATTTCAACCAATACGCTGGCATCCTGCGGGGTGCCATTGCCGCCCTCACGGGAGATCAAACCTGTGTCCAGCAAACGCGGCAGATCTTTCGCCAGCGCCGTGATACCTTTGTCCAAGCCCTCGGCGATCATGGCTGGCCAGTGCCCCTCCCGCCAGCAACGATGTATGTGTGGGCGCAACTGCCGGAACCTTGGCACGGGGATTCCCTTGGCTTTTGTCAAGCTCTTGTCAAGGCAACTGGGATTGCCGCAGCTCCCGGATCGGGTTTTGGGGAAGGGGGAGAGGGTTATGTGCGCTTTGCCCTCGTGCGCGATCGCCCCTGTTTAGAAGTGGCGGCTGCCCAAATTGCCGAATTTAGCCAAACGGTCGTTCAGGTGTCGGGCGCTAATCGCCCATGATCCATGCCAAGAGTAGGATCAGGCCGCCCCAAAGGACAATTGCAGGAATATGAATGGAGCGCAACACCTCTAGGGGAGTTAAAACTAGCACCTCCGTAAAGAGATGGGTGACCGTACAAAGAAGAATGAGCAAAATGATAAAGAACATGGCAACTCGCTCTAGACATTGCCATAGATAGGAATCACGGCACCACTGATGGCAGCCGCTCCCTCAGAAATGAGATAGGCAATTAGATCACCGATCGCCCGAGGACTCACCCAATTGACCGCTTGCGCTTCACCCATCGCTGCCCGATTGGCAGGAGTATCGATAATGCTGGGAAGGATGACATTGGCGGTAATGTTTTTGCCTTTGGTTTCGGCGGCGATCGCCCGCGTGAAGGCCATGACTGCGGCTTTAGCAGCACAATAGGCAGCCAGTTCAGCCGCTGGTTCAACTGCACCCCGTGAGCCAATGGTGACAATGCGCCCATATTGCTGGGCCTGCATACGTTTGAGGGCGTGCTTACAAACCAAGAAGGTGGTCTCGACATTGAGGCGAAAACTCTGCTGCCAATCGCTGAGGGCAAATTGTGCCGTTGCCCCCCTACTAAAGCCCCCCACGAGGTGAACCACGGCATCCAATTGCGGCATGCGACTGACCAGCGCAGCCACCTCACTTTCATTGTTCAAGTCGGCGGGTACAAACCGCACATTGGCCAATTCAGCCGCAGCCAGTTGTTTCTCTAGGGCTTCACGAGCCGCTGCATCAATATAGGGAATTGTCAGCGTATAGCCTTGACTGAGAAGAACTGGCACTACCCCTTGACCGAGTCCGCCTGTGCCCCCTGTCACTAAAACCGCGCGATGGGCAAATCCCCTCATGGTTCGTTCCTCGGTGTCAGTTGTCGTGCTCTATAGAAGGTTTGCAAACTGTGGCGATCGCCAACGAATCGCCAGTGCCAAGGCTCATAGCTCACCCCCTGCGGGTTATGACGGGGAAAGGACAGTTCAAAACTAAAACGCGCTGCATTTTTTTCCAGCCAGCGAAAGGCGGGGGTGTCCTCAAAAGCCTCACTGAGATGGGTGTCTGGCCGGGCGCCATCGCCAATGTCAATGGCATAGCCCGTATGGTGTTCGCTATAGCCGGGGGGCGCACTCACCAATGCCCGCTCACTTGCCCGTTGTGCCCGCTGCTCCTTGACCTCAAAAAAGAGATAATCCTGATCCTGCTTGGAGCGAAAACCCGATAGGGGCACCAATACCACTCCTTCCTGCTGCGCTGCTGCCACCATGGCACGAAACCGCTCTGCTGCGGCTCGCCGTAACTTAATTTGGCCATCGGCACTCACTGGTTCAAGCTCTGATAGGGGAGCCTCTTCATAGGGCAGATGTCCCAGCAGATTTTCCGTTGGCGTTAGCGTTGGCTCCGTTTCCGTAGCCGTTGGTGATTCCGTGGCACGATTGAGGAACCACACAGCTCCCACGCCCATTAGCCCCACAAGGACAAGGGCGATCGCCCACCCCCCTCGCCGAGGTGCCGCTTTGCCCTGAGTGATTGGTTGTAGCCGCTCCGCAACAGGAATATCTTGATCCATGACGCAGTCCCGTGCCTTTTTATGAGAATAGACGATTTTTCCTAGGGCTGGGCATAGAGTTGCCAGTAGTTCCAGTAGTTCTCCAAGACACTCTTGACATAGCCATAGGTCTCAGGAAAGGGAATCGATTCCACAAAGCGATCGCTATCGCCAATATCGAACCGCTCTAACCACTGACTGACATTGCCAGGACCTGCATTGTAACTGGCCAAGGCTAAGAGCGTGTTTTGATTGTACTGATTGTGGGTGTAGTCAACGTACCATGTGCCCAAGCGGATATTGTCCTCTGGATCCACAAGGGAATAGCTCTCTAGGTTCAACTTTTCGGCAATCCAAGCAGCCGTCTCTGGCATCAACTGCATCAACCCCGTTGCCCCCACCACTGAGCGGATCTCCTTTTCAAAGCGAGATTCTTGGCGAATCAAGGCCATCACCAATAGAGGATTTAAGTTGCGTGCCAAAGACCACTTTTCCACTAATTCCCAGTAGGGCAGGGGGTAAAGGGCATACCAGAAGCGGACATCGCGGCGAATAGGCGCAAAGAACGTTGCCACCTCGGGTTCACTGGCGGCCCGCGTAAACAAGTTTTGCAGCATAAAGATGCCATCGAGGTATTCTCCGACGCCAAGGCGAATCAGGCCATCAGTGAGTTGTTCTGCCGCTGTCGGCGTCACCCGATTTTGGAACTCCCACTGCCAGCGCTGCCAAGCCTCCTGAGATTGCCGCAGCAGGTACAGTTCACGTAGGGTGGCACTCCCTGTGGCCAAGGGGAGGAGGGTCTTGCGATCGCTCGCTACCGAGGGTCGCTGTTGTCGCAGCGTTGTAAAGGTGCCCACGGGTTTCTTGAGCAGACTGGCGGCTCGCCAAGCATAGTAGGTGTGGGGATAGCGCTCGATGACCAGTTGCCAAGTTTGGCGTTGCCCTTGGGGTTGTCCTGCTTCCCCTTGCCATTTTCCTTGCCAAAAGGCGGCTCGCGGTGCCAGCTCACTCTCAGGGTTCAATTTGAGAATTTCGCTAACCCACTGTTGTGCCTGAGACCACTGCCGTTTTTGGGCAGCCCCTTGGGCCAGTTGCCAGCGCAGTTCCGCTGCGGCGCTGCTTTGGGGATAGGTCTTGAAGAGTTGTTGTTGGCTCTGTTGTGCCCCCTTGGTATTGCCTAGTTCCTGATAAGCTTGGTACTGTGCCAGAAGGGCATCGGCAGCGATCGCGGGTGCTTGATTTTGCCTCGCTAACTGAAGACACTTGGCCAGCAAAGGGAGACGCTCCGCCGGCATTTTGGCTAAACGGGCAAGGCGCAGTTGGGCAAGGGCTGCTTCTGAACTTTGGGGAAAGCGGTTGATCAGGGCTTGATAGGCGGCGATCGCCCCAGAGGTGTCCTCACTCAATTGACGTCCCCGGCCCACCCGATAGAGATTCAAGGGGGTTGGTGGTGCCTTGGCATAGGCCGCTGCTGCCGGAGCATACTGCATTTTCTCCCAATAGCCAAAGGCGATCGCTTCCCAATCGGCGGGCGTCAGTTGATCGGCGTAGCGCTGCCGCAAAATTTCAAGGTAGGTGCCGTATTCCTTAAGAAAGAGGCCGTGGCGTGCCACCAACTTCAGGTAGGGCACTTGATCGGGATTTTTCTCTAACTGTTGCGCCACATAGTTGACAACGGCAGGATGCTGTGGAAAGCGTTCGATCGCCTTTTGCGGTTGATTGAGGCTCAGGAGTGCCACTGCCGCTTCAGGTTCACTGCCATACTCCCGCAGCAACTGTTCCCACGTTTCCTTGGCCCTGCGGTTGTCCCCCTGTTGGCGATAGGCCTCCGCTCGCAGCAGGAGAATGGGTGCGGCCATGGGACGGTAAGTCTGCTCAAGATCTTGGAGCCACTGCAGGGCAGCTTGGGGTTGCTGTTGACTCAGGCTTTCTACGGCCAAAAGATAGCGGGCGCGATCGCGCTTGAGGGGATCCGCAGACTCTGCCCATTGCTTTAACTCTTGCGGACTTTGGGGCGGCGCTTCAACAGTCAGCGTGTAAAGGGGCGAAGGCGATCGCCAATGGTACCAACTGAACAGCCCACCGCCAACAATCAGTGCCGCCAACAACAGCGACACCAGCCAAGGCCGTATGCCTCGCCGCTGCTTTCGTTTTGGGAGTGATTTAACCATAATTTGCAATTCCAGCCAGCAACCCCGCTCTCCAATCTCCACAGTAAACTAGGGAGTACAACCCCATTCTTATTAAGTATGTGGTGGTCTTGGATGCAGCAGTGGCAACTGGGTGCTACCGAGGGGCGATCGCGCTTCAGGAAATCGCATTAACGACCTCACCCCCACATCGCCCTCCGCTGTGGCAATCTATGAAAAGATGAACCAATAATTGTGAACACCAATGCCCCCTATGCCACGAATGGTCTGGATTGTGATTAGCTGCAATTGCCTGATTGCGCTGATTGCATTATGGTCGGCGTGGCAGTTGGTCAAGCTGCGCCAGATTCTGCGGGGGGTGTCCCGTGCGCTCCTAGATGCGGAGCGGAGTACCCACGGGGTTTTAGGCGGTGCCCCTGAGGTGATTATCATTGGCCAGCGGGGGGTGGCCGGCTTGCGATCGCAATTGCCCAAATGGCGGCGACAACAGCGCAATCTCCGTCTGTTTTTAACCTTGATAAGCTGGATAGGGCGATATGGTGTCCGCCTGCAAAGGAGAAAGCGATGAGTCAGCAACAGGGTGGCGGTGGTGCTTTTTGGGGGGGGCTGCTCCTAGGGAGCGCGATCGGGACAGTCGTGGGGCTGCTGATGGCTCCCCGCTCTGGCAAGGAAACCCGACAACTCCTGCGCAAATCCGCTGATGCCCTGCCCGAACTGCTCGAAGACATTACTGCGAGTTTTGAGCAACATCGCGATCGCCTCTCAGAAACCACCCAAGAACGCTGGCAAGCCACCTTAGAACGGCTCAAGGAAGCGATCGCCGTCGGTATCGAAGTCACCCAGCAGCAGCGGCAAACCTTTCGGCGCGAAGCCAATGGCATGGCCTTGAGTGACCCTGATGAAGAGGATGCTGTCAATCAATAGCCTGCGGTGGGTCATGAGCCAAGAAATTATGAGCCAAGATAATGAGGAGTTATCCCTTTATCAAACAATCTCGACCGAGGGAGAACCCACCGAGATTTTCCAAACAAAACGTAATACAATCTTGCCATCACGTTTTTTGGTAACAGCACTGTTACAACCAACAGGATTCAAAGAAGGGGTACACCATCGTGGGAGTATTTAGTCGCCTATCACGAGACATCGGCATTGATTTGGGCACAGCCAACACCCTAGTTTACGTGTCTGGGCGGGGTGTGGTTTTAGAGGAACCCTCCGTTGTTGCTATTGACCAAAATACCAAACAACCCCTTGCCGTTGGTGTTGAAGCAAAGCGAATGCTGGGGCGGACACCGGGCAATGTGGTGGCCGTGCGTCCCCTGCGGGATGGTGTGATTGCTGATTTTGAACGTGCGGAACTGATGCTCAAGCACTTTATGCGCCAAGTGCACGGCGGTAAGAATTTGTTTGCCCCCCGTGTGGTGATTGGGATTCCTAGTGGCGTGACCGGTGTCGAACGCCGTGCCATTGAGGATGCTGCGCGGGGTGCTGGGGCACGGGAAGTGTATTTGATTGATGAACCCGTCGCCGCCGCCTTTGGTGCGGGTTTACCCGTGGAAGAACCGACGGGCAACATGATTGTGGACATTGGCGGTGGCACGACCGAAGTGGCGGTTCTCAGTTTGCAGGGCACCGTTTTGAGTGAATCCGTCCGCGTTGCTGGCGATGAAATTTCTGAGGCGATCGTCCAGTATTTGAAAAAAGTACACAACCTGATCATTGGTGAACGCACGGCTGAGGAGATCAAGATTCGCATTGGCTCTGCCTACCCCAACGACAGCTATGACTCCGAATCCATGGAAGTGCGGGGGCTGCACCAACTCTCTGGCCTACCACGCACAGTCGTGGTCAAAGCAGAAGAGATTCGCGAAAGCATGGCTGAACCCCTCTCGGCGATTATTGAAGCCATTAAACGCACCCTTGAGCGGACGCCTCCGGAACTGGCCGCAGACATTGTCGATCGCGGGATTATGCTGGCTGGCGGCGGTGCCCTGCTACGGGGTCTCGATACCCTGATTAGCCATGAAACGGGCATTGTTGTTCACGTGGCAGCGGATCCCCTGCGGTGTGTGGTCATGGGTACCGGTCGGGTACTGGAAAACTTCAAAGACCTCGCCCGTGTCTTTTCCACACAACCAGCAGTGATTGGTTAAGGATGAGCAGCTATGGCTTTTCTGCTGCGCTGGTGGGGACGATATGCCGGCGGCCTAGTCCTTGTTGCTTTGGTACTCACAAGTGCTTGGATTTTGCGCGAGACCAATGGGGCAGCGATTCGCGAGCTGTACCGCCTTCTTAGTTTGCCCTTTCAAGGCGCAGTGGAGGATCAGCAAGCTCTGATTCAAGCCCGCACATGGCAACTGGAGCAGCAACTGGCCGCCGTCCAAGCGGAAAACCGGCGGTTGCGGCAAATGCTGAATGCACCGATGCTGCCTAATTTGAATGGCCGCATTGTTCCGGTGATTGGTCGCAGTTCCGATCAGTGGTGGCGATCGCTCCTCTTGGGGGAAGGCAGTCGTCAGGGTCTCACCATTGGTTCAGTCGTGGTGGGCAACGGGGGCCTTGTGGGGCGCATTACAAGCATTACTCCCAATACCAGTCGGGTAATGTTGCTCACGGATCCCGCCAGTCGAGTGGGGGTTGTGGTGGGTCGGACGCGGCAGATGGGGATTTTGCGGGGACAACTCAACCAGCAGGTGATTGTCGAGTTTTTAGAGAAAGACCCGAAGGTGCAGCCCAGGGATGTCCTCTATACCTCAGCCCTGAGTAGTCTCTATCCGGCAGGCATTCCCATTGGTGAGGTGCAATCGGTGGAACTGAGCGATCCCACCCGCCCCCATGCCACTGTTATTCTGGGCGCACCGATTGATCGCCTTGAGTGGGTCACCGTCATTCCCTATGCTGAACCGACAGACACATTTACACCGAACTAGCCTCAACGGGCTGATTACCATTGGCTCTGTGGGACTTTGTGCCCTGCTGAGCTTTATTCACTTACCCAACCTGCATCTATTGGTGCCAGACTGGTTTTTAATCTGGGTGGTGGTGTGGAGTGTCAAGCGATCGTGGGGGCAAGGGATACTGGCGGGTATTGCCCTCGGTTGGATTCAAGATGGCTTGGTCAGTGCTCATCCTAGCCACGCAGTCAGCTTAGCTTTGGTGGGGGGGTTGACCGCCCTGATGCAAAAGCAGCGCTTTGTTTCTGAGGATTTTATTTCGGTTGCCCTGATTACTTTTGCAATGGCCATCCTGCAACAAACGGTCATCGCAATCCAAATGAGCCTTGGCAGTGGCTTTCCCCTCGAGGAGATTTGGCAGCACCATCGGCAAGTCGCGCTTAGTTCAGCCATTATGAGTAGTCTTTGGGCACCCTTGCTCTATGCCCCCTTGAATCGCTGGTGGACGTGGTTGCGACAGCAGGAGTAGATTGCCAAAAAATGCAGGAGCCTCTGTGCCCCTGCACTGGAATCGTTAATTTTAACTCTTCGTCAATCGTCTAGCACTATGGGCGCAGTTTCCCGAGCATGCTCATAATGCCATCTTGTTTCTTGAGCATTTGGTTGAGCTTGCGCAAATCAAGGTTGATGGTTTCAGCAGGATAGTTTTTCAAAAACGACATCATGCTCAACCCTTCCGGAGAAGCAGCGGCAGTGAGCATGGCACCACGGAGAGCCACTTCACCGGCTTTATCGCGGCGAATCGTGACCTGAGAAAATTGTTTGAGTAAATCTTTGCCAATGGGGCTACCCAAAATTTTATCGGTTTGCACAACATTGAAGGGCAGCCGCATACCCAAGAATTCAAGGAGCTTGGCTTGGTCTTCTTTGGGAACGAACCGCATCAATGCTCGCAATTCTCCCGTGGCTTCTTGGGTGGACACAAATTCCTCTAGCTCCGACATTGGGAAGGAGCGCTGAAAAGGACCATAGGTGAGGGAGACAAAGTTAGCTGCTTTGGCAGGGGTGGTGAAAAGGGCACCCACGGGTAGTGCCAGAGCCAGTAACCAAGGCGAAAGACGCTTCAGCATAGGGGATCGACTCCAAAATCACTTCAGTACAAACGTCGGATTGCACCGCTAGCAGTATAGCAGCGAAAATAGAGCTTGCTGGCTCTCCTTAACTTATCCCTAACGTTTAGTAGGCTTAGACGTAAATTGATGAGCGTTTGGCAGCAGGGTGCCACCATTCAGCTAACAATTGACTCCTTGAGCCACACGGGGGAGGGGGTAGGACGCTGGCAGGATCGGGTGGTCTTTGTGGCGGATACAGTTCCGGGCGATCGCCTGCGGGTGCGACTGACCCATGTCAAGCGGCAATATGCCCACGGCAAGGTCTTGGAGGTGGTGCAGCCCTCAGAACAGCGGGTGCGGCCAAGCTGTATTGTCGCTGATAAGTGTGGCGGCTGTCAGTGGCAGCGGGTGGCCTATGGGGCGCAATTGGCGGCCAAAGAACAACTGGTGAAGGACGCGATCGCCCGCATTGCTCATCTAGAGCCGCAAACCTTTCTGCCCATTGTGGCTGCCCCTAACCCCTTTGGCTATCGCAATAAAGTAACCTATCCCCTCGGTCGCCGCCATGGTACCGTGGTTGCGGGCTATTACCAAAAAGGCTCCCATCACCTAGTGAACCTGAATCAATGTCCCGTGCAAGATCCGCGCCTCAATCCGCTCTTGGCTGCCCTGAAGCAAGCGTTACAACCTTGGCCGATATACAACGAGCAGACCCATGAACCGGGGTTGCGCCACTTGGGCTTGCGCATTGGTCAGCGTACCGGGGAGCAGCTCATTACCCTCGTGCTTGCGGGGACATTGCCCGCTGGCTTGCAGGCAGAGACAGAAGGTTGGTTACAGCAGTTTCAAGGGGTGGTGGGGGTCTGTGTCAACTTCAATCATCAAGTGGGCAATCGCATCTTTGGTGACGAGACGCAGGTATTGGCGGGGCGATCGTACCTTTGGGAAGAGATGGCAGGGGTGAGGTTTCAGATTGCCTCGACCACCTTTTTTCAAGTCAACACGGCGCAAGCGGAGCAACTGGTTAGCACCCTGCGAGAGTGGATTGCCCCAACGGGTCACGAACGACTGCTGGATCTCTACTGTGGAGTCGGGACACTGAGCCTACCCCTTGCCGGCGCTGTCGCTGAAGTGATTGGTGTGGAAGTGCATCCTGCCTCGGTACAACAGGCGATCGCCAACGCCCAGCACAATGGTATTCACAATGCTCACTTTCTCTGCGCCAGAGCAGAAGAGTGGCTACCCCAGTCCGATCAGGCCGTGGATGTGCTAATTCTTGATCCACCGCGCAAAGGGTGCGATCGCCCCCTTCTTGAGGCGATTCTCCGCCACCGTCCGCCGCGCATTCTCTATGTCAGTTGTCACCCTGCCACCTTGGCACGGGATTTGGCTCACCTCTGCGCTACCGGTGCCTATCAACTAACCAAAATTCAGCCCCTCGATATGTTTCCGCAAACAGCCCATGTAGAAACGGTTGCTTTACTGACTACTTCCTAGGGCAGGATTCTCCCCAGTGGGTTGGATGGGCTCTACGCGAAATATTTTGGCAAACATCTTGCTAACGTAGGCTTGGCCATAGACTACGCTGGTCTTAGGTGTTGGCGAAGTGCTTGTCTCTGGTGGCGCGGCGGCTGGACTTTCCTGATGGCTAGAGGGAGAGGCTGTAGACTCCTGCTGCTCTGGCGGGGCATTCTCTGCAGTATCGGCAGTTGTTGATGGCTCTTGCCAAGGATCCTCAGAGGAAACGGCACTCTCTTGGGGGGGACTCGTTTCTGCGGGGGGCTGCCAACGGCGACTACTATCACCAAGAAGCGAACCAGCAGCCACCACAGCACCAGCCGGAATCGTTGTTTGCATCACGGTGGTACTGGCGCCAATACAGGCATGGGGTTCAACGGTCACTGCCCCAATCAGCAGCACGCCCGCGCCAATGTTGACCCCTTCGCCAATTTCAATGGTGCCGCCGTGGGCATGAATGACGCTGCCCATACCAATACAGACACCTGCGGCAATGCGAATTGAAGCCCCTGCTTCTGCCCAAAGCAACACCCCGGGTGCCAAAACGGCTTGGGGATCCACCACCACATCACCAACAATGCGAACCGCAGGTGAAGGGGGCAGGGCTAAAGGCGGCAGGGGCATTGGGGCACCTCACAGGGAGGGCTACTTAGCAGCCTGTTGGAGCAGGATTTCGGCCACCCGCTGCTTACCGGCAGGATTAATGCCAATCAGCCGCACGTACTCGCCACTGTATTCTTGGAGGCAAGCCTGAATCGCAGCAAGGGCTTCATTGAGATTTTTGGCCTCAATGCGGGGGCCACTTTGCCAAGAGTTGGTGCGGTAGCGACGGGCATCCACGTGTTCTAGGCCGAGGGTATAGCCCTGTTGTAGCAGTTGCCGTACTTGTTCGACGACCTCTTGACTGAGGTTGTGGCTGCTAGTGCTCCCTTGACTAGAGGCGGTTGGGCGCGGTGCGAACCCTTGACCACGGGTGCTACTGCCATTGCTGGCGGCTTTACTATTGGGGCGGTGAATAATCGTTTCCAGTACCCGCTGTTTGGCTTGGGGATTGACACCTACGAGGCGGACATAGTCCCGCTGGTGCTCGGCAAGGAAGGCACTGAGGTCATTGAGCTGCTGCGCTGAGGTAATTTTGATGCCGCTTTGCCAAGAACTCGTACGGAAGCGACGCTGGTCGGCATACTCGGTGGTGACTTGGCAGCCTTGGCGCAACAGGTCTTGAATTTGGTTCAGGAGATCGGCACTGAGAACGGTTTCATTGCTGGCCGAACTGACGGAGACAGGGCTAGTAGCCGCTGGGGTTGCTGCTTTTGTGGCGATCGCCACCGCGCTATCGGGCCGCTGAATAATTTGCTCAAGGACGCGCCGCTTTTGCTTTTGATCAATACCAATCAAGCGCACATATTCCCCTGCATGTTCTTGGAGGCAGGCTTCAAGGGCGGCGAGCACTTCCCGTTCCTGCTTTGCTTGAATCGGAGCACAACTGGTCCAAGAGCTGGTGCGATAGCGGCGGGCATCGGCGTGCTCTGTGCCAATTTGATAGCCCTGCTGGAGCAACTGCCGCACCTGAGCCACAACGGAAGCATCGAGGGAACCCACTGGGGCTGCACTCACGGTTGCACTGGGACGATAGGGACTGGTACTGGTCACAGGAGCTTGACCGGGGCGTTGAATGATCTCTTCAAAAACGCGGCGCTTGGCTTTGGGATCGACGCCGATCAGGCGCACATACTCGCCCTCGTGTTCCTTGAGGAGTTGGGCGATCGCCGCCATCACTTGAGACTCCTGCCGTCCCGTCAACGTCGGGCAACTCTGCCAAGAGCTAGTGCGATACCGCCGCGCATCGGCATATTCCAAGCTGATTTGGTATCCCTGCTGCAACAATTGGCGGACATGAGTCCCATAATCTGCGGTCATGGTGTTCTTTTCCCCGGTGAGCGTTTCAACGTGTAGGATGAGTGGGTCTTCTTGACGCTGGAGTTCATTCCGAATCGGGGCAATACAGGCAATATTCTCAGCACACTGGTACCCCGATAGCAGTGCTTCATTGATGCCAACCACGTGCTGGGCAAAGTGAATATCCGACTCTTCCACATTCGGCAGGCGATCGGCTTGCTGCTGCGTCGTGATCACCATTCCTGAAGGCACATATTTTCCCGGTGGAATCTCCACATCCTGAATGAGGACATGCATCATCACCACACAGCCTGCGCCAATCCGAGCATTAAAGACCGTCGAACGAAAGCCAATGAAACAGCCATCGCCAATGTAGGCAGGGCCGTGGATCAAGGCCATGTGGGTAATTGAGGCATTATCACCAATCCAGACAGAATACTCTTGGCCATCATCGCCAATCACCCGTCCCTGCTGGAGGCCGTGGATGACAACGCCATCTTGAATGTTGGTGCGGGAGCCAATGTGGAAGGGCGTTCCTTCATCGGCACGAATGGACGTGCCGGGTGCGATGTGAACATAATCTTTGATGCGGACATCGCCGATGAGGTTACTAAAGGAGTGGACGTAAGCCGTGGGGGCAATCTCTGGCTCCGCTAAATCCCTAGACCACGGCGTCGGAGGTGCCGCATAGCTTTGAACCGCCATAGGGAGAAGTCTCCAATGCTAATACTGGGTACGTTTGCTGTAGAGCAAATAATTATCCCGACTTACGGTGTCAATAATGGCGACAACGGCTGCGTCAATGGGTTTGTCGGTGCCATTGATAATACAGCGGGCGGCACTGCCTCGGCTTACCAATACCCACTCATCCTGTCCTGCACCAACCGTATCCGCAGCCACTTCGTAGTCGGGTAAAAATTCGCCGTCCTCACCCAAATATTGCAAGACGAGAAACTTGACTCCCGTTAAGGTGTCTTCTTTTTGAGTACTGGTAACGGTGCCGCACACTCGCGCGATTTTCACTATGGGCGACCCATCGGGCGGATACCGCTAACGCTTTCGCGGAATTGTTCCACCGCTTCGGTGTAGCGAATGGGTAGGACGTATTCGAGGTTTTCGTGGGGACGTGCAATGATGTGGGTGGAAAGCACTTGACCCCCATTCACACGCTTCACGTTTTCGACCCCCGCCGCCACCGAAGCCTGCACTTCAGACACATCACCACGGACAATTACGGTCACCCGACCACTGCCGATTTTCTCGTAGCCCACGAGGGTAACGCGAGCGGCTTTCACCATTGCGTCTGCGGCTTCCACCACTGCGGGGAAACCAAGGGTTTCAATCATACCGACGGCAATTGCCATTGTAATAACTCCTAAACGTCAAACAAGTAAAGAACTAAAAGAACTAGAGGATCGATAAGCGATGCAACTGAAAACTCCACCAAACTGCCCAACCCTTTAGTTTCGGAATTGCTCCACTGCCTCGGTATAGCGAATGGGCAATACGTACTCAAGGTTTTCGTGGGGACGAGCAATGATGTGCGTAGACAGAACCTCGCCGCCATTGACACGTTTGGCAGAATCAACCCCAGCAGCCACTGAGGCTTGTACTTCGGAGACATCACCCCGCACAATCACAGTGACCCGACCACTCCCAATTTTTTCGTAGCCCACAAGGGTGACCCGAGCGGCTTTTACCATTGCGTCTGCTGCTTCGACGACGGCGGGGAATCCGCGCGTTTCAATCATTCCCACAGCAATTGGCATGAGTAAGCTCTCCTAATTAGAATAAGGGTAAGCAGTACAAAAGCTAGAGTTGCAATCAGAGCGATCGCTACAGAAAATAATGACGGGATAGTCGATTGTTATCGTGACGTTAATCACCGTCTTTTTATCTCTAAAACAAGCATAGGGTGAGGGGTTTCTTTTGACAATATAATGATTGATAATCTTTTCTAGTTTCTCATATTATCAAATCTAATTCTAAGCCCTTGACACCCCTTTCAACCCAAGACACGTCAATACGAATCGCTTAATCCATAGAATTTTATCTAAAACCAGTTATCTTCTCATAGACCGATTACTCGATTAAGAGGGAGCCGCCTGCGTTTGGGCAGACTGCATAGAGTATTTCAATGCTACTCCGTATTTTGCTAGACTAAAATCTATTGTTTCATCAAACAGCAATTAACTTTTCTCGATCAATACTCTGTAAAACGCTGATCGAACCGATGCGCTGAAACTCTTTGCTACTTTTATCGGCGAGGTGCAGTACCCAAGGCAGTCGAGAAGAGCAAAATCCGCTAGCAGGATGCAATTGAGTCAAATGATAGGTCTGTAAAGCCAGTAGCTCTAAAGGGGTCTTGCCATGGGTGTGCACAACGCGCAACGGTCTAGCACTGCCTCCATATTTTTTCTTGCTTGCCTCCTCGCTACTTTGTAAAATAAACGATTTCGTTTCCTCGAAAAAGACAACAGTACCCACTGCAGCATCCTGATAGGTTACTTTGCTATCAGTTGAACGAATCTCACGTCCCATTCTGCCTGAGCCGCTTTTACGGACACTGAGAATATCGACAGCAATATCTTTTTTATTTAGTTCTTCGATTGTTTGCTCAAATTCCCCTTTTTGAATAAGGCCGTCGCGCATAATTAATATCTTTTTAGGGTAGCGGTTAAATTTAACTTGAAACTTAAAAACTAAACTAGACACAACTTGCCAAATTACTTGGCCAGAGATAGTTTCTCCCCGTTGCACATCTGGTAACTCCCAACCCAAGCTTTGACCATTGGCCAAGACTGCAAAAGCAGAAGTACCATAGTACAGTCTTCCATTTGTACCTGTGTCAAAACCGATAACCAAGTCAGCAGCTTCAGAATGATCTAATGGTTTTAGGTAGACAGGCTGCCACTTGGCTTTACACAGCAGCCCTAGGCAAACATTGAGAGATTTATAATTATTTACATTAACTGGCACCATAAACTGAGTTGCTATACCTGCTTTTAATGCTTGATTTCGCAATTTTTGTTTTTCTTCATTGGGCGACCAAGGCATCACTACTAAGACAGTTTTAGTTCCTTGATTAGCCCATTGCTGCCAGAATGTTTGTTGATCCAGATCATCTTTCGGATATTCACTTTTTGTAAAATAGGAGTCTATTTGTATCTGCGTGTCACTACTTTTTGCTATTTGCAGTAAGCATTCGCGTACTTTTTCTGGGTATTGAGTTTTATCATCAAAAAGATTAAGACAACCAAATTTCTTTTCACCAATTTTTGCACAGCCAAAGGAGCTAATTTTAGCTGTTTTGTCAATTTCTTTATTATCGCAAGCTAATAGTTTTGCGCGAGGCATGACAAACCCGTTAACTTTGATCAACTCTGGTTGACGACTAAGATTATAGATGTGTTTGAAAATGAGTTCGGCTGTTTTTTGGGATTCCGACAAACGCAGGTTAATGTTTTTCCTAATGCAGTCAAACACACCTTGAATTTCACTTTTTTCTCTGCCTTGTTCAGCAATTTGTGCCAACATTTCCATTGTGAGAACTGGTGATAGTCTTTGAGATAGATGATATACTGTCTTAGGTTTATAGTCACTAGTTTTTTCAACAGTTACAACGCGTGACTCATTGATATCTTGCTCAGATGCACCGTTTTGACGGTGGTAAGCCGCTAAACTGATTCCGAGTTCTTTTATTTCTACATCATTTGGATTTTCATTCGAAAAATTTTTAAGAATCCAAACTTGTTGATTTCCGTTTTTATCTTTGTAGGTATTCCTGACGTACTTGATCTGAATATCGGGATATTCATTGAGCCACCATTCAAGTGTAAATGGAGTATAAAAGCGATGATGAATATCAATTTCCAAGTATAATTTTCCATCTGGCTCAATTCTAACGTTGATTGATCCACCTCTATGTACTTCCCAGCCATGGCCGCTTTTTTCCAGCCCTTTTTGGTCAAAAATCCACCAAATCAATCCGACTTCGTAATCTTTTTCAAATCTGGTTTTCTTAAATTTTTCTTTTAATTTGCACTCTAGGATTTTGCGTTCAAAGGATTCCAGTGCTTGCCTTTCGTGATCTTTTTGACAACTCAGCTCTCTACATCCTATTTCTTGTAACTGCCAATCCTGAGTTTGCCTCCTACTAGTATCAATGCGCTCCCTTGTAATAATGAGGCTCCCTAGTCGAACAGCAGTTACGCCTAGTTTGTAGCAAACGCTGGAAAGGGCTTTTTGCTCGCTCCCTTGTTCTGGCACTTGAGTAAATTGGCATTGGTATTCATAAAATTTGAAATCCTGTTGAGTCAGATTTTTCACAAAAAAACGATTGAGTATAACTTCAACTTCTGGAAATTGGGCGAACATGATTTACAGGGAATGTAAATGTGGATGATTATAGCAAGTCTTGTTACAAATTTAAGCAGCCGAGATACAATTGTCATGAATATCGGTGTGGAGGATCTGGGGTGCTGCGGCTACCAATTCAACCGATTTGGCAAAGGGTTTCCCAGTGGCCCGTGTGGGAACCAACACGGGTGGCGATCGCCAGTTCAATTCTGCTGCACGCTGTGATTCTTTCCCTTGTGCGTGTGCCCGAACCCATACCGCCAGAGTTGGCCAGTGATCAACTGGTGCCCTTGGTCAGCCTTTCTCCCGAACTAGAAGCGGATTTACCCTCTATTGAACCGCTCTTGCCCACGGAACTGCCGCCCCTTGCCACGACCACACCACCGCCTCTACCGTTTACAGGCATTGAGCCACCCCCCCTTTCCTTTGCCCCCTTGGCACCCCTGCCCCCCTTGCCGCCGCTGACGGAACTGCCGCCCCTACCCAATCCAGTACCGCTGCAACCTTTGCCGCCGCTATGGCAATTGCCCCCGCCCGCCCGCCCCTTACCTGTTATCCCGACAACCCCGAATGAGGATGTGGCCATTGCGCCGGAACTCGTCTCACCGACACCTACGCCTGAACCCACCCCTGAAGAACCCTTAGCAACCACAGAGGGGGAAGCAGCGGCAGCGTTATCGCGGTGGTTTAATCAAACGCGGTTGACCCTCAATACGACGAATCTACAAGTGAATTTAGCCCAGCGGATCACGGACTTTTATCCCCAAGAGGCCTGTGGCGATCGCCTGCAGGGGGAAACAACCGTTGCGGTGGTGGTCACTCCCCAAGGGCAATTGCTGCCTGCCAATGCCGCCCCAGAAACTGGCTTGCTCACTCGCAATCCCCAAATTATTCGCAGCAGTGGCTCGGCACTCTTGGATCAAGCGGCTCTAGAACGGGTACGTCAGCAATCCTTTGAGGCCACAGGGCAGTACCAAGCCCTAGCGCTCACCTTTGCTTTTGAGTATCGGCCCGAAGTATGCCGAGGTCAGCAACCTGCTGCCACCCCAAGACCACAGCCTGCCACGCCAGCACCGGCAACACCACTACCAACACCAAAACCAGAGGCTAGACCATCCCCTGCGAGTGAAGCCTCACCAGCACCCACACCCACTGAAGAAGCGCCACTGCCCGTATCCCCAGAACCTAGCGAGACAAACTCGTCGTCTGAAGCGCCGGCTGCGAGTCCGCCAGCAACATCTCCCGAATAAAGCGGGCGATCGCCCGTTGCAGGAGGCCATTGACAATACGCTGACCCATTTGCTGCACCTCTGGCCGCACAATGATCCGCAAGATTGCCGGAATCACCTTGCCCCAGTCAAAGCCGGGGGTATCCTGCAAAATGCTGAAAATGCGGCGCAAATGCTCTAGGGCATTGGCTTCACTGACGATGCTGGAACTTGGCGTTGCCGGTACGGGACGGGTGACGAGGGGTAAGAGTTGCACAAGGTTCCATTGCCCCATTGTTGTCCGTGCCCAAGTATCAAGGCTCTTGACAATTTCATCCGCTAGGCGATCGCGATACTCCGCTCCCCGCTCCGAAAAGAGAAAATCTAAAGCCTGCTCCAGCACCACATTAAAGTCATAGTCACGGCTCTCGCGGGCATTGCGCAGCAGATTTTCTAGGCGCGTCCAGCGAAATTGACCATCCTTGAGGAGCAGGTTCGTGAGACTCGTGCGCAGCTCTGGGGCAGGATCCGTGAGCAGTCGTTTGGCAATGTAAGGATAGGCGGCACTGAGTACCTTAAAGTTGGGGTCAACGCCCATGGCAATCCCTTCCATGGTCAGGAGCGATCGCACAATCAAGGCATAATAGGCGGGCACCTGAAAAGGATACTCATACATCACCTCTGACAGGCGATCGAAAATGCGTTGGATATTTAGTTCCGAGACACTTGCCCCCAAGGCATCCTCAAAGACCAAGGCCAGCGCCGGAATAATTGGTTCCAGATCTGTATCGGGGGTTAGGAACCCTAAATGAACATAGTCGTAGGCAAGGCTTTCGTACTCACGGTTAACAATGTGGACAATGGCATTCAGCAAGCCATAGCGTTGCTCTGGGGCAATCTCACTCATCATGCCAAAGTCGAGATAGGCCAATTTGCCGCTGGGCATGGCCAGCAGATTTCCCGGATGGGGATCAGCATGGAAAAACCCATGTTCGAGCAACTGCCGCAGGGAGCACTGCACCCCCACATACACCATGTAGCGCGGATCAATCCCCAAGGCCTGAATTTGCTGCGGTTGGTTGAGTTTCACCCCCGTCACCCACTCCATGGTGAGCACCCGCCGCCGCGTATAATTCCAGTAAATCTTGGGAATATAGACATCGGTTAAGTGGCCATAGAGACGGGCAAAGCGTTCGGCATTCCGTCCCTCTTGGGTATAATCCATTTCCTCAAAGAGGCGACCAGCAAATTCATCGAGAATGGCCACTAAATCACTGCGAATCTCCTTGATCAGGCGTTTTGCCCAATAGGCCACCCCCCGCAGAATATAAATGTCTAGGGTAATACTTTCCGCCAAGCCGGGGCGCTGCACTTTAATGGCCACCTCTTCGCCACTGTGGAGTTTGCCGCGATACACCTGTCCCAAGGAGGCAGCCGCAATGGGATGATCACTCAGTTCAGCAAAAAGCTCACTGGGGGGGGCGCCCAATTCCTCCTCAATAAACTGAAAGGCCACTTCATTGGGAAAGGGGGGCAACTGATCTTGGAGTTTGGTCAATTCCTCCAGATAGACGGCGGGCAGCAGATCCGGGCGGGTGGAGAGGGCTTGTCCCACTTTGATATAGGCAGGGCCAAGGCGGGTGAGGGTTTCCCGCAGGGCGATCGCTCGCTGGTGTTGATTTTGTTTACTTTGGCCTGTGACCCTGTCCCACCAACGGTTAAAGAGCAACCAAAACACTGGCCAGAGAATCCGCAACCAGCGACTCAAGACGAGTAAAGGCCGCTGCCGATAGTAGGCATCAATGGCCACGGGATCGTAGGGTTGAAAGGTCTCCGGATCATTGGGAAGGGTTTCAGCCGCGATCGCAATCTCTTGGGGCGCGGAATCACTGGGGACAATTGCCGTATTCATGGGCAGTCGCGCAAACTCTTAAAGTATTTTAACAATCAGTTCATCCTCAAGGAGGGCGGAAAATGCGCCTAGTCATTTTGGGGGCAACGGGGCAGGTGGGCTGGCAATTGGTGCAGCAGGCACCCCCCGGCGTTGAAGTCATTCCCATTGCTCGCCAAGGCACTGCCGTAACGCTGGACTTGGAAGATTTAGAGGCCATTCCCAACCTGGTAAAAACCCTTTGCCCCGATGTGGTCATCAATGCGGCGGCCTACACTGCTGTAGATCAGGCGGAACAGGAACCGGAACGGGCACAGCGGATGAATGGCACTGCCGTGGGTCTTTTGGCAGAAACGATGGCCGCCTTGGGTGGGCTGTTGATTCACTACTCGACGGATTATGTGTTTGCTGGTACTCAATCGCGACCCTATCGCGAAACCGATGCCCCTGCCCCCCTCAATGCCTATGGCTATAGTAAGTGGCTAGGAGAGCAGGCGATCGCCACCCATCACCCCGCCCATCTAATCTTGCGCACCAGTTGGGTGTATGACCTGCGGGGCAAGAACTTTTTGCGCACCATGGTTCGCCTTGCCCAAACCCGTCCTCTCGTTCGGGTCGTTGCCGATCAAATCGGCACGCCCACGGCTGCCCCCTTCATTGCCCAAGTCACCTATCAACTGTTGGAACGCTGGCAGGCGGATCCCTCCCTGAGCGGTCTCTATCACCTGACGCCCCGCGGCAGTACCAGTTGGTATGGCTTTGCGGTAAAAATTTTTGATCACCTGCGTGCCAAAGGCTATGCAACTGCCACCCTAGAGGCGATTCCCAGCAGTGAGTATCCGACACCGGCCAAGCGACCCGCCTTTTCTACCCTGACCTGCGAGAAGTTGGAGGCGGTTTTGGGGACTTCCCTCCCCTCATGGGAAGCGGTTCTTCAGCCCCTTTTAGACCAACTAGATCCGCAATCCGTGCTTTAGGGGGGTGTCGCAACGGTTGTTTTCATTTGGCTGAACCAGTCAATGAGTTGCTCCAGTTGTTTCTCCACCGGTTGCGTCCCTAGACCCCGCACGGTAATTTTGCCCTGACTGTAGACAAACCGACTTTGGAGATGCGTGGGCAGTTGCTCTAGGAGCAGTTTCCATGCGGGTTCAGCCATCGGAGTTTCCAAGATCACATGTTGCTTGCCTTCCGGACGAATGCGGCTAATGCCACACTGGCGCGCCAGTTGTTTGAGTTCCACAACCCGCAGCAGTTGCTGAACTGATTTGGGCAATGCCCCATAGCGATCGCTCCACTCTGCTGCCAATTGCCTCAAGTCTTCTTTTGTCGTTGCAGCGGACACCGCGCGGTAGGCGGCCATCTTTTGCTCCAAATCGGGCATATAGTCAGCGGGAATAAAGGCAGTGACATTGAGATCCACTTGGGTATCGTCAACGGCGGGAATCTCTTGGCCACGAATTTCAGCGATCGCCTCCTCGAGCAGTTCCACGTACAAATCAAAGCCAACACTGTCCAGTTGACCGTGCTGCTCCGCCCCTAGGAGATTGCCCACACCGCGAATTTCCATGTCTCGCATTGCCAGTTGGTAGCCCGATCCCAGTTGGGTAAACTCCTGAATAGCCCGCAGCCGTTGGCGTGCCGCCTCAGTCAGCACCTCTTGACGGGGATAAAACAACCACGCATGGGCTTGAATGCCCGCTCGGCCAACCCGACCCCGCAGTTGATAAAGCTGTGCCAAGCCAAACCGCTGCGCATCCTCCACCAAAATCGTATTCACACGGGGAATATCTAAGCCGGACTCAATGATGGTCGTACACACCAGAATATTGGCTTCACCATTGCTAAAGGCAAGCATCGTGGATTCCAGTTCTCCTTCTGCCATCTGGCCGTGAGCAATGAGAATACGGGCACTGGGCACCATCCCTTGCAGCTTTGCCGCCACCTCCTCAATTCCCGCAACCCGCGGCACAACATAGAAAACTTGACCCCCCCGATCCAATTCTTGGCGAATCGCACTGCGCACCGTTTCTGGGTCATAGGGAGCAAGGTGGGTTTGAATCGGGCGCCGCGAGGGGGGTGGTGTGGTGATTAGACTCATTTCTCGAACCCCCGACAGAGCCATATAGAGGGTGCGGGGAATTGGCGTTGCACTGAGGGTGAGCACATCCACTTGGATTTTGAGGGCTTTGATTTTCTCCTTTTGGTTGACGCCAAAGCGTTGTTCCTCATCCACCACCAGTAGCCCTAAGTCCCGAAATTTAACGCTCTTGCTCAGGAGTTGGTGCGTCCCAACGACAACATCCATTTCGCCCGTTTTCAGCTTTTGCAGGATCTCTTGCCGCTCACTCTCGGTGCGGAAACGGTTGAGCAGCCCCACTTGAATCGGATAGGGGGCAAAGCGTTCCTTGAGGGTGTGGTAATGCTGCTGCGTCAGAATCGTTGTGGGTGCGAGAACCACCACCTGTTTGCCTGCCATCACGGCTTTGAAAATAGCGCGAATGGCCACTTCGGTTTTCCCAAAGCCCACATCACCGCAGACCAGCCGATCCATGGGGCGATCGCTCTCCATATCGGCCTTGACCTCTTGGATGGCCTTGAGTTGATCCGGGGTGGGCCGATAGGGAAACGAGTCCTCCATTTCCTGCTGCCACGGTGTATCTGGAGGGAAGGCAAAGCCCCGTTGTTGGGCGCGTTGGGCATAGAGTTGCAGCAGATCCACCGCCACTTTCTTAATGGCCTTGCGCACCCGTGCTTTGGTACGTTCCCAAGTGTTGCCCGTTAACTTATTCAGTTGGGGAACGCCATCGCTTTGCTTACGGTAGCGGGAGAGGCTGTTGAGTTGATCGGCGGCAACGCGGAGAATGCCATCGGCATATTGCAGGGCGAGATACTCGCGGGTTTCGTTGTTAATCGTTAGCGTTTCTAGGCGCAGGAACTGACCAATGCCGTGTTGGCGATGGACGACGTAGTCCCCCGGCTGGAGCTTGTTGAGATCCACCTGTTTGGCAGCAGCGCGGCGGCGTTTGCGCACATAGCCAAGGTTGACCAAGTTGTGCTGACCAAAGAACTCGCGATCGCTCACCAGCACCGTGCGGAACGTAGGCAAAATAAAGCCACTAATTTCCGCTAGACCACTGGCCTTCAAGGCAATGGGCAGTCGCTGCTGTTGCAGCTTATCAATGGCCGGAAAGTCCTTGGGATTGGGCACAAACTGGGCGGGGCAATCATGCTCCTGCAACAGGGCTACAGAGCGACTCGGCTGCGCAGAGACTAACCACACGGTGTACCCCTTGTCCCGTTCCTCCCGCAGGGTTGCCGCCAAGCGACCAAATTGGTGGGGAATGGCTGGAATCGCCCGTGCTGATAAATTGAGACCGAGTCCCTCACTGGCCAGTTCGTAGAGGTGCACCCGTTGAAACCGCTCGAGGGCTTGGACACTGGCTGACCACGGACGATGGATGGGGGGGGGTGGCGTTTCAAGGCTTTGCCAGTAGGCTTGACTGTGCTCATACCAGCGATCGCCATGGGCAGCACAGAGGGGCGGCTCATCCACGGCAATGAGGGTTTGGGCAGGCAAATAATCCAAGAGCGAAGCCGGTTGCGGAAAAGCCACCCCCAGATAGCGCCGCAATCCCTCTTGATCCTCTGAAATGAGATGGGCGTGATCCGCTGCCCGCAGGGCTTGGGCAATCAGGGGAGTAAAACTAATGGGCGTCAGGGTTACCTGCGCAAGGGCATCAAGGCGATCGCCCTCGGTGTGTAGGGAGCGTTGACTGGCCGGATCAAACTCGCGAATGGACTCAATCTCATCGCCAAACCACTGCAAGCGCACCGGTAGCTCCGCCGAGACGGGGAAAATATCCACAATGTCGCCGCGCCGACTCCACTGGCCTTCCGTTTCCACGAGAGAAACCCGCTCATAACCAAGGGCTGCCAAGGCGGTGGCCACTTCCCCTAGGGAGTGCTCTTGACCCACCTCTAAAGTTAGACAGGCGGCACGAAACTGCTCTGGTGGGGGTAAATGGGGTTGCAGTGCCCGTTCCGTGGTGACAATTGCAATATTGGGGCGATCGCTCTCGACTAGAACTTGCAGCTGCCCCCAGACCATCTCCGCTTCCAAGTCAAAGGGGTCATAGGGAGAGGCCTCCGATGTCGGGTAAAAGAGCACTGCCTCCCAACCCATGAGTTCCAATTGCGCCGCCCAGCGTCCCCCCTCCTCTAGAGTGGAAGTAATCACACACAGCGATTGCTGACTCTGCTGCGCCAATGTGGTGGCCACAAAGCCCTTGACAAGGCGGGGCATCCCCGTGAGGACCAGTTCCCGTTGGTGTTGTAATTTGCTGAGCAGTTCAGCTGTCAGCGGCAGCTTACCCCAACTGCGGGGAATGGCCATTAAAGACATAGACGAGTGTCAGTGCAGGTGATCAAGACTTGAGAATTGAATTGCGACCCCTTGGGGCAGCGCTAACGCATTATAATTCTTACGCTCTCCTATCATTGTAAAAAGCAGGACAAGGATTCAGAAAACTCTAGCTAAAGCGCTTTTCGACAATTAGGGGGTAAAGAAGGGGGGATGCTCCTGTTTGGTAGCCACTTTGGCTGTTTTCAGTGTGTGCCATCCCTGTAAAAAGAGCTACATCACTGCTGAAGAGAGGGTGGAACCCCGTGGGCACTTCCTTCATAATTGTGAAAGAGTAGGAATTGCAGAGATTGAATGACGCGATCGCCCGATATTGATAGTCCGGCTCCAGAATCCTCAGCGATTGTTGACAGCACCCTTGAGGCAAGCGACCCCATTGACCCTGAGGATGAACTGCCCAATGAAGTGGAAATGTCCCTCTGGGATCACCTTGAGGAGTTGCGACAGCGGCTCTTTGTTGTCCTCGGCACTGTTGCTGTCACCATTGTTCTCTGCTTTACCCAAGTCCGCTGGATCATTCAGTTCCTTGAAAAACCAGCCCATGGTGCGAAATTCCTGCAACTCAGTCCGGGGGAGTACTTTTTTGTCTCCTGTAAAGCGGCGGCCTACAGTGGCATCCTCCTAGCGACGCCGATGATTCTCTACCAAGCCATCCGTTTTATCCTGCCGGGATTGACACGACGTGAGCAACGCTTGCTGGCACCGGTGGTTTTTGGTTCATCCATTCTCTTTATTGCCGGTTTGGCCTTTGCCTATACCCTCTTGGCACCCGCAGCCCTTGGCTTTTTCATTAACTATGGGGCAGATGTGGTTGAGCAATTGTGGTCGATCGATCGCTATGTGGATTTTATTTTGCTATTGCTCCTTGCCACCGGCCTCGCCTTCCAAGTCCCGATTCTCCAGTTGGTACTCATTGCCCTCGGGATTGTTTCCATCCCGCAAATGCTCAGCCAATGGCGCTACGTGGTGATTATTGCCGTAGCCGTGGCAGCGGTTTTGACCCCCTCCATTGATCCAATTACTCAAGGACTGTTGGCGGGTGCTCTGCTTGCCCTCTACTTTACGGGGATTGGCTTGGCCAAGCTGATGGGGGTGGGGCGTTCTGAGGCTTAAACTTGCAATACCCCCAAAAAAGACTCAATCAGAAAAGATGATTTTGGCGATAAAAATCAATTATGGCGATCGCCCCTCGAATTTATCAAGGCTATCAATAGAGATGATATGCTGATGTTGCCAAATCAGTGCATCCCTTCGCGATCGCAAAAATGGCATTACTTTAACAAATTTTTGTGTTTAGGAGCGGTCTTCATGCCCATTGCCCTTGGGATGGTAGAAGTACTGGGTCATCCCCCTGCCTTAGCCGTTGCCGATGTGATGGTGAAAGCGGCGCGTGTTACCCTTGTGGGCTATGAAGTGGTCAGTGGTGCTCGCCTGACGATTATTGTGCGCGGCGACGTTTCTGAAGTGCAAATTGCGGTTGCAGCGGGTGTGGAAGCCGCCAAGAAAATTCCAGCTCAAAGTCCTAAGGAAAAAACGCTCTATCTGTCGTCAACGGTGATCCCGCGCCCCCACGAGAATTTAGAGGCCGTTTTCCCGAAAATGCGGTTCCAATATGGCGATGGCTGGGAGCGTTTTCTCGTTTAGCAGCCTTGGGAAAAGTTCTCTAAAGCTTCTCTAATGCGCAAAGCTCCACCGCCCAGATAATTGGCTCAGAAGGGAGAACCCCCCAATCAACTATCTCAACAGTGAAGCCGCAAAATCGCTAGGAAACAGTTTTAGAGGGATACCTAGGCTAGACCGGTGTTGACCCCCGGCTTACCCGTAAACAGTTCCACTTTCACAATTTTGCCACCCATTTTTTGGATGCGTTGTTGCTCGCGGAACCAGTTTTCGTAGGGCACCAGTTTTGTGAAATAGGTGTTTTGCAGTTCGCGCTGGGTGCGAATACGGGTTTGACTCGGCACACAGGCAGTAATTTTGAACATGCGCATGGGATGGGACTCCAAATCTATGTGGGGTGATTACACGTCTGGGAGCTAAAGGCCAGACTCAGACTGTTTAAGCACAATTGCCATGACAGGCTGACACTCTAACCCCTAACTCCCAGACAGATGTGCGACTGGAGAGCTGTACTTAGCTTAAGCCAGAGCAGATGTAGTCAAAGTAGATGCCCATTTCTTTGCCGGCATCGGCACCCACCAAGCTGGCGGTGACTTCTTTCATGGCTTGGATGGCTTGCACAGTGGCAGCGATGGGCACACCCAAGGAGTTGTAGGTTTCTTTCAACCCATTGAGCACCCGCTCATCGAGGATGGAAGGATCCCCAGCCAGCATGGCATAGGTGGCATAGCGCAGGTAGTAGTCGAGGTCACGGATACAGGCCGCATAGCGACGGGTGGTGTACATGTTGCCACCGGGACGGGTGATGTCAGAGTAGAGCAGAGATTTGGCCACTGCTTCCTTGACGATATTGGCGGCATTGGCGCTGATCACGGTCGCAGCACGCACCCGTAGTTCGCCCGTTGCGAAGTAAGCTTTCAGCTTCTCCATGGCGGCGGTGTCGAGGTATTTGCCTTGCACGTCAGAGGCGTTGATGACAGCGGTAATCGCGTCTTGCATAGTTCTTTTTCCTCAAAAACTGATTTGGATGATGGATCAATGAAGGATGCTGAGGCGACCTACTGCATGGCGCCAATCACGAAGTCAAAGTAAGAACCGGCTTCAGCGGCATCTTCTGCAGACAGCAGCGAGGAAGCAACGTTCTTCATGGCGCGGATCCCTTCGGCCACGGCAGGAATGGGGGTGCCGAGGGAGTTGTACATTTCACGCACACCCACCAAACCAATTTCTTCGATGGGGGTGACATCACCCGCAACAATACCGTAGGTCACAAGCCGCAGGTAGTAGTCGAGGTCACGCAGGCAGGTGGCGGTCATTTCTTCACCGTAGGCATTGCCACCGGGGGAGACCACATCAGGCCGTTTTTGGAAGAGTTGATCGCCCGCTTGCTTGACAATCCGCTCGCGGTTTTCGGTCAGGGTTTGGGCAATGCGCAGACGACGCTCGCCGGTGCTGACAAAGCTTTTAATGCGATCCAGTTCACCGGGGCTGAGGTAACGGGCCTCGGCATCTGCATTCACGATCGATTTCGTGACGACGCTCATTGAGTTCCTCCAAAGTTGGAATTGTAAAACAAGGGTCTTGATAATGTGGCATCTGCCATTGGAATGTTACGACTCACCGCACTCCTGTAGGAGAGATAGGTACGGCGATGGACCCGACGGGCTGACGTAACCTTCCGCAAACATTCTCAGGCATAGGGGGGACATCTCCCACATCATCGCAATCCTTTTTAACATTCTTAACATTTTTTCAAAAATCTGCTAAGGGCAGCTATTCCAGCCATTCGATAATGCGGGTGCCAAGGTTGAGGGGAATATTCACGGCTTTGCCGAGGCGGGGTTTCTCACGGGTGGTCTCAATAAAGGTGCAAACTTGCTGGGCACAGCCCCAGTCATTGAGGTGCTGGGCGATCGCCCCAAGGTGGGCGGCATAATCTTCAGGCGTATCGGGATAGGAGGCCTGCTCGAGGTAGCGCCACATCACCTGCAAAAAGATGCGATCGCCCACGCGGCGAAACTGAAGGTCAAAGGAGCGCCCCCATTTGCGCAGGAGCAAGGCATGGAGTTCATCACCAGTGAGGGGCGTCAGCATTGGCAAGAATTTCAGCCCTTGCGGCTAGGACGGCTCGGACAGTGTGATAATAGTTAACAAACGTAATTATTTTACGGCTGTTCGTTTCGATTCCTTAGTAAATAAGCGTAAACCATGGCTCAAGTTTCTGGAATGTCTGATGTGCCCGATATGGGGCGGCGACAGTTTATGAACCTGCTGACGTTTGGTACCATTACCGGTACAGCGTTGGGCGCTCTGTACCCTGTCGTCAAGTATTTCATTCCGCCCTCCAGTGGCGGCACGGGTGGTGGTGTAGTTGCCAAGGATGCATTAGGCAACGATATTAAGGTTTCCGACTACCTGACGAAGCACCTGCCGGGCGATCGCTCCCTTGCCCAAGGGATTAAAGGGGATCCCACCTACGTGATTGTTACTGAGGATCACCAAATTGCCAATTACGGCTTGAATGCCGTCTGCACTCACCTTGGCTGCGTGGTGCCTTGGAATGTCAGTGAAAACAAGTTCATTTGCCCCTGCCACGGCTCTCAATACGACAGCACGGGTAAAGTGGTGCGTGGCCCTGCTCCCCTCTCCTTGGCACTGGTGAATGCCACGGTTACCGAAGATGACAAACTGGTGTTTACCCCTTGGACGGAAACCGATTTCCGCACGGGCAAAGAACCTTGGTGGACGTAAAAAGAAATTAGGGAGTGGTATGAAACGCTTTTTCAAATCGTTGACGCTGGCGATCGCCCTTGCCGCCAGTGTGCTTCTTTGGTCACCGCAAGCACAGGCCTATCCATTTTATGCCCAGCAGGGCTATGACAGTCCTCGCGAAGCGACTGGGCGAATTGTCTGTGCCAACTGTCACCTCGCCGCCAAACCCACCCAAGTGGAAGTGCCCCAAGCCGTCACCCCCGATTCCGTCTTTGAAGCCGTGGTGAAAATTCCCTACGACACCCGTGTGCAACAGGTGCTGGGGGATGGCTCTAAGGGCGGTCTGAATGTCGGTGCAGTTCTCATGCTGCCCGAGGGTTTCAAAATTGCTCCTCCCGATCGCATTCCCGAGGAGTTACAAGCCAAAACCAGCGGCATTTACTACCAGCCCTACAGTGAGGACAAGCAAAACATTATTCTGGTGGGGCCCTTACCGGGTGAGCAGTATCAGGAAATTGTTTTCCCCGTCCTCGCCCCCAACCCTGCCACGGATAAATCGATCCACTTCGGTAAATACTCCGTTCACGCCGGGGGCAACCGCGGTCGCGGCCAAGTCTATCCCAATGGTGAAAAGAGCAACAATAACGTCTTTACTGCACCGATCGCGGGCACGATTACCAGTATTACCGCTAACCCCGATGGCAGTACTGCGGTGGTGATCACCCCCGAGAGTGGTGAAGCAGTGACAGAGACCATTCCCGCTGGCCCTGACCTCATTGTCAGTGAAGGCCAAACGGTGGCAGCGGGTGAAGCCCTCACCAACAATCCCAATGTGGGTGGTTTTGGGCAAAAGGATACGGAAATTGTCCTGCAGGATCCCAACCGCATTAAGTGGCTGTTGGTCTTCTTTGCCGCCATTACCCTCTCGCAAATTCTGCTGGTTCTGAAGAAGAAACAAGTGGAGAAAGTGCAAGCCGCCGAGATGAGTCTCTAAAGGAGTCCTATCACCCACGGTAGTGCAATCCCTCCATGACACGATTGTGGCGATCGCCACGGCTATTGTGCCCCAGCAAGGGAGTATTGGCATTGTCCGTCTCTCAGGCGCCAAAGCAGTCGCGATCGCCCAGTCTTTATTTGAAGCCCCCGGCAAGCAGCCTTGGGAATCCCATCGCATTCTCTATGGCTATGTCCGCGACCCCCAAACCAGAGAACGGGTCGATGAAGCCCTCCTGCTGTTAATGCTGGCGCCCCGCTCCTACACCCGCGAAGATGTGGTGGAATTCCACTGTCATGGTGGCCTCATCCCTGTCCAGCGCGTGCTGCAACTGTGTGTCGCCGCAGGGGCACGCCTCGCCGAGCCGGGGGAATTTACGCTGCGCGCCTTCCTCAACGGTCGCCTTGATCTCACCCAAGCCGAGAGTGTGGCCGAACTGGTGGCTGCCCAATCCACAACCGCCGCTCAAATTGCTTTGGCGGGTCTGACAGGAAAATTCGCCCGCCCCCTCAAGCAGATTCGTCAGACCTGTTTATCCCTCTTGGCGGAAATTGAAGCGCGACTCGATTTTACGGACGAGCTACCCCCCCTTGACCCCGCAGCCATTGCTGAGGACATTCGTCAGTTGCAACACCAAGTAGCAGCGTTTTTGGCCACGGCAGAACGGGGAGCACTGATCCGCACTGGGCTAAAAGTGGCCATTGTGGGTCGCCCCAATGTCGGTAAGTCGAGTCTGCTCAATGCTTGGAGCCGTAGCGATCGCGCCATTGTTACAGATTTACCCGGCACCACCCGCGATATTGTCGAGTCCCAATTGGTTGTCGGTGGCATTCCAATCCAAGTCCTTGATACGGCCGGCATTCGCGAGACCGATAACTTGGTGGAACAAATTGGCGTCCAGCGATCGCGCCAAGCCGCAGCCAGTGCTGATCTCATCCTCCTTGTCATTGATGCCAGTCAAGGGTGGACAGCCGCCGATCAGGAGATTTACGACCAACTCGAGCTGCAGCAGCGGCGGCAGCAAGCGCCTCAGTCCGTCTTGGTGGTTTTGAATAAAGCTGATCTCCTCAGCGAAACCGTAGAGGTTCAGGATATTCCATTGCCCATTGCCCCCATTCCCACTGTGCTGCTCTCGGCCCTCAGTCAAAGGGGAATTGAGTCTCTCGAGGACGCCATTTTAGACCTTGTTCAAGGCCAAGGGGTTACCGCCGCCAACCTAGACTTTGCCATCAACCAACGTCAAGCCGCGCTCTTGGAGCAGGTTCACCAATCCCTGAATCATGTGCTTGCGGCCATTGATGCCCAACTCCCCCTTGATTTTTGGACAATTGACCTGCATGCTGCCGCTCGTGCCCTTGGTACCCTAACCGGGGAAGAGGTGACTGAGTCTGTGCTAGAACAAATCTTTAGCCGTTTTTGCATTGGAAAATAGCCCATGCTTTGGAATACCAGCTACCGGCCGTTACTTGCTTATATCCTTCCCTATCGGCGACGGTTGCTGGTCGCTTTTTTGTGTACCCTCGGCTACGTCTCGACCATGCCGGCGATCGCCTACCTGATTGGCCAAGCGGCGAAGCTCATCGGGGCAGGGGATTTGATAGGCCTGATTCAATGGTGTGCAGCCTCCTCGCTGCTGTTTGTCGGTCGTAGTTTTTGCCAATTTGGCCAAGATGTCCTAATGTCCGATATTTCCCTACGGATTGTCTATGACATTCGGGTGCGGCTGTACCGTCATCTGCATCGTTTGGGGGTGGACTATTTTGAAAAGGCAGCGACCGGCGATCTCACCTACCGCCTCACTGAGGATGTGGATCGCATTGGCGTCATGGTCAATAGCAGTTTTCATCGCCTCATCCCCTCAACTTTAACCACAGTTGCGGTCATTGGTTATATGTTCTACCTCAACTGGCAACTGACATTGGGGACGATGATCATTGCGCCGCTGATGACGTTTCTCATCGCTTGGTTTGGCAATCGGTTGTTGCGACAGTCGCGCCTGAGTCAAGCCCGCATTGCCGATTTAGCCTCCCACCTCACGGAGATTTTTTCGGGGATTCGTCTGATTAAGGCGTTTGCGGCTGAGGACTATGCCGTAGAGCAGTTTGAACAGCAGGCTGATATGAACCGTCGTGCTCGCTACCGTGCCGAACGCATTAAGTCAATGCAATACCCGGTGGTGGGGTTTCTTGAGGCCCTGAGCATTATGCTGCTCTTTATCTTGGGGGCGTGGCAAATCAATGCCGGTCATCTCACAGGGCCGCAGTTCCTCAGCTTTGTTGCCGCAGTAGCGCTACTGATGGAACCCATTAATATGATTTCTGCTGATTACAATGAACTCAAAATGGCACAGGCGTCGGTGGAGCGTAGCTTTGGCCTGTTGGCTCTCGAACCCACGATCAAGGAAATGAGCCATGCGCAGCCCCTACCCCCCATTTCTGGCAAAGTGCAATACCTAGATGTGTGCTTTGGCTATGATCCAGAGCGTCCCGTGCTCAAGGACTTTAATCTCTTGGCGGAGCCGGGCGAGGTGATTGCTCTTGTAGGACATTCAGGAGCAGGTAAATCCACCATTGTTAACCTCTTGCCCCGGTTTTATGACCCCCAAGCGGGAAAAGTGTTGATTGACGGCATTGATATTAAAACGGTGACGCTGAAAAGCCTGCGGCGGCAAATCGGTATTGTTCCCCAAGAAACAATTCTTTTTTCAGGGACGATCGCCCACAACATTGCTTTTGGTTACTCTGAACCGGATTGGGAGCGACTGATTGAGGCCGCCAAAATCGCCAATGCCCATGACTTTATTACTCAGTTTCCCGATGGCTATCAGACATGGGTCGGGGAAAGGGGGATTAATCTCTCTGGGGGTCAACGCCAACGACTGGCGATCGCCCGTGCAGTTTATGCCGATCCACGGATCTTAATTTTGGATGAGGCCACCTCTGCTTTGGACTCTGAATCGGAAGCCTTGGTGCAAAGTGCTTTGGAGAAAGCAATGAAGGGGCGCACCGTCTTTATTATTGCCCACCGTTTAGCCACGGTTCGTCGCGCCGATCGCATTCTTGTCTTGGAGCAAGGTCAGATCATTGAAAGTGGCAGCCACGAAGAACTGCTTGCCCGGCCTTCCCGCTATGCCCAGTTCTATGCTCAGCAGTACTTCCAAGAGACAGAGTAACCCCTTCTCTAGTGGGCGAGTTCTTTGGCTCTAGCTGTAACTTGAATGGCTATGGGCTGTTTCCTCAACAGCAGGATGTGAAAATAGACGTTGAATTCTTAAATTAGCGAGGACAGCCATGGGTAGCATTATTTCTGTGCATTCTTTTCGTGGTGGCACAGGCAAGTCAAATACAACGGCAAACCTAGGCTGTACCTTGGCAACCTTGGGCTATCGGGTGGCGATCGTGGACACGGATATTCAATCCCCCGGTATCCATGTGCTCTTTGGCCTTGAGTCGGAAGATACGGAACATGCCCTGAATGACTACCTGTGGGGACGCTGTGAAATTACTGATGTGGCGCGGGATGTCAGCCATCTGATTACGGCTCACGGCCAGCAAGCCAAAGGAGCAATCTATCTCATTCCCTCTAGCCTCAAAACCAGTGAAATTACCCGTGTGCTGCGGGAAGGCTACGATGTCGGCTTGCTCAATGACGGTTTTCAGCAGTTGCTCCAAGGGCTGAATCTCGACTTTTTGCTCATTGATACCCACCCAGGGCTGAACGAGGAAACGCTGCTCTCGATTACAGTCTCCGATGCCTTGGTGCTGATTCTGCGACCCGATCGCCAAGACTTTCAAGGAACAGCGGTCACGGTTGATGTGGCGCGGCAGCTGGATGTGCCAAAAATGGTGATGGTGGTGAACAAAGTCCCCAGCGCCTTTAATAAGGACTCCCTCAAGCAGCAGGTGGAAACGACCTATGGTGTGCCAGTTGCAGGTATCCTACCTGTTTGTGAAGAAATGTTTCAACTGGGGAGCAGCGATATTTTCTGTTTACGCTACCCTGAGCATCCCTACAGTCTCGTTGTCAGGAGTGTTGTGCAGCATCTGTTGGATTAGGGTAGCCTAGGAGTAAGGAGACTGACTGATTTTGATCCTTCTCGAGTGCCACTGCCAGTCACTGCCATTGAGGAACATTGCCAATGATAGACAGTCAAAACGCTAGCAGTGGTTGCGGTGGGGGTCTCAATCCAGCAGATTTACTGGTTTTGCCCGATCGCCAGCGATCGCTATTGACACTGATGATGCGCCAGCCAACGCCCTTCAGCGTGCCAGAATTGGCTGAGCAGTTGCAGTGGTCTGCGGAAGAGGTCAGTGCCACCCTCGCAGAGGTTCTCCAACTCGGCTATGTGACAGTTGAAAACGACACCTACCAAGTCAAACTCGGACGGCGAACCCCGCGCGTGCAACCCAAGCGTCAATCTCCCCGAATTGCGGCGGTTTGGGACAAGCTGGGTTAAGTCTGATCTACTTCCTCAGTTAAACCTCTAATTATATGAGGCAACTCGTGTGGTACGCTTAATTACGCTAAGTTTCGCAGAGGAAAGTCAGGACGAGTGCGCCCAAAAGTTCTTGCTGGCAACTGGAAAATGCACAAAACCCAACAGGAGGCGGTGGCCTTCCTACAGGAGTTCTTAGGGAAATTGGTGGACACCCCCAGCGATCGCGAGGTGGTGCTCTGTGTTCCCTACACCTGTTTAAGTGTATTGTCCAAGAGTCTGCACGGAACGCGGGTGAAGCTGGGTGCCCAAAATGTCCACTGGGCGGATCAAGGGGCGTTTACAGGGGAAATTTCGCCACCGATGCTGGTGGAGTTGGGCGTGCGCTACGTGATTGTTGGCCACAGTGAGCGGCGGCAGTATTTTGGGGAAACGGATACTACGGTCAACCAACGGCTCAAGGCTGCCCAACACTATGGCCTGACCCCCATTCTCTGTGTCGGTGAAACGAAAGCCCAACGGGATGCTGGCGAAACGGAAAACCACATCCTTCAGCAGTTGGCGCTGGACTTGGTGGATGTCGATCAGAGCAATTTGGTGATTGCCTACGAACCCATTTGGGCGATCGGTACGGGCGATACCTGTGAAGAAGCGGAAGCCAACCGTGTCATTGGCCTGATTCGTAGCAAGTTACAAAATCCCGATGTTCCCATTCAGTACGGTGGCTCGGTGAATGCCAACAACATTGATGCGATCATGGCGCAGCCAGAAGTTGATGGGGTGCTGGTGGGTGGCGCTAGTTTGCAACCGGAGAGTTTTGGGCGCATAGTTAATTATAAGCCCCTTTGAACATCACCGTCAGTTCTGCGTCAGTGCCCCAGATCACACTTATCCAAGAGACAGCGCACTGCCCTCGGCGCAGAAAAACTTAAAGATATCAACATACAGCCCTTTCCCAAGCATGGCATGCACTACCGCTCCAGAGCGCAATGCTGTGTATGCAGCTAAGAAAAGGATCGGAGCGAGCGATTTATTACAACTGTTATCGTTTGCTGGGCGATTTCTTCATTTTCTTTTAGGATCGAAGTAAGGCTGAGCGATGCCGAAAGGAGGCCGACGATGCGCCAACAACTCTTCAGTGCTTTGACAGTTTTAGCTGCTTTTGTTAGTCTCAGCAGTGCTGCTGTGGCACAGCCGATGGCGATCGCTACCCTCACCCCCCCTGAACTTCAGGAACTGCAACGCCTTGTGCCCCGCAGTGCCGAGGACTACTACAACGTGGGATTAATGCACCAAGGTACGGGTGATCTGGCCGCTGCCATTCATGCCTTTAGCCAAGCAATCAGACTCAACCCCAGTGCTGACTACTACTTTGCTCGCGGCCTAGCCTACTATGACCAAGGGGATATGCAGCGGGCGATCGCGGACTTTAACACTGCGCTGCGCAACGATCCACAGTTTATTGCCGCCTACTACAACCGGGGCATGGCCTATCTTGCCCTGCAAAACTACACAGCGGCGATTGCAGACTTTGATGCTGCCCTAGCGCGGGATCCGCAATTTGTTGCTGCCTACTATAGTCGGGGCATGGCTCACTTCGATAGTGGCAATGTGGAATTGGCGCAACGGGACTATGAGCGTGCTCGCGCTCTCAACCCAGCGATGACAGCCCAGTACTACGATCGCGCCCCCCGTCCCCTCACTGGCGGTCCCTAGTACCTGAAGCCACCGATTGCGGCGATAATAGGGGGATAATGTGCATGATAAGGATGAGCGATCGCGCCTATGCCCAGAACCCCTTCTGAATTTGCGGTGCATTTATTTCTGGATGGCGGTCACCGTGAGGAGGTGCGCTTCCCCACCATTCAAGACTTCCAGAAGTGGTACAGCAACGAGTTAGTGGCCAAAGCAGATTCCAACGACTTTATTTCCGTTCCCATTAAAAACATTCAAGGGGAATACATGGTGGTGCGCCCCTCGAAAGTCTTTGCAATTCGGGTAGAACCCGTGTTTGCCTCTAGTGTGGATCGCTTTGCCTAACGTCTATGGCGGGTTTATTCGCAGGATGGGTTCAGGGGGTCGTGATCCTCGCAACGAGCGCGATCGCCACAGCACCAACGGTTGCTCCCTTAGCGCGCCAAAGCCAACTGCCCCCAACGGTTGCCCTAGATACGGCCCTCTGGCAATCCCCTAGGGAACGAGCACGACTGCTGCAAGCGATTGATCATAGTTTGCGTTACCTGCGCACCGATAAAGCGCGCCGCGACTACGCTGCCTACACTGCTCCCGGTCAACCCGGCGCCGCCCTTGGCCCCAATCTCCATCAGCGAGTGATCCGCTCCCTCGAACGCTTTCGCCATCTGGTACAAACCCGTCGCTCTGCGGCAGAACTGCAAGCATCTGTCAAGCGAGAATTTGTCTTTTATCAATCCATTGGCACCGATGGCCAAGGGCGAGTGGATTTCACGGGCTATTATGCACCGACGTATCGTGCCAGCTTAGTGCCCACCGTAGAATACCGCTATCCCCTATTTCGTCGCCCCCCCAATTTTGAGCAGTGGCGAGAGCCGCACCCAACCCGCTTGGAACTGGAAGGGGCGGATGGTCAGCAGTGGCGCAATGGGCCTTTGCGGGGTCTGGAACTGGTCTATTTGCGCGATCGCCTAGAGGCCTTTCTGGTTCACGTCCAAGGGTCGGCTGAGCTGCAACTGCCCGATGGTCGCCGCTTTACGGTGGGCTATGCCGGTAAGACCAATCACCCCTACACGAGTATTGGCCAAGAACTCATTCGCGATGGCAAAATTCTCCGTGAGGAACTGACGCTACCGCGCCTCATGGCTTACTTTGAGGCCAACCCCGCTGAGTTAGATCGCTACTTGCCCCGCAATGCCAGCTTTGTCTTTTTTGAACACACCCAAGGGCGTCCCCCCACGGGTAGTCTTTCAACCCCGGTGATTCCAGAGCGTTCGATCGCCACTGATAAGTCCCTGATGCCTCCGGGTGCCTTGGCGCTGATCAACACGAAAATTCCCCTCAAAGCCCAAGGCCAATGGCAGCAAACCCCCGTCAGCCGTTTTGTTTTGGATCAGGATACGGGGAGTGCCATTCGCGGGCCGGGTCGTGTCGATATTTTCATGGGCACGGGGGAGGTGGCCAAAGCGCGGGCGGGTCTGATCAATACACCGGGGCAGTTGTACTATTTGCTCCTGCGGGAATAGCTAGGGGTGCAGTGCTACTTTAATCACTTGGCGCGCCTTCATTGCTTGGAGGACGTTTTCAATCTCCGTGAGGGGGGCTTGGCCACTAATCAGTTTCTCGAAGGGCAGTGTACCACTGGCAATCCATTTCAGGGCTTGGCGGACAAAGGTGGGTGTGTTGTGAAAGACCCCCTTGAGGGTGAGTTCTTCGTAGTGCAGGCGTTCGGTATCAACGCGGATCGAAGTTTCGCGGGGGCAGCCACCAAAGAGGTTAATGGTGGCACCGGGGCGACCACAGGCGATCGCCGTTTCCCAGACTTCAGGTACGCCAGTGGCTTCAATGACAATATCGGCACCCCGTCCTTGGGTCCAGTCTTTGACCACCGTAGGAATATCACTGCACTGGTGATGATTGACCGTTTGCTCTGCCCCAAAGGTGCGGGCGATCGCCAGCCGCTGATCGGAACCGCCAAAGGCGAAGACCCGTGCCCCCTCTTGTGCCAGCACACCGACAAACATCAAGCCAATGGCACCATCCCCCAGCACCACAATTTGCGGTGGACTCGGCCAAGTCGCAACCATTGCGGGGTCAAAGCCAGAGCGAGCCACACCGTGGAGGACACAGGCGAGGGGTTCGGTCAGCGCCGCCAAGGCAAAGGAGAGGGACTCCGGAATAGGCAGCAGATTCTGGCGGACAATGCTGGCGGGAATTTTTAGGTACTCGGCAAACGTGCCATTGTTAAACTCCAGATGGGGGCACAGGGAAAAGGCTTGGCGTTGGCAGTAAAAACACTGGCCACAGGGGGCAGAATTATTCGCTACCACGCGATCGCCCACCCGCCATCCCGTCAC
Organism: Thermosynechococcus sp. B3; assembly: GCF_030323045.1. Classification (NCBI taxonomy): domain Bacteria; kingdom Bacillati; phylum Cyanobacteriota; class Cyanophyceae; order Acaryochloridales; family Thermosynechococcaceae; genus Thermosynechococcus; species Thermosynechococcus sp. B3. The sequence goes on from NZ_CP097584.1 coordinate 302,130, forward strand.
ACCCGCCCCAAGGGCAACAATTTCCCCGGCCGCTTCATGGCCAAAGAGAATCGGTGGGGTTAGCATCCGTGCATGACCGCCGCGCCGCCATACCTTCAAATCGGTACCACAGGTAGTGGCGGCCTGAACACGAATCACCACTTCCCCCGGCCCCGGTATCGGATCGGCGACGCTTTCAATGCGGACATCTTCTTTGCCGTAAAGCACTGCTGCTTTCATTGCACTTCCCCCATTAGGCCAACCATTGCAGGAGGCCACAGAGCAGTCCCAAAAGGGCAACCAACCCATAAAACGTACTCACCACCCGCAGTTCTGACCAGCCCCCCAACTCAAAGTGATGGTGTAGAGGGGCCATGCGCAGCAGCCGCTTGCCCACGCCATCGGGACCTTTGGTTGCCTTGTAGTAGAGCACTTGGGCAATGACTGAGAGAGACTCCACAAAGAAAAGACCACTGACAATCAACAGTTCCCAGAGGTGATGACTGGCCAAGCCAATGCCCGCTAGGAGTGCCCCAAGGGCTAGGGAACCCGTATCCCCCATAAACACCCGTGCCGGATGGTGATTGTGCCAAAGGAAGCCGAGACAGGCACCACTCATGACCACTGCCAGAATTTGCAAATCGGGATGGGCGGTCAGAATAATGCCTAAAGCGAGAAGGGCGATCGCTGCCGTGCCACCAGCAAGACCATCGAGACCATCGGTGAGATTGAGGGCATTCCCTTCCGCCATCGGCACAAAAATCGCCAAGGGGATAAAGGCGATCCCTAAAGGCCAAATCCACCCCCAAGGAGCGGTCACTACCGTTGCCGTTGGATCGCTTCCGACCAGCCAAGCACAAAAAAGAGCTGCCCCAATCCCCTCAAGAAGGAGTCGCAGCCGCGCCGATAACCCTTTGTTGGATTTACGCCGCAGAACTTGCCAGTCATCCCACCAGCCAATGGCGGCATAGCAGAGGACAAGGAGGGCGATCGCCCCCACCGTTGCGGATACTTTCCCCTGCGCAACTCCAGTCCACAGGAGGGCTAGACCTAACCCTGTCGGCACAAAAAAGATTCCCCCCATTGTCGGTGTGCCCGATTTTTGCAGGTGAGATTGCGGGCCATCTTCGCGAATAATCTGCCCCGTTTTCAACCGCCGCAACAGGGGCACCACGGCCCTCCCTAGAACTGCAACGATGGCAAAGCTCAGCAACCAAGGCAGTGTCAAGGTTTGCAACGGCTGTTGCCAGTGGTTTGCCCCTGTATCGTAGGCAATGCTAGCCATGAGCAGGCCAATAGCGAGAAGGCCAAAAAGTCGCTGTCCTGTCAGCCAACGGGGTTCAATGGCAGCCGTGGTTTTGGTGGAGGGCATGGGGATAGCTCTAGCACATCACTCCGATAATAGGGGGATCTGTGCCCTACTCCTCAAGCCCTAGGTCATCTTCTTCGTCGTAATCGCCCAAGGAGTCACCAACAAATTCCTCAATTTCACCCATATCATCGAGGGTGCTATCCACGATCGGGTCTGTCTCATTGGCATCACGGGCAATTAATCGACCCGTTTGCTGTAACCATTCCAAAATGGAGCGATCGGAACGACCCGCAGCGGTTAAGTTCTTTTGGGAAATGGGTTCTTCGTACAAAGAGGGGTTGTATAGGGTCATAGGGCTAAGGTGAACGGTGTTGTAGTAGTCCAATCCTCTACTTTAACGTTTGCCCCTAGGAATGTAAATCTGCGTTTTGTGGCGATCGCCCAAAGTGGCACATTCTCTGGAACCTGCCTAGACTGGAGAAGTCCCTAAAGAATGGGCATGAAACTTTGATACACGAGGGATAGAAACAATGTCTTTACTCAAAAAATCATCCATCTCTTTGACGGTTTTAAGTGCGGTGTCCCTCGGCGGGGGGGCGATCGCTGCTCCCTACCCCCCAGAAGTGGTTTCCCGATTTACCAGTGAATGTACCACTGCCCTGCAACAACAGGTGCCACAGATGGCGCAATACGGCAATGCCTACTGTACCTGTGTGATCAATGAACTGCAATCCTCGCTCACCTTGGCAGAATTTCAGGCGATCGGTGAAGATGTACAGACCAATGTCACTCCCGAAGTGCGCCAGATGCTCACCAACACGGCACAAACCTGCCTGCAACGAGTCACCCAATAAGCAAAGGGGGAGAGAAATCCCCCCCAATATGATCCTAGACTGCGCTTAGAAATTGAGCGGCAGCGGCTTGCAGATCGGCGACTTTATCGAGTTTTTCCCAAGGTAGGTCGAGGTCATGACGCCCAAAGTGACCATAGGCAGCCACATCTTGGTAGAAGCGACCACCGCGATCTTGGGGCAAGTGGCGCAGGCCAAAGGTTTGGATAATGGCAGCGGGGCGCAGATCAAAGTGGGTTGTAATTAACTCCAGCAGTTGCTCTGGGGCAAGTTGACCCGTGCCAAAGGTATCCACAAAGAGGCTCATGGGGCGAGCAACGCCAATGGCATAGCTAATCTGTAACTCGCATTTGTCGGCTAGGCCTGCGGCCACAATGTTTTTGGCAATGTAACGAGCCATGTAGGCAGCACTGCGATCGACCTTGGTGGGGTCTTTCCCGGAAAAGGCACCGCCCCCGTGACGGGCATAGCCACCGTAGGTATCAACGACGAGTTTACGTCCTGTGAGTCCCGAATCCCCCTGAGGACCACCAATGACAAATTTGCCCGTGGGGTTGACGAGAAAGCGGGTCTTGTCATCGGGTTTAATTGCCAGATCCGCAAAGACAGGGTTGACGACGGCTTCCCATAGATCGGCTTTAATCTTTTCTTGAACGGCCGCTTCGTCGCTGATGTCACCAATGGTGGCCGTGTGTTGGGTGGAAATCAGGATGGTATCAATGCCCACCGGCTGGCCATCTTCATAGATGACGGTGACTTGGGTTTTGCCATCGGGACGCAGATAAGGAAGTTGACCCGTTTTGCGGACAGCGGCCAAGCGACGCGCCATGCGGTGAGCCAAGCTAATGGGCAGGGGCATATACTCAGGGGTTTCATTGCAGGCATAGCCAAACATAATGCCCTGATCACCGGCGCCAACGCGATCTAATTCGGCATCACTGAGGCGTTCCCGTGCTTCTTGAGCCGTGTCCACCCCTCGGGCAATATCGGGGGATTGCTCATCAAGGGCAACGATAACGGCACAGCTATTGGCGGCAAAGCCATTTTCAGCATCGGTGTAGCCAATTTCATGGATTTTCTGCCGCGCTAGGTTGACGTAGTTGACCTGTGCCTTGGTGGTAATTTCCCCCGTAATCAGGACTAAACCGGTATTAACCACCACCTCAGCAGCAACGCGACTCTGGGGGTCTTGGGTGAGGAGGGCATCGAGAATGGCATCGGCAATTTGGTCGCAAATCTTATCGGGGTGGCCTTCGGTGACGGACTCCGAACTAAATAAGTAACGCAAGATAGCACTCCTATGGCATGGGTTGTTGAAAGAACTGCAAGAAATTGGTTTATGGTAACACGGACTTTTGACTAAAAAACAAGGATTGGTTTCTAAATCCTAGGATTATACCTGAGCAGTAGGACACACGAGTGATTGTGATGATTGGCTAGACTAGGAGCAGATTTTAGGCGTTTCAAGTTGTATGTCTGCTTTACGCTATGCCTACTATCCTGGTTGTGTGGCTCAAGGCGCCTGTCGGGAATTAGACCTCTCAACGCGGGCGATCGCCCCCCTGTTGAATATCGACCTTGTGGAACTGCAGGAAGCCAGTTGTTGTGGCTCAGGCACGTTTAAGGAAAATTCGTGGCTGCTAGAAGATACCGTCAATGCCCGCAACATTGCCCTTGCCGAACAGTTGGCTTTGCCCCTGTTGACCCATTGCAGCACCTGTCAGGGGGTGATTGGCCATGTGGATGAACGCTTGAAAACTTTTCAGCGCGATCGCCCGGCGTACGTGGCAGAAATTAACCAAGTGTTGACGCAACAGGGCTGCGCTCCTTACCAAGGCACCACAGAAGTGAAGCATTTACTCTGGGCGATTGTCGGCGATGTGGGCATTGACGAGTTGCGCGATCGCGTGAGCCGCCCCCTCAAGGGACTGCGCTGTGCGGCCTTTTATGGCTGCTATCTCCTGCGCGCCCAAGAGAGGCTGCCCTTTGATCACCCGATTCATCCCACCTCAATGGAACAGGTCTTTGAGGCAGTTGGGGCTACCCCCATCGAGTATGAGGGACGCACTCAGTGCTGTGGTTGGCCCATTTCCAGCTATGCGACGGCGGCCAGTTTTGCCATGGCAGCACAACGACTCCAGAGCGCGATCGCCCATGGCGCGGATTGCATTGTCACCCCCTGTCCCCTCTGTCATTTGAATCTGGATGCTCGCCAACCAGAAATTGCCCAGCAGGTGGGAGTTGCCTTCAATTTGCCGATTCTCCATTTGCCGCAACTGGTGGGTCTAGCCCTTGGCCTGCGTCCTGAGGAACTGGGTTTGAGAAAACATGTGGTTTCAACGCAACCGGTGTTGGCAAAACTAGGGCTTTAGCTGATTTCCAAGAGGCCTGATTCAGTGCAGATAGCTTGCAGTGGCTGATCCCACGGATCACGGGGCAATTCTGCTAGAAGGGCTGACTCAAAGACAATTCCCCAGCGACACACGTGCTGCCAATCGGGGTGGGCAAAGAGGCGATCAAAAAAACCGGCGCCATAGCCGAGACGGTACCCTTGGCGATCGCAGGCAACGGCAGGCACTAGGCAGAGATCAACACACGCTGGATCAATCGGGGGCGCTTCGGGGGGCGGTTGCCAAATGCCATAGCGTCCTTGCTGGAGAGTGTCTTGGTTGCCATTAAAACAATGCCACCGCAAATCCTGACCCACGACACGGGGCAAGCCCCACTGTTTCGGGAGTGACCAGAGGAAGCGCAAGTCGGGTTCGCGGCGATGGGGCACATAGGTCAACACTGTGGTTGCCTGTTGAAACTGGGGATGATCAAGCAAGTGCTGACAAATGCGCTGACTGCGATCTTGCCACTCGCGATCGCTCAAGTGCTGCCGCCATTCAAGATAGTGTTGTCGCAGTTTGACTTTATCGCTCATTGATTTTCTGGGCACCAAAGCCACAAGTTAAGAGATAGAGGCCAAAGTGAGTGTTTAGCCTGAGGAACGATGCAACTGTCCCCCCAAGAAAAAGACAAGCGCCTGATTTTTACCGCCGCTCTTGTGGCCGAACGTCGTAAAGCACGGGGTCTCAAGCTCAATTATCCCGAAGCAGTGGCCTATATTTCTGCTGCCATTTTGGAAGGGGCGCGGGAGGGGCGCACAGTTGCTGATTTGATGAACTATGGCACAACACTGCTCAGCCGTGACGATGTCATGGAGGGGGTGCCAGAAATGCTCACAGAAGTACAAGTCGAAGCAACATTTCCCGATAGCACGAAGCTGGTGACAGGGCATACCCCCATTCGCTGACGTCTGAAAACGCTTCAAGTTAGCGCCAACCAATGACTAGCAACGCATTCCCAAGGGGTGCGGGAAGAATTTTGCAGTCATTCAAATCCCGATAAAAATAGTCGGATATGTTTGACAGGGCGATCGCCCCCTGCTAGGATGGTCAACAACTTGTCTGAGGCAGTCTGACACCCATGACCGCAACCCTTAGCTCCACCACCGCCACCGCCTACTTTACCCACCTCAAATGCAAAGAGTGTGGCGCAGAGTACGAACCCCAAGCCATTCATGTCTGCGAATACTGTTTTGGCCCCCTAGAGGTGAAGTACAATCTGAGCCAATTGGCGGCAGCCGTAACGCGCAGCACGATTGAGGCGGGGCCAAAGTCCATTTGGCGTTACCGTCCCTTTTTGCCTGTGACATCGGCCAACCCCATTGATGTGGGCACAGGGATGACTCCCCTCGTCAAAGCCCAGCGGCTGGCTCGGCGGCTCGGACTCAAGCATCTGTACATCAAAAACGATGCTGTGAATATGCCCACCCTGAGCTTCAAGGATCGGGTAGTATCGGTGGCGTTGACGCGGGCGCGGGAATTGGGTTTTACGACAGTCTCCTGTGCCAGTACCGGCAATTTGGCGAATTCAACGGCAGCGATCGCAGCTCATGCGGGGCTAGATTGCTGTGTGTTTATTCCAGCGGATTTGGAAGCGGGTAAGGTCTTGGGGACGCTCATCTATGGGCCAACGGTGATGGCCGTTGAGGGCAACTACGACCAAGTGAATCGCCTGTGTTCGGAAGTGGCGAATACCCACGGGTGGGGGTTTGTCAATATCAATTTGCGCCCCTACTATTCGGAAGGGTCAAAGACGCTCGGTTATGAGGTGATTGAACAGTTGGGCTGGCAGCTTCCTGACCACATTGTGGCTCCCTTGGCTTCTGGCTCTTTGTTCACGAAAATTTACAAGGGCTTCCGCGAATTTGTGGAAGTGGGTCTGGTGGCGGATAAACCCGTGCGCTGTAGTGGTGCCCAAGCGATGGGCTGCTCCCCCATTGCTCAAGCCTATGCCGAGGGGCGGGATTTTGTGGCACCCGTGAAGCCCAACACCATTGCTAAGTCCATTGCCATTGGTAACCCCGCCGATGGGGTCTATGCCCTAGAGATTGCCCGCAAAACCAATGGGGCGATCGCTGCGGCCACCGATGAAGAAATTGTGGCAGGCATTAAGCTGCTGGCGGAAACGGAAGGTATTTTCACGGAAACCGCTGGCGGTACCACAATTGCCGTTCTCAAAAAATTGGTGGAATCGGGCAAAATTGACCCTGAGGAGGTGACGGTGGTCTATATCACGGGCAATGGCCTGAAAACCCAAGAGGCGGTGCAAAACGACATTGGTCAACCCCTGACGATCGAACCCAAGTTGGCTAGCTTTGAGCGCGCCTTGGAGCGATCGCGCACCCTCGAACGGTTGGATTGGCAACCGGTATTGGTCTAGTCGGTTTTCCCGACGCTGTGTTGAAATTTATGGATGGTTTGTAGAGGTCTATGGCTGTTACTGTTTTGATTCCCACTCCCTTGCAAAAGCTCACCCGCGATCAAGCAACGGTGGAGTGCCAAGCCCAATCGATCGCCGAGCTTCTGGAAAAGCTAGAGCAGGACTGCCCCGGCATTAAAGGGCGCCTCTGTGATGAAAGTGGCCAACTGCGGCGATTCGTCAATTTCTACGTCAACAATGAGGATATTCGCTTCCTCAATGGCATTGAAACGCCCCTCAAGGATGGCGACGAAGTCAGCATCATTCCCGCGATCGCTGGCGGCTAAGCAAGAGGAATTTGCTCCTGTTGAGATGATTGAACGCTGATTTTAGCTCTGGGGGAAGGAAGCGATCTGAGTTCCTCTTCGGTGTAAATTTGCGCCGTCAGGGGCTGATTTTTAAGCCATGCTGCAAGCCGCTGATAGAGGACGCGATCGCCGCCAAGGTATCCACCGCTTCTTGGGAAGAGATTTGTTAGGATCAGGGCACTGTTTGCCGCTGCTGTCCGATGTTTCAGTCTTGGTTACAGCCCATTGCCAATTCTCCAATGTTGGCTCCCGCCAAAGATGTTGAGGATTCCCTGCTGCTGCGCCTAGGGGTCTTGGGCATGGTGATTGTTGGCTTGGTGGCAACCGATGTGGCGGCGGATACTGCCAATAGTCTCTGGGCGGTTCCCCTCTCCATTGCCGGCTTTAGTTGGAGTTGGTGGGCACGGCGACAAAAAAATGTGGTGGCAAAGCTGGCGATCGCCATTGGGATGTTGACGGCATTGGCGATTTTTTTGGGGCGATTGGCCACCCTCAACCAAGATTCACGGATTCTGCTGACGGAACTCTTGATTCAACTGCAAGTGCTCCATAGCTTTGACTTGCCCCGCCGCAAAGATTTGGGCTACTCGATGGTGATTGCCCTGATTTTAATTAGTGTGGCGGCCACCCTCAGTCAAACCATGACCTTTGGGCTGTTTCTTGTGATCTTTCTGGCGATCGCCCTACCTGTACTCGTCCTTGACTACCGCTCGCGCCTTGGCTTACTCTCCACCACCCTGAAAGCCTTGGCCTTGCCTTGGCGGCAATGGGTCGGCCTCTTTGCCCTGATTCTTGGCTTGGGGATGGTGGTCTTTGTGCTGCTGCCGCGCTTCCCTGGCTATCAGATTCGCACCTTGCCTGTCAGTGCTGAAATTCAAGTGGCAGGGGAGTTTGACCAAACCCGGGTGATCAATCCGGGCTATGTCAGTGGCCGTGGTGGTGGCGGTGTCGGCGAGGAACTGGCCAATCAAACCTTTGACCCGAACTTTTACTATGGCTTTGGCTCCGAGATTGATCAGACCTTTGGCGGGAGCATGACGCCTAGGGAGTTAATGCGGGTGCGATCGCAAGCCCCCGGCTTTTGGCGCGTCCTTGCCTTTGACAAATATACGGGGCGGGGTTGGCGCATTAGTCGCAACGATGAGGCAGAAGTGCTGCGGCGTTCCCCTTGGAGTTTTCGCTATCTGCTGCCACAACAACTCTCCCAAATGCCGACGCGGGAAGTGATTCAGACCTATACCATTGTCTCTGAGTTTAGTAACCTGATTCCCCATCTCTACGAACCCCGCGAACTCTATTTTCCCACCCGTGAAATTGCCCGTGACCCCGATGGTGGCCTGCGTGCGCCAGTGCCCTTGCCCGAAGGGCTGACCTATTCTGTGATTTCCCAAGTGCCCGTGCGCGATCGCTCTCTGTTGCGCAGAGCGCCAAAATTAAATCACACCGTAGGCTATCAGTCCTACCTTGAAGTGCCCCCTGACCTGAAACCACGCCTGCAAGCACTGGCCAAAGACCTCCTTGCCAAGGCCGATCGCTCGATTCCCGAACCCTACGAGCAAGCTCTCTACCTCACCCAAGCCCTGAAGCAATCCTATGCCCTGAAAACCGACATTCCCGAACTAGGCAAAGATCAAGACTTGGTCGCAGCCTTTCTGTTTGAGTGGCGCGGCGGCTATCCCGATCACTTTTCCACGGCGTTGACACTGCTACTGCGCAGTATTGGCATTCCCAGCCGCTTGGTCACCGGTTTAGGAACGGGGGAATTTAACCCCTTCACGGGCTTGTATGTGGTTCGCAATACCGATGCCTATGCCCTGACGGAAGCCTACTTTCCCAATTTGGGCTGGTTTCTCTTTGATCCAATTCCGGGGCACGATCTCTATCCAGCCACCCTAGAGGTAGATCAGACCTTTAGCGTCCTCCAGCAGTTTTGGCAGTGGGTCACGGGATGGTTGCCGACCCCGGTGACGGGATTTTTTGGCATTATCTTTGCTACCCTCGAAACTGCTTTGCAAAAATTCTTTGATCTGTTTAGCCAAGGGCTGGGGGGGATTGTCCAAGGGATTTTGATGCTCTTTGGTGGCGTCATTGTGGTCTGGGGTTTGTGGTACGCTCTCCAGACGTGGCGATATCGTCAACGCCTGCAAAAACTGCCGCCGATCGCCCGCCTCTATGTACAAATGCTCGATGGTCTCGCCCAGCAGGGATTACCGAAGCGACCCAATCAAACGCCGTGGGAATACGCGCGATCGCTGCAAACCGCTGGCCGTCTTGATGCCGTCAGTCAGCGAGCCATTGAAACCCTGACGCAGGCCTATGGGGCTTGGCGCTATGGTGGTGATCAGCCCCCCTTGCCACCCCTGAAACGCGCCCTGAATCAACTGCGACAACAACGCTGGCGATCGCTGCAACGCACGGTAGCGGATCTGCGCCGTCGTTAATCCTTGTCCTTGGGGTTGCTGTCATCGGCGAGGGCATCATCGCTCACTAGTTCGGTCACCAGCACCTTATCCACGCGGTTGCCATCCATATCCACCACTTCAAAGCGCAGGCCATCGGTTTCAATGTAATCTCCCGACTGGGGAATACGCCCAAATAGCGTAATGATTAGCCCGCCAAGGGTGTGGTAGTTGGCCGTGTCCTCCTCAGGTAAACTTTCCCGCCGCAGCAATTCCTTGAGTTCATAGGTGGAGAGCAGTCCATCCAATAGCCAAGAGCCATCCTCCCGCTGAATAATTTGCGGTTCTTCCCCCTCGTCGTGGCGCAGTGTGCCAATAATCGCCTCCGTGAGATCATTGAGCGTCACCAGCCCTTCGATGCCCCCGTATTCATCAGTAATCAGGGCAATGTGTTGACTCGATTGGCGAAAGAGTTCAAGGACATCAAGTGCCGGTAGGCCTTCGGGAACAAAGAGCGCTGGTTGCAAAAGCTGGCGCAGGTCAATCTCTTGCTGGGTGAGACGAGCGGCCAAAAAGTCCTTGGCTGAAATAATTCCCAAGCAGTGATCAATGGTTTCTTCAGCCACGGGAAACCGCGAATGGGAACTGGCTAGGATTTCCGCCTCCATTTCTTCAAGGGAAGATTCAATATCCAGCCACACAATATCGGTGCGGGGGGTCATGATCGACTGAATCGGGCGATCGCCCAAGTTGAAAATCCGCGCCACCATGTCCTGCTCCGCCACCTCAAAGAGACCCGCCTGTGCCCCCTGCTCAATCAGGACTTTGATTTCATCCTCTGTAACCGTTTGGTCGGCAATGGTGGCAATGCCCAATACTTGCAGAATGGTATCTGTGGAGACGCTGAGTAAATGCACAATCGGAGCCGCTAATTTCGTCAGCCATGTCATGGGTTTGGCAATGTTGCAGGCGATCGCCTCGGGGTACGTCATGGCAATGCGCTTGGGCACCAGTTCGCCAATCACCAAGGAAAGGTATGTAATCCCCGTCACCACAAGGGCAATACTCAAAGGCTGGCTGTATTGACCCAACCATGGCACGGGACTGAGGACAGCCTGTAACCGCTGGGCAAGGGTGACACCGCCCACGGCACCACTGAGAATCCCAATCAGGGTAATCCCAATTTGTACAGCCGAGAGAAAATTATTCGGGGAGTTGGCGAGTTTTAGGGCTGCCTTCGCCTTGCGTTGACCCCGTTTTGCCAGTTGCTCGAGGCGGACTTTGCGTGCAGAGACCACTGCGATTTCAGCACCAGCAAAAATGCCATTGGCGATAATGAGCAGCAGCACAAGTAAAATTTCTAAGGCAGCGGCAGACATTGCAGCTATTCTTCTAGGGGGAACCCCAGATATACAGTCCGAGTCGGCATTGTGGGTCGTCAGGCTTATTCAAGAGACTGCTCCTTTACTGCCGATGTTGTTTCTATCATGCTGAATAAATCGCCCCTCTGCCAGTGATATCGACCTGTTGAGGGGATGTGATTGGGTCATTAAGCAGTTTTGGCTGTTTCGAGGGGGTTCCATCCTTAGGGAAAAGGGTTGTATAGCAGTCAGGATACTGGAATCTGGGAGACTCTACAAGGGGGCGGAATCTTAGAATAGACGTGATGTTTCCCTCGCCAACCAATGCACGAGCGACTTCAACGCTTCCTTACCCTAGGGGCGATCGCGATTCTGGTGCTGTTAATTGTGGCTTTCCTCTGGAGCGAAGAGGCACTCCAGTCGCCGAGCCGCACTTGGGAGACCCTCAGTAATGCAGTGATTACCTTGGTGGGGGAGTATCCCGATCGCCCGCGCACCCTGCTGGGGCAAGTCCTGCAGCTGCTGCTACTGCTCTTTGGCACCTTTGCCTTTGGTGCCCTGATTGGCAAGTTTTCCGCCTACTTTGTCACCCAAGCTCTTAGCCAAACCCTACCCATGAAACCCTTTAGCAATCACATTATTATCTGCAACTGGAATGCCAAGGCGCCCCTTGTGCTCCGCCAATTGATTGCCGCCAACGCCTACCATCCCCGCGACATTGTGCTTTTATGTGCTGAACCGATTGCACTGGATCCTGAATTCCAAGGGCGCCCGGATGTCTTTGTAGTACAAGGGGATCCTACCCACCATGGCACCCTAGAGCGCCTCAATGCCCCCCAAGCCAAAGCCATTATTCTGCTTGCGGATGCCGACATGGAAGCTCCCGATGAAAAAAATGCCCTCATTGCCCTTGCGGTAAAGCACCTAGAGAAAACCCCTGGCCAAGAGCAGGATATTCATGTGGTGGCCGAATTGGTGAATAGCGATCGCCAGCGCCACCTTAAGGAAGCAGGGGTGGATGAAGTGATTTTGAGTCAGGACTATAGTTCTGGGATTCTGGCCCAAAGTGCCCTCTTTCGTCAAATGTCCGAGGTCTATCGCCAACTCCTGACCTATTCTGATCACACCAATGAGTTCTACTTTATTGAGCCGGGGTACTATCCCACCACCCTCTATGGCCTCTCCTTTGCTGCCCTCAGTGCCTGGATGAGTGAGTACAGTAGCCGCCATCCAGAGAACCCGCTGCTCCTGATCGGGATTCGCCGCCAAAATCAACAGGTGTTGCTCAACCCTCGTCCCACAGACTTTCAGAGCCTTGACCCCACTGACACGCTGATTGTCATGGCCTATCGCCCCATCTATGACTTGCGGGGATAAACCCGTCCTTTCCAAGCACCACCCCGACCTTGCCAGTGGCGCCGCGCCGAATCCAGTGTCATCAGCGTATAGAGGAAGGCAATCACAGGCAGTGTCAGCGCCCAAGCGCCATTGAGGCCATAGAAACGCACCGTTGGCCCGTAGGCGATCGCCATGCTCCCCCAAGTGAGTCCCGCCATGACGGCTAAGGGCAGCGACTGACTGATCAGACCGATAGCAAGGGCAAGGGGCGCCCACAAATACACCAGTGTCATGCCAATCACGGTTCCCACCAGCAAGAGCGGTGAATAGGACAACTGCGTATAGGCGGTGCGAGCCACCATCTGCCAAATACTGCCGAGCGTATTGTAGGCACGCAGACTCACGGTGGTCGGTGTCAGCCCCAACCAAATGCGGTAGCCGGCTTGTTTGACAGCGGCAGCTAAGGAACAATCATCAATCAGGGCATGGCGAATACAGGCAATGCCACCAATCTTGTCCAGCGCCACAGGATCAATCAGAATACAGCCCCCCGCTGCAGCCGCCGTTGATCGCTGTGGATCGTTGACCCAAGGGAAGGGATAGAGCTTGGCAAAGAAAAAGACAAAGGCGGGAATCAGCAATTTTTCCCAAATACTTTGGCAGCGCAGTTTCACCATCAGCGAGACAAGGGCACAATTTTGCTGACGGGCGTGGGCGACCAATTGCCGCAAATTTTGGCGATCGTGGGCAATATCGGCATCTGTAAGCAGCAAGTAATCGGGATCAAACGCACGGGCGGCCTCAATGCCTTGGGACAGTGCCCAGAGCTTACCGGACCAGCCGGAAGGAAGCGGTGCGCCCTCGATGACCGTCAGGCGATCGCCCTTGCCCAGTTCCAAAGCCGCTTGGCGAGCAATGTCCCCTGTGCCATCGTCACTTTGATCGTCCACCAAGATCAGATGTAGGGTTCCCTCGTAGTCCTGTTCGAGGAGCGATCGCACACTGGTGCCAATCACCGCCGCCTCATTGCGAGCTGGAATGACAACCACCACCCTTGGCCAAACCCTGAGGTCTCCCCCCTGTAGCCGCTGATCCGGGCGCCAAAACTGTCCCCAAAGCAGCAGCAAAACCAGCCAGATCACAAGGGAAAGAACCGTTACACTCAACAGGATGAGGGTTAACACAGGGGATATGGTCATCACAGTTCACTATCGAGGACTTCTTCAGCCATAGGATTGAGGTGCTGATGTTGCTGCCGTCGCGATCGACGGCGATATTTTTTCGGATCCAAGAGGGGTTCAAGGCGCTGCTGCCCTTGGCGGTCACTCTTGGCCTTCACTGGGGGTGCCTTCCCTAAGGATGGCTCTGAACTGGCCATTGTTTCTAGCTCATGCAAATACTCAATGTAGAGGGGGTAGCGCTCCCAATCACCGCGTACACAGCAGCCCGGTTCCTGATCGTGGCGACAGTTATCAAAGAGACACCGATCCTTGCTCAGCCGTTGGCGAATCTCCGGAAAAGCCGCCGCCAATTGCTGGGGGTCTTGGGGCAGTTCGGGTTGATTAAAGCCCGGTGTATCGGCAATCCAGCCCCCCGCTGGCAGGGGAAAGAGTTCCACATGGCGAGTGGTGTGCCGCCCCCGGTGCCAGTGATCCGAGACCGCACCGACGCGAATATCTTCCCGAGGTGTCAGATGGCGGATCAAGCTACTTTTGCCTACCCCCGACGGGCCACAGACAACTGTAATCTTATCGGCGAGGTGGGGATGCAGATGTTGCCAGTCGCTTCCTTGGGTGAGACTGAGGACATGGCAGTGATAGCCCCATTGATGCAGGCGATCGCGCCACTGCTGTTGCTCTTGCGCAGAAACTAAATCCGCTTTGGTGAAAACCACCTGAATCTCGACCTCCAGCCCCTCTGCGGTCAAGAGAAAGCGGCTAATTTGATGGACATCGGCAGGGGGGTCAGCCAAGGCAAAAAGGAGCAACACTTGATCGACATTGGCGATCGCTGGGCGTGGCAATTGATTGCGGCGGGGCAAAATCTCAGCGATCGCTCCGCGGTGTCCTTGCCAGTCGGGATGGCTCACCACTACCCAATCCCCCACACACACCTGTTGCCCCATCTTCTTGAGGCGGGCGCGGCGTACACACAGTAACTCCTCAATACCATTGGTGGCTTCCTGCAGGCGGACACGGTAGTAATTGGCCTGAACAGCCCGCACCAAGCCCACCAGATCACTCATGCCGGACGCTGCACCTGAAGGGCAAAATAGTCCTGCCGTGGCTCAATCCCAAGGACATCGTAGCCCGCCATGCGCAAACTATCGGGCACCTGCTCAATGGGTTCTCCTGCATCCAACCAGACCTCAAGGGGCTGCTGGGGGGGCAACTGTTGCAGTCGCAGTTTTGTGCGCACAAAGTTCAAAGGACAGGGCGTTCCCCGTAGATCCAATGTTTCCATGGCAGGGCAAGTAACCAACTGCAACTATCTTCCCAAAAAGGCGACCACCTTGGCGAATACCTGCTCTCGCTCGACATCAAGGGGGAGCAAGTGATCCGACTCCTTGAACCAGTGCAATTCCTTTTTGGGGCTGCCTAGGTGTTCATAAATCCTCTGCCCCCCTTGGCGGTCAACGACCGTGTCAGCAAGGCTTTGCAGAATCAGTGTTGGCGTTGTGATCAGCGGCAGTTCCCGCTCCACTTGGGCAATCAGGTCGAGGGCACTGCGCACCGCTTGCAGGTTGAAACTTTTGAAAAAGCAGGCGGCTTCTGCTGCTTGGCGTAGGGGGCGATCGCGGATTGGTAGGCTGCGCCGAGGCACCCAAGGAATCCACTGACCAATGGATAGCACCAAAGTTTCTGGAGCCAAGGGCAAAAACCAAGGCCGATAGATACGCAAAAAGGGAGCAAGGAGCACTAGGGCATCAACGGCATAGTGACGGGCAAGATGCAGGGCTAGCGTCCCCCCTGTGGAAAAGCCGATCACCGCAACCGTTGAGTAGCTCTCTCGCAAGGCCTGAAAGGCACTGACGACAGCCTCATACCACTGCGGCCATGTCGAGGCGGGCATTTGGGGAGTGGGGCGATCGTGCCCCGGATAGAGGATGCCCTGAACCGTCCAGCCTGCTTTGTAGAGAACCTCTCCCAAAAGTTGCAGTTCATAAACCCCACCCCCCAAGCCATGGAGTAACAAGCAGGCGCGATCGCCCTCAGGGTGTCTGTGGAAAAAGGGACGATTGACGAGATGAATCAATGCAGTTGCATGCCACACGTTACCAACATAGAAAAAATCTACCCCGATCGCTAGAGCAACCGAGGTAGAGGACGCGACGTTCATCTAGGCGGCAGTTCGCTTAAAGAGCCTAAAGATGAGCCTAAAAGCGTTCATGGAAGGTGCGGTTAATCACATCCAACTGTTGTTCGCGGGTGAGTTTGATAAAGTTCACCGCATAGCCCGACACCCGGATGGTGAGTTGGGGGTACAGTTCAGGGTGATCCATGGCATCCAACAACATTTCGCGGTTAAGCACGTTGACGTTGATGTGGAAGCCTTGGTCGTGGATGTAGCCATCCAGCAGATTCACCAAGTTGCTGATTTGATCCTCCCGTGTCTTGCCAAGGGCACTGGGCACGATGGAGAACGTGTTGGAGATGCCATCTTGGGCATGGACATAGGGCAACTTGGCCACGGATGCCAGTGAGGCGATCGCCCCTTTCGTATCGCGACCGTGCATGGGGTTAGCGCCCGGTGCAAAGGGTTCACCGGCTTTGCGGCCATCGGGAGTATTGCCGGTTTTCTTGCCATAGACGACGTTGGAGGTAATCGTCAGGATTGACTGCGTAGGCACGGCATTGCGGTAGGTTTTGTGTTTGCGGATTTCATTCATGAAGGTTTCCACGACCCACACCGCGAGACTATCCACGCGATCGTCGTTGTTGCCGTACTTCGGAAAATCACCCTTAATCTCGTAGTCCACCGCTAAGCCCTCGGCATTGCGGATCACTTTCACCTCGGCGTACTTAATGGCCGAGAGGGCATCCGCCACCACCGATAGACCCGCCACACCACAGGCCATGGTGCGAAAGACATCGCGATCGTGGAGCGCCATCTCCAGCCGCTCGTAGCAGTACTTATCGTGCATGTAGTGGATGACGTTGAGGGTATTGACATACACCTTCGCCAACCAAGCCATCATCTGCTCAAAACGGGGTAGGACTTCTTCCCACTTCAGGGTGTCGCCCGTAATCGGCGCAAACATCGGTGCCACTTGCTGGCCAGAGACTTCATCCCGACCGCCATTGATTGCGTAGAGCAGGGCTTTGGCTAAATTCACCCGTGCCCCAAAGAATTGCATTTGTTTGCCGACCCGCATCGCCGAGACACAGCAGGCGATCGCGTAGTCATCGCCCCAGTAGGGACGCATCAAGTCATCGTTTTCGTATTGGATCGAACTGGTGTCAATGGAAACTTGGGCGCAGAAGCGTTTGAAGGCCTCTGGCAAGTTTTCCGACCACAGCACCGTCAAGTTGGGTTCGGGGGCAGGCCCAAGGGTATAGAGCGTATTCAGAATACGGAAGCTGGTTTTCGTCACCAATGGGCGACCATCAAGACCCATGCCACCAATGGATTCCGTGACCCATGTGGGATCGCCAGAGAAGAGTTCATTGTATTCCGGCGTCCGCAGGAAGCGCACCATCCGCAGTTTCATCACAAAGTGGTCAATCCATTCTTGGATTTCAGCTTCTGTGGCTGTGCCGTGGCGCAAATCCCGTTCAAAGTAAATGTCGAGGAAGGTGGAGACCCGCCCAAGGGACATGGCGGCGCCGTTTTGTTCTTTGACAGCCGCAAGGTAGCCAAAATAAAGCCACTGAATCGCCTCTTTGCCATTGGCCGCTGGCCGCGAAATATCAAAGCCATAGCTGGCGGCCATTTCCTTGAGTTCATTGAGGGCTTTGATTTGCTCTGAGAGTTCTTCCCGTAGGCGGATGGTTTCGTCGTCCATGACATCCAGTTCTAGGGAAGCCTGCTGTGCCTGTTTGTCGGCAATCAAGCGATCTACCCCATAGAGAGCCACGCGGCGATAGTCACCAATAATCCGACCGCGGCCATAGGCATCCGGCAGTCCCGTAATGATCCCCGATTTACGACAGCGGCGCATTTCGGGGGTGTAGGCATCAAAGACGCCATCGTTATGGGTTTTGCGATATTTGGTGAAGATTTCCTTCGTGCGCGGATCCAATTCGTAGCCGTAGGCCTTGAGGGAGGTTTCAACAACGCGAATGCCACCAAAGGGCATAATCGCCCGTTTCAGGGGCTGATCGGTTTGCAGGCCAACGATTTGCTCTAACTCGCGATCAATGTAGCCCGGTGCGTGGGCTGTAATCGAAGAGGGGATACTGGTATCGGCATCAAGGACGCCTTTTTCGCGCTCTAGTGCCATCAGATCGCGCACTTTTGCCCATAGTTGTTGGGTGCGATCGCTAGCGCCTGTGAGGAAGGAGGCATCCCCAGCGTAGGGGGTATAGTTGCGTTGAATAAAGTCGCGCACATCAATGCGATCGACCCAATCACCACCCGTAAATTCTCGCCATGCCGCTTCGGGCAATTCTGTGTAGCGTGTACAGTTCATAATCAATGTTCCTCATCAAGTGTACAGCAATTTCTCGCGATCGCCCTTCACCAATAGCGATCGCCCCTTCAAACCAGCAAGAACCTGCTAACTGCAAATGCTAGAAAATACGCAAGAGATTAAGCGATTGCGATCAAACGAGAAATGCAAATGAACTTTTTGTAGGCCAAGCCTCATCACTCTTTTTCGGCCTGCTCACGCCTACACTTTCATTATACTCCCTATAATCTAGGGGCTGATTTTTGCAAAAAGTAAAGCATTCTGTTCATTGCTTTAGGCCGCGATCGCCCTCATTTCTTGGGCATTTTGCAACCGCTCAATTGCTACATCCAGCAGGGCTAAACCAGCCTCTAGGGTTTCAATGCGACACAATTCACTGCGCAGTTCTGCGGCATCAGCAAAGCCCTTAGCGTACCACGTCAAATGTTTACGCGCTTGGCAAATCCCCCGTTCCCCCTTGTATTCCCAGAGGGCAATGAGATGATCCCGCGCACAGTGCAGACGTTCAACCACCGTTGGCGCAGGCCGCAATTCCCCGGTTTTCAAAAAGTGATCAATTTCCCCCACCAAGAAGGGATAACCCATCGTTCCCCGCGAGCACATCACACCATCTGCGCCGGTTTGCTCCAAGCAGCGCACTGCCGCTTCCACCGAGAAAATATCGCCATTGGCAATCACGGGAATACTGACGCGCTCCTTCACCCGCGCAATCCACTCCCAGCGGGCTGGGCCATTAAAGCCTTGGGCACGGGTCCGCCCATGAACCGTAATCATTGCCGCGCCAGCATCTTCCATCGCCTTGGCAAAGTCAAGGATATTAATCTCCTGATCGCTCCAACCAATGCGGGTTTTGACCGTAACCGGCACAGGCACCGCCTTGGAGACCGTCCGCACAATTGTTGCTGCCGTTTGCACATCCCGCAGCAGCGAAGAACCACCGCCATTCTTCGTAATTTTATTCACGGGGCAGCCCATATTGATATCTACCGTATCCGCCCCTTCAGCCACTGCCTTTATCGCTGCTTCTGCTAGAAAATCAGGGCGACAGTCAAAAAGCTGAATACTAATGGGGTGCTCATTGGCATCCACTTCCATGATCCGGGGCAATGTTTTCAGATAGTGCAACCCCGAAGCACTGACCATCTCCGTGTACATCATTGAGTCGGGGGCATAACGGCGCACCAATCGCCGAAACACCAAATCAGTTACCCCGGCCAACGGGGACTGCAAGACCCGACTATTGACCGTAACAGAGCCAATCTGCAATGGCGTTGCCAAACGGGCTTTTAGCTCTGGAGACAGGGTTGACATAGCTCCCACGAAAGCTCAATGCTGCTGCTGCGGTGTTTGCTCTTGATAGGCTGAATAGACTGCCCGCACATTATACCAGTTCAAAAAGATGCGAGCCACTTCCAAGGCATCTTGAGGGCGACCGATGTTAATCAGCCATTGCAACAGGGGCGCCAGTGTTTTTTCATTGAGAATGCCGCCGAGGGATAGGATGGCCCAAAGGAAATAGTGAAAGGGCGTCATTTGAATCATGAGCTTCACTTCCCAAATGGGATGCTTTTTATAGAACAAGACCCCCATTCGTCCCCTTTCAATCTCTTTCTGAATCAGGGTGGGCACTTGACTGAGGGAAAAGGGGGGATGCCAGTGGTAGCCAACGGCTTCGGGGCACTTCAGTAATCGCAAACCCAATTTCTTGAGGCGCACCCCTAGTTCTAAATCTTCCCAGCCGTAGAGCTGAAACTGGGTATCAAAGAGGCCTGCTTTTTCCAACCAATGGCGGGCGATCGCCACATTCCCCGTTGCAAAATAGGCGGCTGAAAAATCAATGATTTTGTAGGGTTCTGAGGTGGGGTCTTCAAAGTTACAGGTATTAATCACACGGCCATAGGAAAAAGCAGGAACCTGAGTAATATCCTCAATGCCAAGACGTTCTTTTTCTTGGGTTAAGCACTTCCCATGGGCTTCTAAAAACGTTTCCGTCACTACCAAATCACTATCGATAAAAATAATCCAGTCCCCCTGAGCCACCTGAAGCCCCAAGTTACGGGCAGCCGCAGGGCCAAGATGTTCCTGTTGAAGCCAGCGGACACAGGGAAACGCTTCACGATGTGCCTCAAGCCACTCAATGGTGTTGTCTGTTGAGCCATCGTCAACAATAATGACCTCATAGCCCTCAATGCCTAAGTCTGGATTCCACGTTTGATGGGCGATCGCGCGAAGACACTTTTCTAGAATGGGCAAGCGATTATAGGTAGGAATTACGACACTAAAAAACATAATCACTCCAGAAATGTGGTCTTGAGCTACTCAACTAGCTTGTTCTATCTAAAACCCAACTATGAAAACGGTGAGAACAAAGGCGCGGGAATGCATGGTGGAGAATTTTTTCTGCTTCTGTTCCTTTATAACATTGCTTTAACTGCCGCAGGAGTTGGAATGTTTTCCACAAGTCTTTCTCTGCTTCTTGAGCCTCAGTTGGTGAAATTCCTAGCTTGGCACTCAGTAGTTGTTGCCAGTGGCGCGAACGAATCCGTTGACTATTTTGAGCTTGCTGCCGACGATAAAGGCTGGAGGTTTGTTTGCGATGTACTCGGTACTGCAGAAGCACCTCTGGGACATTTCCCATCTTGAACCCTGCCGCCCATGCCCGCTGCCAGAGATCATAATCTTCCACCAGTGACCACTCAGAGGAGTACCTCAGTTCTTTGAAAACACTGGAGTGACCCATTACAGATGGATGGGCAAAAGGTACACCAAATAACAATTCAATTTCGCAACCTTCATGGGAAGGAGGATAGTGCCAAGAACCAATCGCTGACCCAATGAGCTGAACAGATGAGCCACAAAGATGTAATTTATTTTTTTCTAGAAATTCAAGTTGACTTTCTAACCTGTTAGGTAAAGTCAAATCATCTGCATCCATTCTAGCGATATATTGACCCTTAGCAAGTTCAATTGCTTGATTCAGTGTATAAATCAAACCTTGATTATCCCGACGAATTAAATGAATACGAGCATCAAGTTTTGCATAATCTGATAAAATTTCAAAGGAGTTATCCGAAGAACCATCATCAATAACAATGAGTTCAAAATCATTAAAGGATTGATTAAGAATAGAATTTATAGCTAATTCAATATATTGGCCAGAATTAAAAACTGGTAAAATAACTGAAATAGTCGGACTGTTGTGTATATTCATCATTAACAATAACTAAATCATCTCAAATTCTAATCCAAGTCTTTGGAATTAAATCCGAATCATCTTTATCAGAGGTAGCGAACCATTTTTGAGGAGCAATTACAATTTTTTCAGGGCTATTATTTAGCCAAGCTCCCCACCAACTAAACGTACTGTTGGCAATAATATGATGACGACATAGACTCATGAGGCGCATATCATTGTAGCTCTCTTGAGCAGTATTATTTTCTACATAAAAAATTGGATAAGAAGTTTTCAAGTTTGATTTTGCCCATTCAGCTTCGTCTGAAAAAACAAAGAATACAGGATCATCTATAAGTGACGTGATATATTCAATGGCTCGATAGTAATAGTCAAGCTGACAGACGCCATGAACTTTATGGGTCATAGGATTTGAAACATAGTCTCCACGACGAATATGGAGACTAATTGAATGACACTGGGTAATTTTATCTGCCCATTGAGCATTTATTTCTGACAAGGGTTGCCTAAACTTGAAATCTTCCCGTAGAACGTCAGCAATTTCGCTAAAGTATTTTTCTGATTGCCAGTAACCCTGAAGGTAGGCAGTGCTGGGGATAGAGTGAATTTGTTCCCAATAGTGATAGTGAGGTTCAAGAATCAGTCGCCCCTTACATAGCGCTGAAAGTTGCAGGTTGGCGATCGCTCTTCTGATTGTTGGCACCCCCCACCACCCCAAAACAGACTTCAAATCCTCAAGAGAAGCAATCGGAGCCTCACAGCAAAATACACGATGTAGTTCAAACCCTTGATGAAGCTGGTAGCTTTCAAAATCCGAAATATCCAAGCGCAAGGGCACTCCCCTAGTCATAGACAAAGCCCTTCCTAAAGCATACTGGAACATCTGATTGCCAAGGCCACCGATAAGATTGACAAAGATCATTATTCCGAGTGTTTATGACTAGCGTTGACTTGATCCAAAATGCCGTGAACGATGGTCTGCACAAAGTGAGCAATAGAAAACCGCTGTGCTTGAGGAGAGTGCAGAAAATTCCAAATCGCTTGCTGGTAGCCTTTATAGATCTCTTCTGGCATCGTCTTGAGAAAATCGTACAAAGAGTCGTAGGAAGAAAACTCTCTACGGTCAATAAAACAAGCCTTAGGAATGTAGTCGGTAATGTCTGGTGCCCCCCAGTAGATCGGCACGTTCCCGGCGCAAAAGGCATCAAAAATTTTCTCTGTGATGTAACCACGAAAAATCGCGTTCTCATAGACAATTGAGAAGCGGGACTGTCGTAACACTTCACTCTTTGTGGGCGCAATGCCCCGCCAAGACGGAAACGGGGGCAATGGTCTGTGAATCCACCTTTTTTCTAAGGCGTGAATGATCTCTCCTACCACGGGCTGTCGGGCTGAATGATTCCAACCGTGACCATAAAGGGCAAAGTCCTGTGGTGCATGACGTTCAAACCAGCGAATAGCTCTGACCCGCTCGCGGTAGAGATCTTGATACGGAGCCCACCAAGCCAAAGCCTTATTACTGTTGATTAAAACAACCAACTGAGGACGTTGCCCATAGCCATCTACACCACCTGTTACCTTGAAGGGGTGAGGCAGTTGAATTTGCTGAGCCTGCTTGATAGCTAGGTCAGGGTTCCAAGTAAACACACTTTGATAGCGACGCAATAAGAACCGCTGCCCATTGGCTGGATAGATCAAGGGATGTTCAGTGAGAATTACAAACTTTGGAGACTTAGAGCGGGGAGCTTGAACATTAAGATGGAGTTCAAAATCGGGGTCATTACAGCATTGATCGAGGCCGACAAGTTCAACGCCTTGGGCACAAAACCCCTCCCGCAGGGCAACCCAAGGCTGTGTTAGCCCGTCTGGAGATCCATTCGGATCAAAAAATACGGTTGTGGGAATATCAGGATAGACAAAAAGACCAGTTAATCCTTGCTTTGTCATTGCATGATTTTCTAGGTTAAAACTCAAATGCTCTTTAGGCGCCAGCTTTCCCAAACAAATTCATAATTCCACATTTCAATATGAGTTCTTGTTAACTTAAAGCGCAAATTCTGACGCTTTTGTTCTGAGTTCTCAACAAAATTATGAAACTGAATCTGAAGATATTTTATCTTTTCTATTAAATCAGAATCGATGAGCTTTTTCACTAAATTATACTCTCCTCCTTCAATGTTAATTTTCATCAAATCTACTTTTTCGATACCAAGCTCCTTGAAAACAGTAGCACAGTTTCGTAGTTGAGCTATTTCCTCTGATGTTTTTGAATTTCTTTTATAAAAACTTGACGATTCCTCAGCTATGTGAATTTGGGAAATTTCATCGACGTTGGACAGTCCATAATTCAGGACAATAATCTTTGCATTACCAGCAAACCGTTTCTTACAAATATGATAGAAGACTGAAACCGGTTCAAAAACAAATACTCGACAATTGAATTTCTCATGAATGAGAGCAGTAAAGTCTCCTTTATATCCCCCCACATCTAGGACAATGCTCTCTGCATCAAGTGGATAATCAAGCCGCAAGGTACTATCGCCTTTATCTCGAAACCAGCGACGAACCTCTCTTTGAAATGAGTTTTGAATTAGCAATGAGTCAAGCCAGTCTAAAACTTTGTTCATACCTGAAAAATTTGATAAATGTCAATAAATCAAATGAGGTAAATCCCTAGGTCACTAACAGCCCGCTTACAACGCTTACGAAGCGATAAAAACGGCTACCATTGCCACGAAAGCTCCCACCGTTGTGTTGATGCCGTTAACGATTTCATTACTCAGCCAAGTGTAGCGTTCCTGAAGGGTAGCTCCCACCAGACTCTCCACAAGGTTGGCTAGGAAAGCAGCAAGAATACAAATGGGGATGGCGATCGCCCCCATCAAGTCCACACTCCAGCCTAGCACAGCAATCACGGTGGCACCAATTAGACCGGCCAGTGTTCCCTCTAAACTCACCGCTCCCTCTGTCCCGCGGGGCACCGGTTGTAATGTGGTGATGAGGAAGGTGCGCTGGCCATAGGCTTTGCCCACTTCACTGGCACAGGTATCTGAGAGCTTGGTGCTAAAACTGGCCACAAACCCCACCAAAAATAACTCCCGCCATTGGGGCAGCAGGAGAGCAAGGAGTGCACAGAGGGTGCCTGTAAAGGCTGATCCCCAGACATTCTCTGGCCCGCGCGCCCCGGAGCGTTTTTCAGCAATGCCTGCGGCCTCTTTTTCGGCCATGCCGATGCGGGTGACGGCTGAACCGACAAGGAAATAAACCATGACAATCAGATAGCCCTGCCAGCCTAAGGTGCCCCAAATCAGTACGCCGAGGAGCCACGCATGGAAAAGTCCCGCCGCGGTCAGTAACTTCTGCCGCGCAAGGAGGGCGATCGCTCCAAGGAAGGTGTTGAGCAAAATACCTATCCACCAAGGGTTCAGTAAAAGACTGCCATCCACAAGAACTGCACTCCGACTGTACTGGCAGCACCTTATCATAATCATACTTTTCAAGATAGAGGACAGAGGATGAACACTTGGCTACTAGAGCCGCTGCAACACACATTTATGGTCAAGGCACTAGGGGTGAGCACCCTTGTGGGCTGCGTTTGTGCGGTATTGTCCTGTTTTTTAACCCTAAAGGGCTGGGCCTTGATGGGGGATGCGGTGTCCCATGCAGTGCTACCCGGTGTGATCTTGGCCTATTGGCTGGGGCTGCCCTTTGCCTTAGGTGCCTTTGTTTTTGGTTTGATGGCCGTGACCCTCATTGGCTTTATTCAACGGCAGACACGGGTGAAGGAGGATACGGTCATTGGCTTGGTGTTTACGGGCTTTTTTGCCTTGGGGTTGGTGCTGCTCTCGAAGACTGCCAGCAGTGTTGACCTGATGCATATCCTCTTTGGAAATGTCTTGGGGATTAGCGATCGCGACCTCTGGCAAACAGTGATTGTGAGCCTCATGACACTGATCACGATCGCCCTATTGCATCGGGATTTGATCCTCTTTTGCTTTGACCCGACCCATGCCCGCACCATTGGCCTAAATACAACGCTGCTGTACTATCTCCTGCTGGCGTTGCTATCCCTCACCACTGTCGCTGCCCTGCAAACCGTGGGCATTATTCTCGTCGTGGCGATGCTAATTACACCGGGGGCAACGGCCTATTTGCTGAGCGATCGCTTTGGCATCATGGTACTCATTGCCTTGGCAGTGGGTGGCCTTGGCAGTTTATTGGGAACCTACATCAGTTACTATCTCGATGCGTCAACGGGGGGTTGTATTGTTGTTCTGCAAACAGTGATTTTTTTGCTGGCGATGATTTTTGCCCCCAAGCACGGTCTGTTGGCCAAAGCCCGCTCTCCCCTGAGTTAGGTTTAAGGATTATTTTGTGGGGTGTTGCCGATGCCTTTGCTAGAGTTCATGATATAGTTGCCCCATATTTATCATGGGTGAAGACAGTTGCGTTATGGAGTCAGATCAACAGTGGCCTACGGAACCTGTTCCCTCTGAAGTCCCCGCCTCCTTTGTTTCGGGAGAGGTAGGCATTGCATCTGGCGACAATGGCCATGGCGCACCAACCGATGTGTTAAGGAGTTATGACAGCTTGGTGGAAACTTCAGCAGCGCGCATCAAAGTGATTGGTGTCGGTGGGGGCGGTGGCAACGCAGTCAACCGCATGATTGCCAGTAATGTGGCGGGTGTTGAATTTTGGTGCGTCAATACTGATGCGCAGGCGATCGCCCAATCCCAGGCTCACCGCTGCCTGCAAATTGGCCAGAAACTCACCCGTGGTCTCGGCGCCGGTGGCAACCCCGCCATTGGTCAAAAAGCGGCTGAAGAATCCCGCGAAGACCTTGCTGCGGCACTCAAGGATGCCGATTTGATTTTCATTACCTGCGGCATGGGTGGCGGTACCGGCACTGGCGCTGCCCCAATTGTGGCTGAAGTGGCCAAGGAACAGGGCGCCCTAACTGTTGCAGTGGTAACCCGCCCCTTTACCTTTGAGGGTCGCCGTCGCGCTAGCCAAGCGGATGAAGGAATCGAAGCCCTGCAAAGTCGTGTTGACACTCTCATCGTGATCCCGAATGACAAGATTCTCTCAGTGATTTCGGAGCAAACATCGGTTCAGGATGCGTTTCGAGTGGCCGATGATGTCCTGCGCCAAGGGGTTCAGGGGATTTCCGACATTATTAACCTGCCGGGGCTGATTAACGTTGATTTCGCCGATATTCGTTCGGTGATGGCTGATGCCGGTTCTGCCATGATGGGTATTGGTATTGCCTCTGGCAAGTCACGAGCTACGGAAGCTGCCGTCAGTGCAATTTCTTCGCCCCTACTGGAGGGGTCGATTGAGGGTGCCAAGGGCGTTGTCTTCAATATTACGGGGGGCACAGATCTCACCCTCCATGAGGTCAATGCCGCTGCCGAGGTGATCTACAATGTGGCCGATGCTAACGCCAATATCATTTTCGGTGCGGTGATTGATCCCCAAATGCAAGGGGAAGTTCAAGTCACCGTTATTGCCACTGGCTTTAGTGGTGAACCCATTAGCCGCACTCGTGCCACAACCAAAACGACACCCCTAACGAACCGCCCCCTAACGATGGCATCGCCTCCCCCGGAAGCCCCTGCACCACAACCAGAGGTTGAAGCCAAGCCGAAGTTAGACATTCCTGAGTTTCTCCAGCGACGGCGACCGAATCCTTAGGTATTAAAGGTGCCTATTTCTAACAGGGGATGGCAGGCCGTCTCAAAGACCTAATTCGCGGGCGATCGCTAGTAACCCCTCGCGGTAGGAAGGATAGCGGAGCTGAACGCCTAAAACCCGCTTGATTTTGTCATTGCGGACTCGGCGGGATTCGCGCCAAAAGGACTGGGCCATTGGACTCAGATTGGCTGCCTCTAAAGGGATGGCTGGTGGGGCTGGGCGACCCAAAAGACGATAGGCCTCGAGTAGAACAGGGAGCGACTCTGAGGGTTGATCATCACTGAGGTTATAGATTTCCTGCGGCGTGGGTTGTGCCAGCGATCGCTCAAGGGTTTGGACAATATCCACCACATGAATACGGCAGAAGTAGTGTCCCGGTTTATCAATGAGTTGCACATCCCCCTTGAGAATACGAGCAATGGGATTGCGTCCTTCTCCGGGGCCATAGATGCCGGGGAGTCGAAAGATATGGGTGGGCAGATTGGAGTTGAGAAAGGTTTGCTCAATGCTGACGCGGTGTTGTGAACGCAAATTTTGGGGATTGACGGGTGTGGTTTCATCTACCCAGCCCCCTTGGCGATCGCCATAGACCCCCGTTGTCGAAAGGTAGCCAAACCAGTGCAGATTCAGTTTCTCTAACTGCGGCAACAGTGCCAGCGCAACCGCATCCTCCCCTTGGCGATCAGGAGGAATACTATTGAGGATGTGGGTTACCCCCTCAAGGGCGGCTGGTGCTAAGGGGACTGGCTCCCCCTGCTGCTCCCATGTAAAGGGAAAACAGGGAACAGTGCTGAGTTCTGGCGGCGGCTCTCCCCGACGGTTGGTAATGACCACATCAATGCCTTGGGCTTGGAGCGATCGCGCCAACCACGTTCCCGTATAACCGCAACCGAGAATGAGAACCCGCATTGCGCTCTAGTCTTGGGAAGAGGCTGCTGGTGCTTCTACCAAACGCACCTTCGTAGCCAAACCCAGCAATTGCAAGAAGCGAATGGTGAGCCACGTCAGATCCAGTTCCCACCACTGCAACCCATGGCGTGCCGAGTATTGATAAGCATGATGATTGTTATGCCAACCCTCGCCAAAGGTTAACAGGGCGACCCACCAGCAATTCGTTGAGTGATCCGTGGTTTCAAACGTGCGATAGCCAAAGGCATGGGTGGCACTATTCACCAGCCAAGTGGTGTGATAGACCGTTACAAGGCGCACAAAAATTCCCCAAACCACAAACGGCCAACCGCCCCAGAGGTAAAGAACAATGGCCAAGACCACCTGAATTGGTAGAAAGGACTTGTCAAGAAACTGATACACCGGATCATCCGCAATATCTTTGGTGAAACGGGGAATCTCTGCCTCCGCTGGCACCTCACGAAACATCCATTCAATATGGCTCCACCAAAAGCCCTTACGGGAATCGTGGTGATCATTGGGTTGATCGGAGTACAGATGGTGATGGCGGTGCAGCCCAACCCACCAAATCGGCCCCCCTTGCATTGAGAGTGTGCCGCAAAAGACCAAGAAATACTCTAACCACTTGGGCACTTGGAAGCTGCGATGGGTAACGAGGCGGTGCCAACCAAGGGTAATACCAATGCCAGCAGTCAACCAGTGAAGTGCAAGCGCCAGCAGGACTGCCTTCCAACTAAACATGCCGGGTAAAAACGCAAGAAGAGCACCGAGGTGCACAAAAATAATAAAGGTCGCCGTAGGCCAGGCAATGGGGGGTTTGGCAACGGTGGCTTGGGTCATGAACACATCCGTAAAACAACTGATTCGGCTGCTGTTCTCTCTAGGCTGAGCTTGAACAACACCCATCAGACTTTAGTATAACGAGCTACGGTTGAGTATCTTTACTTAGGGTGTTTTTCCCAAGACCAATGATTCGGCAATCCCCCCTATAAATTCCCTCTGGTGGGGGAAGTCTCTGGGGAGAGTGTCCCCGAAAATAGCAGGCATCATACCAAATAGCAGGCTGATTATTTCACTTTCTGTGGTTTTGTAACGAAATGTTGCATTTTCTCAGATTAATCCCTAGGATAGAGGGTAAGGTGTGGTAGTTATAGGAATCATGAAAACGCCACGTTGGACACGACTCATTGACTTCCTACAGCGGGAGATGGCACTGCCCACCGCTGCCATTGACTTCGGCCTCAAGCACTGCGATGAGCAGGTGAATCTGTTGCCCGTTGTTCTCTGGCAGTATGGCTTGGTGAGCCTTGAGCAGCTTGACCGCATCTTTGACTGGCTAGAAACCAGTCACTCCTAGTGGCGCTCTCAGAATTCCTTTATTTAGGCTTAATGAATCACGGTTTCCTTAGCAACAAAGTCATAGCTCTGGGAAATCCCTAATTGCTGAGGCAGAGAGATGGGACTTTGCCAGCCCACGGGTTGAATTGACAACAGGGGTGAGGGACTCTTGAACGTTCCCCAGAGATGAACCTTCTGACCGAGTAGCTCGGGCGGAACGGTAATTTTGTAACTGCAACCATGACTACCAGCAGGGGACAAAGTAGCGGTGGCACCCCCCACTGGAAAGCCGCCGGGAGGATGCAGTGTGGCATTAATCACAATCTCATTGCAGGAGATAGAAGGAGATTTATTGATCTTGCCGATAATCGTAGGGCGCACCCGTACATTACTTGGGGGTTGCAATTGCACGGTCTGGGTGGCAGCTAGAGGTACAGCACGGCTCACAGCGGGGCTGAGGGCAACGGCGAGGCAGGCGAGGAGTAAACCTTTTTGATTCAGCATTTGGGTGTCCTTTGTGTGAATGGAGAGAACAGTTTTGTCTAGCCCCTATGGGGTGAATACTCTTATCCTAGGTGGGCTGACTAAGAACATCCGTGGCGTTTCTCACCCGCAACCGATGATGCTCATCACCAAGGGCGGTGACCGTCGAACATGTTTAGCCTGCACTCCCCCATCCTCGCGTCACAGGTGGGGGTTAGGGCGCGGTAATGTAGCGAAGCGGAGTTGCCAATAGACTAATGAAGAAGAAAAAACGTTGAAGTTTCGGGCGGGTAGCCTCCTTCAGCGGCGATGATAGGCGTAACACGATTGTTTGAGAACAGCGATGTACACCGAGCAAATTAACCACATCAAATCCTACACGGCAAAGCTAACGGCAGCGATGCCCGATGCCATGAAGGCCTTTTATAGCTTGAGTCGGGCCTCGTCAACCCCCGGTGCTCTTGATACCAAAACCAAAGAGTTGATTGCCCTAGCCATTGGGGTTGCCAAACACTGTGACGGCTGCATTGCCTTCCACACCCGTGCTGCTTTGCATGCAGGCGCAACCCCTGAAGAAATCATGGAAACCCTCATGGTGACTGTAGCCATGGATGGCGGCCCTGCCTTGATGTATGCCACCCATGTGATGGAGGCGCTAGAGGAGTTTACCCAAGCGCAGACCCATTAGGAAATTCCCCTCAGACTGCTGTCGTTTCAAGGGGCAATGGCTCCTCGGGTTCACTGACTTCAAGGAAAATTTCTTTGGCCGGTTCGTCGTAGCTAAAGAGTTCGGCGTAGCGTCCCCAGTCAATGGCGGTATTGAGCTGGCGATCGGCCTCCTGCGGCGTAAAGTGCCGCTCTAAAATATCCAGCACCAAACTTTCGGGAATGCGGTGGTTTTGCTTGGCCATTAGGAAAGTGTGGATTTGCTGCACAAGGCGAATATGCTTGAGGAGTTGTTGGCGAATAATCAGCTTGCGCTGGTCAATGTCCCCCTGAATAAAGGCATTGCCAATCGGGGTCACGCTGATGTCTCCCTCCTTGAGTTCCACCAGTTCCATCATCTGGGCGGCTTCGACAATGGGCAGAATATCATCTAGCTCCAGTTGCAGCTCTTGGGCAATGCGGTAGAGGTCTTCTTTGCGGTGTTCTAAGAGTTCCAATAGACCGGCGATCGAGCCAATGCGCACATGGGGTAGCAGCGGATAACGCGGTTCTTGACTCGTGGGCAGGGTAGCTGGCTTGGGTTCCAGTTGCTCCAATTCATCCACATGGGGATTGGTGAGAATTTTATAGATGCGATCCACGGTAGCTTGAAACTCGGGGTTCTTGCGATCGCGATAGTGGGGCAATGTCACTGGAAAGTCAGCGCGGACGCGACCGGGGTTGCTCCCCAAAACAATAATGCGATCGGCGAGAATGACCGCTTCTTCAATGTGGTGGGTGACAATCAAAATACTCTGGGTAGGAATTTTATGCTCTAGCCACAGATCGAGAAGTTCAAAACGCAGGTTCTCTGCTGTCAGTACGTCCAAGGCGGAAAATGGCTCATCCATACACAGGAGTTCGGGTTCTACCGCCAAGGCACGGGCAAATCCCACCCGCTGCCGCATCCCCCCCGACAGTTCCTTGGGGTAGGCGTTTTCAAAACCATCCAAGCCAATAATGTCAATCATCCGCAGTGCCTTGCGGCGGCGCGATCGCGGGCCTTCTCCTAGAGCCTTTAGCCCCAATTCCACATTTTCTAAAACCGTTAGCCACGGATAGAGCGCCGAACTTTGAAAGACAATCGCCGCCCCCGGATTTAGGCCCTGCATTGGCTGCTCGCGGTACAAGACCTGCCCAGACGTAGGCGCAACCAAACCCGTAATAATGCGCATCAGGGTTGACTTACCGGATCCCGATGGCCCTAGGAGCGCAACAATTTCCCCCGTGCGCAATTCAAGGTTAATATTTTCCATAATGCTAATGACCTGACCGTTGGGCTGACGGTAGGCCTTACCCACATCCAGTAAGCGGACGAGCGATTCCCCTTTGGTTTTGGCGTGCATGGTCCTGCATCCTGTGGCATTTCCACCGTTAACCTACCATGAGGATTCAGGTCTTGGAAAACCTAGGGGACAAAAATTGCTACTAGGGTTAGCGATCGCCACTCATTTGCGGAATTTTGGATAGCCCCCCTTAGGGTTTTATTGTAAACTGATCAGCGGTTTCTTCACAAAAGGTAACAATTCCGCTATGGGACTCTTTGATGGCCTTTTCCGTCGGGGCAAGCAAGCTGACGCCCAACCCAGCAAAGACTTTTTTCTCGATCCCGATGCAGCCAAGACCTACGGCAACATTGAGTACATGCGTACCGCCAAGGTCGTGAAAAAAACGTTCCCTGCGACCGGCGGTGCCAAAGAAGAGGTAGAAGTGGTGGAGTTGGTCTCCTCCATCGAAAAGGTAAATCCAGAGGCAGAAAACAAAGGTAAACCCGAACCCAGTGTCAGTGATGTAGTGACGCCCCCAGTAGAAGAACAGGAACGGCGTCGCCGTGATCCCAGCTTAGATCGCTTTCGCTCCATGGCCAAAGATCTACGCCGTGGCTAAAGCCTAAAAACCTGTGGGGGTTGGCACTTGCGCATCCCAAGGCTGCCCCCTAGGATCAATACAGCCCTTTTTGCAAAGTCTCCCTCTCGCCAAGGAACGCTATCGGATGAACACCCTTTGGAGCAGTGCCGCGATCGCCTATCTGCACTACCTCAGCTTTATGGTGGCTTTTGCTGCCCTTGTGGTGGAGCACCTCACCCTGCGCAAGGATATAGACCTTAAACAGGCTTGGCGATTAGTGATTACGGATGCCCTCTATGGCATTGCTGCGGTGACTGTTCTTGTCACGGGCATTTTGCGGGTTCTCTATTTTGGCAAAGGCACTGAATATTATTTGGCCAACCCCATCTTTCACCTCAAGGTAGGCTTATTTATTTTGGTGGGGCTATTGTCGCTGTATCCAACAATCTCTTTTCTACTGTGGATTAAACCGCTGCGGGAAGAGAAGGCTCCCACCCTCGAGTTACCGACTGTGCAGCGTTTGACTTGGGTGATTCGGGCTGAATTGGCCTTTCTCAGTGCCATTCCCTTTTTGGCAGCGATGATGGCGCGGGGGATTGGCTTGGATTGGATTCAACGGTAATACTCTTCAGCAGGGGAGCGATCGCCCCTATGATAGATCTTGCTGCCACGGATAAAACGGATGAGTCATCCCACAATTGAATCCATTCTTCAGGAAAACCGCCTTTTTTATCCCCCCGCTGATTTTGTGGCCAAGGCGCGGATCAATTCCCTTGAGGCCTACAATACCCTCTACGAAAAGGCCAAAGCCGATCCCGCTGCCTTTTGGGGCGAATTGGCACAACAGGAATTAGAGTGGTTTCAACCTTGGGATCAGGTGCTGGATTGGCAGCCCCCCAATGCCAAGTGGTTTGTCAATGGCAAAATCAACATCACCTACAACTGCTTGGATCGCCACCTCAAGACTTGGCGCAAGAATAAAGCAGCCTTGATCTGGGAAGGAGAACCCGGCGATAGCCGCACCCTCACCTATGCCCAACTGCACCGCGAAGTCTGCCAATTTGCCAATGTCCTCAAGCAACTGGGGGTGAAAAAGGGCGATCGCGTCGGTATTTATATGCCGATGATTCCAGAGGCAGCCATTGCCATGTTGGCCTGTGCACGGATTGGCGCCCCCCACTCAGTGGTCTTTGGGGGGTTTAGTGCCGAAGCCTTGCGCGATCGCCTCATTGATGCCCAAGCCAAGCTGGTGGTTACGGCTGACGGTGGCTGGCGCAAAGATGCCATTGTGCCCCTCAAGGATCAAGTGGACAAAGCCCTAGCCAATCAGGCGGTTCCCAGCGTTGAACATGTCTTGGTGGTGCAGCGCACGCAGCAGCCAGTGACCATGGTGCCCGGTCGCGATCACTGGTGGCATGATCTGCAAAAGGGGGTCAGCGCTGACTGTCCTGCCGAACCCATGGACAGCGAAGATTTACTCTTTATTCTCTACACCTCTGGCTCCACCGGCAAACCCAAAGGCGTTGTCCACACCACAGCGGGTTACAACCTCTACACCCACATCACCACTCAATGGGTCTTTGACCTCCAAGAGAGCGATGTCTATTGGTGTACCGCTGATGTTGGCTGGATTACGGGTCACAGCTACATTGTCTATGGGCCGCTGTCCAATGGGGCAACCACCCTCATGTATGAAGGGGCACCCCGCGCCTCCAATCCCGGTTGCTTCTGGGATGTGATTGAGAAGTATGGGGTGACTATTTTCTACACAGCTCCCACGGCTATTCGTGCCTTCATTAAAATGGGCGAACACTTGCCCCGCGCACGGAACCTCTCTTCTTTGCGCCTCTTGGGAACCGTGGGTGAACCTATTAACCCCGAAGCATGGATGTGGTACTACCGGGTCATTGGCGGTGAGCGCTGTCCCATTGTGGATACGTGGTGGCAAACAGAAACAGGGGGGCACATGATCACCTCACTGCCGGGGGCGATTCCGATGAAACCCGGCTCTGCCACCAAGCCCTTTCCGGGGATCCTGGCTGATGTCGTGGATCTCGAGGGTAACCCTGTCGGCGTCAACGAGGGCGGCTATCTGGTGATTCGTCACCCTTGGCCGGGGATGATGCGCACAGTGTATGGGGATCCCGATCGCTTCCGCCGCACCTATTGGGAACACATTCCGCCTCGCGATGGCCAGTACGTTTACTTTACCGGTGATGGTGCCCGCAAGGATGAAGATGGCTACTTTTGGGTGATGGGACGGGTTGACGATGTGATCAATGTCTCCGGTCACCGCTTGGGCACCATGGAAATTGAATCGGCATTGGTGTCCCATCCTGCTGTTGCTGAAGCAGCCGTTGTCGGTAAACCCGACGAGGTCAAAGGGGAAGAAATCGTTGCCTTTGTGATTCTTGAAGGGTCGGCTACCCCCAGCGATGCTCTCCAACAGGAATTAAAGCAGCACGTTGTCAATGAAATTGGTGCCTTGGCACGGCCGGCGGAGATTCGCTTTACGGATGCCCTGCCCAAAACGCGATCGGGCAAAATCATGCGGCGGCTCCTGCGTTCTCTTGCGGCTGGCCAAGAGGTGGCTGGGGATACTTCAACATTGGAAGATCGCTCAGTGCTGGATAAGTTGCGCCAAGGGGTTTGAGGGTCTTCCCTATCAATGAGTCTATAATTGATAGGTTATGGCAACTGGCATCCGCACACAAACGCTAGTTCTTTTAGCAACGGCAGCCATTTTGGGTGGTGGCCTCTATCTTTTTGAACAACAACTGCCTACTCCCAATAGCACTGATACAGCGGCAAAAAAACCTCTGTTTGGCTTTCAAGAAGGGGATGTGGTGGCACTGAAAATTATTACCCCTGATTACAGCCTAAACCTGAGAAAGTTGGTTACAGGTCACTGGGTGATTGATCGGGAAAAGCAAACCCCCGCAGAGGAAGGGACGGTTGTGTTCCTATTAAACCTGTTAACCACTGGTCAGCGCGATCGCTCGCTGCAGGTGCCTGTAGCCCGTGCGGCCGACTATGGCCTAGCACCCCCTATGGCCACTGTGGATATCACCCTTAAAGATGGCCAGCAGCACCGTTTACACTTGGGGGACACCACCTTTGACGGCCTCAAGCTCTACGCGGAAATTGACCCGCCAGCGGAACCGCGCGAAAAAATGACGGTGACCCTCGTGCCCCTTGATCTTAAAAATGCCCTCCAGCGCCCCCTACAGGAATGGGAGCGTCAGCAAGCAGCAAACTAGAACGCTGTGACTTCTGGCACGACTCCCCAAAAGCTCGTCAGAATATAAAAGCGTAGTGAACTATCGAGTGGACATCAGCCATGGGATTCTTCGGATTCAAAAAGTTGACAATGCCTAGCCCCAGTGCCGCTCTACCCGGCCGAGCAGAACCCATGCCCGTGCCAGAGGCTCATCTTGTGAATGGTCATCCCCTCACCCCTCCCTATCCCGAAGGCATGGAGTTAGCCATGTTTGGTATGGGCTGTTTTTGGGGAGCTGAGCGCAAGTTTTGGCAGGTGCCGGGGGTCTATGTCACCGCTGTGGGCTATGCTGGCGGCTATACCCCCAATCCCACCTATGAGGAGGTGTGCACGGGCATGACAGGTCACAACGAGGTGGTGCGCGTGGTCTTTGACCCCCAGAAGGTGACCTATGAAGAATTGCTGAAGGTCTTTTGGGAAAACCATGACCCCACCCAAGGCATGCGCCAAGGCAATGATGTGGGGACGCAGTATCGCTCCGGTATTTACTACTATTCCCCTGAGCAAAAAGCCCTTGCCGAGGCCAGTCGCGATCGCTACCAAGCAGCCCTAAAAGCCGCCGGTTATGGCACGATCACCACTGAAATTCTACCAGCGCCTGAATTTTACTTTGCCGAACCCTACCACCAGCAATATCTCCATCGCAATGTCAATGGCTACTGCGGCCTTGGAGGCACAAAGGTTCCCTACGAACTGATGAGCGCCACCCCTAGCGCCTAGTGGAGATTGAGGCGATAGGGCATACGGGGACGGTAAGCATCGCTAAAGTTGGTCTGACTGACAGTGGCATTGTTTAACCGTGCCCACTGCATATTGGCTTGCTCAAAAGTGGCACCGTTGAGATTGGCGCGGCGAAAATCCCCATAGCGGACATCGGCTCCCGTTAAGTTGCTGTTGTTGAAATTGGCACGGCGGGCACGACTATGGCGCAAAATCGCACGGCTCAGGTTAGCACCACTGAGATTGGCCTGTTCTAGGTTAGTTCGTTCTAAATAAGCGGCGGTGAGGTTGGCATTACTCAGATTCGTCCCGACCAAATTGGCCACCATGAGGTTAGTATCTTGGAGGTTGGCGCCCTGAAGATTGGCGCCGCGCAAATTTGCCCCTGCTAAGTTATAGCCCCGTAAATCGACATTCCGCAGATCACAGCCGGGACAAGCATTGGTTTGCACCAGTTGCTGCATGGGGGAGGGCATGGCAAAAGCAGCACCGCTGGTAAGCGCCGCACTAATCATTGCTGTTGCGATCAATGCTTGCTGGTTCACATTCACATCCTCCTGCCACGCTAGAGAGACTTTAGCACAAGTCCTAGGAATTTAGCCGTTGGCGGCGGGAGCGCTGATGTCGTTGTTGCCAATCCTTAGCACTGCGAACGGCCAACCACAACAGGAGTAAGGCAATTAACCCGCCCTGCTTGGGTGCCCTGAGGGCAAATAAAATTAACAGCATACACAGGATATCCTGCCCGACAATCACCCAGCGGGGTAACTTCCCCAGCCGATAAAACCAACCCACCTGCACCAATTGCAACACAAAGGCAAAAAGACCACTCAGGGTACCAATGAGCCACTGCGGTGTCTCTGTTGCTGTTGCCACGGTCATGCCAAGGAGGGCACCCACAAGGGGGCTAAAGCACAGTTGTACAAGGATAATCAGGCGGTAGCCCCAGACATTGCGGGACAGGAAGATCTCCAGAAACGACCAAGCGGCTAACACACCAACCACGCCATAGGGGGAAAAATGGCGCAGTAAAGGCACCTGTGACCACAGTTGTTCCCCCTGCAATAGACCAATCAACAGGAGGGGCAGTGCCAGTCGTAGCCCGCCGGCCGCTGCTGCTGAAAGAATCGCTAGAACTTCTAGCATGATGGCTCTATGGGTTTCAAGATATTGGGGAGGGTTTCCCACAGGCGATCGCACACCGTTTGCGGGGTATCCTCAGCCGTAATCGCCAGTTCTAAATCCGCCTGCGCATAGAGGTATTGACGCGCTTGCAGCAGTTCACTCAAGCGTTCCTCAAGGGGCTGATCCTGCAACAGGGGACGTTCCTGATCTTGGCGCAGGCGCTGACAGAGCACCGCAAGGGGGACATGAAGCCAGACGACAATGCCATGGCGCAAATAACTCCAGTTCATCGGGTTGAGGACAATGCCGCCACCGGTGGCCACGACCAAATGATGGTAACTAGAGACTTGTGCTAAGACCTGTTGTTCCAACTCCCGAAAAGCAGCCTCCCCCTCTTGGGCAAAGATCTCGCGAATCGGTCGTTGGCGAAACTCCGTAATCACTGCATCTGTATCCACAAACCCGTAGCCCAAACGTTGGGCCAGTATCCGACCCGTAGTGGTTTTACCGGCACCCATCATGCCCACAAGATAGATATTGACTCCCCCAAGGCGTTCTTGCAGTTCCATAGATAACCATTTCTCGACACCGCCAAATCAGCACTTTAACCTAAATATGGAGGTCTTCTCACCATTTCGATGTCCCAGCCCAATCCCTACGTGACACTACAGGTGGCAGTAACGGCGACCCAAGCCGAGATTAAGGCCGCTTATCGCCGCTTAGTCAAGCAGTATCACCCCGACTACCATCCTAGCGATCGCTCCAGCCATGAGCGGATGGCCGCCATTAACGCCGCCTATGAAATCTTGGGGGATGAGCAGTGTCGGCAGGCCTATGATGCCCAGCACCGTGTCCAGCAAACAACCGCTCAGCCTGATGTGCAGCGTTCCCAAGCGGCCGATCGCGAGCTAGAGCAATGGCTGACCCTCACCTACAACCCCGTGAGTCGGATTATTGAGGCGGTCTTGCGATCGCTCCCCCGCCAGATTGATGCCCTTGCGGCTGATCCCTTTGATGATGACCTCATGGATCACTTCCTTACCTACTTGCAGGACTGTCGTCGCGCCCTCACCCGCGCCCGCTATACGTTCCAAGCCCAACCCAACCCCGCTGCTGTGGCCAAGGTGGCAGCCCACCTCTATTACTGTTTGAATCAACTGGTGGATGGTCTTGATGAGCTAGAGCAATTTAGCCACAGTTACGACGATCGCTATTTGCACACTGGGCAGGAACTCTTTCGCATTGCCCAGCGCCTCTTCGCAGAGTGTCAGCTTGTCCGCTAAACTAGAGAGAATCAGCATCCCAGCATGGCAGCAAGATTCAATCCCAGTTATGAAACATACCCTATCGGTTTTAGTGGAAGATGAGGCGGGTGTGCTCACTCGCATTGCCGGTTTATTTGCGCGGCGTGGCTTTAACATTGAGAGCTTAGCGGTAGGCCCTGCGGAGCAAATTGGCATCTCCCGCATTACGATGGTCGTGCCCGGCGACGATGCCATCATTGAGCAATTGACCAAGCAACTCTACAAGCTGATCAATGTCCTCAAGGTGCAGGATATTACCACGATTCCCTGTGTGGAACGGGAACTGATGCTCTTGAAGGTGAATGCCACCGCCAGCACCCGCTCTGAAATTCTTGAGCTGGTACAAATTTTCCGTGCCAAGGTGGTAGATGTATCGGATGATTCCCTGACTATTGAGGTGTCGGGTGACCCCGGCAAGATGGTGGCCATTGTCCAAATGCTCAATAAATTTGGGATTCGCGAAATTGCCCGCACCGGGAAGATTGCCCTTGTGCGCGAGTCCGGGGTGAATACGGAATACCTGAAGTCCTTGGAGGCACGGGTCTAATTGGCGGGGAAGTATCGCTGGTTATTACTTGCACTAGGGGCGATCGCCCTCAGTAGCTGTACCGCAACGGAGTCTCCCTCAGTAAGCAACAATTCATTACCCCTTGGGGTTGCCCTCGCTCAAACCGGTAATGCTGCTCTCTACGGCCAAGAGGCTCTACAGGGGGTGCAAGTCGCCGGGGAGTTTTTCAACCAAGCCGGCCAGATCAAGGGGCAGACCCTACGGCTGGTGATTCAGGATACCGGCAGTGATGAAGCGGGGGCAGTGAATGTTTTTCAAACCTTAATCAATCGCGATCGCGTGATTGGCATTGTTGGCCCCACCCTCTCGCAGCAGGCTTTTAGTGCCGATCCTATTGCCGAGCAGGCTGGTGTCCCCGTGGTGGCTCCTTCCAACACCGCCCGTGGCATTCCCGAAATCGGTGCCTTCATTAGTCGCGTCTCCGCAGGGGTGGATGTGGTGGCGCCCACGGCAATTCAAGCAGCCCTTGAGATTAATCCCAACATTCGCCGAGTGGCGGTCTTTTTTGCCCAAGACGATGCCTTTAGTCGCTCAGAAACTGAGATTTTTCAAAAGGCCATTCGCGAGAACCCCAAGCTTGAATTGGTGACTGTCCAGCAGACCCAAACCACGGATACCAACTTCCAAGCCCAAATCAATGCCACCCTCAATCTCAAACCTGATTTAATTGTTATCTCCGGCTTAGCAGCAGACGGCGGTAATCTCATTCGTCAACTACGGGAATTGGGCTACCAAGGTCTAATTTTGGGCGGGAATGGCGTCAACACAGTCAACCTCTTCCCCGTTTGTCGTCGCCTCTGCAATGGCGTTCTGGTGGCGCAGGCCTATAATCCCGAAAACCCCGATCCCATGAATGTCAAGTTTCGCGACGCCTTTACAGCCAAATATCGTCAAGCCCCCTCTCAATTCAGTGCTCAAGCCTTTACGGCAGTTCAAGTCTTTGCGGACTCCTTGGCACGACTGTCTCAAGAAAAGAACCTGTCGGAATTGCCCCTTGCTGATTTGCGTCAGGCCTTGAATCAAGAGATTCTCAAGGGAGTCTATGAAACCCCCCTTGGGGAAATTCGCTTTACCCCTGAAGGCGAAGTGCTGCAACGCTTCTTTTACGTTGGCCAGATTGAGATGAGTGAGGATGGCCAGAGTGGGAAGTTTAGTTTGGTGAAAAAAGTTGAACGCCAACCCTAACGGGCAACTAACTCAGCAGCTTCACGAGGTTTCTTACTGCGCCAAAGGAGACGAATGGGGGTGCCTCGAAATCCCAGTTGTTGGCGAATTTGCCCTTCAATGTAGCGGCGATAGTTGTCCTTGAAGAGTTTGGCATCGTTGACAAAAATCGCAAATGTTGGCGGCTGGGTGGCCACTTGGGTGGCGTAGTAGATTTTCCCCTGGCGGCCTTGGCGAGTCGCGGGGGGCGTATGCCAGCGCAGAGCTTCTTGGATGACTTCATTGACCACTGCCGTACTGACGCGGCGACGATGTTGTTCAACTGCCGCATCCACAGCGGCAAAAATTTTCTCGAGGCGTTGACCTGTCTTTGCGCTCACAAAGAGAGCCTCTGCCCACTCCAGAAAATGCAGCCGCTGATACAGGCGATCGCGATAGGTATTGATCGTATAGGTATCCTTTTCGGGAACGGCATCCCACTTGTTCATGATCAGCACACAGGCTCGTCCTTGATCGGCAATGTGACCGGCAAGGCGCTGATCCTGTTCGGTAATTTCTTCCAAGGCATCTAAAACCAGAAGCACCACATCAGAGCGATGAATGGCCTTAAAAGCTCGGTGGACGCTAAACATCTCAGGCCCGTAGGCCACATGACTCCGCTTACGAATGCCGGCGGTATCAATGAAGCGGTACTGGGTGCCATTGTGTTCAATCACGGTATCAATGGCGTCACGGGTGGTACCTGAAATCGGACTGACAATAGCGCGATCGCTCCCAATCAAGGCATTGAGCAAACTGGATTTGCCCACATTGGGACGCCCAGCAATGGCCACCTGAATTTCCGGCGCCTCGGGGAGCGTTGCCGCTGCGGGTAAGTGGGTCATCAACTGATCCAGCAATTCCCCCGTACCGCTGCCATGAATACTGGAAATGGGGTAGGGTTCCCCTAGACCCAGCGCCCAAAATTCTGCCGCCTGCGCCTGACCCATTTGAGGAGATTCGCATTTGTTGACCGCCAGTAAAACAGGAACAGGATGCTGTCGCAACCAAGCCGCAATCTCATAGTCCAGGGCAGTGGGTCCTGCTTGGCCATCTACCACTAAAATTGCAGCTGTTGCCTCCTGCAGAGCCAGTTCCGCCTGTTGGCGAATCAGGGGGAGAAACTCACTGTCATCGTCAAAGACGAGTCCGCCGGTATCCACCACCAAGAACTCCCGATCGCGCCAAAAGGCTGGGCGGTAGGTGCGATCGCGGGTTACACCGGGCTGATCGTGGACAATGGCATCCCGTTCCCCGGCCAAGCGATTGACAAAGGTGGACTTGCCCACATTGGGGCGTCCTACAACGGCAACAACGGGCAAAGCCATAGGCGTGTTGTTTGCAGAATCAGGCTTTAGTTTACCCCTCAACCTAGGTCTCAAATTGACTGCCGCGCTTGTACTGCTGGTAGGCAGCAAAGAACAAGCCCGCTAATGTGACTGGAATTAGCCCCAGCACAATGCCACACAGTAAAGGTTCAATCATGGCCTTACACCCCTTTTAACCATGAACTCCATTCCCCACGATACACTAATGAATGGGCGCTGTACCGGCATCTCCCTGTTGATCAGGAAAAATCATCCTCACCGCCAGCGAGAACGTCCATGTTTCGCTTTCCTCTTTTCTCTTTCATTAAGTTATTTTTGCCCACAACAGCAGTCATTGCCGCTCTGTTAACACCCCTCTATTTTAGCCAACGCCACGCCCTTCTTAAGGACTTACAACTGCAAGAGGAGTATAAACTAGAGCGCAGCCGGCTGCTCCTAAGAATGATCTTGGATGACGCGGTTGAAGAGTTGAGAGCTTTGATGGCACTGCAGGTGTTGTCTAATTTAATGGAGGCTTCTGCTGGGGAAGAGGCTCACGAAAAGGCAAAGGCAGGACTGGCAGCATGGCAACACCTCAAAAAACACTATGATCAATTTTATTTTCTTGATCCAGAGGGCAGGGTGCGTTTTCAGTGGCATGCAACACCCAAAGCGACGGATGCCGCTGCGACCAAGACAATTGACCGCTACTGGCCTATCCTACAGCGATTGACCCCCAACCAGATTTTTATTTCCCCCTTGGATATAATAGAGGGCACTGGTATCAGCTTGGCTCAACCTGTTTTGTATATTGGGGTACCCCTGTACCAAAAAGCAGCACCAAGGGGGGTTTTGCTGGTTCGTTACCGCGCCAGCCACCTTCTCAATCAGTTGATCAACAATTGCAATCTAGGGAACAGCAGCTGTCTCCTAGCAGATGACCAAGGCTATTGGTTCATTGCAGAAAATAATCACCAAGAATGGGGATTCCATTATCCTGAGCGACAGCAGTTTACGATCCGCAATCAATATCCGCTGCTGTGGCAACAAATGCAACGACGGCCTCGAGGCAGCCTATTGAGCCCCCAGGGGCTATTTGTCTATCAAGCCTTTTTTCCCCTAAAGGCCAACTACCTCTCTGCTGATCGAGCAACCAATTCGGCTAGGGACTCGAGCAGCACCCGTTGGTGGCTGGTTTCGCGGCTTTCTGACACCCTGTTGGCGCAATACAGCCGCCGCCTCCACCAGGAGTTCCTTGTCCTCTTTGCTGCCCTATCCGTTTTGGCGGCTGGTGCTCTCTTGATCATTGCCCGCGATCGCCAGCGCAAAGAGGAATTGCGAGAACTCCTAAGGTCAAGTGAAGCGCGCTTTCGTAGTGTCAGCAAAATGGCGCCGGTGGGCATTTTTACTCTAGATGCCGAGGGACGACCCACCTTTTTGAATCAGGCACTTCTAGACCTGTTGGGCGTCAACAGTCTGGAGGAAGCCGAACAACAGTGGATAGAACGCCTGCACCCTGAGGATCGCGATCGCGTCTTGAAGGCATGGGCCGGCTGCCAGCGAAAGAGGGTACCCCTCAACGAGCGCTTCCGGGTGGTTCAAGAAGACGGCAGTAGTCGCTGGATTAGGGCGCGGATTATTCCTCTGCAGCAAAGCCGTGGCAAAGATCGCTTTGTTGGCACCTGGGAAGACATCTCCCAAATGATCCAGCAGCAGGAATTCCTAGAGCAAGCGCGTAGGGCTGCCGAGGAAGCCAGCCGGGCCAAGAGTGAATTTTTGGCCACCATGAGCCATGAAATTCGCACCCCAATGAATGCCATCATTGGCCTCACTGGATTACTGCTGGATACCCCCCTCAATCCCCAACAGCGGGAATTTGTCAACACCATTCGCCTCAGTGGTGATGCCCTACTTGCCATCATCAATGATATTCTCGATTTCTCTAAGATTGAGTCGGGCAAGCTGCAGTTAGAGAGCTATCCCTTCAACCTGTGTGACTGTGTCGAAGAAGTCCTCGACCTTTTGGCCAGTCGAGCCAGCGATCGCCAGGTGGAACTAGCTGCCCATATTGAGCCAGGGATTCCCTATGAGGTCATTGGTGATATGGGGCGACTGCGGCAGGTCTTGGTGAATCTCATGGGCAATGCCATCAAATTTACCCAAGGTGGCAATGTGACCCTCTACCTTAAGGGCATGCCTGCACCAATGAGCCAGTATGAGTTTATGCCCTGCTATTACTCCTACTGGTTTGCCATTCAGGATACGGGCATCGGCATTTCGCCAACGGGCATGGCTCGCCTCTTTCAGCCCTTTATGCAAGTGGATGCCTCAACCACTCGCCACTACGGCGGCACAGGTTTGGGTCTTGTCATTTGTCAACGCCTTGTGGAGCATATGGGGGGGCAAATTTGGGTAGAAAGTAAAACGGCTACAGATCCTTTGGCCGTTGGCGGC
The DNA here is from genome assembly GCF_030323045.1 of Thermosynechococcus sp. B3. Classification (NCBI taxonomy): domain Bacteria; kingdom Bacillati; phylum Cyanobacteriota; class Cyanophyceae; order Acaryochloridales; family Thermosynechococcaceae; genus Thermosynechococcus; species Thermosynechococcus sp. B3. Next base: position 346,250 of record NZ_CP097584.1, read on the forward strand.
ACACCCCCAGCCAACTATGAATCGATCCCAATTGAAGAAAGTGGCTCTGTTTTTTACTTTACTGTCAAATTTCTCGTCAATCCGCGGGCCATTGCCAAAGAGAGCAGGGGGGTCGGCCATCTTGAAAATCGGCGCGTGCTCATTGTGGATGACAATGCCACCAACCGTCAAATTTTGGCCCTACAAACCAAAAACTGGAAAATGCACCCCCTTGTGGCTGAGAGTGGCCCCAAGGCCCTTGTGCTTCTTCAACAACAAGCCCTGCCGGATGTGGCCATTTTAGATCTGCAAATGCCGGAGATGGATGGCATTTCCCTTGCTCGTAAAATTCGCGCCACCTACACGCAATTGCCCCTGATTCTGCTAACCTCCCTGGGCAATACACTGCCAGAGTCGGAAACTGCTTTATTCTCTGCCCTGATCAGCAAGCCGGTCAAACAGTCCACCCTGTACAATGTCCTTAACCATTTATTTGGCCAAGAGCCGACAACGGTATCGCCTAAGCCAGCGGCTGCCCTATCCTTTGAAGACTTAAAAGCTGGTCTGCCGCCGCTGCGGATTCTCATTGCCGAGGACAACAAAGTCAATCAAATGGTGGCACTGCGCATCTTAGAAAAATTGGGCTATCGCGGTGATATTGCTGCCAATGGTTTGGAGGTGCTGGATGCGGTGCAACGGCAGCCCTACGATGTGATTTTGATGGATATGCAGATGCCGGAGATGGATGGGATAACGGCTACCCGTGAGGTGATTAATCTGTTTCAACAGCTGAACCAACCCCGTCCGCGAATTATTGCCATGACCGCCAATGCCATGGAGAGCGATCGCCAGCTTTGCTTGGATGCAGGTATGGACGACTATGTGAGCAAGCCCATTAACCTTGAAGACTTGGTGCGTGCCCTCCGTCAGTGCCATCCCCTCCAGACCTCAACAACTTAACATTTAGCGATAGACTAAAGAGATAGATTAACTGGTTCTTAATTCCAGTCAGGAATAAATAATTATCTATGGTTACCCCTGAACAACTGACCACCTTAATTCAATCCAGCTTGCCCGATGCCTTTGTGCAAGTGCAAGATTTGACCGGGGGTGGCGATCATTACGAAGCTGTAGTGGTCTCTGCCGCCTTTGAGGGTAAGCGACTGGTGCAGCAGCACCAATTGGTCTATAGCAGCCTTAAGGATCTCATGGCCAGCAATGAACTCCACGCCCTTGCCCTCAAGACCTATACCCCCCAGCAATGGGCACAACGCCAGTGATTTAGAATGCAATCTATTGCTGTTCTTTTGTAACTTGTGAACTCAAGAGGGAAAGCCAACGATGACACCCGAACTCCACGCCAAAATTGATCACCTCGTCAAAAGCAACAAAATCATTGTCTTTATGAAGGGCAGCAAGCTCATGCCCCAATGCGGGTTTTCCAACAATGCGGTGCAAATCCTGAATGCCCTCGGTGTTCCCTATGAAACGGTGGATGTCCTTGAGGATTTTGAGATTCGCCAAGGGATTAAGGAGTATTCCAACTGGCCAACGATTCCCCAAGTGTTTATCAATGGTGAGTTTATTGGTGGCTCGGACATTCTCATTGAGCTATACCAAAGTGGTGAGTTGCAACAACTGGTTGAGGTGGCCTTCGCTTCATAGTTTTTGCTCACCTTACACTGACGCCCAAAATAAATCCCCCATTGCTGGGGGAGCTTCATCATCTGTTCAACAACCTTGACCGTTTGGCCGAGAGAATGGCGGATTAGCCAAGGTTCACTTTGACGACGCGGTTTTTCTCTTCTTCCGCTTTCGGCAGGGTCAGGTGCAAGATGCCATCTTTGTATTCGGCCTTGACATCGGTGTTTTGAATCCGCACTGGCAGAGGAATGACCCGTTGGAATTTACCGTAGCGGAATTCGGTGCGTTTGATACCATTGCTTTCGCTTTGGCTTTCAGATTTGCGTTCGCCACTGACAGAGACCGCATCCGCCGTCACTTGAATGTCGAGGTCTTTGGCCTCCATGCCGGGCAGTTCAATTTTTAGAAGCAAAGCATCAGGGGTTTCTTCGAGTTCGGCTGCCGGCAGGAAGCTGAGATCGCTGCGACGTTCGGTCAAGGGAATCAATTCATCAAATAGACGGTTCATTTGGCGTTGTAGCGCATCGATTTCGCGGAACGGTTCCCAACGAACGAGTGCCATACGCTTATCCTCCTGTATTCCTTAAGGTTTTAGATTGCCCACGGGATGATTTACAGAGAGAACAGCACCAACAATTAACTTTGTTTTTGTTTCCCTTGGTATTGCTTGGGCTTATTCCCTCTGCCTACCTTCACTATAGAGGATGCAAGTCTTGATCCAAGTGGGGTTTAACGATCTCTCCAAGTTCCTTTTCCCGAACCTGTATTATCCTGATAGGGAAATTAAGCAAACATTAAACCTTGTTAGCCAAAAGGTTATCAACAGGGATTTCTTGCAGAATGGCTTGGGCATTGGCGATCGCCAGTGTCCCCCGCAGAAAACCAATATTTGCCCCCGGACAGAGATAACTCAGGGACTTCTGCCGACAAAAGGCTTTTAATGTCTCAACACTGCGCAGTTGTCGAGGCCAGTGGAAGGTGGTCGCCGTTTTCATCGGTGCCAGTTCTCCCGTCGGCGTAGGGAGTAGGTGACGACCGCTAAAGAGAACACCCCCTTGGCCAGACCAATAGACACAGGCGCTGCCGGGGGAGTGACCGGGTGTCCAGAGGATTTCGAGGGTTTCACTGACTTGCAGATGGTTCCCAAAGGTGGTCACGGCCACTTGGGGCAGCAGGTAGGCCTCTTGGGCATGGATGATCACTTCACAGTTAAAGGTGCGCTGCAGCTCACGAACGCGGGCGATCGCCCCTCGATGGGTAAGGATGAGGCGCTGAACGCCACCCTGCTCCCTGAGCCAATTTTGGCTGCTCTCTGTCCAAGGGGGGGAATCAATAAGGGTATTGCCATCATTTTCTACAATGAGATAAGCAGTGCCTCCCAGCGTCTCGCGGTTTGGTGGAAACCCGTAAACCATGGGCAATACAAGGCGGGGCGGTTTCTGTTGTTGAGCCACAGGTATCGAAATCATGACATGGATTTCCCTTATTGTATTGGGTTTGATCTTGGTGTTTATTGTCCGCCAGAGTGCTGCCCGTGTCAGTCAAACCCCTTGGTGGCTCCTATGGCTGGTGCTGATGTTGCCAGCATTTTTTATTGGGGGTTGGATGCTGCTTTTAGGGAATACCCCTGTGCCGTCGGGATGGTTGATCCTTGTTTTTGTCACCAGTTCGGTGCTCTATCTTGTGCTTTTGCGCCGAGGCCAGCCCTCCTTACCAGCGGCACCACCCACACCCCCACCGCCCACACCGACGGAAAATGGCAAGCTCCTCAATCAGGATGAAGAAACGCAATTGCAGAGCTGTTTCCCTTGGGGCATGTACTATCTGCAACAAATTGAGTATCGTCCGCAGGCGGTGATCTGCCGGGGGCAAATGCGCGGGGATGCCAACCAAGTCTATGAAACCGTGGAGCGCAATATTGCCCAACGCTTTGGCGATCGCTTTCTGGTCATGTTTCAAATGGGTTTGAGTAATAAGCCCTTTTTTGCCTTGATTCCTCGCGATCGCCTGCCCCAGCCCCAACAGCTTTTTCGTCCCGGTCTTAGCCTTGGCCTACTTGCCTTAACCTTTCTCACCACCACCGTTGCTGGCTTGGCACTCGTGGCGCCTGATCTGACGGCGGCGGAGCTGCGACTCAATCCCAGTTTGCTCTGGCAGGGGTTGCCCTACAGTGTCAGTCTGCTGTTGATTTTGGGCATCCATGAACTGGGACACTTTGCCACCGCGTGGTATTACCGCGTCAAAGCAACGCTGCCCTACTTTATTCCTCTCCCCTTTGCCATGGGCACACTGGGGGCCTTTATCCAGATGCGATCGCCCGTTCCCCATCGCCGTGCCCTCTTTGACATCAGTATGGCGGGTCCCCTTGCGGGATTGCTCGTGACGCTACCGATTCTAGTTTGGGGACTACAGCAGTCCGAGGTGGTACAACTGCCCGCCAATGCTTCCGAGCAGCCCCTCAATCCCCAAGTGTTTAGTCCCCGCATTTCGCTTCTCTTTGCCCTGATTGCCAAAGCCATTTTTGGCGCTGCCCTCAAGAGTGATAGTGCGCTACACCTCCATCCGATGGCAGTGGCGGGGGTGCTGGGCTTGGTGGTGACGGCTTTGAACTTGATGCCGGTGGGTCAATTGGATGGGGGGCACATTGTCCATGCGATGTATGGTCATCGGGCGGGGGCAGTCATTGGCCAAGTCAGCCGTTTACTGGTGCTGATTCTCTCCTTTATTCAACCGTGGCTCTTTGTCTGGGCCTTGATCCTCTTCTTTATGCCTGCCTTTGATGAACCTGCCCTCAATGATGTCAGTGAATTGGATAACTGGCGCGATGCCCTTGGCTTGATGGCACTGGTGTTGCTATTGCTCATTATTTTGCCGGTGCCGGCACCTCTGGGGGATTTGCTACTGCCGACACACCCAATGCCATAGGGGATGGCGTTGCCCCTGTTGACGAATGCGCAGGACTTGTTTTTCTAGGCGTTGCTGCCACTTGGGGGATCTGCCCCAGAAAATGTTGCGGGTCTGCCAGTAGAGAACGCTCAGGGTCATGCCAATGCACAGCGCCAAACCGATCGCCGGCAGCCGATTGAAGAGAATGCCATAACGCAACGCTGCCCACGTAAAATGCTCCCGCATCAGGCTAATTTCATAACGGAAGCCCCAGAGACTCAATGTGCCAACCGTCAGCCAAAGAAAGAGCACCACACTCCAGCGCATGAGAACGGTAAAGCGATGCAGGCGATCCACCTGCTGCCGAAATTCTGACTCAAGGCCTTGGGGCATTCGCGATCGCTCGTTAGCAGACATTTCTCTTCTCTATCGTATCTTTTTGCAGCTTTCTCATCATCTAATGTTGGTTTGAGAGGATCATTGGGCAGGGATTGCAAAGCCTCAATTTTATCTTTGTGGCACACTGTTGAGAAACAATGCCAGTGACAAGGAGCCTCCGATGCCAAGCGTGAGTTTACTGCGGGCAACATCCTATGACCTTGACCGTCTCAGTGCATCCCTTGAGGAACTCCTAGCGCCCTTGGGGGGAATGGCGGCGATCGTCAAACCGGGCGATCGCGTGCTGCTCAAGCCGAATTTACTCACCGGCGCACGACCAAAACACGAATGCGTCACTCGCCCAGAACTGGTCTATTGCGTTGCCAAAATGGTGCAGGCGGTGGGGGGACAACCCTTCCTAGGGGATGGACCTGCCTTTGGCTCGGCATTGGGGGTCGCCCGCAACAATGGCTATTTGCCCTTTATTCAGGAATTGAATTTACCGGTCATTGAATTCCATGGCGATCGCTATGCCACCGCCAATCCTGAATTTGCTCACCTGCGCCTGAGCAAAGAAGCGATGGCCGCCGATGTCGTCATTAACCTACCCAAGGTCAAATCCCATGTGCAACTCACCCTCACCCTTGGGGTCAAGAATCTCTTTGGCTGTGTCCCCGGCAAAATGAAGGCATGGTGGCATATGGAAGCCGGCAAGGATGCCGATCGCTTTGGCCGCATGCTCGTGGAAACTGCACGGGCGATCGCCCCCGACCTCACGATTGTGGATGGCATTATCGGCCATGAAGGCAATGGCCCCAGTGGGGGAACGCCGCGCCCCCTGAATATTTTGGGTGCCAGTCGCGATGTCTTTGCCCTCGATCGCGCTCTTGTGGCGGTTCTGAATGTTGATCCGGATCGCGTTCCCACCCAGCGTGCCGCCACCGCCCTTGGCTACAACTATGACCTCAGTGAGATTGACTTTCCCTTGGCACAGCCCCATGAATTGGCGATTCGGGATTGGCAACTGCCGCAGCAGATGATGCCCATTGACTTTGGCGCGCCGCGTGTCCTCAAATCCACCTTCAAACATCTCTATATTCGTTGGATCAAAGAACCCCTAACCGCCTATAGCCAAAAGGTCTAAGTTCTCAGGGGGGACGGCCTTTGATAAGCTAGGAAAATGCTGTTGGGGAGAACCGTCCTTGAGCTTTGACTACGATCTCGTCATTATCGGTGCGGGTGTGGGGGGACATGGGGCTGCCCTGCATGCCGTGAGTGTCGGTCTGAAAACGGCCATTGTTGAAGCCGCAGAAATGGGGGGCACCTGCGTCAATCGCGGCTGTATTCCCTCAAAGGCACTCCTTGCAGCAGCCGGACGGGTACGGGAACTGCGTCAAACCAATCATTGGCAAGCCTTAGGGATTCAACTGGGGCAGGTGAATGTGGATCGCGCGGGTGTGGCTGCCCATGCCGCCAATTTGGTACAAAAAATCCGCAGTGATCTGACAAACAGCCTCAAGCGTCTCGGTGTGGATACGCTCATTGGCCGCGGGAAAGTGGCGGGTTCCCAAAAAGTGAGCATCAGCACCCCCACAGGGGAAAAAATTGTTACCGCCAAGGACATTATCATTGCCACGGGGTCAGTGCCTTGGGTTCCCCCCGGCATTGAAGTGGATGGCAAGACCGTTTATACCAGTGATGATGCCATTAAGCTGGATTGGTTGCCGCAGTGGGTAGCCATCATTGGCAGTGGCTATATTGGCCTAGAGTTTGCCGATATTTACACCGCCTTGGGTTGCGAAGTGACCATGATTGAGGCACTGGATCAACTCATGCCCACCTTTGATCCAGATATTGCCAAACAGGCACAGCGGGTCTTGATTGCCCCTCGCGACATTGAAACCTACAGCGGTACCTTAGCCAAGCGGGTGATTCCCGGTAGTCCGGTGGTCATTGAATTGGCGGATGCCAAAACCAACGAAGTGGTGGAGGTTCTAGAGGTGGATGCCTGCCTTGTGGCCACCGGTCGCATTCCCGCCACTCAAGATATTGGCCTAGAGAGTGTGGGCGTCAACACCGATAAGCGTGGCTTTATCCCCGTCAATGAGTATTTGGCAGTAACGAAAAAAGGGAAACCCGTTCCCCACCTGTGGGCGATCGGTGACGCCACGGGGAAAATGATGCTTGCCCATGCCGCTTCGGCGCAGGGAATTGCTGTCGTGGAAACCATTGTTGGCCGACCACGCCAAGTGGATTATCGCAGTATTCCTGCAGCGGCGTTTACCCATCCAGAAATCAGTTTTGTTGGCCTGACGGAACCCCAAGCCCGCGAATTGGCGGAAAAAGAAGGTTTTGAAGTCCAAGTGGCACGCACCTATTTCAAGGGCAACTCAAAAGCGCTGGCGGAAACCGAAACCGATGGCCTTGCCAAGGTGATCTTCCGTGCGGATACCGGCGAGCTACTGGGGGCGCATATCTTTGGTCTCCATGCTTCGGATTTAATTCAAGAGGCCGCCAATGCCATTCGCGATCGCCAAACCGTGAGCCACTTAGCCTTTAATGTCCACACCCATCCCACCCTCTCGGAGGTCCTTGACGAAGCCTTTAAGCGTGCCCACGAGATGGTGAGCCACCGCTGAACTTGCTACGATAAAGTTTGGAGTCTTTCAGGAGTGGGTGATGACACAGGCCACACAGCCCGCCAAGGGAATCATGATGACCGAAGCTGCTCTCAAGCACGTGCTTGAACTCCGCGATAAGCACGGCAAAGACCTATGTTTGCGGGTCGGCGTCAAAGGAGGTGGTTGCTCCGGCATGTCCTACACGATGGACTTTGAAGACCCCGCCAATATCCGTCCCGATGATGAAGTCTTTGACTATGATGGCTTCAAAGTGGTCTCCGATCCCAAGAGTATGCTCTACATCTATGGCTTGGTGCTCGACTACAGCAACGCCCTCATTGGTGGCGGCTTTAAGTTTACGAATCCCAATGCCACCCAAACCTGTGGCTGTGGTACCTCATTTTCTGCCTAAGGAGTCCTGCCCTTGACCACATCTCAACCGGTGAGTGACGTTGAACGTCAATTTGAGGCGGCGATCGCCCGCTACAAAGAAGGGGCACCGCCGGCGGAACTGATTCCCACCTTCAAAGAGATTTGCCAGCGTGCTCAAAAAAGTAGCGCCGCTTGGACGTGCTTAGCGTGGCTCTATCTCCTCGATGACAAGCCCCAATCTGCCCTGAAGGCTGCCCAAAAAGCGGTCAAGCTAAATCCTGAAGACCCCCAAGCCCGCATTAACCTTGCGGTAGCGATGCTAGAAACAGGCCAAAAGGGGGTTCGTCCCCACATCGAATTGGCGCAAACCGTTGTTGCTGCTGTCGCTGAGCTGCGCCAAGAGGTCATCGATAACTTTGCCGACGGCCTGCAGCGCAAACCCAATTGGGAGAGCCTTGCCCGCGTCAAACAGTGGGTATTGGGGGGATAGCTATGGCACGGCTGCGGGACGTGATCAATTGGCTCTTGGTGGCGGATACCTTCTTTGTCTTGGCTAGCTTTGGCTGGTTTGTGGTCGCCCTTGTGGGGCGCTCCTTGGCGCTACCCCTTGGCTTTGATCTCTGGTTCAGCCTCTGGGAACCCCTCTTTATGCCCGCGATTGGCATCTTAATGGCCGCCGCACTCATTAACGGTGGCCTGAGTTATGTGCAAAACCGCTGGCTGCTGCGCTCTGTTGGCAGTGACTTGCGATCGCGGGATTAATCCCTAAACTTGCTCTGCTTCCACATCTACCGTGGTGGTGATGTTGGGCGATCGCCGGCTTTTAATCCGCTCCACCAGCAATTGCGTTAGCTCACTGGCAAGGATCACCATGACCGTGACATCATCCAATTGACCGATGATCGGCACTAGATCGGGTGAAATATCCAGAGGACTGAGCAAATAGATCAAGCTGGCGGCAATGATCAACCAGCGATATTTAGGATGCCGCAACACATTCCGATACCAGTTGTAGAAGCCGCTCATGGCGTATCAACCTTGAATCCTGCTCCTATTCTGGCATAGGGACTCAATGACCCTAGGTGGGGAAAACCGTCCGCGGTTAATCAAAGTAAAAGAGCGTCACCACCTTATGCTGCTCTTCCGCCAGTTCACAGGTTTGCAGCAGTGTGTGGCTATCGTGAAAAGCAAAACAAATCAGTTGTTGGCAGCGGGAAATAATTTCCTGATTGCAGAGGGAACTGGCTTCTGCGAGGGGCAGGTGATCGTTTTCGGGCTTCTCCACCAAGTGCATCACCTTGTCCAGCTGTTGGCGGGACTCGCGAGGCTGGCGCTCAAGACTTTGGGGTAAGATCACCGTTAGCAAATTGGGATCTGCCCGCATGGCTCCCCGAATTGCCGCTGCATTGGTTCCAACGGCACCTGAGGTCATCAAGCGGTTACCCGCCAGCACGAGGGCATAGCTCATCATTTCAATGAGGTGCTGATGCGTAATCGGGACGTGACGCGAGCCAAGGAGCGCAATCCGCTTCGGACCAGAGTCTTGGATTGTCGCTAATTCCTGCAAAAACTCATCAATTTGGGGGGAATCAATGCCCGGAAGATTCGTCGCCTGCGTCAAGAGCGTGTCTCATGTGCTACGGAACGACGCTATTTTAGCATTTTGGCCTTCAATTCTAGTAGGGGTGAATCCAGTTACCAACTGCCCGAAGCCCCCCCACCTGAGGAATGCCCACCCTCATCATCACTGCGGCTCGAGTAACTGTCGTCATAGCTGGAGTAACTGTGGTAGCGATCGTCATCATCGTCGTAGGAGGGGCGAGAGCGATCCTGAGGCTGCGGCCAGTTGCCAAAAAAGAAATTGAAAATAAACTTGACGATCGCAGAAATGATGCTGGAAGGAATAAGAATGCTCAGACCAACAACGATAAAGATGCCCGTAATAATGTCCCCGCCGGCAGTGCTGGTGTAAGTTGAGGGGACAGAGCTACTGGAGGTGGTCAACTGATTGGTCCCCAGTTCATTGAGCAGAGCACGCACCCCATTCATGATGCCCTGCGCCATCTGGCCCCGGCGAAAGTCCGGCAGCATATAGCGATCAATCACGGTTTGCATGCGTGGGTTCCAACCACTGCCATAGGCACTGCCCAATTCAATCCGCACCTTGCGATCGCCAGGGGCAACCAACATCATCACGCCATCATTGCGCCAACGGCTACCCACGCCCCGATGGTTAAATAAATCCGTGGCAAAGGCTTCAAAACTCGGGTGTTGGTTGCTGTAGTCGCGGTAGGAAGGAATCGTTACCAGCAGGACTTGCTGATTCGTGCGTTGATGAAATGCTTGAAGTTCGGAGCGAACCTGTTCCCGCTGGGGATCCTCTAACACCTTCACTAGATCGTTGATGTAGGTATCGGGTAAATCAGGGAAGCGCACATAGGCTTGAATCGGCGACGGCGCCAGCGTCAACATCAAACCGGCCACCACAGAAAGGATCAGCAACAAAGGGCGGTTTCGCCAGCGCAAAGTCATCATTTTTCTGAAAGGAGTGCATCTTGGCTCACAGTATAGCTTTTCTGCTCAAAAACATTCACAAAATGTGTGTATTGATGACTAATTTATGACTAAGTTTCGTTTAAGAATAGATTAATTGTTTCTGATAGATAATTGACGCAGGCACTGGTCTGAGAGCATTAGAGAAATTGACAGGGTTGACGAATTGCCTGTGCCAATAACTGCCGATACTCGCGATCGCTGACAACATATGCCCCAAAGCGCTCAAGATGGGGATTTTGCAGTTGGGCATCAAACAGCAGAAAGCCGCGACGCCGCAGATGCTCCACCAGTTTCACCATCGCCACTTTCGAGCCGTCGGGGATGCGATAGAACATGGACTCACCAATAAATGCGCCGCCAATCACAATACCGAGAATGCCCCCTGCCAGTTCATTCCCCTGCCACGTTTCAAAACTTACTGCCCAACCCGTGGCGTAAAGCAGATGGTACACCTCCTTGAGACGGGGTGTTATCCATGTACTCGGGCGATCGGCACACCCCTCAACCACAGCAGCAAAGTCCCGGTTAATCGCTACTTGAAAGCGATTTTGATTGAGCACCCGCTGCAAAGACTTCGGATAGCGAAACCGCTCATCGAGGGGAATCAATGCCCGCTGGCGGCTGGTGTACCACTCTAGGTGATCGCCTTCCCCCATGAGAAAGTAGCCTTCGGCATAGCCATCATCAATAAAGGTATCGCGTACCCACTCGGCCTCAGAAATCTCCATGCTGATAATCTGAACAATAGACACTTCACATTAACTCTAGTGTTGCCTATGCTACTCTCATCCTCAGCTGTCACGACAACCATTAGCCGTTACTGGCGCTGGTGTGTAGCATTGCTATTGGCCATCCTGTGGATTCTGCTCACCCCTACGGGGGCGATCGCCGAAGATTACACGAAAGAAGCCCTGATCAATATGGATTTTTCCGGGCGGGATCTGCGGGGGTCGGAATTCACAAAAGCCAACCTCTTCCACAGTAACCTCAGCCACACCAATCTTCAGGGGGTAAGCTTCTTTGGTGCCAACATGGAAACGGCTAACCTTGAAGGTGCCGATTTACGCTACGCCACATTGGACACCGCACGGCTGACCAAGGCCAATCTCACCAATGCCATCCTTGAAGGTGCCTTTGCTTTTAATACCAACTTTGACGATGCCATTATCACCGGTGCTGACTTTACCGATGTGGAACTGCGGGAAGACGCCCAGCGCCAGCTCTGCAAAGTTGCCAGTGGCACCAATCCCGTGACGGGGCGCAAAACCTGGGAAACGCTCCACTGTGAAGACTTTGCCACTTAATCCGTCTGCGTTTGCTCAGGATGATCCCCACGATTGTCCGTAGGACACGCTGCGCGATCGCCCGTGTCGGGAATTCTGATAAAGTATTACAAAAGTTAAGATTTATGACTAGAGTTTTTCATGAACGTTTTTATTGTTGGCGGTACGGGTACCCTAGGGCGGCAAATTGTGCGCCGCGCTTTAGATGAAGGACATCAGGTCTATTGTTTTGTCCGCAGTCCAGCCAAAGCCACCTTTCTGCGGGAATGGGGCGCCACCATTCTTCAGGGAAACCTCTGTGCTGCTGACAGTATTTTTGAGGCATTGCAGTACGCCAAAGCCTCAGTGGTCATTGATGCCTCTGCCACTCGCCCCACCGATACCCTAACCATCGAAGCAGTGGATTGGCAAGGCAAAGTCAACTTGATTCAGGCTGCCCAAGCTGCTGATATTGAGCACCTGATCTTTTTCTCGATTATGGGAGCGCAGGACTATCCCCACGTGCCCCTGATGCAAATCAAACACTGTACCGAAGACTTCTTGCGCGAATCAGGGCTAAACTACACGATCCTGCGTCCCTGTGGCTTCTTTCAGGGCTTGATTGGCCAATACGCGATCCCGATTCTGGAAAATCAATCCATTTGGGTTTTGGGAGAGTCCACCGCCATTGCCTACATGGATACTCAGGACGTGGCCAAATTTGCCGTGCGTGCCATTGATCGGCCAGCGACCTATGGCAAAACCTTTGATCTAGCGGGCACCCGCGCTTGGACAGCCGATGAAATTATTAAGCTATGTGAAAATCTCTCAGGGCAGGAGGCAAAAATTACCCGCTTGCCCATTGGGGTTTTGCGAGCCGCACGGCAGGCCACCCAGTGGTTTCAGTGGACATGGAACATTAGCGATCGCCTTGCCTTTACGGAAGTGATTGCCAGTGGTCAAGTCTTCAATGCCCCGATGGAGGAAGTCTATCGCACCTTTGACCTCGATCCCAGCGAAACCCTGACCCTTGAGGCCTATTTACAGGACTATTTCACCCGAATTCTGCGTAAACTCAAAGAATTGGATTACGAAAAAGCCAAACAGAAAAAATCTGGACGCAAAAAACGCAGTCCCTTTAAGTCCACCCCCTAGGAGTTGCTGTGAAGGCGGGGATCATCTACAACGAAGGCAAACCCCTTGCGGTCGAATTGGCTACCCATGTCCGTCAAATCTTAGAGCTTCAGGGCTGGGAAGTGCACATGGCCACGGGGATTGGTGGCATTCTTGGCTATTCCCGTCCCGATAGTCCCGTCTGCCATACCCCCATTGATCAACTGGTGCCCCCCGGCTTTGATGCTTCCATGGCCTTTGCGGTGGTTCTTGGCGGCGATGGCACTGTGCTTTCTGCCTTTCGCCAGTTGGCTCCCTGTGAGATTCCGCTGCTCACCATCAACACCGGCCACTTGGGCTTTCTCACCGAGGGCTATGTCGCCGATTTAGAACCTGCCCTTGATCAAGTGCTGCGCGGCGACTACACGATTGAAGATCGCACGATGCTCACGGTTCAAGTCCTGCGCGATCAAACCGTTATTTGGGAAGCCCTCTCCCTCAATGAAATGGTGATCCACAAAGAACCCCTGACGGGAATGTGCCACTTTGAAGTGGATGTGGGTGCCCATGCCCGCGTGGATATTGCTGCTGATGGCTTGATTCTCTCCACCCCCACCGGTTCTACGGCCTATGCCCTCTCGGCGGGTGGCCCTGTGATTACCCCCGGTGTGGCGGCTTTACAATTGGTGCCCATTTGTCCCCACTCTTTAGCCTCCCGTGCCCTTGTCTTTGCCAACAGCGAACCGGTGTGGATTTATCCAGCGAACCCCTTCAAGCATCTCATTCTGGTGGTGGATGGCAATGCGGGCTGCTACATTCAGCCAGAGGATCAAGTTTTTGTGCAACGTGCCCCCTACCGTGCCCGCTTCATTCGCCTGCGTGCGCCAGAATTCTTCCATGTGCTGCGGCAAAAACTGGGCTGGGGACTGCCCCATGTAGCCAAACCACGCCCCAAGAATAGTCCAAATCCCTAGGGCAAATGGTCTCGAAGGAACCCCCGATGACAACAGCAGCCGAACGGATTCAACAACTGCGGCACCTGCTTCAGCGTGCGAGCTACGCCTACTATGCCCTCGATCAGCCGATCATGGAAGATGAAGTCTATGACCAGCTCTATCGCGAACTGCAGGAACTCGAAGCGGCTCATCCTGAGTACATCACCCCCGACAGCCCTACCCAGCGGGTCGGCGAAGCTCCCGTCAGTCAATTTGAGAGTGTCAGCCATCGCATTCCCCTCTATAGCCTCGAAAATGCCTTTACCTTTGCCGATATGGTGGCGTGGCAGGAACGCTGGCAGCGCTATTGGCGTAGCCTACGGCAAGAGGAGCCAATTCCCCCGACGGAATATGTCTGCGAACTCAAAATGGATGGTGTGGCCCTTGCTTTGACCTATGAAAACGGGTTATTGGTGCGGGGGGCAACTCGGGGCGATGGCCAACGCGGTGAGGATATTACCAGCAATGTGCGCACGATTCGCACCATTCCCCTGCGGCTAGCCATCGAGAACCCACCACCAATCGTTGAAGTTCGTGGGGAAGCTTTTTTGCCTTTGGCGCGATTCCATCAACTCAACCAAGAACGCCAAGCCCAAGGAGAAGCTCCCTTTGCTAATCCCCGTAATGCCGCCGCCGGTACTCTCCGTCAACTGCATCCGCGCATTGTTGCCCAACGCCAACTGGACTTCTTTGCCTATGCGCTGCATTTACCTGAAGGGGGTAGCGTTCCTTGGGATGAGAAGCAAGCAGGGGAACCCCAATCGCAGCGGCAAGTGCTCAATGCGCTGCAACGCCTTGGCTTTCGGGTCAATCCCCACAATGCCGACTGCCCTGACCTAGAGGCGGTGAAAGCCTACTACGACCACTGGCAAACCGCCCGCCACCAACTGCCTTATCTGACCGATGGCATTGTGGTCAAGCTCAATGATTTAACGCTGCAACAGGCTCTTGGCTTTACGCAAAAGTTTCCCCGCGGCTGTGTTGCTTGGAAGTACGAACCCGAGCAGGCCATTACTGATGTGGTGGCCATTACCATTCAAGTGGGACGCACGGGTGCGCTCACCCCAGTCGCTGAACTGGTGCCAGTGCAATTAGCGGGTACCACGGTATCACGGGCAACGCTGCACAATGCAGACTACATTGCCGAATTGGATTTGCACATTGGCGATAAGGTGGTGATCCACAAAGCCGGCGAAATCATTCCAGAGATTGTGCGGGTCTTTCCCGAATTGCGATCGCCAACGGCTCAACCCTTTACGATGCCCACCGTGTGTCCTGAATGTCATCAGCCGGTGGTGCGCCCTGCCAATGAAGCGGTGAGTCGCTGTGTCAATCCGCGGTGTCCGGCGATCGTGCGCGGCCAAATCCTCCACTGGGCAAGTCGGGATGCCTTGGATATTCAAGGGTTAGGGGAAAAGCTAGTACAGCAATTGGTGGCCAAGGAGTTGGTGCACACCCCAGCGGATCTCTATCGCCTGACGGCAGCACAACTGTTGCGCCTTGAGCGCATGGGTCAAAAGTCCGCTGCTAAATTGTTGCAGGCGATCGCCGACTCGAAAGAACAACCGTGGCCACGGGTGCTCTATGGCCTAGGCATCCGCCATGTGGGGAGTGTCAATGCCCAAGTGCTTGCCGATCAATTCAAGTCTGTTGAGGAGCTGGCCGCTGCTACCGTCGCCGATCTGTGTGGGGTCTATGGCATTGGTGAGGAAATTGCCCAAGCGGTTCACGAGTGGTTCCAAGACCCAGCGCACCAAACCCTCATTGCTGATCTCAAAGCCTTGGGGCTACAACTGGCGGCGGCGATCGCCACTGCACCAACGACTGGGCAACCCCTTGCGGGCAAACGTTTTGTGATTACAGGCACCCTACCCAGCCTCACCCGTGAAGCAGCCAAAACGCTGATCCAGCAACATGGCGGTCAAGTGAGTGAGAGTGTCAGTCGGCAAACGGATTATCTAGTGGTGGGCGAAAAAGCGGGGAGTAAACTGCGACGCGCTCAAGAATTGGGCATCCCCTGCATCAGTGAAACAGAACTTATAGAAATGTGTCGTTAGACAAAAAATTAGTGGGAGTACGGCGTCACGACCCTGAAAAATCTTTTAGCCTAAAAAGTGTGGCTGCTTAGTACCTAACGTTCAAGCACAATAGGGGGCAATTCGCTGATCTATGGTTTCTGTCACGCCGTCTCGACCTGCTGGGAGTGCCAATGCTATGACCCGTGCTCAGGGCTATCAGCATCAGTTACACCAAACTCATCCGACGCGCACCAATCACTATAGCCTGCGGGACTATCTGCAATTTGATCGCCAACGGGGCAGCATTACCGACTGGTATGATCAGCGGATCGCTCTAGCGACAGAAGACTTTGTCATTGGCCTAGTGGAAGGTCTCGAAGAGGAAGTTGGCCCTGCTTCTGCCCTCGTCATGTACAAAATTGGCGAAGAGTGGGGCAAACGCGATGCGGTTGTCTTTAAGCAACACTTTGAGCAAGAGTACCAGCGCGAACTACGCAAGGCCGCCTTGACATTTATCCTTGAGGCTTGGTGGTGGCCCTTTACAACCCTAGGCTGGGGCAACTGGGAAGTGGATCTCACGGAGCAAAAGAATGGTTTTATGTTCATCAATATCTTTGACTCCGTGGTGGCGCGCACCCTTGGGGATGTGGGTAAGCCCGTCTGCTACATCTATGCCGGTCTGTTTGCGGGCTTCTTTACGGGATTGATTCAAAAGCCCCTGAGTTGTATCGAGTTGCAGTGCTATGCCATGGGGGAAACCTACTGTAAGTTTCTCGTCGGTAAACAGGATCGCATTGATGCTGCTGCCTTCTGGCAAAACGAAGGAGCCACGGCACGGGATATTGAAAAACGCCTGCGCCAAGGGGAGTTGGTGAAACGATAAGCTCCAGGTGAGTGTGTTCATTTATTTTCTAGCGAGGGTTGCCCTATGTTCCGTCAGTTGAATCACTTAACCGTTGTTGCCGATGGTCGCTATGCCCGTCCTGAGGAATTGAACTTTCTGCGGGATTATCTGGCCTCGGTGGAGAGTCGCATCAGTGCCTACGAAAAAATCCGCACTGAGGCGGAAATGATGGCGGATAAAATTCAATCCATGCAAAAGGCAGAAAATCCCCGCTGCTTCCAGTTCATCAATGGCGATCGCTCAGAAATTTGCCGTCGTGATTTAGTGGATACCATTCGTCTGTGTGCCTCGGCCATGCTTTTTGCGGAGTTGGACTTGCTGCGGGATAATTTCTTACTTTGGTACCGCACCATTGTCAAATCCTTTAACTACGAAGCAACTGCCTCCTCCACCTATGGCAAGTACCTGCCGAATATGATGAAGCAACTGCTCACGCCCGAAGAACAACGGGTGATGCAGCCTGTCCTTGCCCTCGGCAGTTCAATTTTGTCAGAATAGAGTTGTTGTGGGGTGGGACTGATGCTGCGTCAACTAGAAAAACTCAGCCTTGAGGCCGATGGCCGCTATGCCAGTGCCAAGGAACTGGAATTTCTCAGAAATTATCTAGCAGCAGCGGAGCAGCGCATTAGTGCCTACGAAAAAATCCGCGATGCTGAAGAGAAAATCCTAGATCAGGTGGAGCAGCAACTGCGCGCCAAAAGTCCCCATATTTTCCGTAAGGGCAATCACGACTATTCCGCCGTGTGTCGGCGCGATCGCAAGCATGTGCTGCGCCTAGCGGCAGCGGCGATGTTATTTGCCGATTTGGATGCCCTGCGGGATGGCTTCTTGCTGTGGTACCGCACGATCATTAAGGCCTTCAAGGATGAAAAGGTGGCACAAGTGACGTACCAAGTCCTGCCCCAAGCGGTCAATCAAGTGCTCTCGGGAGAGGAAACACCGTTAATGCAGCCTGTGATGGCACTGACCCAGTCCATCCTAGGGGAATCGGCTTGAGCACCTGAGCAGTGTGGCAAAAATGCGCTAGCCTAGAAGCACCGATTGCACGGGGCAATTTATCACTCCTGCGATCGCCTTTGGCGTACCATTGGTATTCGCCGCTATAGTATTACTAAGATTCATTGGGATACACAAAGGCATGACCATATCGGCGCAATTGCTGCAACGGGCAGATTTGATCGGTACACAGGTAATTACCCGTGATACTGGTCGGAAGTTAGGCGTCATTAATCAAGTTTGGGTCGATATTGACCAGCGGCAAGTGGTGGCCTTGGGGGTACGCAATACCCTCTTTACAGGGGAGCAACGCTACATTCTTCTCGACAGTATTCGCCAAATTGGCGATGTCATTCTCGTTGAGCACGATGATGATGTCACCGAAGCTCTCAATACCTACAACTACAGCACACTGATTGATAGTGAGATTGTCACCGAAACCGGCGAAGTGCTGGGTAAGGTACGGGGCTTTAAGTTTGATCCTGAAACGGGCGACATTACGGATTTGATTTTGGCTTCCATTGGCTTGCCTTGGATTCCGGCGCAACTGATTAGCACCTACGAGTTGCCCATTGAGGAAATTGTCAGCACCGGCCCTGATCGCATTATTGTCTTTGAAGGGGCAGAAACCCGCCTGCGGCAATTAACAGTGGGTCTCTTAGAACGGGTCGGCTTGGGGGCACCCCCTTGGGAAAGCGACGAGGACGAGTACTATCAACCCGTTACGCCGAGCAGTAATCAATTGCCCTCCGGAGCGCGATCGCCTGTCTATCCCCCCCAACGCAGCCGCAGTGATTACGAAGCCGATTGGGAAACCGCTCCCCGGCGGCGCCGTCGCCAGCCCGAGTATGTGGAGTATGAGGAGGAGTATGAGTACGAAGAGCGTCCCCGCTCGCGTCAAGTTAAACCTCCAGCTCCAGCCATGCCCGTAGAACTGCCGGAATCGGAACCCACTGCCGATCCTTGGGAAGAACAACAACCGATTCGCCTTGAGCAGCGGCAGAAGCAAGAGGAATACGATCACGAATAGTCGGGAATAGTCCACAATGGCCTATGTCCCACTGGCCACGGTACTTCAGCAATGGCAGCAGGCTCCTGAATGGCAACAGCCGCAACACTTCTTGCGTCTTTTGGAGCAGTGGCCGCAGCTCGTGGGGGCGGTCGTCGCTGAGCACGCTGTTCCTGTGGAACTCACCAGTCAAGGGGTTTTGCATGTGGCCGTTGCCAGTAGTACTTGGGCACATCATCTGATGTTCTCGCGATCGCCCGTCATGGTCAAAATTCAGCAGACCCTTGGTATTCCCCTCAGTGATATTCGCTTTTCCAATCGGGACTGGCAACCCCAACGCTCGGCGATCGCTAGCCATGAGGCCTTACCGAAAGTCGGGAATCTTCCCAGTGTGGCGCCTGCGGCCACTCCCCAAGAGGCTTTTCAACGATGGCAAGCCCAAGTGCGCCAGCGATCGCGAGACTATCCCCTCTGCCCCCGCTGTCAGTGCCCCACTCCCCTTGAGGAATTACAGCGCTGGGGGCGTTGTGGCCTGTGTTACACGCGATCGCTCTAAATACCAGAGCCGTTGAGAAACTCTTCAATGGGGCGATCGCTCAGGCGGCAGGCTTGACCTTGGGAAGCTTGCAAATGTCCTTGCGCCAGAGCAGGCACCTTTTCCTGCTGTTGCAGTGTTTGCACCTGTTTCTCTAGGAGTTCAATGCGATCCAAGAGATAGCGAATTGCTTCGGCCTCAGAGTCTGGCAGTTGACCGTGTTCCAAGGGGGCAATTTTGGCACCTGCACGATAGACAATTCGCCCGGGAATCCCCACCACGGTACAATCCGAGGGCACATCCCGCAGCACCACAGACCCCGCGCCAATGCGCACATTGTCCCCAATCGTGAGGTTGCCCAACACCTTTGCCCCAGCACCGACAACCACATTTTCACCGAGGGTAGGGTGCCGCTTTCCCGTTTCTTTACCGGTACCGCCGAGGGTCACTCCCTGATAAATCAAACAGTAATTGCCCACAATCGCGGTCTCACCAATGACGACCCCCATGCCGTGATCAATGAAAACGCCCTTGCCAATCGTGGCGCCGGGGTGAATTTCAATCCCCGTCAGCAGGCGAGCAATGTGAGAAATAAAGCGGGGGATAAAGGGAATACCCCGCCGCCAAAGCCAGTGGCTCAACCGATGGAGAACAATGGCCTGAAGTCCGGGATAGCAAAAAACAACCTCTAACCAATTGCGGGCAGCGGGATCCCGCTCAAAGATAATTTGGAAATCTGCTTTGAGGGTGCTGAGCACACGCGGCTCCTTGGCAGTGATGCAACCTAAACAGCAGTTTTGATCTTAGCGGATTTTGCCAAGGTCTAAGAGGCTTCAGGAGGCCACCAAAGGGGAAGGTTGCGATCGCCGAGTGCGCTGTAGGCCATATTCGAGGGCTTCGGCAACTGCTTGGTAGGAAGCTTCAATGATATTGGCAGAGACACCGACTGTTGCCCAGCGATCGCGCCCATTACTGGATTCCACCAGCACCCGTGTTTTGGCTGCCGTGCCGGCATGGCCATCTAAAATCCGCACCTTGTAGTCCGTCAGGTGAAACTCGGCAATCTCTGGATAGAAGGACATCAAGGCCTTGCGCAGCGCCTGATCTAATGCTGAGACAGGACCATTGCCCTCTGCCGCCGTGAGCATCTCCTCACCATTGACTTCAACTTTGACCGTGGCCAGAGACTGGCTGCGAATCGTGGCCTCTAGTTGGCGTGAATCGGTGCGGCAAAAAACATCAAAGCCCTTGAGGGTAAAGGGTCGCTGGCGCTGCCCTAGAACCTCCTGAATCAGCAGTTCAAAGCTCGCTTCCGCCGCTTCAAATTGATAGCCTTCGCTTTCTAGGTGTTTAATCCGCTCCAAAATCGTCCGACTCAGGGGATGCTGCCGATCCAACTCAAAGCCGAGTTCACTGGTTTTCGCCAAAATATTGCTGATACCCGCCTGCTCAGAAATAATAATGCGCCGTTGATTGCCCACCCAATGCGGCTCAATGTGTTCGTAGGTACGGGGGTTACGCTGCACGGCACTGACATGGATTCCCCCCTTGTGGGCAAAGGCCGACAGACCCACATAGGGCGCGTGATCATCGGGGGCAAGGTTGACAATTTCACTCACATGGCGGCTGACTTCCGTCAGTGTCGCCAACTGCTCCGGAGTGACACAGTCATAGCCGAGTTTCAATTGCAGATTGGGAATCAGGGTGCACAGATTGGCATTGCCGCAGCGTTCGCCATAGCCGTTGATCGTTCCCTGCACCATCCGCACACCACTTTGCACCGCCGCAAGGGCATTGGCTACGGCTGTGCCAGCATCGTTGTGGGTGTGAATGCCCAAGCAGTCCAAGGCACCAAAATGCGCCACCACCTCGGCGACCACTGCCTGAATTTGATGGGGCAAACAACCGCCATTGGTATCGCAGAGAACTAACCAATCGGCACCCGCCGCTAAAGCGGTTTCAAGAGTTTGTAGCGCATAGTCGGGGTTGGCAAAGTAACCGTCAAACCAATGCTCGGCATCGTAGATCACCCGTCGCCCATGGGATTTCAAGAACTGAATGGAATCGGCAATCATGGCGCAGTTTTCGGCCAAGGTGGTCTTGAGGCCGTCGGTGACATGCAGATCCCAAGATTTGCCAAAGAGTGTCACCCAGCGGGTACCGGCTGCTAGGATCGGCTCAAACCTTGGCTCTTCTGCGGCCTTGCGGCCGGGGCGACGAGTAGCACAAAAAGCAACGATTTCTGCCTGTTGGAGGGGCGTTTCCTGCAACTGCCAAAAAAACTGTACGTCCTTGGGATTGGCACCCGGCCACCCCCCCTCAATAAAGGGAATGCCAAGGCGATCCAGTTGACGGGCAATCCGCAGTTTATCCTCGAGGGAGAGGGAGAGACCTTCCCGCTGGGCGCCATCGCGGAGAGTGGTATCGTACAGCCAAATTTTCACTGTGCCGACTCTCCCTTGGGATGCTCATAGTCATTGGCGTAAGCCTGCAGCAAAGAACTGACTTGGGAAAAGACCTCTTTACCAGAGGTTTTGCCAATGGCCGATCGCTCCGGATGAAATTGTGGCCGTGCCATGCTGCGGTTAATGGCCTCTTGGACTTGGGCGCGAATCAGATCCATGAGTTCCTCTTCAGCCCGCTGGCGTTGATACTGTGCACCCTCTTCGGTTGTGGCGTAGAGCGGGGGAAGGCGGTTGAGGGCGTAGGCGGCAATATCTCCCAAATCAAGGGCGCATTCTTGCTCCGCTTCAATGGCAGCAATGCGGGTAATTGCCTCGGTGAGCACCAATTCTTCCATGACGTTGATAAATTGCTTGCGGGGAACCGCCACCACTTGCCCCGTCAATAGGGCACCCATAAGGCGATCCAACGCCATATAGTCTTCCACGGAGAGTTCGGTGGCTTTGTCGCAAATGCGTCCTACTTCTGCCTCCTGCGTTGGTGTGAGATAACCATTGCGCAGTGCTTGTTCAACAATCTCTTGAATCCCCATACGTGTTTCCGCCGTAATTGCTGTAGGGGCACTCCCCCACTCAAATTTAGTATATGCCGAGGAACTGCCAAGGGCAGGGGGAATTTTGCACTGTATGTAGTCCATATTTTAGAAAAAGGCGGTAACGCTAAGATAACGATAAGAACTGTTGCAAAGAACTGCCAAATCCTACGAAATCTTCATACCTGTATAGCCAAGTGGTAAAATTGTCGTAGGAAATAATTAAAGGCTAGCAGTCGCCCACATCATTCTCATTTCTTCTTCTGTTGCAGCCTATGGTTGTTTGGTTGTCATCTTTTTTACATACCGTAGAGCCATTACTAGTCCCAATTTGTTTTTGTTTTGCTTGGCTGCTGCTGGCAATCATGGCGTGGAATGTGTGGCACTTCACACAGGAGGGGCTGGCGATCGCCCGCCGCTTACATCAAATTCCCTGTTCTCGCTGTCGTTTCTTTTCAGGAGACTATCGCCTCAAGTGTTCACTACATCCCGATTGGGCAGCAACAGAAGCCGCCATTGAATGTCCCGATTATCATTTTGAATAAAGGACTGAGAGACCGAATTTATTCCTACAGGGAGTTGGAAGAGGGATCACCTTGTTACCAGAGTATCCACAATTGGTCATCTCCACCGAGGCCAGCACCTATATCGTCCCTCTTACCCAAGGCAATTCATGGGTGATTGGTCGAGGTAAAGACTGCACAATTGTTTTGGCGGATCGCTGGTCTTCCCGTCGCCATGCCATGATTCAGCGTCTGGATAATGATGATTATTATCTCATTGATTTGGGGAGTCGTAATGGCTGTGTGCTGAATGGTCAAATGATTCAGGTGCCGACGCTCCTCAAAACGGGCGATCGCTTTATTATCGGCAAAACAACCCTTGAATTTCGTACCGATGAGGCTGTCTCCACCACCCCGCCGGCTGCCCCTCTTGCCCTTCAACCCACCATTCTCATCATTCAACCCCCCGGCATTCAAGTACAAATTTGGCAAGAATTGCTGCGCAGTCAGGGGTTAGAAGTTATCGTTGAATCGGGGCAAATCAATAGCCGCCGCATTATTAGTGATTTTGTGACCGTGATGCAGCGCAACCCTGACCTGTTGCTCCTTGATTCGCAACTGGAAACCCCGGATATTGGTAACCTTTTGAATTGGATCAAGGCAACCTATCCCAAGCTGCGCAGTTTCATTATTGACCGCTACGACAACCATATTTCCCCCATGCAGCGACAATGGGCAGTAGAACATGGGGCAATTGATTGGCTGCCCGCACTGCCCGATGAAAATCTCACCATGTTTGGGGCAGAAATTGCAGCTCAATTACGGCGCATTCTCAAGGCCTTGGGACGCAACAAACTAGAGCAAGACAGGCTCGCAGTGGCTCTTTTGAATCTGCAATTGGCGACCAATGATGATTTGCCCTCCCAGTTGCTCAGTGAGTATGTCAATCGCCCGCCCTTTCCCCCTGAATAGTTGGCAGTTGATCCACCTGAAAATACTGGTGAAAGCGCTCAGTGACTTGGAGGATGTAGGAGCGACTTTGGCTATCCCGCCGCCGCTGAATAAACCCAAGGGTGAGGAGTTCTTGAATGTGTTGGTAGGCACTGGATCCCCGCAGTTCAATCACCTCTGGTTGGCGAATGGGGCCACGAAAAGCAATCAGGGCTAATGTGCGCTGTGCCGCAACCCCCAATTCAACGGGGATAAGGGACTGAACCAATTCTTGAAAGGCGGGCTTGAGTTGCAGGCTGTATCTATCGTCAATTTGGACAATTTCAAGGGCCGTTTGGCGATGGGCATAGTCGTTGAGTAGCTCAATCAGTGCCATTTCAACGGCCTCAGGAGCAGTGGCGGCAAGGGTTGCTAGTTCAGCAAGGGTCAGGGGCTGCGCCTTCAGGTAGAGAATGGCCTCCACCCGCATCGTTAATGTACGCAGGTCAGTGTCCCCTTGCATAGGCTATTGCCAGCGGAACAGGGCCGCTCCCCAAGTTAACCCCGCACCAAAGCCAGCGGTGGCAATTAAGTCTCCGGGTTGAATATGCCCCTGTTGAATCGGAGCCGTCAGGGCAAGGGGAATCGAGGCGGCGGAGGTATTACCATACTGACCCACATTGCTAATCACCTTTTCCTGAGGAATGCCCAAACGCTGGGCAACCGCGTCCAGAATGCGTTGATTGGCCTGATGCAACACCAGCCAGTCAATTTCCTCAACCGTACACCCCGCGCGGTGCAGGGCTTTCTCAATGACTTCAGGGACTTGGGTGACGGCAAAGCGATAAACTTCACGGCCATTCATGGCAATGGGAGCAAATCCCCCTTGGGCGATCGCGAGATTGTCCCCTAAGGTCTGGGGAGTACCAGCAAAGGCAAGGGTAAGGTGCTCATTGAGGCGACCATCACTGCGCAATTCAAAGCTCAAGAGTTGATCAGCATCGCTGGCTTGCAAGACCATCGCGCCGGCGCCATCGCCAAAGAGAATGCAGGTGCGGCGATCGCCCCAATCGACCCAGCGAGACAGAATATCACCACCAATGACCAAGGCACTGCGGTAGGCACCGGTGCGCAAATACTGAGCCGCCGTAACCAAGGCAAAGAGAAAGCCAGAACAGGCAGCCGTTAAGTCAAAGGCCACGGCATTTACCGCACCAATGCGAGTTTGCACCAAGCAGGCGGTGCCAAAGAGATCATCGGGCGTAGAGGTCGCCAAGATGATTAAATCGACTGCTGTGGGTTCTAGGCCGGCCATCTGTAGGGCTGCGCCCGCCGCTTCGCTGGCCAAATCCACAAGACGCTGGTCAGGAGCTGCCACGTACCGTTCTTGAATGCCCGTACGGGATTGAATCCACTCATCAGACGTATCCACAAGGGCACTGAGGTGGGCATTGGTCAAGCATTGACGGGGGATTGCCGCGCCCACGCCGCTAAATTTAACGCCCTGCACAGTCACTAAGCCTGATCCTCAACGGCAACGGCATGCTGATAACAGGCCTGAATCCGCTCTGAAACGCGATGATCCACCGCTTCCTTGGCTAGGCGAATGGCATTGAAAATCGAGGGCGCTTGGGAACTGCCGTGGCTAATGATACAGATGCCATCCACCCCCAACAGCAAACCACCGCCATGTTCGGCATGATCAATGCGCTGCTTAATTTTGCGGAGATTGGGACGCAGCAGCGCCGTACCCAGTTGCCCGCGCCAGCCCCGAGGTAGCTCTTCACGGAGAATTTGGACAAGGACACTACCCAAGGATTCAGCAAATTTAAGCAGAACATTGCCAACAAAGCCATCACAGACCACGACATCAAATTGTCCCGACAGAACATCGCGGCCTTCGGCATTGCCCAAGAAGGAGATTTGGCGATTTTGCCGCAGGAGTTGATGTGCCTTTAGGGCCAGATCATTGCCTTTGCAGTCCTCTTCGCCAATGTTAAGCAAGCCCACCTTGGGATCTTCGACATCCAAGACGTACTGGCTGTAGATCGAACCCATGACCGCAAATTGCTCAAGGTATTTCGGGCGGCAGTCCACATTGGCACCGACATCGAGGACAAGAACGGATTTGCCGGGGATGAGGGTGGGTAAGACGGCACCAATGGCGGGGCGATCAATGCCAGGGAGTCGACCCAAGCGCAATAGTGCCGCAGCCATCGCTGCCCCTGAGTGACCAGCGGAAACAACCGCATCAGCCGCACCCGCTTTGACCAGATCCATCGCCACGTTAATTGAGGCCTTGGGTTTCTTTTTCAGGGCGGTCAGGGGTTCTTCCCCCATTTCCACAACATCACTCGCTTCGACAATTTGGGGCTTGGCTGTGGGGGCATGTTCATTGAGGTAGCGCTGAATGGGCACCGGATCACCCACAAGGAGGATATCGGCATCTAATTCTTCACTGGCTCTGAGGGCACCGGCAACAATCTCATCGGGAGCATAGTCACCCCCCATGGCATCCACAGCAATCCGTGCACGAGTCATTGGCTGAACTCTTACGAGAAAATCCTTCAGAATTTTAGCAGATGACAGCCCTTTTCCTAAGAATGGCGGACACTGAACACGATGAGGGGCAGTTTAGGACAAACTTCTACGGATAGAACCCTAGATCGGTGCCTGTGCCACTGTGGACATGGGCCAGTTGTTCATACTTACAGGCATGCTGACGTAGATCGGCGGCCTCAGTGTCACTCACTTCCCGCACCACTTTAGCGGGAATGCCCACAACCAAAGAGCGTGGGGGGACATCTTTGCTCACCACTGCCCCTGCACCGACAATACTGCCCGCTCCAACTCGAACGCCATTGAGAATCACGGCGCCAATGCCAATTAAGCAGCCATCTTCAACGGTTGCCCCATGAATAACCGCGCGATGCCCGACAGTTACCTCTTCACCAAGGATCGTGGGTTGTCCCGGATCACCATGGAGGATGGCGCCATCTTGAACATTGGTGTGGGCACCAATCTCGATGTACGCCACGTCACCGCGTAAAACAGCGCCATACCAAATGCTACAGCCTTCACCCAAGCGGACATCGCCAACAAGGGTGGCATTGGGGGCAATAAAGGCAGCGCGATCGCTGGCAACGGGGGGCCAAAAAGCACTAGGGGCAGTGATTACCATTTTATCCCAAGCATCAAAAAGCTAAACGACAGTTTCCAAACTGCGGGTAAGCCTGAAATGGGCTTACGGATTCGGGGTTTCTGGTGTTGTGGGTGCCGGTGAGGGCGTGACGGCTTCGGGGGTGAGGGGCACAGCTTCCTCGCGGGGGGGACGGCGTTCGGGCACTGGTAGATGGAAAAAGATCGCAGCCATGACGGCTAAGCTAGCAGCGCCAATACCCAAAGGCATCAGTTGTTTGCGCAAAGGCACAGCAGGGGCGATCGCCCGCCGAGGGAGGGAATGGAATGTCGGTATCAGGGTAGGCAGTGTTTGGCCATCACTACAGAGTTGATCCAGCGCCTCCACTAAATCCGCTAGCTGCAACCAAGTGAGCTGCACTTCTAGGGTTTCACCAGCGCCATTTTGGGCAGGGGTATCGGCATTTTCTGTAGGCGAGCCTTGCAATAGCTGGCGGGGAATATGCAGCACTACCTGATTAGAGGGTTTGATCTCGACTTGAATGGGGTACTCGGGCGATCGCCGTAACTTAACACCACTCAACCACGTTTGCGCTGCTGCGGGCACACTATTGAGCAATGCCACAAGGAATTCTTTCCCGCCCTTGACCCGCTGATTCTGGCCAATAATCTCCCACTCGCAGAGGGTGACAATATCCAACTGCTCTGCGCCGGCTTGACCACTCAGCCCTTCAATTCGCAGTGTGCAATTGGGCAATGAATACTGGCGTTGCAGCAGCATTAACTTACTTCCCCGTCAAATAAACTAAACCAAAGGCGTTCCATGCCCTTTGTACCTGCACAGAGCAGAAGTTGTGCCAACAGCTTTAGACCCAACTCATTGAGGGCTTGGTTATTTTTGTAGAGAAAGAGACCCGATCGCTGGAGGTTCATGCGTTTGCGAAAATGGCGGCGAAAGCGGTCTAAATACTCCGCCAAGGGGGCATAGGTTTCCGGGGGCAAATTTTGCGCCTGCAATTGATCCAACACCAAAAGTAAATGCCGCAGGATTGCCGTCTGCCGCCGCGCCACTTGCACAACCACTGCGGTGAGTGCCTTTGTTTCCGCTAAGGGCAAGGGGGTACGCTGGGTAATTTGGCGAAAGGGATTGGTGCAGCGAATTTGCCAAAATACGACCCGATTGGGGATCATCCCTTGCAGTTGCAGATCTCGCAGCACTTGCAACATCAACTCAGAGGCATGCAAATCAACGCACTCTAGGGCAAGCAACAATAAGTCTAATTGCCAACGTGCCCGCCGAGGACACACACTCACCCCTTGGGGGTCGGGCAGTGCTGCCAACATCGGAGGTAATAGCTCAACTTCAGGGGATTCGATTGTTGCTGGCATTGAGTTTGCCGTTTCCATACTCTCTAGAGTGCTCACTATACAGCAATAATGACAGGACTCATGGTGAAATAGGCCTAAACGATCTTAGCCGTTTCTTCGCTGACGACTGCCGCCTATCTTTATGTTGCCCCCTAGGCTAATTTTTCGAAAAGCAGGCTAGACTTGAGGGGAACCACAGGATTGTGAGGTTGCAATGAGTCAAGAGATTCCCCCCCCAGAAGCCTATGTGGTGCTTGGACTGGCTCATTGTTTTGTGCAGGTGGAGGGAAAACTCCAGCCCGTAGAGGTGATTGAGCCGATTCCCTCAGCGGCGTTGGAAGCCTTGCTCCATGGCTTGCCCACTTCCTATAGTGAAGCCCATGCCCTCACCTATGGTACAGCCCAGGATCCGCAGCAGGTGCAGCAGCAGTTTCCCCCCAGTGCCCATCTGTGTGATGACTATGGCGATCGCCTTGCAGCAGCGGCACGCACCTACATTGCCCGTCCCCAAAGTACCCGCCATATTCCCCTTGGCGAAACCTACCGCAACTTTAATACCTCCACAGAACGCAAACGGGTGCTCAACTCCGAGCGTATCGTTACCGCTGCCGACAATGTCAAACAACACGCCTACACCCACCAAGTCCTCTAACAAGTTGTCCTGATTCACGAAAGGAATGACCATGGTCAGTGAAGTGCAGCCCGTCCCCGCAACATCCCTTGACACGCCCCCAGAAAATGCGGTTGAGATTATTGAAACGGTGATTTCTAGTCTCCACCAAGGGGACGCCCCCCTCGTTGGCCAAACGGACAGTGGCAAAATTTGGATGTTTCGCTATGGCAGTGCCGAGGTCTTTGTACAGTTGAGTGGCCATACAGCGGAAGACTTTCTCACCATTTGGTCACCGGTACTGCCTCTGCCCGTAGCGGATGAATTGGCACTCTATCGTAAGCTCCTGACGTTGAACTGGCTCACCACCCTCGAGGCACACTTTGCCATTGCTGAAGACCAAGTCCAAGTCGTGGCTACCCGCACCCTAGGGGGGATTACTGCGGGTGAAATTTCCCGCCTAATTACGATTGTGGCGACACTCGCTGATGACTATGATGACGCCCTCAGGGCTGAGTTTAAGAGCTAATGAGGGCTTTCATATCCCGTACGGCTTGCACCATGCCCACAAGAACAGCGCGGCTAATAATTGTGTGGCCAATATTGAGTTCTTCAATGCCTTCAAGGCGGGCGATTGCCCCCACATTGGTGTAGGTCAGGCCATGGCCTGCATTCACCCGCAAGCCTAAGGATTTTGCTTGTTGGACACCATGAGCTAAAATCGCTAACTCCTGTTGTTGCGCCGCTTCCCCCTTGGCTTCAGCATAGCGACCGGTGTGCAGTTCAATAAATTGAGCCGTGGTTTTGGCGGCGGCTTCCAGTTGGGCCGGATTCGCGTCAATGAATAAACTCACAGGAATTCCTGCGCCTTGCAACGTTTGCACCACTTGGGTCAAGGGTTCCTGCTGACCCACCACATCTAGCCCCCCTTCGGTGGTGACTTCTTCGCGCCGCTCAGGTACCAACGTCACGTAATCTGGCCGAATGTCAAGGGCGATCGCCACCATTTCGGAAGTGGCAGCCATCTCTAGGTTCAAATGGGTGCGTACCGTTTGCCGCAGGAGGCGCACATCTCGCTCTTGAATATGGCGACGATCTTCCCGCAGATGTACGGTAATGCCATCAGCTCCCCCCAGTTCTGCCAAAACGGCTGCGGCTACGGGATCGGGTTCAACTGTGCGCCGCGCTTGGCGAATCGTTGCCACATGATCAATGTTGACCCCTAGGGTTGCCACTGCGATCGCTCCTTGTCGGAATAGAAGCTCAACCCTTCGGATAATACACCAAGGCAAGGTGCCATGTCGGTTGTCCGCGCTGGCCGTTTGCAACCTTTTGAGCCAGCCGATAGACTAACCCCCTAGGAGAGACAGGACAGTGGCTGATGACTTGGCGAGTACCCCGACGGCGGACTTTTGGCTGGTTTTATCCATGGCGAGGCGTGGATTGGCTGCTGTTGGGGGCTGTTTGGGCAACCACGGTCATTGGGGCGGTCTTCATCCACAGTAGTCAACTACACCTAGAGGAAAACGATAGTCTCCAGCATTTATTGGTGGGGGGGATGGGTACGATGCTTGCCCTGATCCTGGCCCGCGTTCCGGAATCGGTCTTTATGGGCAGTCATTGGGTCATCTACGGCCTGAGCTGTGCCCTGCTGCTAGCGGTTGATCTCGTGGGGGTAGAGGCCAAGGGAGCAGAGCGCTGGTTGGCGATTGGCGGCTTTAACCTGCAACCCTCGGAGTTTGCCAAAATCTCCCTCATTCTTACCCAAGCGGCACTGTTGCACCGCATTTCAGGCCACTCTCTGAAGGGCATTCTCAGTGTCTTTGCAGCCACCGCCCCCCCTTTTTTCCTGGTTTTGACGCAGCCGGATTTGGGCACGTCCCTTGTTTTCATTGCCATTACATTGACGATGCTCTACTGGGCGAATACCCCCGGCAGTTGGATTATCTTGATGCTTTCCCCTTTGGTGGCGGCAATTCTCGTTGCCCTGCCCCTACCCTACCAACTGAATATCGGCCTCTGGTTGGTGTGGACACTGGCGATGGCAATCGTTGCATGGCGGAGCTTGCCCTTGGGCTGGGTCGGTGGCTTGGGAGGACTGGTACTCAATCTCGGGGGGGCTGGCTTGGGGCAACTGCTTTGGAGCGTGCTCAAGGACTATCAAAAAACCCGTATTCTCATGTTTCTTGACCCCGACAAGGATCCCCTTGGGGCTGGCTACCACTTGATTCAATCGCGGATTGCCATTGGTGCTGGTGGGCTATGGGGGCGGGGCATTTTTCAAGGCACCCAGACCCAGTTGGGATTTATTCCCGAACAGCATACAGACTTTATTTTTTCAGCGATCGCTGAGGAGACGGGGTTCATTGGCAGTTTAGTTCTCCTATGCCTTTTTTGGTTAATCGGTTTGCGCTTATTGCAAATTGCCAATAGTGCAGGTCATGACTTTGGCTCGTTGCTGGCGATCGGTCTATTTGCCATGATCCTGTTTCAAGTGGTGGTGAATATTGGCATGACCATTGGTCTGCTCCCCGTGACAGGAATGCCGTTACCACTGGTGAGTTATGGCCGCTCAGCCCTGCTGGCGACCTATCTTGGCTTAGGTATGGTGCTCTCCGTGGCGAATCATCGCCCGCGATCGCGCTACTAACCGAGGCGCTAGCGTCCTAGTTTATTCGGAATGCCCTCACAGCCACCGGGAATCGTTTCACGGGAGCGGCTACCACTCCAAGCACAGCAATAGTAGCGTTGTTCTTCGGAGAGGTTCTTGACATTGGTAAAGTTGACATCCTCGACGACCGCACCCGTCTGCGCCCCAGTGCGAAAGTTGGGAGGATTCAGGCGATCGCGGGGACTGGCCTGATCAGCGGTGCCATAAAAGAAGCGAACCCGACTGAGATCGGCATTGGTGAGATCTGCCCCCTGCAAAATCGCCCCTGCCAAATTGGCTCGTGTCAAATTACAGTTGCGAAAGAGCGTTCCCGTTAGATTGGCATCACTCAATTCGGTCCAGCGCAAATCGGTACCACTGAGATCAGCGCCCGCTAGCATACTGCCAAGGTTAATCACCCGCACACCATACTCAACGTCTTCCTCATAGCCACCCAGCCCATCAAAAATCGCCCGTCCCAGTCGGCGATCGCGCTTCAGCGGCGAGAGTAACTTTGCGCCTGACAAAAAGCGAATGATTTTGGCCTTGCCTTCGGCATCGAGTCCCCCTAAGATGGCAGCAGTGCGTCCCTCGGCGATCGCCCGCTCCGGCGGCCAATCCTCCAATAACCCCTCATCGTCAAGAATGAGATCGGCAATCCCTTGGAAATAACTGTCAATCGTTTGCTGTTGGGTGATGCGGTTTTGTTGCGTCGTCAAATCCCGCGAGATCACGTATTGTCGCCAAGCCACATAGGCGGCCAAGAGCGCCACCAAAATTTGTCCCAAGGCACCGAAGCCCTCCGCCAGTGCCCCCACCGCATCCCAATTCGTACCTTGAAAGCGTCCTCGAATCCAGTCCATGGCGCCAGTCATGGCAATGAGTGCCACCACCGTCAAACTCAGACCCAGTGAGGCCAAAATGAACTGCCGTTGCTGTTCCGTGAGATCTTCAGTAAACCAGTGATAGGTCGAAGTCCAGACCAAGGGGAAACTCAGTCCCCCCAGCACCAAAGCAGCCACCACACCCACCGCATCCCAATCGAGTCCCCAAGCCACCAAGACAGTGACCATGGCGATCGGCATCAACACCGAACGCAGAGACTGCCAACCCGTGCGCCAACGATTACGAGCGGCTAACACTTTACTGAGACGCAAAGCAGCCGCCGTTTGGTTGTCACGGAGGGTCATTTTGTCTTCGCCCATCAGGATTTGGCCTACAGTTCAGGAATTAACCCAATCATAATCAGATTTTTCTTCGTTACATCCATAGAAAGTTCCCCTTCTCTCCTTAGAGAAGGCTGTACAATAATTCATAAAGTTTTCAGAAAACGTTTTGGGAGGTTATGGGTATGGATTGGCGTGTCCTGATTGTCCTGTTACCTGTCCTACTGGCTGCGGGTTGGGCAGTTCGTAACATTCTGCCCTATGCTGTCAAGCAGTTTCAAAAGCTCCTGCAAAAAGCCAAAGCAGCCTAGGACATTGATACGGCTGTATCCTCTGTAGAATTGTTGGGCAAGCGCTCCCCAAGGAACCAGACCGAGTGTGATCTTGGTTTTACTTCGGGGAGACTTTTTTATAATAGGAAGTATATTGTTAACTTTTGTAAATTAGCTTTCAGGTTACTGCCATGCCTTCCCTCGAACAGCTTGCCCATCAACTGGAAAGTCCCAATTCCCGCGATCGCCTGCTGGCGCTAGCCGCGCTACGGGATGTCCCCTCTGCGGATGCCGTACCCCTGATTAAAAAAGTTCTTTGGGACGAAAATCTACAGATTCGCTCAATGGCTGTGTTTGCCCTTGGGGTCAAATCCACACCGGAGTGCTTTGACATTCTGGTGCAGTTGCTCGAAAGTGAACCGGATTATGGTATTCGTGCCGATGCTGCGGGTGCCTTGGGCTATCTCGAAGATGGACGTGCCTTTGAACCGCTAGTGCGCGCCTTTTATGAAGACACCGATTGGTTAGTGCGCTTTAGTGCCGCTGTGGCGCTGGGCAATCTTAAGGATCCCCGCGCGGTGGATGTATTGCGCTCGGCGCTGAAAAGTCAGGAAGTCGTGATGCTCCAAGGGGCGATCGCCGCTCTGGGGGAAATTGGCGATCCCAGTGTTGTCGAAGATATTTTGCCCTTTGTGACCGCAGAGGATTGGTTGGTACGGCAACGGCTCGCTGAAGCTCTGGGCAATCTCCCTAGCCCGAAAACCCAAGCCGCTTTGGAATACCTCGCTAAAGATGAGCATCCCCATGTGGCGACGGCAGCCCAGATTTCTTTGCAACGCTTGCAAGAGCGACTTTCCTCCGAAGTTCAGGGCACTGGCAATTGAGATCAAACTTTTTTGCCCACTGCGGTTTCTGCCACAACTCTCTAAACTGGAAAGAAAGGCGCGGCATCCGCAGTAACCTATCTCTATGTCTATCCGAATTAAATTTCTTCCTTACCTCGTGGCAGTGCTGGTCGGGGTGATGGGTGCGATTATTCTTTCACAACTACATTTTGCGCTCTGGTGGGAGCCAGACCTGCTGACCCAACCGCCCCCCATTGTCGAGGCAGAACCAGAAACCACTACTGTTCAGCCCTTACCCCCTCCCCAAACGCCAGCCAACCCGCAACCGAATGGGCTACGCATCAGTAATCAAACGGCCTTTCCGGTGCGCGTGGTGTTGCTCGCTGCCCGCGATCGCGCCCATCCTGATCAGGGCGCCGTTCACTGGGATTTTGCTCCTATGGAAGGCAATATTAAGGGATTACTATTAACGCTGCCCGAAGGTAAGCTCACCCTCCAATCGGGGGATATTGTCTTGGCCTTTACCCTCGATGGTTCCAAACGCTACTGGGGGCCCTATGTCATTGGTGAAAATAGCGAACTTCAGCGCGATCGCCAAACGCAGGAATGGCAGTTGATCCTGCGTCCCTAGGAGGCCTCTGAAGAAAGACCCGAACGGATGGTTTCCACCAGTTCCTCGCTGTGCCAAGGCTTGTACAAACAGCGATGCAAATTAGCCTCTTCAATGGCTCGCTGAATCGCTGCTAGTGGCTGGTTTTCGCCATGGGTTTAGCAGCAGCGTGATGATTCTCTTGGGAGGTGGGGCGGGGTTGAATGACGCCATAGCCCCCATGATTCCGTTCATAGACCACGTTGATTTCTCCCGTATCGCGATTGCGGAAGACATAGAAGTCGTGATCCACCATTTCTAGGTGCTCAAGGGCTTCTTGGATCGTCATCGGCGGCATGGCAAAGTATTTCATGCGCACCACTTGTTCGGGCAGTTGCGGTGTGCGATCGCCCACTAAGTCGGTCACCACTGCGGGCTCCACCACACTATTGGTATCTTTGGCACGGGATTTGTCTTGCCGTTTTTCTTTGAGTTTGCGCAGTTTGCGGGCAATTTTGTCGGCAACGAGATCAATACTGGCGTAGAGATTTTCACTGCTTTCTTCGGCGCGAATGACGCAGCCATTAACAAAGAGGGTTACTTCAGCGGTTTGCTTGGGAGCAGTGCTACGGTTACGAGCCACGGACAGATGCACATCAACTTCGTTAATCACATTTTGGAAATGACTGGTGGCTCGCTCAATTTTTTGGTTCACATAGCTGCGAATGCCATCCGTAATATCAATGTTTTTACCGTGAATCACTAGCCTCATAGGGTTGCCTCCCCTGAGCAAAACAGATACATCTAAGGCTGATCTACTTCCACCCTAACATCTTCGTATCGGGGATTACAGGGCATCCTGAGGCTCTTCACCTTTATTCGTGTTCTGTGATAATTCTTATCCTCTAGCTCTTGACAATCTGGCACCCCCTATGAAAACTGCCCTTGGTTGGCATTGTGCCTTGGGGATCATTCCCTACCGCGATGCTTGGCGCTGGCAACAGCAACTGGTGGCTGAGCGCTGCCACAATCCCACTGCCCGAGATGTCCTACTCACTTTGGAGCATCCCCCCATCTACACCCTTGGTCAAGGGGCAACCACCGCCCACCTTCACTTTGATCCTGTGGCTACGGGCATTGAGGTATTGCGCATTGAGCGCGGAGGCGATGTCACCTACCACTGCCCCGGCCAATTGGTCGCCTACCCGATTTTGAATTTACGCCGCCACCGCTGCGATTTGCATTGGTATCTCCACCAGTTGGAGGAAGTCGTGATTCAAACCCTAGGGCACTATGGCATTAAAGGGGAACGCGTTGCTGGCCTTACGGGTGTTTGGGTAGAGGGGTACAAGGTGGCCGCAATTGGGATCAAGGTGACCCGCTGGATTAGCTTCCACGGCATTGCCCTCAATGTGGTGAACGATTTGAAGGGCTTTGGGCGTATTGTCCCCTGTGGCATTGGCGATCGCCCCGTCGGGAACCTACGGCAGTTTTGTGCCGACATTACCTTAGAGGAGGTGCGCCAGCAGTTTGTTGCTGCCTTTGGCCGTGTTTTTGCCCTCGAATTTGCCCCCAAAGCCCTTGCCGATCTCCTGATCCCGGTCTCTAGTTGACAAACTTTAATCTTTATTTCAGGAATCGGCTGTTATGAATTGGCAACTTTCGGGGCACAATTTAAGTCTAAGTAGATTAGGATACAGGCCAACTCCCTCTCACCTGCTAGGCTAACGCTATACAAACCTCAGCTTCATCAGTGCGAGTCGTCATCTTCATCGCGATAAATCTTTTATCTACATTCTTCCTTGCCAAATACTGTTTAGAATCTGAGCCGCTATGATGAACTCCGCTTCCAAAACCCCATCCCCTACACCCACTGTTAGCACCGATATGGTGCGCACCTACCTACAGGAAATTGGGCGCGTGCCGCTGCTGACCCATGAGCAGGAAATTATTCTGGGTAAACAGGTACAGCAAATGATGGCACTGCGGGAAAAACGCGAGGCTCTCACCAAAGAACTGGGACGTGAACCAACCTTTGAAGAATGGGCGGCGGCCTCTCATCTCACGCCGACGGAATTGCGCAATCTCCTTAAGCGCGGCGAACGCGCCAAGCAAAAAATGATTGAAGCCAACCTACGGCTGGTGGTTTCGGTGGCCAAGAAGTATCAAAAACGCAACCTTGAATTGCTGGACTTGGTGCAAGAGGGCACCCTTGGCCTTGAACGCGGTGTGGAAAAGTTTGATCCCACGCGGGGCTATAAGTTCTCTACCTATGCCTACTGGTGGATTCGTCAGGCCATTACGCGGGCGATCGCCCAACAGGCGCGAACCATTCGGCTGCCCATCCACATTACCGAGAAGCTGAACAAGATCAAACGCACCCAACGCGAATTGGCGCAAAAATTGGGACGGAGTGCCACCCCTGCTGAGGTGGCAGCAGCCCTAGAACTCGAACCGGAGCAAATCCGTGAATACCTGACCCTTGCGCGCCAACCCGTTTCCCTTGATCTGCGCGTTGGGGACAATCAGGACACTGAACTCGGTGAACTGCTCGAGGATGATAGTCTTTCGCCAGAGCAATTTACCACGGTGGAGTCCCTCCGCGATGATGTCAACCTGTGGCTGGCGGAACTCACCCCGCAACAACGGCAAGTCCTCACCCTGCGCTACGGCTTGGGGGATGGCCAAGAACTGTCCCTTGCCAAGGTGGGTGAGCAACTCAACCTCAGCCGTGAACGGGTGCGGCAACTGGAGCGGCAAGCCCTTGATCACCTGCGGCGGCGGCGGCAGCAAATGTATGAATACTTGGCCAGCTAAGGCGTGGATTGAGGCACTGGCTCTGCAACCCCATCCAGAGGGGGGCTATTTCCGTGAGGTCTATCGCTCAGCAGGGAGGCTTCCCGCCGCGGTTTTGCCTTCAGGCTTTCAGGGGGGCGATCGCGCCTACTGTACGAGTATTTACTTTTTGCTCCCCTCCACGGCCTGTTCGCGACTGCACCGCATTGCCAGTGATGAACTGTGGCACTTTTACACGGGCAGTAGCCTAACGATTCATGTGATTCTACCAACGGGCGAGTATCAGCCCCTGCGCTTGGGGATGAATATCGATCAGGGGGAGCAATGGCAACAGGTGGTACCAGCGGGGGCATGGTTTGGAGCAACGGTGGATGCGCTAGACAGTTTTAGTCTTGTGGGGTGTACGGTGGCGCCGGGATTTGACTTTCGCGATTTTGAATTGGGCGATCGCCAGCAATTGCAGCAGCAGTTTCCTCAGCACCAGAGATTAATTGAACGCTTGACGCCCTAGACATTAAAGAGCGTTTGCAAACGGCGACGAATCCACTGCAAGGGGGGCAGGCTTTTGATTTCTTGGGAGTTCACGAGGCCGAGTTCTTGAAGAACCTGTTGTCGTGCCGCTAGCTCGTGGGCAATATCTTCCGCCAATTGGGGTTGGGCTTGCAGCAGTCGCTGTACGGCTGAACGATGCACCACAAATAGAACTGTTTCTTCCAAGGCTCGCACCGTGGCCGATCGCGGCATCCCCGTCAGCACGGCAATTTCACCAAAAAACTCCCCCTCATAGAGGGTGGCTAAAATCTGATTCAGGTGCTCGGAGCGGACTTCCACGGATCCCTCAAGGACAATGTAAAAGGCATCCCCCGGATCGCCCTCAGAGCAGATAATTTCCCCGACACCATAAAATTGACGATTGCCCAACTCAATCAGCATTTGCAATTCCGCATTGGAGCAGCGAGAGAAACAACTGATATTGCGCAGTAAATCAGCAAGGGAGGGTTCGGTTTTGACCATTTCAGGAGCTACTGGCTCACTCACCGCTGCGGTTTCGGGCACACTGGCCACAGAACGGTGGTAGTAATGAGCCAAGGAGCGCAGTTCCCCCAAGTCGCGCAACCGCAAATCCAACTGGGGAAAAGGCACTTCAATCTGCCGCTGCCGTAATTCCTGCTCAATGAGAAAATTGAGGGCGCTTTTAATGGGTTCAGAATCTTGGGGGCGGTTAATCCACACCAGCAATTCAAAGAGGTAGGCATTCTCGCCAAAACCGCGAAACCAAACGCTGGGGGGTGGGGTGAGCAGGACGCGCGGATCCTGACGGGCGGCACTGAGGAGTGCTTCGGTCACCAGAACTGTATCACTGCCATAGGCGACACTCACAGGGATATGGATACGGCTATCGGGACTACCGTAACTCCAGTTAACGACGTTCTTTTCAATAAAGCGGTTGTTGGGGACAATCACGTACTGGCTATCGTTGGTGCGGATAATCGTAGCGCGAATTGAAATTTTCTCCACCGTGCCCAGCAGGCCATCCACTTCAATAAAATCTCCGACTTTAATCGGATGTTCGAACAAAATCGCTAAACCGCTAATAAAGTTACTGGCGAGGGTTTGCAAACCAAAACCAAAACCGATCCCCAAGACCCCCGCCAACACTGTGAGGGAACTAAGGTCAATGCCCGCGGTTTGCAGAACAACAATAAAGCCAATAAAGCTGAGGCTATAGCTAACCACACGGGTGATGGTTTCTTGGCTACCGCGATCCACCCGCAACTGCATGAGAACCCGACTCTTGAGCCACTCGCTCACCCAGCGGGAGATAAAAATCACCGCGAGGGACAAAAAGAGAATTAGGAAGAGAAAGTTCAGCGTGACCTTGGTGCGCCCCAACTCCATAAAGGGGGTGTTAAACACCACGGCCACCCGTTCGAGGAGAAACTGAATTGTGCTATCGATGCGCTCATGCCAAGGGGAAAGACTTTGAACCGATTGCAGAATCCAAGATAAAACGAGTGCCCAGAGTAAAATCCGCAGCGTCAGGCGCAATAGACTAGCGCCAAGGGAGAGCCAAGGCTGGGATTGTTGGCTGGCTTTTTGGTCAAGCCGCTGTTGCAGTTGATGAATCCCCAAGTTCAGCAGGAGCCAGTCCGTGAGAATCGCAATGCCGACAATCCCCACAATTTGAGCCGCTTCAATGAACGCGACCCGCAGCCGTTGAGTTCGCGCCAGTTGAGCAATGAGAATACTTGAAGGGGCTGCTGCTAAAAATAAACTGAGGTACTTAATCATGGTCCTAAAGATTGTGCGCGAGCGGCTTTAATGACTGCCACCACGTCGGCATGTTTCCCATCCAGCGCCCACACCAAAGCTGTCCAAGAATTCTGATCCTTGGCGTTGAGATCTGCACCTGCTGCAATCAGTTGTTTGACCGTAGCTGTTTGTCCCTTAGCGGCTGCGGCCATTAATGGGGTCAGACCAAAGGCTGTTTGAGCATTGACATTGGCACCGGCGGCTAGCAGTTTCTCCACAATGGCGGTATGTCCACCGCCGGCAGCAGCCATCAATGGTGTCCACCCCTCGCTGTCCCCTTGGTTGACATCGACGCCTGCGGCAATCAAGGCATTGACAATTTCAGTGTGCCCCAGTTCTGCTGCCAGTGCCAGCGCTTCCGTTTTCATCTCGATACCGTTGGCGATCGCCTCCTGGACAGCGGTCAGGTCTCCTTGCTCAATGGCGGTTTCAATTGCTGTCATCCCCTGCGTCATTGCCTGTAGCCTGCCTCTAATAAAGAAAAGATAATCTATCTGAGTTAAAATGAGGTCTGCATTGAGTTTAGGATCGCATGCAATGGATATTATCACGCTCGGTTGGGTGGGTGTTCTCAGTGTCTTTACGCTCTCGATCGCCTTTGTGGTGTGGGGTCGCCACGGCATGTAGCCACCTAGGACTGGGGCAATGACGGTTTCATTGGCGGATCTTCTGGTTCTGGTGGCCTTGCTGCTGCTGATTGTCGTCACTGGTGGCATTGGCTATCTGACTTTTGCGGAGTGGCGCGATCGCCGGCGGCTGCAAGCGGAGCAAAAAGAACAACGGCGGGGGCGCAAACGTTAATGGTTGCTCCTCTAAGGCTTTTGGGCGATCGCCTCTTCAGTGCTCTGCAAACCGCACTTCCTTTAGATACCTATCCCCAGCCGCTCCTGCTGCCGGCCAGTCAAGCCAAGTTTGGCGACTATCAATCCAATGTTTGCCTGAGCCTCGCCAAGCAGGTGGGCAAAGCACCCCGTGAGCTAGCCCAAGAGGTGGTGGCACATCTCAATGTTGAGGATCTCTGTCAACCCGTCGAAATTGCTGGTCCGGGCTTTCTCAATTTTCGTCTCAAGCCGGACTTTCTGGCGTGCAGCCTGCAAGCCGCTATTGGGAGCGATCGCTTGGGGATTCCGCCAGCACAAGAGCCACGCCGGGTGGTGGTTGATTTTTCTAGCCCTAACATTGCCAAGGAAATGCACGTGGGTCACCTGCGCTCCACGATTATTGGTGACTGCATTGCCCGCATTCTTGAATTTCAAGGCCACGATGTCCTGCGGCTCAACCATGTGGGGGACTGGGGAACGCAGTTTGGCATGCTCATTGCCTACCTTGAGGAGGTTTATCCCGACGCCCTCACAACCGCCAATGCCCTTGACTTAGGTGACTTGGTGACATTCTACAAAAAGGCCAAGCAACGCTTTGACAGCGATCCAAACTTTCAGCAGAAGGCACGGCAGCAGGTGGTGGCACTCCAGCAGGGAGAAGAACAGAGTCGCCGCGCTTGGCAACTGCTGTGTGAGCAATCCCGCCGCGAGTTTCAAAAGATCTACGATCTGCTGGATATTGAACTCACCGAACGAGGGGAGTCCTTCTACAATCCCTTTTTGCCCGCGGTGATTGAGGACTTAGCCGCTCTTGGCCTCGTGGTGGAGGATCAGGGGGCAAAGGTCGTCTTCTTGGAAGGTTTCACCAATAAAGAGGGGCAGCCCCAACCCTTAATTATTCAGAAGTCCGATGGGGGCTACAACTACGCAACCACGGATTTAGCCGCCCTGCGCTACCGCATTGACAAAGACCGAGCAGATTGGATTATCTATGTTACCGATGTTGGGCAGTCCACCCACTTTGCCCAAGTCTTTCAAGTGGCGCAGCGCGCGGGTTGGGTGCCGCCCCATGTCACCCTCACCCATGTCCCCTTTGGCTTAGTGTTGGGGGAAGATGGCAAACGCTTGAAAACCCGTTCTGGGGAAACGATTCGCCTGATGGATTTGTTGACGGAGGCGATCGCCCGCAGTCGAGCGGATTTAGAACAGCGCCTTGCCACTGAAGGCCGTCGTGAATCTCCAGAATTCATTGACACCGTGGCACGGGCGATCGGTATCGGTGCTGTCAAATACGCAGATCTTAGCCAAAACCGCAACAGTAACTACGTCTTTAGCTACGACAAGATGCTCTCCCTACAGGGGAATACTGCTCCCTATTTGCTCTATGCCTATGTGCGTGTCCAAGGACTGACACGGCGCGGCGACATTGATTGGCGCACCCTCTCACCAGATACCCCCCTCTTCCTAGAGGATGAGACCGAGCAAAACTTGGCCAAGCACCTTGTGCAACTGGAGGAAACCCTTGACCTTGTGAGCGCTGAGCTATTGCCCAACCGCCTCTGCCAATACCTCTTTGAACTGAGCCAGCTTTTTAACCAGTTCTACGATCGCTGTCCCATCCTTTCGGCAACTGAGCCAACGAAGCAATCCCGCTTGACCCTCGCCTATCTCACTGCTCAGACCCTGAAGCTAGGGCTATCCCTACTGGGGATTCGGGTTTTGGATCGGATTTAGCGCCTTCTCGCTATACTGGGGCGCAGCACCACTGTTGTTTCTGGAATTTTCTAGAGTGTGGGAGGCCTATTCTCTAGTCTCTTACTGGCGGTTATCTTCCTGCTGACGTGGCCGCATCTCTACCTCATGCAGTTTTATTTTTGGCTATTTCGCCGCAAGTTGCCTAGCAAGCTAGAACTGGGGGGCTTGTTCATCATGCTTGTCATGGCAGGGGGAACAGGTCTTGGCTTCCTCATTGGTCTCGCCGTTGGATTTGTTCTGTTGCCGTGGCTTTGGCCTGAGTTGGGTCAACTATGGCAAGGGTTAACGGTGGTCGCGATCTATTTTGTCAATTCGCTGATTTGGTTTGAACTCGGCTATCGCTGGGGTCAGTGGGAAGCAAAGCGTTAAGTCTCTGCACAGTGTTGAGCGTGTTCTATTCATGGGAAAAGGGCTGTAAGATACATTGGTTGTTTGTGCGATCGCGACAGCACAATGATTAAAAATGACATTTGGATTCGGGCCATGGCGGCTCAGGGCATGATTCAGCCTTTTGAACCGACACTGGTGCGGCGGGTGGCTGAGCAGCCCGTGATTAGTTTTGGCCTTTCTTCCTACGGTTACGATATTCGCCTCAGCCCGAAGGAGTTTCGTATCTTTCGCCATGTGCCGGGGACAGTGGTGGATCCCAAAAACTTTAACCCTGCCAATCTGGAATCTGCGCCCCTCCATGAAGATGCCAATGGTGCCTTCTTTATTTTGCCCGCCCATTCCTACGGTCTTGGGGTGGCGCTAGAACGCCTACAGGTTCCTGAAAATGTCACGGTTCTGTGTATTGGTAAAAGCTCCTATGCCCGTGCGGGGATTATTGCTAACCTGACACCGGCAGAGGCGGGCTGGCGAGGCCATCTGACCTTAGAATTCTCAAATTCTTCCAGTGCAGACTGTCGCATCTACGCCAATGAGGGAGTGGTGCAATTGCTCTTTTTTGAGGGTGAACCCTGCGATGTCAGTTATGAAACGCGGCGGGGCAAATACCAAGATCAGCCGGAGGCCGTCACATTGGCACGGGTTTGAGTGAGTTGCTGCAACAGCCGTTGGGGTCCATGGTGTCCCCATTGATAGCCCTGCTGAAGATAGGGGTCTAGGCGGCGGCGAATCTGTTGGTAGCCCCAGAAGATCACTCCCCCCTGGAGGACAACAGTCGTATTGACTCCCCAGAGTTCACTGCCGAAGGTCAAGCCTTGCCAACTAGAAAGATAAATCGCCGCATACCACAGTAAGACAAACTGACTCAGACTCCCAAAGG
Organism: Thermosynechococcus sp. B3; assembly: GCF_030323045.1. Classification (NCBI taxonomy): domain Bacteria; kingdom Bacillati; phylum Cyanobacteriota; class Cyanophyceae; order Acaryochloridales; family Thermosynechococcaceae; genus Thermosynechococcus; species Thermosynechococcus sp. B3. Next base: position 389,536 of record NZ_CP097584.1, read on the forward strand.
CCGGTAGGGGAAAGGGCACGGCATAGGCTTGGCACGCTTTGCGGATATAGGCAAGGGTACTGATTATCGCCAGCACGACATCGAAAAATCCCCCCGGCAGCAGCAGGCTACCCACCATCTGTGCGGTTAACCAAGACCATGCCGACGTGTCTTGCGTGCCAAGAGCTGCCCCGAGGTTCTGTTCAACTTGGCTGGCTTGGTGGAGAATTCGCAGGGCACGGGCTTGGGGAGCCTCCTGTTGTAACCACTGCTGAAGAAGCTGTCGCAGTTCTGGAATGCCTTGACCTGTTGTGCTGCTCACGGCAATACCTTCGGCCATTGGCGGGTAGAGATCCGCCTTGGTGAGAATCAGCTTGTGGGGAATCCTAAGGGTGTTTAGGCGATCGCGGGCTTGGCATTCGACGGGGGTAAGGCTGTCTTGGGTCACAAAAAGGACAAGATCGGCAGTCTCAACGGCACTCCATGTCATGCTTTCGCGGTTACTACCCGCTACTTCATCCAGCCCAGGGGTATCAGTGAGATCGACGATTTGATCTTGACAGTGCCAGCGAACCGTTCGCGGCCATTGAGTCGTGCCATGAAGGGCGCCCACGGGAAAAATCGCTTCGCCATAGAGGGCATTCAAAAGGGTGGACTTGCCGCGGCTCACTTGACCCAAGACAACAATGTGCCATGCGCTCTGGTGGAGGCGATCGCGCAACTCATAGAGGGGCTGCCATTGGGCACTCAATTGCGGATGGTGCACCTGATGCCACGCGAGGAGTTCCTCTAGACATTTAGCCGTTATGTCTAGGATAGGGAGGCTACTCACGGCGAAGGAGCGACCAATTGGAGGCCACCACTAAACCAACCGCAGCAATTAAGACGACAGGAAAGGGAATTACCCACTGCCGTAGGTGCAATACGGCTTCGCTGAGCAGGAACAAAATAATAAAGCTGGCGATCGCAATCCCCATAGGCTAGCGGCCAGTTGGTTCTTCGAGAAAGAGCGCCTTTTGACCATTGAGCAAGGTGGCATCGCGGAATGTCCGTACCCGTGCTAGGCGATCGCGCCCCCCGAGAATCGCATCCACTAACTTCGCCCCCACGAGAATGGCTCGATCCAAACGAGTGATGAGTAGGCTTGCCCCGCTGAGGTTGGCATTGGTGAGATTGGCCTTCGTTAAATCAGCATTATTGAGGACAGCCCCGCTGAGGTTGGCGCTGCTCAGGTTGGCACCGCGTAAATTGGCAGCATTGAGGTTTGCCCGCCGCAGATCCGCTCCTTGAAGATTCCGACCCCGCAAGCGGGCATAGCTGAGATCACAGTTGGGGCAGTTGCCCGTGCGCCGCAGTTGTTCTAAATGGGCTGGATTGGCAGCCCAAGCAGGGGTACTGACTAGGAGCAGGCAAAGGGCAGGCGCAACCTTGACAATCATCGCACTCTCTCAACGGTGTCTATACTGGACATCCTAACCTACGCCGGTTGTATCAGATTTTCAAGGCCCTCCACCACCTTAGCCGAGAGAATTTTATCTCCTTGGCGCAATTGCCGCAGGGTTTCTTCTCCCTCTACGACATAGCCAAAGACGGCATAGCGACCATCCAAGAGATTTAGGCCGGCGGGCGTCAGTTCGGGTTCAAAGAGCAAAAAGAAAAATTGTGACGAGCCACCATTGGGATCATCGTTGGGACGCGCCAAGGCGACAGTGCCATAGGCGGAAAAGGGGAGCACGGGATGTTCTAAGTAACGCCCTGCATCCTCAAGGGTGATGCCATAGAGGGGATACTTGTCGCCCTCCACCAGAATTTCAAGGGGAATGGCACGGTACTGCTGGGTTTTGGGGTCAATGAAGCCCACCTCTGGCCCTGGGGGATCCCCTGCTTGCAGCACATAGGATTCCTCAGCACGGGTAAAGGGGAGGCCATCGTAGAAGTGGCGTTGTACTAAGTCCACAAAGTTGCCGGCGGTCAGGGGGGCACTGTAACCATCGACAACAATCGTCAGGTTCCCCTTAGTGGTTTCCATTTCCACGGTGGCACGCCCCAGCAATCGCGGCAGGTTCTCGTAGCCCTTGGGAGGCGTATAGCTCACGTTTTGTACCATCATGGCCTCCAAGTCCCCCACTTTGTCGAGGGCAGCGGCTTTAGCGGGCAAGAGTTGGCTGCGATCTTTGGCTTTGGCGGCTTCCTGAAGTGTATCGAGGGAGGTCTCTAACTCCGCCAAGAGGGTTTTGGCCGCCGCCTGTTTCTCGGCAGGGATACTTTTGAGCAGTTCATCGGCGCGATCGCGAACAATGGCTTTCGCCTTGCTGATGTTACTGGCAATTTTTGACCACTGTTTGCCCCGCACCCAAAAAGAGATTTGTTCCAGATCCTTTTGCAGTTCTCGTACCGTTGGATTGTCAATCGGTAAGGCCCAACGGAGCAGCGCTTTGGGATCAGTAATGGCATTCCCTTGGGGCAGGGCAGCAATTAACGGATGTTCAACAGGCAGCGCGATCGCCAGCGGCGGCAGCAGGAAGGTTCCCAACCAGAGGAGCAGTATCACCAAAAGAGCGAGCCAGCGTTTGCGTCGTTTCACCGTTTTTTCCCATGACTTCGTCTCCCCTCAGTGTATCGGACGGGGCGATCGCCCTCCAAGGGGGAGCTTTTCATTTTTATTTCATTTTCTTGAAGCTTCTGTGTTAGCCTGAGAATTATGAAAGGATTATGAAAATGCAATGCGGAAACTGAGTTGGTTATTGGTGGGAGTACTCGTAGTGGGGGGATGTGCCGCTCTTGCGCCTGAGCAGCGGGAAACAACTGGTCAAATGCAAACCGACCGGGATGAACGCCCCTTGGTGCTGACCACGTTTACAGTCCTTGCGGATATGGCGCAGCAGGTGGCGGGCGATCGCCTGCGGGTGGAATCCCTCCTTAAACCGGGAGCGGAAGTCCACAGCTATGAATTTACTCCCAGTGACTTGGTGCGGGGACAGGAAGCCGCCCTCATTTTAGAAAATGGCCTTGGCCTCGAACGCTGGGGCGATCGCTTCTACAGCAGCCTACCGAATGTGCCCCGCGTCACGCTCACAGAGGGGATTACCCCCATTCCCATTCAAGAGGATGCCTACCGCGGACAACCCAACCCCCATGCTTGGATGTCACCCCAAAATGCCCTGATTTATGTTGACAACATTCGCAAAGCGCTCACAGAGCTCGATCCTGCTGGCGCGGAGATCTATGCCGCCAACGCCGCAGCCTATAAAGCCCAAATTCGCGCCCTTGATCAAGAGCTACGTCAAGCCCTAGCAGCCCTCCCCGCCAACAAACGCTACATCGTCACCTGTGAAGGCGCTTTCTCCTATTTAGCACGGGACTACAACCTCACAGAAGTTTATCTCTGGCCTGTGAATGCCGATGAGGAAGGGACGCCGCGACAAATGACACGGGTGATTGACATTGTGCGACGGCAACAGATTCCCGCTGTCTTTTGCGAAAGTACGGTTAATGCAGGTCCGCAACAACAGGTGGCACGGGAGTCTGGCGCTACCTTTGCCGGCATTTTCTATGTGGATTCCCTATCGCCCCCTGAGGGCAATGCACCCACCTATCTTGAACTCCTGCGCTACAACATCCACACCCTGATTCGCGGTCTTACCGGGAGGACAGCCTCATGATTTCTAGCCCTGCCATTGATTTACAAGATGTGACGGTGGCCTATCATCGCCATCTTGCCCTCCATGGGGCAACGCTGCAACTGCCCGCCGGCACGATCTGTGGGGTCGTGGGGATGAATGGGGCTGGTAAATCCACCCTTTTCAAGGCCATCATGGGGTTTGTCAAGCCGATCCGAGGTCAGGTACGCATTCATGGCTTACCCCGACAGCAGGTACAACGGCAGTCCCTTGTGGCCTATGTACCCCAAAGTGAAGATGTCGATTGGCAGTTCCCGCTGCGGGTCTGGGATGTCGTGATGATGGGGCGCTATGGCAAAATGAACTGGCTGCGCCAACCAACCGCGCGCGATCGCCAGCGGGTAGGGGAAAGTCTAGAACAGGTGGAATTGTGGCCTCTGCGGCACCGCCAAATTGGCGAACTCTCCGGCGGACAAAAGAAACGCATGTTCCTTGCCCGCGCCTTTGCCCAAGAAGCACAGGTGTTGCTCTTGGATGAACCCTTTGCGGGTGTGGATGTAAAAACGGAGAAACTGATTATTGATCTCCTCATGGCGGAGCGGGAGAAGGGGCACACAATTCTCATCTCCACTCATGATCTCTCCTCGATTACCACCTTTTGTGATCAGGTGGTGCTGGTGAACCGCAGCATCCTAGCCTATGGCCGCACCAGTGAGGTCTTTACCCCTGAAAATCTCGCGCGAGCCTTCGAGGGATCCCTGCGGATCCCCCGCCGCTGTGACTAGCCCCGACGAATCGGTGTACCACAGGGATAGGTGGCTACAGGTGCTGCAGGGGGCAGGTCTTTCACCTTGTGCTGAAGTTGCGCTTGCAGGTAGAGCTGTTGGAGGCGTTCGACCATTTCGCCGCGGCGATCGTAGAGGCGTTTGAGGGGACGGGGTTGACAGCGATTGAGGCAGTAGGCGGTAAGGATGGGAAGAGCGATCGTGCTATCGGTGTAGCAGACCACGGTATCCCGCAACCCTTGGGGATCCACCTTGCCCCAACTGACGGCTTCACTGGGCACAGCGCCCGAGAGGCCACCCGTATCCGGCCGCGCATCGGTAATCTGAATAAAGTAATCGTGCCCCCGTTCCTCTAATCCCAAAACCTCGTGGATCTGTGGCTGGGTTTGCAGCAGGAAGTTTTTCGGACTCCCGCCACCAATAATGAGAGCGGCACTCTTACCATTTCCTTCAGCGGCTTCGCGGGCAAAGTAGGCAATCGCAGCGGTTTCATTGACATCAATGGCGGGGTCAATGATCAGTTTCGACCCTTCGAGGGCGATCGCCGCCACATTCATACCAATGGAGCTATCACCGGGGGAGGAGGTGTAAATGGGCACCCCACACTCATAGGCCGTGGCCAAGAGACAGGAATGGGTTTGTCCCCGCTGCACTTCCAGTTCGCGGACATAGCGCCCTAGGTGATAGTGAAACTCGGCGGTGCCCATGCGGCGTTGGAAGGTTTCACTGCGCAGCACTTGCCGCAAAAAGGCGTCAGTTTCAAGGAGCACATCGTAGTCAAAGATAATGTCATAGATGCGGATTTTGCTTTCCTTGCGCAGTTGCACATCATCGACAAAAGGATGCGCCGCATAGAGATCCATGCCGAGGGCATAGTGAATATCGTGGTAGAGGTTTGCTCCAGTACTGATGATGTAATCAATAAACCCAGCGCGCACCAAAGGCGCCAGAGCCGAGATTCCCAAACCCGCAGGCGTCATCGCCCCTGAGAGGCTCAGACCAACCGTCACTTCTGGCCGAAACACCCGTTGGCTCAACAATTGGCAAATTTCCCGTAGCCGTGCTGAGTTATAGGCGGTGAAGTATTTATCAATGAGTTCTGTCAGGCTGATATTATCGGGAATGGGAGCAGGGGTAATGGGGGTAGCAAATGCAGACATCGGTCGTTCCTCGCAAGCTAATTCCACAGCAGGCGCAGCCGCTCAGGCGGGAACTACCCCAACCATAGCATTGCTTAACCCGCTGAGGGGTGTTTCATGATTTTGAATAGCTAAAAACTTAAAGTGCCGTAACAGGGCGGAACGTGCTCAACACTTCTGATCGACCCAGTTCACAACGGTGTGAACCTCCAGTTGCAGGCCGATCAGCTCATACTCGGTCCTTCGCAATTATCCACAACCGAGAGTGCAGGGATGGCTGCTCGCCGTTGGCGCAACCCCATTTCGAGATACCAAGTGGTGATGTTGGGATAGCCCATCAACGTCAATTGTTTCACTGTTGACAAGTCCCATGCCCTTACATTACGAGATCACTATAACACTTCATTACCTAATTTGCCGTGCGCCGTGCCTATTATGTTTTTGGTACTTGTTTCACCGTCTTCCTCATTCTCTACCTCTTGCGAGGAACCGGTTGGCTGACGATGCTGCCGGGAGGAATTTTCTTAATCCTTGCCATGGCCAGTTGGTTGACGGGACTTTGGTTGCTGCTCACCTTCTTGAAGCAGCGCTATTGACGCTTTGATAGCCTCGCTCTATAAGGCCACCGCTAGTTGCGGGGATTCTAGGGGCAGCGGTTGCAGGGGGACGGTCGTTGGTGTACTTGGCAATAGGGCGGTACGAAACTGGGGTGAGTTTCCATGCCAAAACTCGGCCATAAAGGCAGTGGCGTTGTTGGTAACGACATTGACCACAGGATGCAAGCCCAAAAACATGCCGCCAAAGGTAACGGCTAAATTGGGTAGAGAAATCAAGGCGACATTTTGATAGGTGCGCTCTAGGGCATCGCGGGCAATGGCCATGCCACGGCCAAGGGCAGACCAGTCGCCATCCAAGAGAACGACCACTTTGGCATTGGGGGCAAAGGTAGGGGGCTGCCAGCGAATCGGTAGCCATGTGGCTTCAGGACAGGAGCAGGTGTCACCAAAGCTAATCCAACCCACCCGCCGCCGCTTACCCACGAGGTAGGCCTGCAGATCGGTGAGGCGATCGCTCGTCAGATCTGTGGTGCCCTCAAGGGGCGAGCCTTGATCTTGCAGCAGATAGATATGAAGGCCAAGGTGTCGCAATTGCTGAATCAGGATTTGTGCCCGTTGGGGCTGGGGAAGACCTGCGCGCGCATCAATCACCAAGCTCTCTAGTTGTGCCAGTTGCTCTAAAGTACCAGCGGTGGGTAAATAGATCCCCTGTTGCACAGCAAATACCTGCGCCGAGAGCATTACCGTCCGCAGCGACAGTTGCACACCACTGCCAAAGTCAAATTGTAGGGGGGCGATCGCTGGCCCATAGGCTCCCGTAGCCAACCAGAGGGCACCACTGAGGGCAAGGGTTGGCAGCACCGCATGGCGCGCAAATTCCCCCTGTTGGTGGGCAAGGGCACTGTCATAGACCGGTTCAGTGTGTAGCAGATCTGTAATGAGACCAAGGCGTGTTTGCCAGCCAGTACGCACTACCCGCAGCTGGACTTGTCCTGTCAGGATTTGACAGCCGGCATAGAGAGCATCGCCGGGACGACACACCCACACCTGTCGCGAGAATTCAAAATGGGCAGGCTCCACTTCCGCCAATCCAGCAACAACACTGCCATCTACGGGCACAACATCCCCCGGCCGCAGCCACAGGAGATCCCCCGCTTGTAACTCCTGACTTTCAATCGTCAGGGAATGTCCTTGGCGTTCCACCGTCAGGTGTTCGTAGTGAGCCATCAAGACACTGGGATATCGATGCAACTGTTGTCGTCGCTGGCGATCGCGCACATCTGCCCGTACCCCCACTAGGGCAGTCTTCAAGGCAGGCGCTAAGAACTGGCCATTGACGGTATGCAGTGCCATCCAGAGGCTATCGAGCAAATCCACATTGGGGGGATGTCCCTGATACATCTGATGCCCCACCCGCTGAAACCAAGGCCAAGCACTGGCCAAGACCGTAGCCCCAACCACCGCGAAGGGCAATTCCAAGGGCACACTGAGGAGCGAGACCCCCAAGGCCACCAAGGGCAGTCCCAAGCGTTCCCAATCGCTTTCAAGGCGAGCATCGGCCTCTACTTGTGCTTCGTAATCTTCAAGGGCGATCGCATCCGCAGGAGCCGCACTATCCGGCAAGGGCTGCGGCATGGCCACCATGGCTTGCTGAAAACAGTGATTCAAACTTTCATAGACCGCCGCTTCATGGAGCAAATGGGGTTGATACTCCACCACCACCGTTGCCGCTTGGGGATTGAGCCGTACCCGCTCGACAATGGCCAAAGACTCCAGCAACTGCACCAATAACTCTCCGTAGGCCGAATCTCGCTGCACACGCGGCACGCGAAAGCGCACCCGTCCTGTTGTGGCATGGACAATTTGCTGCTCCATCAACGCTCCCGTGAAGTTCAATCAAGACCGGTGACGCACCGTTTCTCGTGTGGCGTAATCCATAAAGCCATAGGCTAATGTTTCCAAAATCATTTCCCACCCTTCAGGTCTCGACAAATCAATACCTCTAACATCTACGATATAGATTGGATTTCCCTCTCGATCAAAAGCAATTGTATTTTCTTTTTCTGCTAAAATTATTTTCGGTGTTAGGCATCCTGTTACTTTTAATTTGTAGCCCGCTTTTTCACATATTTCCTCAAGTGTATAAATCATTTCATAGGAGTAACACCTTTTCTCATATTTTGGCGGTGGTATAAAAACGCGATATAGTTTTCTCATACTTCTAAATCGAGCAAAATTTGACTATTTTTCTGTGTTGACTTACGTAATGCACTTGCTTGTTGAGAATTGTTTTTGCACATTTCTAGATACTTTGAATTATCACTAATTGCCAATTTAATAAGTTTTATTTTTTCTTGATCTAAGTAGTTTTTCAAAATATCAATTCTTGGACTTTTCATCATGTTTAAGATGCGAATAATATCTCGCTTATCTTTATCGCCTTTTGATGAATGAAACCTGTCAGAATAAGCATCTAACTTAAGAATTAATAGATGCTCTAAGCACGCACAGGGCAAATTATCAATAACTATTTTTTCTGCATTGACCTCACAAAAGGGTATAGCGAGATGATTATTTCTTTCAACATAGACATCAAATTCCCATCCATTCTTAATGAGCTGATACTTATTTAAGCGCCGGTTTGGTGTGATCTCTTCCAAATCTCGTAAATCTGCAAAATCAATAAGGGAGATGTAGAAGTCTCCATCATGACTGCTTTCAGCAAGATGCAATAGACCTTGGGATTTGCTATGCAGATAAACTGCGATTCCGCCAATAAAAATCGCACCGTCAGGGAACAGTTCAGCTAATTCTTGGCTGGTTTTAAGCAGTTCTTCCATCAGAAGCTCGCCAAAGGTTGTGGTCGTAATCGTACGCTGAGTAAGTCTACCTGTACGATAGCAAACTTGAGTCAAACCACAAAGTTTTCCAAATAGCCTGTCAATCAGGAGACCCTATCAGAAGGCTGTAGATCACTTCCTAGGTTAGAGGGGAGCACCTGAGATCAAAAACTAGCCATTGTCGCTTGACAAATTAAAGTCATAACAACTACGCTTTAGAAAGCAACGTTATGTAGAGGACTCCACCATGCTACCCAACCGTGAAGGGCAACGGGTTCCCGACGTCACCTTTCGCACCCGTGAAGGCGATCAATGATGGCGAAGTTTTGTTTGAGGTGCGTGAAGGCATTGGCTCCTTTACCCCCGAGGAACGGGCGGCAGCGATTCAACGCCGTATCCTGCAAGTGGCAGAGGATGAAGATATTCCCGTTGAGAGCATTACGATCAAAAGAGTGGGCGATCGCGACAATGTCAGCGTGGTTCAAGACAACCGCCCGCTCGTCACCATTACAAAAGCCGATGTGGGCGATCGCCTAGAAACGCAAGAAGAAATAGCCATTGAACTCGCCCAGCCCATTCGTGAGGCCATTACCCGTTATCGCCAAGATCGCGTTCCCCAAAACCTGCTCAAAAATACTGTTTTTGCAGTTTTAACAACGATTCTCACCCTGATCCTCGCGATGACCTATTTTGGACAACTGCCACCGTCATGGTTCCAGACTTAGATTGCCTATGCAGAATTCCTCGACTGGCTACTTGCTAGGCTAGGCTTAGGTAATGTTTGGAGCAGCGGATCATGAGTCTTCTGGGCAATATCATTTGGCTAATCTTTGGCGGCTTCCTGACGGGCATTGGCTATATGCTGGGCGGTGTGACGCTGTGCCTGACGATCATTGGCATTCCCTTTGGGATTAAAGCCATTCAACTGGGCTGGAGTGCTCTATTGCCCTTTGGGAAGCAAGTTGTTGAAGCGCCCGATGCCAACAGCACCCTAACGATGATCTTTAATATCCTGTGGCTTTTGGTCGTGGGCTGGGGTATTGCCCTCAATCACCTCTTTTGGGGGTTGCTCTTGGCGGTGACGATTATTGGCCTGCCCTTTGCACAGCAGCATTTCAAGCTGATGATTTTAGGATTACTGCCCTTTGGCCGTGAGTTGAAGTGATTACCAGTAATGGGGGGCTAGGGTGCCCCCTCCATCCCTTCCTCTGAAGTCCTACTTGAGGATGCCAAAGTAGTAGGCGGCAACCAAGAAGTTAATGGCCAACAGCAGCACAGCCCAAAAGGTACGGAAAGCGTAGGTGGGTTTTGCAGATTTTGTTGCCATAGTTGACATCCTCTGGATAGGAAACGGTAACTTTATTATACGCCGATAGCCCCTCGGATGCTTGGGACAGCATGATATACTTCAAATGAATTCTAGCTGCAACTGCCTAGGGTCTGGAACACCAAAAAATAATCCGAAGCCCAAGGGTGGCCTAAAGGTTGCTAGAGTATATTTTTAAGGCTGCTGATTCGTTATAAGGGTTCTGTTTATGTCTAGTGCATTGTCCGTCACGGATGCCACCTTTGAAGAAGAAGTATTAAATAGTGATATTCCTGTACTGGTGGATTTTTGGGCGCCTTGGTGTGGACCGTGTCGCATGGTGGCTCCCGTTGTTGACGAAATTGCCAATGAGTATCAGGGCAGGGTCAAGGTTGTCAAGGTGAATACCGATGAAAACTCTAAAGTGGCCACCGACTACGGTATTCGCAGCATCCCAACACTGATGATTTTCAAGGGCGGTCAAAAGGTGGATATTTTGGTGGGTGCAGTACCCAAAACCAAAATTGAAGCAACCCTTGCCCAGTTCCTCTAGGTTGGATATGCCCTTGTCACTATGGTTCCTGTTGAGCCAGCGATCGTCATCCATGTCAATGGCACTCCTCACACCTTGAGGCGATCGCTCTCAATTCCAGAACTCTGTGACCTGCTCAATATTCATCCCCGCCTTGTTGCCATTGAATACAATGGTGAGATTTTGCATCGGCAGTTTTGGGACACCACCTATGTGCAGGCGGGCGATCGCTTGGAAATTGTCACGATTGTCGGTGGCGGCTGATGCGCGGGTGGCGATGGCCTCTAATTGCGCTACTGGTTTGTCTATGCACCCTCAGCCTCGGAAGCTGTGCTGGCCTAATTACGCCGCGTGGCAACCAATTGGTGACCGCCGTCACCTCAGACCCAAAAACCTTTAACTATGCCCTCAGTCAAGAATCCCCCAATGTCTTTGGCTACCTTTACACAGGGTTAATTCAAGAAAATGGCCTTACAGGTGAGCTGGAGCCAGCCCTTGCTGAGTCTTGGCAAATCAAGCCGGACACGCTAGAGATTGTTTTCCAACTTAGGCCCAACCTAAAGTGGTCGGATGGGATGCCCCTCACCAGTGAGGACGTGGTCTTTACCTACAACGAGATCTATTTCAATCCGGAAATTCCCACCAGTAGCCGCGATATTCTCCGTATTGGCCAGAAGGGGTTGCTCCCTGAAGTGACTGCCCAAGGCGATCGCCAAGTAACCTTTAAGCTCCCCGAACCCTTTGCCCCTTTTTTACGAAACACGGGTCTGCCGATTTTGCCCGCCCATCTGCTGCGGGAGGCCGTACGAGAACGGGATAGTCAAGGGCGGTTGAAGTTTTTGTCAATGTGGGGAACTGATACGGATCCACGGCAGATTGTGGGGAATGGTCCCTTTGTCATGGATCGCTATGTGAATAGCCAGCGGCTGATTTTTCGGCGCAATCCCTTTTACTGGCGATCGCCCCTACCCCATCTTGAACGGTTTATTTGGCAAATTGTGGAATCCACCGACACCGCCATGCTGCAATTTCGCTCAGGCGGTCTGGATTTATTTGCCGTTACCCCTGAGATGTTTTCCCTCCTCAAGCGGGAAGAAAAGCGCGGCCAGTTTCGCATCTACAACAGTGGACCGAGTCCCAACACCCTCTTCTTGTGTTTTAATCTGAATCGTGGGCGGCGCAATGGCAAGCCCCTCGTAGATCCGGTGAAATCGGCGTGGTTTAACGATGTCCGCTTCCGGCAGGCAGTGGCCTATGCCCTCGATCGCCAGCGGATGATTAACAATATCTACCAAGGCCTAGGGGCGCCCCAACACTCAACGATTCCCGTACAAAGCCCCTTTTACTTCTCCCCAGAGCAGGGACTGCCCACCTACCGTTACGATGTGGCCAAAGCCAAGGCATTACTGCAAGAGGCAGGCTTCCGCTACGACAATCAAGGTCGCCTCTTTGATGCTCAAGGGAACCGCGTCCGCTTTTCACTGATTACCAATGCGGGCAACAAAATCCGTGAGGCGATAGCGACACAAATTCAGCAGGACTTGGGGGCGATCGGGATGCAGGTGGATCTGCAATTTTTGGCTTTTAGTACCCTAGTAGATCGCCTGTCCAATTCCCTAGAGTGGGAAGCCCACATCCTTGGTTTTACAGGGGGTGGCAATGAACCCAATAGCGGTGCCAATATCTGGCGCGTGGATGGCCTTTTGCATACGTTCAATCAGCAACCGGCCCCCAACCAACCGCCGATTACGGGTCGAGTCGTGGCTGACTGGGAGCAGCGCATTAGTGATCTCTATGTACAGGGGGCACAGGAACTCAATCTAGAACAGCGCAAGCAAATCTATGCTGAAGCCCAGCGGCTGGCTCAGGAATATCTCCCCTTTATCTACTTGGTGAATCCCCTCTCCCTCACGGCTTTTCGCAATCATGTGGTGGGCGCGAATCCCACGGCGCTGGGGGGTGCCCTGTGGAATCTCGATGAACTGAAAGTGGAAATGGCAGCCATGGATTAGGCCTCTTCGGGTTTGGTCTCCGGTGGCACTTCGGTTCGGTTGTCTGCGGCTAACTGTACCTTGGCCTGTTGCCATAGGGCTTCCAGTTCTTCTAGGGTGTAAGTTTCAAGGGGGCGATCGATGGCAGCCTCAATGCGTTCGAGGCGTTGGATAAAGCGTTGGTAGGTTTGTTGCAGGGCATGCACGGGGTCAAGTTGGCACCAGCGGGCGAGGTTAATCACACTAAAGAGCAGGTCTCCCAATTCCGCAGCCTGTTGCTCGGCATTCCCTTGCAGAAGCGCCTCTTGAAATTCCGCCAGTTCCTCGTAAAATTTCTCCCACGCACCGCTAATGGTCGGCCAATCTAGGCCAGCGCGACTAGCTCGCTCACCAATTTTCATCCCCGCCATCAGGGGGGGCAGGGTACGGGCATAGCGTTGCAGCTTTTGACTCAGGGGGAGAGGTTCTTCTGTCCCTTTTTCAGCTGCTTTGATTTGCTCCCATTGGTCGCGCACCTCTTGCGCAGTGGTGAGAGCCACTTCACCAAAGACATGGGGATGGCGACGGATCAGTTTATCGGTAATTCCTTGAATGACCTGGGCAAGGGTAAATTGGTTGGCTTCTTGGGCCAGTTGACTCTGGAGCACGACTTGCAGCAACAGGTCTCCCAATTCTTCGGCGATCGCCCCGGTGTCTCCCTCTTGAAGGGCATGGACGACTTCATAGGCCTCCTCAAGAACGTAGGGAATGAGGGTGGTGGGTGTTTGCTGCAAATCCCAAGGGCAGCCTCGCTCAGGATGGCGCAGTTCTCGAACCACGTCAATCAAGCGTTGAAACTGAATCAGTACCTCTGGTAGGGGGGGTGGCACATACAGTTGTAGCGGGCAGGTGGCCTCCGTTAGTTCTGCTAATTCGCCAAGGGTGAGGAGTGTGCTCTGGTGTTGGGCGTCAATGAGTGTCAAGGGTGTCTCTAAAGGCCAGTGGTGGCGGAGGTGGTGTGCCAAGCGGTGGGCGATCGCCAGCGTCGGAATCTCCGTAATCAGACCCCCTTCAGGCAATTCTGTTGCTTCTGCCAAGACAGTTGCCGCCGACAAAACAGTTAAGGACATGGCCATAGGCGCAATCACTGGACGCTGCATCACGATTGTTTGCCTATCATCGCCAATTTCCTGAGGTTCTTGCTAGGGGTCTCCCAAATGTTGCCCGTCAGGTGGCTGCCCTTAGGGTCAATTGAAAGGAGATAAACTAAGTGTAACGAAACATTTCTTTAGGCTAATCATGGCAGATTTTCTGTTGCGAGCAACGGCTGCGGCTGAAGGCATCCGTGCAGTGGGCGTCATTACCACTCAACTCACCGATGAAGCCCGCCAACGCCACCAACTGTCCTACGTGGCCACGGCTGCTTTGGGACGAACCATGGCCGCTGGCTTAATTCTCGCCTCTAGTTTCAAACAGCCCCAAGCGCGGGTGAATGTGCGCATTCAAGGCAATGGCCCCCTAGGAACGGTTTTCGCGGATGCGGGTGCCGATGGCACAGTTCGCGGCTATGTGCAGTATCCCAGTGTTGAACTGCCCCCCAATGCCAAGGGCAAACTGGACGTGGGTGCGGCAGTGGGTCATCAGGGGTATCTCTACGTCATCCACGATCTTGGCTACGGCTATCCCTATTCCAGCACGGTAGAGCTTGTCTCCGGGGAAATTGCCGAAGATGTCACCTACTACCTCGCCACTTCAGAGCAAACCCCCTCAGCCCTCATGTTGGGTGTTTTTGTTGAAGAGGCCGGGGTGACTGCCGCCGGTGGGTTGATGTTACAGGTGCTACCCAAAGCTGCCAATGATGAACACCTGATCGCCACCCTTGAACAACGGGTGGCCAATCTCAAGGGCTTTACACCCCTGCTACAGGCGGGGCGGACACTGCCAGATATCTTTCAGGAACTCCTTGGGGATATGGACTTGCAAATCTTGCCCCAACGGCAAATGGTGCGCTTCCACTGTGGCTGTTCCCATGAACGGATGCTAGCGGCACTCAAGCTCCTAGGGGAGGCAGAATTAAAGGATATTCTAGCCACAGAGGCGAAGGCGGAAGCCACCTGTCAGTTCTGTAATGCTGTCTATTGGGCGGATCAGCCGATGTTGGAACAGTTGATTGCGGAGTTGGCCACTGCCTCAGTCTAAACTCTTGTTTCTGAGGAGTTTGTGTCATGTCCAGTGTGGTTGCGACTGCCCAACCCCCGTTGGATTTTCTCCCCCAGCGGTTTAGCTATCCAGTTTGGTGGACGGCGGCACGGCTCCTGCCCTTTTACATCCGCTACGGCCTTGGTCTCAATCGGGTGGAAGGGGTGAATGTCGAGACCCTTGCCCGTTATTACGAACAGTTTCAACGGGGGCAGGTACGGCTGCTGATTGCCTTTCGCCATCCTTGTACGGATGATCCTTTGGTGATGGGCTACCTGATGTGGCATCTGTTGCCCCAGACCGCTCAGCGACTGGGGATTCGGCTGCAACCACCGACAAATGGTTATTTTCTCTACGATCGCGGAATTCCCCTCTGGGCAGGGGAGCAAATTGGTTGGCTCTTTTCACGGTTGGGGGGGATTTCCATCATGCGCGGCAAGCTCGATAGCCAAGCCCTGCGATCGGCACGGGAGTTACTCTTGGAGGGACGATTTCCCCTAGCAGCAGCGCCGGAGGGGGCAACGAATGAACACAATGAACTGGTCGCACCTTTAGAGCCGGGCGTGGCACAACTGGGATTTTGGTGTCTGGAAGATTTAACTAAGGCGGGGCGATCGCTCCCTGTGGTCATTCTCCCCGTTGGCATTCAGTACAGCCTCAGTCAGCCCTCTTGGGAACGCATGGGTTGGCTGATGACTCAACTGGAAAACCGCCTCGGCTGCCCCACCAATAGCGACAGTACCCAGCCAGAGGAACTCTACCGCCGCCTGCTCAATTTGGCGATGCACCTACTGGATCGCCTAGAGACCTTTTATGCCACGTCCTACCGCCAAGTCTTTCCAGAGCTGCCCCCCTTTGACTCCCCCAATGCGGAATTGGCGGCACGAATTCAGCGACTCCTCAACAGTGCCCTTGTAGTGGCAGAGTCCTACTTTGGTCTTAAGGCCAGTGAAGATTTTGTGAGTCGCTGCCGACGGATTGAGCAGGCTGCTTGGGAACGGATGTTTCGCGGTGATTTGGCACAACTGTCTGCCGTAGAGCGCTGTCTAGCCGATTGGTTGGCCGAGGAAGCCAATGTGCGATTACGTCATATGCGCCTTGCGGAGCGATTTACCTCGATTACGGGTAGCTATATCCGTGAGAAATTCACGATTGATCGCTTTGCCGATGTGGCACTGATTCTCTGGCGGACGTTTGATTGGCTCGAGGGAAAAAGCCCAAATGTGAATCGCTTGGTGGGCTTGCGGCAGGTGCGCCTCAGTGTCGGAGACCCGCTCAATTTAGAGAGCTATTGGCCGCTGTATCGGCGCGATCGCCAAGGGGCACGTCAGGCCGTCAAGGAAGTCACTGATCAGATTCGCCAACAATTTGAAGCCTTGATTGTGCCTACGGATTCTTAGAGGGATTCAAGCCAAGCACAGGAGCGATCGCCCCTCTTGAAGCTGCTGCAGTGCCCTCAAAAGATCACTCGTCAGTTCTTGGGCAGCACTTTTTGGGTGGGTGACATCGTAATTGCCCGTACTCAAGGGGGCACCAATGATCACCTTGACCTCGCTTCCCCACTGCGGATAGGGCTGAGCATAATCGAGTAAAATCGGCAGAATCTGGATCGCTTCTTGACAGCGCTGAGCTGCCTGAAGGGCTAAACGCGCCAAGCCCGGCTTTAGGGGATGAATCTGGCGATCGCGAAAGATATTGCCCTCAGGAAAGACCACCAACGCCTGTCCCTGCCGCAGAAGTTCCACACCTGTCCGCAAGGCACTCACCGAAGGCGCTTGGGTATTGACGGGAAAACCACCACACTGACCAATCACCCAGCCTTGCAGTCCCAGCATTTCATCGTGGGAGACCATGTAATAGAGGTCGCGGCCACTCACCCGCCGTCCCGTCACATAGGGAATAATGAGCGCATCCCAACGGGAACGATGGGTGGGTGCCAAGATCACAGGCCCCCTTTTGGGTATCTGCTCCTGCCCTTGCACCTCAAGGGTACGAAAATAGCGCCGCAGGACAATATCCCCCACCAGACGGTACATCAGGGGAGTGAGGAGAGGCGAAATGTGGGGGAATGAGGACTTGACAGAATCTAGCATCAGGCGTGAAGAGTGAACCGGCTGTGACACACAAGGACTAGCCTAGGGCGATCGCCCGAATCTGGCTAGGGATGGCGAACCAGTTCGCAAATTGGCAAATTGAGTTCCAGTGAGTTATTGGCTTAGTTATTGGCAATACTCAGAATCCAAGTCCCGATATAACGCATCAGGGGAATATCGCCGGGGGAGCCAATGCGCGCATTGAAGTAGTACATCCCGCCATGATTGGGATTGCGGACATTGTTCAAGACAACTTGTACTGGCGTACCTGCGGGAATGACCTCTGCGGGCACAATGTCAATGACGCGGTTATCGCGGTCAAGGGACACCTCCGCCAATTCAATTTTTTGGCCAAGATTACGGCGGAATTGAAAAAAGCGATTCCCGCGATCGCCCCCTACCCGCACCTCGATACCCCTAGGATCAATAATGCCATTGTAGTAATCGGGATAAGTAATGTTAATGCGATTAATCGCGACTTTTTGTTCACCCAAGCGCAGCCAGTAGCGATCGCCCATAAAACCGGGGGTGCCGTTTTCTAGATGGTATTGGAGTTGCTGCCGTCCACTAGGGCCATCTCCCCAAGTAAACGTAAAGCCCTGATTGGCTTGGGCTCGCACAAGGGCAGGGGTCACAAGACCAAGACTACACCCCAACAGAATCAGAACCGGTAGGAAACGCTTCACCATAGACAACCCTATTACGACACACCACAGATACCTGACTTTCAGACGGGGAGGATTCGCTAGACGTTCCCCTACGGATCAGTCTGCTTAGTATCCTAACGGCAAAGAATCACCATTGCGAAGAAAAATTAAACTTTGTTGAGAGATTTTTCCTTAGTTGCTGGTTTGCTGCACGAGCTGGGCAAAGAATCCCCCACGACTGGTGACACTGGAGGGAGCATCCTTATCAGCCATTTGCACAGCCACAATTTCTGAGGTGAGGACAGTTAACTTCTTGCCCACTTGGCGATCGCACGTCAGTTCGAGGACAGTCGGGGTGCCACTGGCCATCGCCTGCTGAATTTGCTGATAGGCTGCTGTCGCTGCGGCACTTTCCTTGCGTTCAATGCTCACGGGCATGGGGACATGACGCAGAATTAAATCAATCGTGTACATTGCGTTCTTTAATCACTCAGGCTAGGTTCGTATATTCTTCACTGTAAAACGCTGTGGCCAGAAAATCATCGGTGACTCAACGTACTTGTCCACTGTTGGTGGAGCGATCGCAATAGGGGCACATCGACATAGGTCGTCCAACCCACCTCACCGTGAATCACTTGAAAGGGGTAGTCGGGTTCCCCTAAGCAATCCAAGACAAGCGCTGCATCCCGAAAATCATGATCCTTGGTGTAGTCGGTGATCGTGATAATGGTCGCTAGGCGACTGGCGGTGGCTGCCTGAATCCCATTGGCGGAATCCTCAAAGGCAAGGCACTCTTGGGGCGAGAGGCGCATCTTTTCAAGGGTGTAGAAGTAAATATCGGGCGCAGGTTTCTTGGCGGGCACCACATCCCCAGCGGCAATCACCTCAAACCAACTGACGCCATCAGCAGCAAGGGCATTTTCAAGGAGCGCGGTGACATTGGCAGGGGTGGTCGTGGTGGCGATCGCTAAACGTAATCCTGCTTCACGGGCTTCAGTGAGCAGCCGTTTCACCCCCGGCCGCAGGGGAATCGCCCCTTCTGCCAATAGCTCCGTATAGTAGCGGGTCTTCGCCTTGTGCAGGTCGGCAATCAGGGCATCCAAATTTTGGGGACGTAGCCAATCGGGACGAAAGCGATCAAGGTAATACTTCATCCGCTCCTTACCCCCCGCCACCGCCAGCAGTTGACCATAGAGGGGAATATCCCACTCCCAATCTAGGCCTGCCGCAGCAAAGGCTTTATTGAAGGCAATGCGATGGCCGTCCCGCTCAGTGTCCGCTAAGGTGCCATCCACGTCAAAAATCAGGGCTTTGAGGTGAGCCATAGAGGGTTTTTACTCTACCCCTTTTAGGGGAAAACTTAATGGAATGACTGTAATTTTACCAGTCGTGCTCGCACTGCCTGATGATTGCCCACGGGTTCACGGAAGTGCCAAGTTTCCTCAGGACCAAGGCCATAAACCTGTACCGAAACGGCACCGACCCGCTGCCCGGCCTTGTCAAAGAGTTCAAAATCCGCCTGAATCATGCGAAAGTGCTCTTCACTGTAGTTTTTCAGAACGCCCACAATAAACGGTGCACCGCCCTCGAGGTGCCACTTAAAATCGGCCATGGTGACGCCTTGTTGCGCAAGGGTACCGCCAATCAACTGCTGCATGCGTTGCTGTTGCTGCCACTGACCGAGATGATAGCCAAAGATCACTAGTAAACTCACAACCCCAGCGGCGATCGCCACCACCCACGGAGCTGAGGAAGCATACACAGGGGCAGCTAGGGCTGGGTTGGGGGGGCGTAGATCAATCACCTCTTCCCAATCGGGTTTAGGCGACCCTTGAATGCGGCCAATAATTTTAATGCGGGCAATATCGTCGAGGTGAAACTGTCCCAAGCGGGATTTGAGCAGATCCACCAAGGCAGAATAATGGGCAACGGTGCCGGGGGGCTTATTCAAAACAATGTTTAATTGGTTGCGAAACTGATTGACTTGAACCACAACGGCATGTTCTGAAAGAACGTCCTGAAGGATTTCACGAATTTGCTCAACTTGTAGTAGCCCCATGCCCGCAACCCCTACCTTGTGGCAACAGAATGACTGTTGGGCAACCTTTGCTTACCGATGGTAAATCTGCCATTCTATGTGCCAGTGTACACAAAGTCCCAGTGATACAAATCTGTGAATTTACGGTATTTTACAGGTGCGGTTCGCAGGCCGACAGCGATCGCAATGGCCACAACGCAATCCCCTTGCCTCAGTGGCAAAACCAAAGGCTTGGAGGAGAAACTGCCAGCGGCAGCCGCGGTGATAGAGAAACTCTTGCATCAACTGTTCTTGAGTGTCTTTGGGCGGCGGTGGCACCTGTGCTAAGGGTTGACGGCAATAGTGAAAAGGGTCTTGCCAGCGGAGTGCCCCCTGTTGATGCAGTAATGCTAGGGTCAATTCCACCTCAGGAAAGTGTTGTCGCAATTGCGGAAGATTACCCCTGAGGGGCAGATGCGTCTGAAGTGCCATGGCGCGATTGTAAGTATCTTGACTTTGGCGCTGAAAAAAGTGCCAACGCTGTTGATCTTCGCAATCTAAACCCCAGCGATCGCTCACCAAGGCCAGTGCCTGTGCTGGTTGGCCATCTCGCCCAGCGCGTCCCACCTCTTGGAGGTATTCACTGAGTTGCAGGGGTGGCTGATAGTGGCAAATCCAACGCACATTGGGTTTATTGACCCCCATACCAAAGGCATTGGTACAGACCACAAAGGGCAGCTTATCCTGCAACCAATCGCTCTCGATTTGGCGTCGCTGTGCTGCCGGTAGTCCGCCATGGTAAGCGGTGGTGCGGTGCCCCTGCTCCTGAAGCCAAGTGGCAAGGGTTTCACAGTCGCGGCGGGTGCGGGCATAGATCAAGCCTGAGGTTCTGCCCTGCTGCTTGAGAAATTGCTGGAGGCAATGGCGGCGATACCCCCGACTCCACACAGAGCGTACGGCTAAATGGAGATTGGCACGATAGGGGCTGTGAATGATCTGCACAGGCTGCTCTAGACCTAAAACCTCAATGAGGGTGCGCTGGGTCTTGGGATCGGCAGTGGCAGTAAAGGTAGCGATCGCCAGCCGCGGGTGCAGTGGTTTACATTGGCGCAGGGCAGGCCGCACGGTTCCCAAGCGACGATAAACAGGTCGAAAGCGATCGCCCCACTGTACAAGGCAATGGGCTTCATCCACAATCAAGCCATTGAGTTGAATCGGTGCTGCACAGAGGTGCTGCCAAAGGGGTGTGGAAAATAGGGACTCCGGCGAAAGATACAGCAAACGGTAGTCCCTTAGGTGCGAGAGAATCTGGCGGCGTTGGCGGCTGGGCAGTTCACTATGATAGGCTGCGGCCGCCAGACCCCGTTGCCGCAATTCAGTGATCTGATTTTCCATGAGGGCAAGCAGCGGCGAGATCACTAGCGTCAATCCGCCCTGCAGCACTGCTGGCAACTGAAAACAGAGACTTTTGCCCGCTCCAGTAGGGAGGACAATTAAGGCATCCCGCCGTTGTAAGAGTGCCGTCATCACCTCTGCTTGAGGCGATCGCAACTCAGAATAGCCCCAGTATTGTTGTAGGGCGGCCTGTATGAGATCTATATCGGCATCCGGCATTGCACTGGCTTAAGCCTTGATGAGAAGTCTCAGCGTTGCAAAAAGCGGCACAGTCTTCTGGGAACAGCAAGAGGAGTGAATTTAGAATAATTTTAAGCAAGAAATCCTAGGATGCCTAAGACCCTTTAGGCCTATCACTGTTGCCGAAGTGTAAAACGCTTATGGAGATGAACCTATGGGCATGAAATTTGTGCCGCTGGTGTGCGTGGCAATGTTGGCAGCGGTGGTCGCTCCGGCAACTGCCCAAAGCCGCCGCCAACCCATCAATCCCCAACAATTTCCCATTAGCCAACCTACCCTACCCCAAGCTTTTGAGCGTATTGATGGCAGTCAGGGGTACTGGCAAGATGATTCGATCGCAGGAGATGCTGCTTTTACATTTGGCGCTCCCACTTTTCGCGATAATGATATCGTGAATCGAGGACGGCGGATCAACTACCTTTCCACCGATGCTTGGTACCAGCAAAGCAACCAACCACCGATTCGCACCCGCGATCTCGATAGCCCCTTCTGCACTTCAATGTATGGTACTCCCTTCCCCTGTAACTTGATGGTGGAGTCTCCCTTACCACCACCGCAACCGCCCTTCTTGACCCCCCCACCCCCCCCAGCGGTGATGCCAGCTCCGCCGGTACGTGCCCTGTATTAAACGCAGTGAACAACATGAAGGATTGGGGGCACTGCCCCCTTTTTTGGTGTTTAAGGGGCGATCGCCAAGGAAAAAACTATAGCATCCGCTATGCAGTTCTATTAAAATAGATTGCAGTGGTTAAAAAGCATTAATAAATGTTTTCTTTTTCTTAAAAGTGTTCCCACTGAACCATTAGCGAACTTTTATTTTTCTGATTACGAGCGATCGCAAAACTTATCGTATATTTCCTTTTACCTTCTTTTTATCTTGTTACCTGTTGAAGGACTAGCTCTTGCTCTCTTGAATCCTGTCAAATTCTCTCCTATAGAATGTATAAAACCCATCGCCTATTCAAACTTCTATCAACGGTTCTTCTATTACACATACATCACTGATCTATAGGTTCTCCCTAATTATGCTTACCCATCAAGAACGGCTCTCAATTTTTATCGATGGGAATAATATGTTCTATGCCCAGCAGAAAAATGGCTGGTTTTTTGATCCCCGTCGTGTTCTCGAATTCTTCACCCGTGATCCCAACATTGTATTGGTGAATGCCTTTTGGTACACCGGCCTCAAGGACATGCAAGATCAGCGTTCGTTTCGCGATGCCCTCATTAACCTTGGCTATACCGTACGCACAAAACTGTTG
This sequence comes from Thermosynechococcus sp. B3, assembly GCF_030323045.1. Classification (NCBI taxonomy): domain Bacteria; kingdom Bacillati; phylum Cyanobacteriota; class Cyanophyceae; order Acaryochloridales; family Thermosynechococcaceae; genus Thermosynechococcus; species Thermosynechococcus sp. B3. The sequence continues at coordinate 412,117 of NZ_CP097584.1, forward strand.
AAGGAATATTACGACGAGACCCTAGGCAAGTATTACCAAAAGGCCAATTTAGACATTGAAATTGTGATTGATATGTTCAACACCGTCGGTCAGTACGATCGCGTGGTTCTCTTTAGTGGCGATGGCGATTTTGAGCGGGCGATCGAACTCCTGCGCTCCAAAAACACCCACATTACGGTTGTCTCCACCGAAGGCATGATTGCCCGTGAGCTGCGCAATGCCACCGATCGCTACATTGATTTGAACGAAATTCGGCCTTTTATTGAAAAAACTGACTCGCAAAATCCCAACTAAAAAGCGCATCCAGCGATCGCCAGATGCGCAAGCAAATGAAGTGTTTTCTTAAAATGCCTAGAACAGGCCGAGAGTCAGCGACTTATCCAAGGGGAAAGCAGCACCAATCCCCAGCCATAGCGTCACCAATGTGCCAAAGAGGAAGACCGTCATGGCCACAGGACGACGGAAAGGATTCTGGAACTTGTTGACACTTTCAATGAAAGGAATCAGCATCAAGCCCAAGGGAATGGAGGCATTCATGAGCACCCCCAGCAGCTTGTTGGGCACCACCCGGAAAATCTGGAAGGTGGGATAGAGGTACCACTCCGGCAAAATTTCCAAGGGGGTGGCAAAGGGATCCGCTGGCTCACCGACCATGGCAGGATCCATCACCGCTAGACCGATCACAAGGGCGATCGTGCCCATAATCACCACGGGGAAGATATAGAGCAGGTCATTGGGCCAAGCGGGTTCGCCATAGTAGTTGTGGCCCATGCCTTTTTTCAGTTTTGCCCGCAGCGCCGGATTCGTTAAATCAGGCTTTTTCAAAACTTTTGCCATAAATCAATCGTTCTCCTAGAGGGTCAGCAAGGGGGGAGATTACTTGGAGCATAACAAGGGAAACCGCCGAGAATAGCAGGCCCTGTTACATTTCTTGATGCTTGGCTTACAGGGGACCCGAAATGCCCTGCTTACGAATCATCAGGAAGTGCATCAGCATAAAGACGGCGATCGACCAAGGCAGCACAAAGGTGTGCAAGCTATAGAAGCGAGTGAGGGTCGCTTGACCGACACTTTCACCACCACGCATCAGTTCCACCAGTTGATCACCCACCACGGGAATTGCCGCAGGGATACCAGAAACGATTTTGACCGCCCAGTAGCCCACTTGATCCCAAGGCAGGGAGTAGCCCGTGACACCAAAGCTGACGGTAATCACCGCCAAGACCACACCCGTCACCCAAGTGAGTTCGCGGGGTTTCTTGAAGCCACCGGTAAGATAGACGCGGAAGACATGCAGAATCATCATCAAGACCATCATGCTGGCGGACCACTTGTGAATGGAGCGGATCAACCAGCCAAAGTTGACCTCATTCATGATGTACTGCACAGAGGCAAAGGCTTCAGCCACCGTCGGTTTGTAGTAAAACGTCATGGCAAAGCCCGTGGCAAATTGGATTAAAAAACAGGTGAGGGTAATGCCACCCAGACAGTAAAAAATGTTTACGTGGGGCGGTACATACTTGCTGGTGATGTCGTCAGCGATCGCCTGAATTTCGAGGCGTTCCTCAAACCAGTCGTAAACTTTGTTCATAACAGTGATTAGTCCTGCGAAACCGCTGCTTTACTTTGAAAAATGTAACATATGCCCTCTCAGACTTTCCATATTCAGTTGATTGCTGCCACCCACCGTCCGATAATAAAGTCTCAACAGCTTCAGGATGCTGACTTGGGGCTGTCTCCTCTGCTACCTTACTCACAACGACCGCTTGGGAGGCTTTGAGATGAATCTGTTGAAGAAACTCTTTGGTGCGATTTTTGGCCTATTGGGGGCGATCGCGAAACTCTTTGGTTTGGGCAAAAAGGGCGAGTTTTACATTGAATTAGATAAGAGCACGGCGGCCCCTGCCGCACCGCCAACCCCTACTAAAGTGGTAGAACCTGCCCCGACCCCTGAACCTGCTACTGCCCCTCAACCCGCTCAACCCGTTGCCACAGCTCCCGCAGCACCCACACCGACCCCTGTCACCCCCAGTGTTCCCTACACCCGGTTTGCGCGGCGTCGTCCCGGAGCCAATATGGCTGCCTTCTTGAATATGGCGCGGCAAGTTCGTCCCTCTACCTAGGACACCTCATCCACAGAGCATTGGATGCAAAGGGGCTGTTGATGTGGGAATGCCCCTTTTTTTGTGCAAGGTATCCTCTCTGCGCATTGCAAGATGCCCCCAGTTGCAGTAGGATGCTGGCAAATTACGAGGGTGTACAACTATGGGTCAAAAACCGTCAAGCGGATGGGCAGCCGCCAAGGTTTTTGCAGGCTTACTTCTCCTCTTTACCATTGGTGCCTGCGAGGCGGACACCACCACCACAACCCCAACGGGTGAGGGACTGCGCATTGGCTCATTATTGCCCTCAACCGGTGACTTAGCCTCCGTGGGAACCCCTATAGCTGAAGTTGTCCCCCTGCTGGTGGAAACGGTGAATGCCTGTGGTGGTGTTAATGGCCAGCCCGTTACGCTCATTGCTGCCGATGATCAATCCAATCCTGCCTCTGGGGCAGAAGCGATGACGAAGTTGGTGGAGATTGACCGAGTTGCCGGAGTCGTTGGTTCCTTTGGCAGTAGTGTCTCCAATGCCGCCGCCGATATTGCCACCCGGGGTCAAGTGATGCTAATTTCCCCCGGCAGTACGAGTACACTCCTGACTGAACGCGCCAAAAAAGGAGACTTTAACGGCTATTGGGCACGCACTGCTCCCCCCGACAATTACCAAGCCCAAGCCCTTGCCCAACTGGCCAAAGAACAGGGGTATCAACGAGTCGCCACTGTGGTGATCAACAATGACTATGGCCGCAGCTTTGAGCAGGAATTTACCCGCGCCTTCAAAGCCCTAGGGGGCACAGTGATCAATGAAGACCGCCCGACCCGTTATGATGAGCGGGCAACCACCTTCACGACAGAAGCTGCTGCTGCCTTTGGCGGCAAGCCCGATGCGGTAGTGGCGATTTTGTATCCCGAAACAGGGAGCTTGCTTTTGAAATCCGCTTTTGAGCAAGGTCTCACCCAAAACGTGGCCATTCTCCTCACCGATGGTGTCAAGTCCGAAAGTTTCCCTGAGCAAGTGGGCCGTACTCCCGATGGCAAATATATTATTGCCGGTGCCAAGGGAACGGTTCCCGGCGCCGATGGTCAAGCCCTGAGTCGCCTGCGAGAACTGTGGCGTGCTAAAAAAGGGAGCGATCTGCCGGCCTTTGGTGCCCAAGCTTGGGATGCCGCCGCGCTCCTTGTACTGGCTGCACAAGCCGCAGGACAAAATACGGGTGAAGGGATTCGCAGCAAAGTGCGAGAGGTGGCCAACGCACCGGGGGAAGAAGTGGATGATGTGTGCGCTGCCCTAGCGCTGCTGCGGGAAGGCAAAGAAATTAACTACCAAGGCGCTAGTGGCAATGTCGATATTGATGAAAATGGCGATGTTGTGGGGGTGTACGACATTTGGCAGGTCACGGATGACGGTAAATTAAAGGTAATTGGTCAAGTGAATCCCCAAAAACCCTAGGCATGGCAAGCACCTTTTCCTTTGATATTGTGAGTGACTTTGACTGGCAGGAGCTGGTCAATGCAGTGGATCAAACGGAGCGAGAGATCAAAGCCCGCTATGACCTCAAGGATACCCAGACCACCCTTGAATTAACCAAAGAGGGACTGACGATTCACACCAATAGTGAATTTACGCTCAATTCAGTGCAAACGATTCTGCAACAGAAGGCGGCGAAGCGGCAGTTGTCTCTGAAAATTTTTGACTATGGGCCTGTGGAAGCAGCGGGTGGTCAACGGGTCAAACAGTTGATCAAATTGCGGCGCGGGATCAATTCAGAACTAGCCAAGGAGATTAGCAAGCTTATCCGCAATGAATTTAAGAAGGTGCAAGCCTCGATCCAAGGGGATGTGGTACGGGTCAGTGCCAAATCAAAGGATGATCTACAAGCGGTGATCCAACGCCTGAAAACTGAGGATTACCCCGTGCCATTACAATTTACAAATTACCGTTAGTGGTTCAAGGGTCATGTTGGGGTCTGTATCGCTGGGAACGTTGGGGTTAATTGTCGGTTCACTGCTGACGGTGGTGGGAGTGGTGGCCTATGCCACGGGGAATGCCACCTTGAATCTAGCGGGCTTTTTCTACGGTGTGCCCCTACTCTTGGGCGGCTTGGCACTCAAAGCGGCGGAACTCAAGCCGGTAACCTATCGTGAAGCCCCCACCGCGGCGGCGATCGCTGGCCGTGCCCAAGCAACCCCCACCCAAACCCAAATCCGTAAGGATGTCACCCGCTATCGTTATGGCCAAGAAGCACACCTAGATAGCACATTGGCTACTTTAGGCTTGAGTCCCTCGGATGCTGAGCGTCCTGTCTTGGTGGCGATCGCCGAGACCTTAACGGACGGTGCCTATACATTAATTTTAGAATTTGACTCCCCGGCGGTTCCCCTTGAGGTGTGGCAATCGAAGCAAGCCAAGATGCAGACATTCTTTGGCCCCAATATTCGGGTAAGCATTATGGATCAGGGAAACAACCGTGTGGCGGTGGCACTCATGCGCGAGTAAGGCTGTGGTCAACCCTGTTCCAGTTGACTAAGATGATTGGTAAACCGTTTTGCCTTGAATTCAGGTGTTACGATAGCATCATCATTGCGGCATTCTAGCCTAAAGAGTAAGACTTTTTTGCAAGCAGTCTCCTCCTAACAACGCATTTTTGGAAACGGCGATTACGGCTATGGGTAAAGTCATTGGCATTGACCTTGGAACCACCAATAGTTGTGTGGCAGTCTTAGAAGGGGGGAATCCCGTCGTAATTCCCAGTGCAGAGGGCGGGCGCACCACCCCTAGTATTGTTGCCTTTGGCAAATCGGGCGAACGGTTGGTGGGTCAACTGGCGAAACGGCAAGCGGTCACCAATGCCGAGAACACGATTTTCAGTATCAAGCGGTTTATTGGTCGCCGCTGGGAGGAAACCGCTGAAGAACGGGCGCGCGTGCCCTATACCTGTGTGCCGGGTCGCGATGGCATGGTGGATGTGCAGATTCGCGATCGCACCTATACCCCCCAAGAAATTTCCGCCATGATCCTGCAAAAGCTGAAGCAGGATGCGGAAGCCTATCTGGGGGAACCCGTGACCCAAGCCGTCATTACTGTGCCAGCCTATTTTAGTGATGCGCAACGCCAAGCCACCAAAGATGCGGGGGCGATCGCCGGCCTTGAGGTAATGCGCATTATCAACGAGCCAACGGCAGCCTCCTTGGCCTACGGCATCGACAAGCAGGATCAAGATCAAACCATTTTGGTTTTTGACTTGGGCGGGGGCACCTTTGATGTCTCGATTCTGCAACTAGGGGATGGCGTCTTTGAGGTGCGCTCCACAGCGGGGAATAACCACCTAGGGGGCGATAATTTTGACGAATGTATTCTTGATTGGCTCTTGGCCTGTTTTAAGGAGCAGGAGGGGATCGATCTCTCGAAAGATAAAATGGCACTGCAACGCCTGCGGGAAGCTGCCGAAAAAGCTAAGGTGGAGTTATCGGGCACCCTGAGCACTTCCATTAACCTGCCCTTCATTACGGCTGATGAAACGGGGCCTAAGCACCTTGAAATGGAACTCACCCGCAGTAAGTTTGAGGAACTCTGCGCCCACTTGGTTCAGGCCACCCTCGAACCCATGCAGCAGGCGATCGCCGATGCGGGTCTGACTGTTCAGGATATTGACCGCGTCTTACTCGTCGGTGGGTCTACTCGTATTCCTGCGATTCAGGAGTTAGTGAAGCAATTCTGTGGCAAAAATCCCGATCGCTCCGTCAACCCTGATGAAGCCGTTGCTGTCGGGGCAGCTATTCAAGGGGGCATTCTGGGCAAGGAAACGACGGTTAAAGATCTCCTGCTGCTGGATGTCACGCCCCTCTCTTTGGGGTTGGAAACCCTGGGCGGTGTCTTTACAAAAATTATCGAGCGCAATACCACCCTCCCCACCAGCAAAACCCAAACCTTTTCCACCGCCACTGATGGCCAAACCGTGGTTGAAATTGCCGTCTATCAAGGGGAGCGCCCCATTGCCAAGGACAATAAACAACTGGCCTGCTTTGAACTCACCGGCATTACTCCCGCCCCTCGGGGTGTGCCGCAAATTGATGTCACATTTGATATTGATGCCAACGGTATCCTGAGTGTGTCTGCCGTCGATCGCGCCACCGGTCGCCAACAAAGTGTGCGCATTACCAATCGCGGTGGCCTCAGCACTATGGAAATCGAGCGCATGCGCCAAGAGGCAACGATTTATGCCCAAGCCGACCAAATCAAGAAAGAGATTGCCGAATTGCGCAACCAAGCCGATGCCCTGCTGTACAGCTATGAATCAACCATCAAAAACCATGGCATCACATTAACTCCCGATCTACGGGCACGGATTGAGCCGGTGGTTCAGAGTATGCAGGCAGCAATGGTGGATGACAATATTACTCCCGATGAAATTCGCAAGCGGATGGAAGCCCTGCAGCAGGCCTTGGTGACCTTGGGAACGGTGGTGTATCAACAAACCGCAGGCGGTTCCATGATGACCTCAACCCCGACAATGGGAGGTGCTACGATTAGTTCCCAAGCCACTCAAGTTTTAGATAGTGAGGCCACAATAATCAGCGATAATGAAGAAACAGTTGTTTCAGATTATGAAGCGGTTGATTAATTTAGGTAACGGTGGCTATGGCTCGTGATTTCTATGAGATCTTAGGTGTCTCACGCTCTGCGGATGCTGAAGAATTAAAACGAGCCTATCGGCGCTTGGCTCGCAAGTATCACCCCGATGTCAATAAAGAACCGGGCGCTGAAGAAAAGTTCAAGGAAATCAACCGCGCCTACGAGGTGCTCTCGGATCCCCAAGCGCGAGCCAACTACGATCGCTTTGGTGAAGCCGGGGTCAGTGGCGTCGGGGCTGCTGGCTTCAGTGACTTTGGCATTGGTGACATGGGCGGCTTCGCCGATATTTTTGAAACCTTCTTTGGGGGTGGATTTGGTGGATTTACCAGCAGTGGGCGGCGGTCACAGGGGCCAACCCGCGGTGAAGATCTGCGCTATGACCTCAAACTAGAATTTCGCGAAGCTGTTTTTGGCGGTGAGAAGGAAATTCGCATTAATCATTTGGAAACCTGTAAAACCTGTCAAGGCACAGGGGCCAAACCCGGCACACGGCCAGTCACTTGTAGTACCTGTGGTGGCATCGGTCAAGTGCGGCGATCGGCACGCACTCCCTTCGGCAGTTTTACCCAATTGACCACCTGTCCGACCTGTGGCGGTTCGGGGGAAGTGATTGAATCTCGCTGTGAGTCCTGTGGCGGCCAAGGCCACATCCAAGTCAGTAAAAAGCTGAAAATTACGATTCCTGCGGGGGTGGATAATGGCACCCGGCTGCGGGTCTCAGGGGAAGGGGATGCCGGTCTGCGCGGAGGCCCTCCCGGCGATCTCTACGTCTATCTTTTTGTCGAACCCGATCCCGAGTTTCAGCGCGAAGGCAACAACATCCTATCGCGGATTAAAATTAGCTACCTGCAAGCGATTCTGGGCTGTCGGATTCCCGTGAGTACCGTGGATGGCGAAGCAGAACTGAAGATTCCCGCAGGCACCCAACCCGGTACGGTGTTCATCCTAGAAGGCCGAGGCGTCCCCCGTGTGGGCAATCCTGTGGCGCGGGGCGATCACCTCATTACCGTTGATGTCGAAATTCCCACCCATATCACCCATGAAGAGCGAGAACTGCTGGAGAAATTGGCCAAGATTCGCGGCGAGCGTATGGGCAAAGGCGGTCTAGAGGGCTTCCTCGGCAGCTTGTTTGGTGGTTAGGGCGTGTTGCCTAAAATAGAAAAAACCGTTGGGGGCGCCGGCCATGCTGACTGAGGTTTTGACAGCACTGGATCAAGGAAATTTTCAACAGGCAGAAAAATTGCTGGCCACCTTGCCTCCTGAGGATCCCCGTGTCCTCCTGTGCCGAGGTCAACTCTATCTCAAGACAGAGCGGCTAGAGGAGGCGGAGTCAGACTTTCGCCAATTACTGCGGCTGAACTGTGGCCCCAAGCTGACGCAAATGGCTCGGCGTGGCCTCGAAAAAATTGAGCAAATTCGCCAACAGCAGCGGCAACAGGCCATTTTAGCAACCCATGCCGTGGTGGGAGTCGAGCAGCAGGGCGTTCTGGTTTTGGAGGGGGTGGCTGGCTCTGAGCAGCGGACGATCCTCGCCCGTCTTTTGGCCACCATGTTTAAGATTGACCCCTACACGGCGCGACTGTTGATTCCGTCGCGGGGCTGGCGTTTGATCCGCACGGGCAATTTTGCGGAACTCAGGGTCTATTGCCAAGAACTGAAACAGCAGGGGTTTACCCTCTTTTGTGTCCCCTTTGAGGCACTGACAGCCACACCCGTCTTGCAGGTGCGTTATTTTGTGGCCTTGGAGCCACAGCCGCGTGTGGTGTGTACCACTTCGCTCTCGCCAGAGCCAGTGGCGTTAACGTTTACTTGGTCGCAGGTGAGCCAGCGGGTAGAGGGGTTGCTGCCGATTTTTGAGCAGGTGTTCGATCGCGATCGCCAAGGAAAAGTTACCCGTAAAGAACAAATTCAGGATCATGCCCAGTGCTGTGATCTTCACCTGTTTCAGCAAAATCAAATCCTGCGCTTTTATCGCGGCGGTTACCAGTTTCACCAAGGGATTCCCCTCAATCAAGTGGCAGAGGTGATCCAGAGTGATTTGGATTTGGATCAAAATACCTCATGGGTGAAGTGGCGGCAGTTATCGAGTCTGTGGCAGCAGCACTGTGGCGATCGCCCCGTGTGGCAAGACTTTACCAGTTTTGCCGAAACCGCCTTGGACTTTACGGAACTCCTGAGTAAAATTCCCCCCCACATTAACCTCTTTCGCCGTGAGGAAAGTCCTTGGGATGCCGCCTTCATGCTCTACAGCAGTTTGGCCTTTCACCGTGACCGCAGTGGCAGCAACCGCTAAGCTAGAAACAGAAGTCTGCTCGTGCGAGTATCTGTGCTGCACCGACTCCAACAAGCAATTAAAAATGATCTCATTGCTGGTCTGCTGGTGGTGATCCCGCTGGCAACAACGATTTGGCTATCGATTTCTGTTTCCAGTTGGGTCTTGGATCTCCTCACCCGTATTCCTAAGCAGGTGAACCCCTTCAAAACATGGCACCCCCTGTTGGTGGATCTGCTCAATGTGGCGGTGGGGATTGTTGTGCCCTTAACAGGGATCTTGCTCATTGGCTTGATGGCACGCAATATCTTTGGCCAGTGGCTGTTGAACACAGGTGAGAGCATTCTCAAGCGCATCCCCTTGGCGGGCACTATTTATAAAGTGCTGCAACAACTCCTAGAGACGATTCTGCGGGACTCGCGCGATCGCTTTCGCCGAGTAGTGCTCGTAGAATACCCGCGGCCGGGTCTGTGGGCCGTGGCCTTTGTCACTGGCACGATTAATGGTTCATTGCAAACGGTTTTTTCCGAGCCAATGTTGAGTCTATTTATCCCCTCATCGCCTAACCCCACCACCGGTTGGTATGTGATTGCCAGTGAGCGGGATGTGCGAGATTTGGATATTTCGATCGAGGATGCCTTTAAGCTGATTATTTCCGGGGGGATTGTCACACCGGGATCAGTTCCGACCTCGACCCTGCCCCCCGCCCCTGCGTCGTTGCGTTAAGAACTCGTTTTTGAGGATTTACCCATGATTACTGCTCGTCGTGTTGCCCGTGAATTGGCGTTGCTCAGTGCCGCTCAAGTGTTACGCCAACCGAAACTGCTCGATGAAAGTGACTGCCGCAGCTTGATCCTGATGGCGGTACGGACGCTGGCGAGTGATGTGCGCGATACCCTCGAACAGGCCGGCACTGAACTCAGTGAAAGTCAGCGACTGCTCAACCATAGCGAGTTTCAGTTGCCCCACCTCAAAAAGGCACAGATGGTGCTTCAAGATGCCCTCAATCGGGCGGAAAAGGGCTTGAACAAAATAGGTGCTGCCCTCGATTTACCCGAAATTCTCTACTTTGCCCATCAAGAGGAAGTTCAAGCCTACGCGATCGCCCTACTGCGCTGTTTGCAGCGACACCAAACGGAGATTCAAGAACTGGTGAATCGCTCAATGGTGGATTGGCAACTGGAGCGACTGACACACTTAGATCGCGCCATTATTGAAATGGCCGTCGCAGAGATGCGCTATCTTGACGTGGCCAAGCCAGTGGCCATCAACGAAGCGATCGAACTGGCCAAGCGCTACAGCGACCAAGGTAGTCATCGCTTTATCAATGGTGTGCTGCGGCGGATCAGTGAAGCCCTTGACACGGCTCAGGCGGCCACTGGTAACTGAAACGACTGCCACAATTGCTGCCGCCCCAACTCCACATCCTCAGGCCGACATTGCCAGTGGGGATGGGCACTCATCACTAAACTTTCGAGGGTTTCGCGATCAAAAAGATGCCAAACAGGGGCACCGTCAACATGGTGGGCGATCGCCAGCAGATTTTCAGCCACGCAGTGAATTTCTAAACAGGTGGCTGCTCGCTGAATTTGCAACTGCTGCCCCGGTAGGAGCGATCGCACCGCGTCCATAATCTCCCGTAGTTCCGAGATGCTCTGGACACAGACCCCCGGAATGGCCACCCGCTGCTGGGGATCCCCATTGACTTGCAGCCAATAATGACGGCTGGGATCAATTCCCAGAAGCCAAGGATCAACATCATCTAAGCGATAACGGGGAGCCAAGGAGAGTCCGTGCATCATTTATCCATTTCCTAAATCACAGCATTGATATCTAGCGATCGCAAGGGATCACTCTCGTATATGTAGTGTGATAAGTCTCCTTTATTTGATCAATCAAAGTTAATAATGCTTAATTTTTTGCCCATAGTTGTTAACAAAGCGCCGTTTTGCCACCAGCGAGATCACCGTTTTGTTACGGCAGCTACGGTTATCCGAGAGAAAACGGTTAAAATGAAGTTAAGAATAGGTTAACCCCTGAGAAAAAAGGATAGGTAAGCAATGAATAAATACGAATTTTTACATCCCCACAGCCGTTACCACGGTGAGTTTACACCCGAAAACTTTTTATTTGATGCCAACTTACAGGAGTTTGCGACCCAAGTGAGCTACATTTCCGGTCTGGAAAACAGTGGCAAGCTTTCCCCTCAGGAAGCCTATGAGCAAATTAAACGCCTTTGGAAAGAACTGAAAGCAACCAAAAAAGCGCTGCTAGATACTGCGCCCCCTAGCTAGGCTTGGAGGCGATGAAGCGTCTCCCGAATCAGTTCGGTCGGCACCTGATCAAAAATGTCCACATGGCCAATGGCAGTGGGGAGAATAAACCGCACCTGTTGTGCCTGAACCTTCTTGTCATGCTGGAGGAGTGCCAGCAGTCCCTCGACATCAAAGTGAGGCGGGATCGTTGTCGGTAGTTTTGCTTTGAGAATCAATGCCCGTTGGGCGGCGGCGGCTTCTACTGACCAATACCCCAAGGCCACCGCCAGTTCTCCAGCGGCAATCATGCCAATGGCCACAGCCTCGCCGTGGTTCAAAAGACGATAGTTGCCCATACTTTCAAGGGCATGGCCAATGGTGTGCCCGTAATTCAAAATGGCCCGCAGTCCGGCTTCGCGCTCATCCTTGCTGACCACATCCACCTTCACTTGGCAGGAACGCTGCAGAATTTGGAGCAACTGCTCAGTAGGCAAAGCAGCCATGCGATCCAAGCGCGGCAGCTGACTCAACAAATCAAACAGCTCAGTATCCCAAATCACACCATACTTAATCACCTCTGCCATACCAGCCCGGAATTCTCTGGGGGGCAGGGTTGCCAAAACATCGGGATCAATGACCACAAGACGGGGTTGATGAAAGGCACCGATGAGATTTTTGCCCTGGGGATGGTTCACCCCTGTTTTCCCGCCAATCGCCGCATCCACCATCGCCAAGAGACTGGTGGGAATCTGAACCACGGCAATCCCCCGCAGCCAAGTGGCCGCTGCAAAGCCAGTCATGTCGCCAATGACGCCACCGCCAAGGGCAAAGAGGGTGGAACCCCGCTCTAAACGCTGACTCAGGGCCGCATCATAGATCTTTTCGACGGTTCTGAGGGTTTTGTAGCGTTCCCCTGCTGGCAGAATACAGGGGGTGACCTGCCAGCCTGCTTGCGTTAATGCCTCTTGCACATCCGTGCCGTAGTGCTGCCAAATTTGCGGATTGGAAACGATGAGGGCGGGTGCTTTCGGCGTCAACGGCGTATATTCGGCCAACAGTGCAGGCAACTGCCGCCGTGTGTTGACACCAATGGCAATGCGGTAGGCGTGCTCACCAAGGGGAACGGGAATCAGGGTCGTCATTGTTGGATTTGCTGGGGACAACTACATTAAGTATCTTTAAGTATTTTCAGTCATCACTGCCGGGGCGGGGAAAGGCTGGCTTCGCTTGCCAAGGGGCAAAAAACGGCAGGAGGAGAAGTGCCGGTAGGGCAGCACCAATCGTAAAGAGAAAAAAGAGCGGCCAGCCCATGATCTCTGCCGCTTTACCCGCGGGCGCTGCCAACACATCCCGACTAAAGGCAAACAAACTGGAGAGCAGGGCATACTGTGTTGCACTAAATTGAGGGTTGCACAGGCTCATTAAGAGTGCCGTTAGAGCCGCGATCGCCAGTCCGGCACAGAAGTTATCAATACTAATGGCGGCCACCATCACCGTTGGATTGGCACCGGCATTGGCCAAAACAAAATAGGAGACATTGCTAGAAGCTTGCAATCCCCCCATGATCCAAAGAGCACGGTGAATACCGATTTGACTGATGGCCGCCCCGCCGGCAAGGGCACCAACAATGGTGGCAATCAGCCCGACACCCCCTTGCACCGCACCAATTTGGGTTTGGCTAAAGCCCTGCTGCAACAGGAAAGGGGTCATCATGTTCCCTGTGAGGGCATCCCCCAAGCGGTAGAGGCAGATAAAGAGCAGAATAATCAGCCCCGTTCCCCAGCCGTAGCGCTGGAAAAAATCAAGGAAGGGGCGAATCACTGCTTGCGCCAATGAAGGAGGAGCCGGGGGATGGACTTCGGGTTCCGGTGCCCAAAGGGTCGTGACCATGCCCACGAGCATCAGCAGCGCCATCAGGACGTAAACCACGGGCCAAGGCAGTTGATCGGCAAGAATCAGGGCTAGGGAACCCGTGACCAAGAGCGCAATGCGATAGCCAAGGACGTAAATACCCGCACCCGCCCCCATTTCAAGGGGTTCTAGGACATCGGCACGGTAGGCATCCACCGCAATATCTTGGCTGGCGCTCAAAAAAGCAATGGCGAAGGCATTCACTGCCAATAGCCGTAGGCTCGTACTGGGATCCTGTACCGCCATTAGGGCGATCGCCCCCAAGAGGAGCACCTGAATGAGCAGTAACCAGCCCCGCCGCCGTCCCAAAAAGGGAATTGTATAGCGATCTAGCAAGGGTGACCAGAGAAACTTCAGCGAGTAGGGCAACCCCACGAGGCTAAAAAGGCCAATGGCGGTCAAGTCAATGCCCTCAACGGTCATCCATGCCTGCAGTGTTCGGCTGGTGAGAAACAGGGGTAACCCTGAGGAAAAGCCCAACAAGAGCAGGGCCGCCATTTTGCGACTTTGAAACACCCGTAGAGCTGCGCCGATTCCCGCCATTCATGTCGTTCCCCTGCTTGAGACTTGCCCTAGTGTAGAGCAAAAGGGGCAGTCACCTAAAGACTACTGGCTTGATTGATGCGACTGGGGCGAAAAGCGGGCCGACAGGTATCTAGGGAAACGGGGACGGGTTTGACGTGCCAGATGTCTTTGCAGTACTCCGCAATCGTGCGATCGCTAGAGAATTTGCCCATGCGCGCCACATTGAGAATAGACATCTGTGTCCAGTGGCTCTTCTCGCGGAAGGCTTGGGCAACCCGTTGCTGACAGTCCACATAGGATTGGTAGTCCGCCAACAGCATATAGGGATCTTCGTTGAGCAGGGAACTGACAATCGGTTCAAATAGCCCCGGCTCACGCGGATTGAAGTAGTCGGAAATCAGGCTGTCAATCACTTTCTTGAGCATTGGGTTGCTGTTGTAGTACTCGCGGGGATTGTAGCCCTCAGCTTTCAGGCTCATTACCCCTTGCGCCGTCAAACCAAAGAGGAAGAAGTTCTCTGCCCCCACCTCTTGGCGAATTTCCACATTTGCCCCATCCAGAGTACCAATCGTCAGGGCGCCATTGAGGGCAAATTTCATATTGCCGGTGCCGGAGGCCTCCTTACCAGCGGTGGAGATCTGCTCTGAAAGATCAGCCGCAGGATAGGTCATTTCCCCAAGGGAAACGGAATAGTTACTGAGGAACACGACCCGCAGACGGCCATTGACATCCCGATCATGGTTGACCATATCCCCCACCGCATTGATCAGCTTAATGATCATCTTGGCCATGAAGTAGCCGGGGGCTGCCTTGCCACCAAAAATAAATGTGCGCGGCTGAATGTCAATGTTGGGGTTGGCCTTGATTTGTTCGTAGAGGGTAATAATGTGGAGCACCGCCAAGTGCTGCCGCTTGTACTCATGGATCCGCTTCACTTGAATGTCAAACAGGGAATAGGGATCCACTTCAATCTGGTTGTGGCGCCAGATGTACTCCGCTAGGCGTTCTTTGTTGGCTTGCTTGATTTGCTGCCACTTGGCCTGAAAGGCGGGATCCGTGGCGTAGGGTTCTAGGCCGCGCAGGTCTTCAAGGTGGGTAATCCAGCGATCGCTCTTCAGTGTTTCGGTAATCAGGCTGGCCAAGCGGGGATTACTCATCAATAGCCAACGGCGGGGGGTAATGCCATTGGTTTTGTTCTGGAACTTGTTGGGGTACATCTCGTAGAAGTCCCGCATCAGCTCCTGCTTGATCAGCTCTGTGTGCAGTTCGGCGACCCCGTTGACCGTATGGCTGCCGACACAGGCCAAATGCGCCATGCGCACCTGCTTGGGATGACCTTCCTCAATCAAGGACATGCGTGCTAAGCGGGCAATGTTGCCGGGATAGCGTTGGCGAATCTCGTTGAGGAAGCGGTAGTTAATCTCGTAAATAATTTCAAGGTGGCGCGGCAGTAGTTGCGCAAAAAGTTCCACCGACCAGCGTTCAAGGGCTTCCGCCAGCAGGGTATGGTTGGTGTAGGCAAAAGTGCGCTGGGTAATGTCCCACGCTTTTTCCCACGGGAGTTGGTACTCATCCACCAGCAATCGCATCAGTTCAGCCACACCAATGGCAGGGTGGGTATCGTTGAGCTGAATGGCTACTTTGTCGGGGAAGGCATCAAAGCTGGTGTGCCGCCGCAGGTAAAGGCGAATAATGTCCTGCAACGAACAGGAGACAAAGAAATACTGTTGCCGCAGGCGCAGCTCCTTGCCTTGGGGAGTGTTGTCGTTGGGGTAAAGAACCTTCGAGATATTCTCACTAAAGGTTTTTTCCGAGACCGCTTGGGTGTAGTCACCGGCGTTGAAGACCTGTAAATTAAAATCCTGAGCAGCACGAGCACTCCACAGACGGAGCGTATTCACCGTATTTTTGCCATAGCCTGGAATTGGCGTATCGTAGGGCGTGCCAAAAACGGTAGTGCTAGGAACCCACCGCACCCGGTAGTGCCCTTGGACATCGGTGTAGGCTTCGGTGTGGCCGCCAAACTTAACTTCGACATTGTAGTCGGGCCGGGCAATCTCCCAAGGGTTACCAAAGCGCAGCCAGTTGTCGGGGACTTCGTGCTGCCAGCCATTGGTGATGATTTGCTCGAAAATTCCATACTCGTAGCGAATGCCGTAGCCAACAGCGGGAATTTCGAGGGTGGCTAAGGAGTCGAGGAAACAAGCCGCCAACCGTCCTAGGCCGCCATTTCCTAAGCCTGGTTCAGGTTCGCGATCCATGAGTTCATTGAGATCTAAGCCAAAGTCGGTCATGGCCTGTTTGGTTTGCTCATAGAGGCCGACGTTAATCAGGTTATTCAGGAGCAAGCGACCAATGAGAAACTCTGCCGACAGGTAATAGACCACCTTCGCATCCTGCTCAAAATAGGTTTGGGCAGTTTTAATCCGTCGATGCAGCAGGCGATCGCGCACCGTGTAGGCCAGTGCCATGAAGTAATCGTAGGGCGTGGCAAACATGGCATCCTTGCCTTGGATGTAGTGCAGGTTATCCACAAAGGCGCGCTTCAGGGTTTGCACTGTCATCCCTGTGCGATCGCTCTCGATATACAAATCGCAGTGTTCGTCGTTGGCAGTAGGGTTGGTGTGGGAAACTGAATGAACAGGATGACCGTTAGGAGTGGAGGAACTATTCATGCAACCTGTGGCTCTGAAGGAATCGGAAATAACTTAACTTAAGGCTAATACAGATTTGTGAAATGTACATTAGATTACCGCTGCGGGAATTTTAATAATTGATTTATCTGCCTTTACATTTTTTTAATCTTCTCAAAGAGTGATCCAATCCCTTGGACAATCCCTAATCAAACCAACCAATTTCTGCATCGCCAAGGTGAGAGGCATTGGGATTGGAGATGGGAATTTCATTGACAAGGGGCTTAAATCCCACATCCTCAAAGCGGTAGGGCTGAGGCACCGTGAGTTGGCGAATGACTTCTTTGGCCTCTTCAAATTCGGCTTCTAGAGCCTGATGGCGGGTTTGGAGGTCCTGAAGCTCAGTTTCGAGGGCTTGGGCGCGATCGCGCCACGTTTGCACTTCCTGTTGCAGTTGCTCTATCTGGGTGCTGTGAGCGGTTTTCTCAGCTTCTGCCGCTGCTAACGCTGCTTTGAGGGTGGCCAGTTCTTGCTCTAGTTCTGCCTTGGTGGGCTGGTGTCGACTCCGCTTGCTGGGCGCTTGACTTTGTTTGGCTGCCTCTTGCCGCAGTAGATCGCTGAGGTTTTGGTGTTCCATCAAATGAATGATTAAATTACTTGCACAATCACAGTCTTTCTCTTGTTGATCTTTGCATAAAATTCGCACTGATAGGATATAATCGCTTGGAATTCTTTTGGCTGTGAGAGTGAAATATGCTAACCTCGACCGCAACGCCGCTGACCACAGAGCAGGCACACCTCAAGATTCAGGGGGGCTATCGGTTATCGGGGGAGGTGAGGATTAGCGGAGCCAAGAATTCAGCATTAGTCTTGATGGCGGGGGCACTCTTAGCAGCCGATACAACCATTCTCCATGCAGTGCCTGACTTGGCGGATATTCGTCGCCTTGGGGAAATTTTACAGGCATTGGGGGTCAAGGTACAACGCCTCGGTAGTGAAGCGATCGCCATTGATGCCACGGAATTAAATACCAATGATCCCCCCTATCGCTTGGTCAGCCAACTGCGGGCGAGTTTCTTTGCCATTGGTCCATTGGTGGCACGGTTGGGGATTGCTCGTGTTCCCTTGCCTGGCGGCTGCGCTATTGGCGCTCGTCCGGTGGAACTGCATGTGCGCGGTCTGCAAGCGATGGGAGCCGAAGTCACGATTGACCACGGTGTTGTTACCGCCAGTGCCCCCAAACTGAAGGGAACCCGCATCTATTTGGACTATCCCAGCGTTGGTGCAACGGAAACCCTGATGATGGCCGCCACCCTTGCCGAGGGGGAAACCACGATTGAAAATGCCGCTCAAGAACCGGAAGTGGTGGATTTGGCCAACTTCTGTATCGCCATGGGGGCAAAAATCTATGGCGCAGGCACCAATTCGATTACCATTGTTGGGGTCGATCGCCTCCACGGCACTGAATACGAAATTATCCCTGATCGCATTGAAGCGGGAACATTTCTCTTGGCGGCTGCCGTCACCCGCTCTGCCATTACATTGGCACCGGTCATTCCCAGTCACCTGACACCTGTGGTTGCCAAACTGGAAGAAATGGGAGCGAGGATTGAATTTCCCGATCCCACCCGTGTCCGCTTTACCCCTGCTCTGCACTACCGTGCCACCGACATTGAAACGCTCCCCTACCCCGGCTTTCCCACGGATATGCAGGCCTTGATGATGACATTGCTGGCCATCAGTGAGGGGAATAGTTTAGTCAGCGAAACGGTGTTTGAAAATCGCTTTGGCCATGTGGCTGAACTGAATCGCATGGGTGCCGATATTCGCGTCAAGGGAAATCACGCCGCCATCCGAGGGGTGCCCCATCTTTCCGGTGCACCGGTAACAGGTACAGATTTACGTGCCACAGCGGCTTTAGTCGTTGCTGGACTGGCTGCCCACGGCGAAACCCACGTCTATGGCTTGCAGCACTTAGATCGGGGCTACTGGCAAATTGAAGCCAAGCTGCGGGGTTTGGGTGCACAGCTAGAGCGTTATGTTCCGAGTACAGCCCCTTCTCCAGTTTTTTAGCCCGTCCTTGGGGGCAAGTGCCATCTCGGTTCCTATCCCCCCTGTCCATTGCGCCATCACATTCGCCAGTACTGCAGCTACGGTGGGCGTCCAATGTTCCCATGCGCTAAGGGGCAAGGCCAATGCCCCCCAATAGGCACCAAAAAGACAGCTTAAGAGAAAACCAGCGCTGGGTTGCTGCTTGATAACAATTTCATGGGCTAATTCTAAGTCCCAAGGGGCGATCGCCAAGGCATAGCGGATCACCTCTCCTCTCTCTAGAGGTACGGCCAAAGGCTCAGGTGCCCAAGCCGCCGCGAGGTATTCATGGAGTAGGGTCTGAATCTCCTGCAACGCCGCGGGGACTGAGATCAAAGGTTGATCCCATGATGCCAACAACTGCGGCAGCTGAACGGGCCACTCCCCTTGGTTGGGGGTTAACCATTGGTGGGGCAGTGCTTGGGCTAGATAGATATCCTCTTTAGCGATGCCCCACAGAAGTCCAAGGAGGGCACCGCGAAACTGCTCATAGACGCCCCCTCTGACCATCACGCCGACTGCTTTTGACCCACGACAGCATAGAAGGGATCGGTGAATCCCAGCCAAGGCCAGCGACGGGGCAGCTGGGTTTCTACCACCTTGAGGGAGGGAATGCTATCAATGTAGGTTTGCACCAAGCGCACGCGATCGCCCTCGGTACCCTCGCGCCACGCCTGAATCGCCTTCTCAAAAAACATGCGATTCGAGAAGCTGACAATGACCACCCCTTGGGGTTTGAGGATACGGGCAATTTCTGTAAAAGTGGCCTCAGGATACTGGAGGTACTGCACCGACACCGCCATCAGCACGGCATCAAAACTGGCCTCCTCTAGGGGCAAGGCCAACGCTTCATTGAGGTTCTGGACAAAGTAGCGATCCAGCCGAGGGTTGCGGGCTAGCTCCGCCGCATTCATCCCATGACCCACCACCTCCGCAAAGGATAGCTCTGGTGGTAGATGGGACACCCAACTACTCATTAAGTCCAAAACCCGCATTTGTGGCTGCAGGTATTCGCGGTAGAGATTTGTGAGGCGCGCCAGAAAGAAATCATCCACATGGGTTACAAAGCGCGGCGCCGCGTAAAAGAGATCATCGCTGCGGTTATCCAGTTTCGTGCGCTGGTAGGGATTGAGAATCATCGACCTAACTGCTGAGCAATCTCCTTTTGAAGATAACGAACAACTTCGCTGATAGGGAGGGTGGATTTGGCACCGCTTGCCCGGATCACCAGTTCCACTTCACCATTGGCGATCGCCCGCCCCGTCACTAGGCGATAGGGAATGCCAATGAGATCCGCATCTTTGAATTTCACCCCTGCCCGCTCATCGCGATCGTCGAGGAGCACCTCAATTCCTGCCGCCTGAAGTTGATCGTAGAGGTCAGTAGCCACCTGCATTTGCTGCCCATCCTCGATGTTGGGAACGACAATGATCACCTGATAGGGGGCGATCGCCAGCGGCCAAATGATCCCCTGAGCATCGTGGTGCTGCTCCACTGCCGCCTGTGCCAAGCGGGAAACCCCAATGCCATAGCAGCCCATCACCAGAGGCACTTCTTCCCCCTGTTCATTGGTGTAGGTGGCCTTCATCGCCTCAGAATACTTTGTCCCCAACTGGAAAATATGGCCAATTTCAATGCCACGGGCCGTCTCTAGGTGCTGTGTTGGATCGTGGCAGGCGCGATCGCCGGCTTGGGCTTTGCGCACATCGGCGACAATGGCCGGTAATGGACAGGATTTGCCCCAATTGACACCGACACGGTGCTGTTGATCGCGATTGGCTCCTGTAATAAACCGCTTTAACTCCGTTACGGTGTGATCGGCAATGCGAATCCAGTGGGGAATGATCTGGGGATCGGCTTTAATAACGCCGTCCTCTATGTCAGGGCCAATGTAACCAAAGGGAATGGGGGTGGCTGCCCACTCTTGGGCGGTATTGGCATCCGCCACCCGCAGATCCAGCAATTTCGTTGCCCCGTAGTTGGGCGCAAGGGAAGTGAGGGTGTTGTGCAGCTTGACGCTATTCACCTCTTGATCACCGCGAATACTCACCAACACGAGACCCACCCGCCCATTATCGAAAACCGCTCGATAGAGGACATTTTTCACAATTTGCGTCGGATGGCACTGCAAGTGCTCAACAAGGGCATCAATGGTTGCCGTATTGGGGGTATCTAGTGTCGCCACCTTTTTGTAGGTTGTGGGCACCGCGTCAGGGGGCAGCGAAACGGCCTTTTCCACATTGGCGGCATATTGGCCGTCAGCCGTATAGAGCACTTCATCTTCGCCGGCGGCAGCCAGCACCATAAACTCATGGGATCCCGATCCGCCGATCGCACCCGAATCCGCCTCTACAGCTCGAAACGTCAGGCCACAGCGCTGAAGAATACGGCTATAGGTGTCGTACATCACCTGATAGGTTTCCTTGAGGCTGGCCACATCGGCATGGAAGGAGTAGCCGTCCTTCATAATGAATTCTCGTCCCCGCATCAGACCAAATCGCGGGCGAATCTCATCGCGGAATTTGGTTTGAATTTGGTACAGGTGAACGGGCAACTGACGATAGGAGCGAATCAAGTCCTTAGCAAGGGTGGTGATGACCTCTTCATGGGTCGGCCCTAGTCCCAACTGCCGCTCAGCGCGATCGGTGAGGGAAAACATGATCCCTTCGGCCTTGGTATAGGTATCCCAGCGTCCCGACTCTTGCCACAGTTCAGCGGGTTGTAATTGCGGCAGCAAACATTCCAAGGCACCACTGCGGTTCATTTCCTCACGGACAATGGCGCTCACTTTTTGCAGCACTCGCCACATCAAGGGCAGATAGCTATAGATGCCACTGGCAATCCGTCGAATATACCCCGCCCGCAGGAGCAATTTGTGGCTGGGAATTTCCGCTTCCGCTGGATCCTCGCGAAGCGTGACAAAAAGCATTTGCGAGAGGCGCATAGCTGGGCTACCGATACTGCACAGAGCCTCTATTTTACGATGACCAGCGATCGCTAGGGGGTAGCCGTTGGTTCGGGGTCCGCTGCTGGCGGTTGAACAGGTGTCGGCATCGGGGCAACCGTGGCCTCAGGTGTCGGTGCAGGACTGGCAGGGGTAGGAGCAACGGTGGTTTCAGGGGTGGGCGTAGGCGTTGGAGATGTCTCAGGTGTCGGCTTAGGAGCAGCAGTGGCTTCAGGGGTGGGTGTGGCCGGCGGCACTGATTCTGGTTCGGTTACTGGTTCAGAAGTCCTTTCAGGGGGACTGGGGGGGCTTTCCCACCAAGCGGGCGTGGGTGCTGCCTGTTGACGTTGGCGCACGCTGAGTTCATAGTCCCACTGCCAGATGCGATTGAGGGCTTCACGGTAGAGGGCGCGATCGCGACCAATTTGCTCAGCGGTTTGAATGGCTTCCTCTAGTTTGCCTTCCCGTGCCAAGCGAATGGCTCGATCCAGAATCGGACGATCCTCAATTTCTTCCAGTTTTTCCTGCCACTCGTTGCGGTAGTTGGCCACTACAGAAGCAAGCACAGCATTGCTGGGGAAGTATTGCAGAACCCCTAGGGCGGCCTGATACTGTTTCTGTTCTGCGAGGGCGATCGCCGCATGGAGCAAGGGCTGCTCATCAATCGTACGCAGATCCCGCTGCCAAAGGGCAATCAAACCTTGGGCTTGACCCCGTTCCGGCTGACCAAGGGGCACCTGCCGAGCTTGAGCAATGGCCAAGGCATACCCCCAGCGCAGATGAGAATTGGCGAGCCACGATGCCCACTGAAGATGCTGCTGGTTGCGCAACTGCTGCTGCCATGTCTTGAGGTAGGCCTGAGCCGATGCATAGAAGGGATCCGTGGTGGGAATCTGCTGCACGCGAGCGATCGCTTCCCAGTAGCCCAAAACCGTTCCCTTGGCCGCAAGGGCTTTGGCCTGCCCCAAGATGACAATCGGGCGATCGTGGTAGGACACATCGAGAGCGGGGGCAATTTTTTCAATGAGGGCTAGGGCACCCTCGCGATCGCCGGCCGCTAGGCGTTCTTCAGCGTACACAAACACTTCGGGAATCCAACGGCGAATATCCGCTTGGGCTTGGGAATAAACAACCGCCTCGGGGGGAATTTGCAGAGCCAGCATGACCGCCTCGGCCAGTTCATTGGCTGTTAACCAAGCCGCCAAATCCCGTGCCTGTACCAATTGCACCCACGCATCCTGTTCTTGGGAGATACGCACCGAGAGCTTTTGGGCCTGTTCGCGCCAGTAGTCGGTGCCCAACTGGTTCATCAGTTTCACTTGCAGTAATGCCAGCCCCCAATCCTGCTGGCGCAGTGCCGCCTCCGCCGTGGCCAACAAGTTTCCCCCTTCTCCCACATTGGTTGCGCTCAGTAGCTCTTGGGCTTGGGAGTAGCTGGCTGCAGTGGTGGGGATTTTTTTCAGCAGCAGCGTTGCCAGTTCGATGTTGCCTTGGCTCAACTGTTGGCGGGCAATCACGAGTAGGGCGGCTGACCATTCATCCACGCGCCGCTTCGCTTGGGGAAAAAGGGGGTGATCTTCGGGCCACTGACCGACGGTTTCAATGGCTTGAGCAACAGAGGGTAAGTTGCCGTGGAGGGCGGCTTGATCGGCACAGTAGAGGCGATCGCCATCGCTCATGACGAGGCCGGGGCGACGACAATCGGGCAAGGGGGGTAAAACCAATAGCCAAGCACTGGCGGTCATCAGGGTTGCGCCGGAGATTAAAAAGGGGATGAGCCAAGGCCACCCCTCATAGGCCATGAGTCGTTGGCGGTAGGTTTGCCAGCGGGAGGGCAGAGATGCAGTGACTGTTGTCCCCACAGGGGCGATCGCTAGCTCCGCTGACTTAGGAACCCGCCGCAACCACCGTTGCCAAACCTCTAGTGCTTTCATTTCCTGCTGCGGCTCCTCACCCACTGCCTCAAATTTCCCTAGGATACTAGGGAGGTCGTTAGAACTTTTATAGCAAATCAACTTGGCAATTCCCTCCTGAAGTTGCCGTTTCCCACGGCAGGATTATAATTTAAGGATACGAATCGCAATAATCCTTAACATTTCTCCTGATTTTGCAACGCCTGTGACCGCACTCTGGCAACGCTTGATTTTAATCTCCCCCTTTTTCTTTTGGGGAACTGCCATGGTGGCCATGAAAGAGGTGATGCCCCATACCTCGCCGCTGTGGGTTGCCGGTGTGCGCCTTGTGCCCGCAGGCCTTCTGGTGTTAGCGGTGGCGATCGCCCTCGGTAAGCCCCAACCCAATAGCTTACGGGCGTGGGGATGGATTAGTCTTTTTGCCCTTGTGGATGGCTTTTTATTTCAGGGGCTTCTGGCCACTGGCTTAGCAAAAACGGGAGCCGGGCTGGGTTCTGTCATGATTGACTCCCAACCCCTTGCGGTGGCATTGCTGTCCCGCTGGCTATATCAAGAGCGCGTTGGCGGCTGGGGCTGGCTGGGGCTATTTCTTGGCTTAGTGGGCATTAGCGGTATTGGTCTAGGCGATGATCTCTTGACGTTGCTCCATCAACCCAGCGCATGGCAAGGTATTCCTTGGGGACAGTGGTGGCAGCGAGGTGAACTGTGGATGCTGTTGGCTGCCCTCTCAATGGCCGTGGGAACCATTCTCATGCGTCCCTTGGCACGCTATGCGGATCCCGTTGTGGCTACCGGCTGGCACATGGTCTTGGGCGGGTTGCCCCTCTTGCTCTTGCCGAGCCTGAATACCCCAGCACCTTGGGCGGCTCTACAGTGGCCAGATGTCTTTAATTTGGGCTATGCCACCCTCTTCGGTAGTGCCCTGTCCTACGGTGTCTTTTTTTATTTCGCTGCCAAGGGGAATCTGACTAGTCTCAGTGCTCTAACCTTCCTCACCCCAGTATTTGCCCTCACCTTTGGGCATTGGTTCTTGGGGGAAACCCTGAGTCAAGTTCAGTTGCTAGGAGTGGGTCTGACGCTGGTTAGCATTTACATCATCAATCAGCGCCAAGTGCTGGGGCGGTGGTGGCAACAACTCCCCTTACCCACCCGCTTGCGGGAATCGGCAACTTCGGTCAGCGTTAAAGTAGTCGATCAAAAGTAGTCGATTAACCTCAGTCAAATAGGTCAGTTTCCTGCCCAGCGTCCCCACACCCCAGCAAGTCTATGAATGATCCCTTTCACCTGATCCAGTTATCAGATCTGCATCTATTTGCTACAGATGAAGGCAGACTCCTTGGCTTGCCCACGGCTCAATCCCTAGCTGCTGTTTTAGGGGTAATTCACCGTCATGCCCCTGCTGCCCTGCTGCTGACGGGAGACTTGGCACAGGAACCCGTTGCCACCACCTACGACCGTTTGGCTACTGCTTTCGGGGACTTTAAATGTCCCGTATATTGGATTCCCGGTAACCATGATGAACCAAGGGTAATGCTGCCGGCGTTGGAACGTCCGCCGCTGAGGGGCGATCGCCAGATCAATCTTGGGACTTGGCAAGGCCTGCTCCTCAGTTCCCAAGCGGATGGCAAAGTCCATGGTGAATTGCGTCCTGAAACCTTAAGCTGGCTAGAGGCAACCTTGAGTCGCGCGGGCGATCGCCCCACATTCATTGCCCTGCACCATCCCCCCTTTGAGACCGGTGCCCCTTGGCTCGACAGTAGCCGCCTACAAAACCCTGAGCACCTTTTTGCTGTCTTGGATCGCCATTCGCAGGTGAAGCTTGTCCTCTTTGGTCATATCCATCAGGAATTTGCCACCGAGCGGCAAGGGGTGACGTATCTCGGCTGCCCCTCCACCTGTATCCAGTTTTTGCCTCGCGCCCCTGAATTTTCCCTTGAACCCATTGGTCCCGGTTTTCGTCATCTGTTGTTATACCCCGATGGCACCTTTAGAACCCACATTGAACGGGTAGAGATTCCCCTCACCTTGGACTTTAGTGCCAAAGGGTACTAAAACCTAGGCGATAGCCGCATTTGTAGGCTATACCTATTGAAAAGTGCGTGTAGGTAGGAGTGGTGGGCTATGAACCTCAGTCGGAACACCGATGAGATTAAACTGGTTCCCGAGATGACCGGTGGTCGAGTCCCCTATACCCCCCGCAACCATCGCCGTATTCTCTGCATTTTCCCCCGCTATAGCCGCTCCTTTGGTACGTTTCACCACGCCTACCCCCTCATGGGCACGGTACGCGCCTTTATGCCACCCCAAGGGATTTTGTTGGTGGCCGCCTATCTTCCAGACTCTTGGGAAGTGCGCCTGATTGATGAAAATGTACGGCCAGCAACCGATGCTGACTATGCTTGGGCTGATATTGTCATTACTAGCGGCATGCACATTCAGCGGCCACAAATTTTAGAAATCAACGACATTGCCCATCGTCACGGTAAACTCACTGCCCTCGGCGGGCCTTCGGTCTCCAGTTGTCCGGAATACTATCCCGATGTGGATATTCTCCACCTAGGGGAACTGGGGGATGCCACCGATAAAATGATTGCTTACTTTGACGAGTACGGCAGCCAGCGCCCGCCCCAACAACTGATCTTTGAAACCACGGCACGGTTACCCTTGAGTGAATTTCCTGTGCCTGCCTACCAGCACGTGCGCATGGAAAATTACTTCCTCGGCAGTGTGCAGTTTTCCAGTGGCTGTCCCTTTCGCTGTGAGTTTTGTGATATTCCCGAACTCTATGGCCGCAATCCGCGCCTGAAAACGCCGCAGCAAATCCTCAAGGAACTGGATACAATGCTGGCTTCAGGAAATCCGGGGGCGGTCTATTTCGTTGACGATAACTTTATTGGCAATCGCCGCGCCGTCATGGAACTGCTGCCCCATCTGATTGACTGGCAAAGGGCCAATGGCTACCCGCTGCAATTTGCCTGTGAAGCGACCCTGAACATTGCCCAAAGCCCAAAACTTCTAGAAATGATGCGGGAAGCCTATTTCTGTACGATTTTCTGTGGCATTGAAACCCCGGAACCTGAAGCGCTCCACGCCATCCACAAGGATCAAAACCTAAGTATGCCGATTTTGCAGGCGGTGCAAACCCTCAATCGTTACGGCATGGAAGTGGTTTCTGGGATCATTATTGGCTTTGATACCGATACACCCCAAACGGGCGATCGCATTCTTGAGTTTATTCGCGCTTCCCACATTCCCACATTGACGATTAACCTGCTGCACGCCCTACCCCGTACCCCCCTCTGGCGTCGGCTGGAAGCAGAAGGCCGCCTCAACCATGACGAAAACCGCGAATCCAATGTTGAGTTCCTGATGCCCTACGAAGAAGTAGTGGAAATGTGGCGCCGCACCATCACCACCGCCTATGAACCGGAGTTTCTCTACGAGCGGTTTGCCTATCAAATGGAACACACGTATCCCAACCGCATTGCAGTGCCGAATAGCCCAGCTCGCCTCAGCCGCGAAAATATCCTGCGGGGACTGCGGATCATGAAAAATCTCCTCTGGCACGTGGGGCTTTGGGGGAGCTACCGCAAGACGTTCTGGAAGCTGGCAGGGCCTGCCCTGAAAAAAGGCCAAATTGAACAAGTGATCCACGTGGGTGTGGTGGGGCATCATCTGATTAACTTTGCCCAAGAATGTGCCCGTGGTGATGAGGCGGCGTCCTTCTATGCCCAACGGCTACGGCAAAAAAACACAACGGCCACCTCGCCCAAATCGGCCATCAAGTTGCCAGTGAAGCTGCGCTAACGCTCCTCGCAGCATTCCCCATCCCTAGGATGGGCTGCTTTATTTACTGTACAGTCATATAATAGAGTTATTAAGCTAAGTTATCTTGATCTGTGTCTCTAGTGTGCGATATCCCCTATGGTTGACCTCCCCTCCCCTGACTTGCTCACCCACGTTGCCGAGTATTTCAAAGTGCTGTCGGAACCGAGTCGCCTGCAAGTGCTCTGTGCCCTAAAACAGGGACGGCGCAATGTCTCGGAGATTATTCAGGAAACGGGGTTGGGGCAGGCCAATGTCTCAAAGCACTTGAAAACCCTTGCTCAGGCGGGTCTGGTGCGGCGACAACCCCAAGGGGTTACCGTCTATTACGAAATTGCTGACCCGACGATCTTTCCGCTGTGTGATCTGGTGTGCCAGCGGCTGAGGCAGCGCATTGAGGAGCAATCCCAAGTCGTCAAGGAATTGGTGCACAATTTCTCCTAGGCGCCATGCCCCAATATGCGAGAATAGTTGCGTAGGTTTTGATGAGTATGGCCTCTGCGGCTTAGCACTAGCATTCAGCAATGACGAAATATGTTTTTGTGACTGGCGGTGTCGTCTCCAGTATTGGGAAAGGAATTGTCGCCGCTAGTCTGGGGCGTCTATTGAAATCGCGGCAGTATTCCGTGTCAATTCTCAAGCTTGATCCCTATATCAATGTGGATCCGGGCACGATGAGTCCCTTCCAGCACGGGGAAGTGTTTGTGACCGACGATGGTGCCGAAACGGATTTGGACTTGGGGCACTACGAGCGCTTTACGGATACACCCATGTCCCGCCTCAATAGCGTCACGACGGGATCCATTTACCAAGCGGTGATTAACAAAGAGCGACGCGGCGACTATATGGGGGGAACGGTGCAGGTCATCCCCCACATTACGAATGAGATTAAAGAACGCATTCTACGGGTGGCGAAGGACAAAAACCCCGATGTGGTGATTATTGAAATTGGGGGAACCGTTGGCGATATTGAGTCGCTGCCCTTTCTAGAGGCCATCCGTCAGTTTCGCACGGAGGTGGGGCGGCACCATGTGCTGTTTATGCATGTAACCTTGGTGCCTTGGATTCCCTCGGCAGGGGAGATGAAAACAAAACCCACCCAGCACTCGGTGAAGGAATTGCGCTCCATTGGGATTCAGCCGGATATTCTGATCTGTCGTTGCGATCGCCCCCTTGTACCGGGCATCAAGGAAAAGCTCTCCCAATTTTGTGATGTCCCTGTGGAATGTGTCATTCCCTCGCCGGATGCCAAAAGTATCTATGAAGTGCCTCTGCTGCTTGAGCGCGAAGGGTTAGCCACCCAAGTTTTGAGTCTTTTGAACTTGGAGCAACGGCAACCGGATCTCAGTCAGTGGCAGGCTCTGGTGGAGCGGCTCTACCGTTCCCATACGCCGTTGGAGGTGGCGATTGTGGGCAAATATGTCCGCCTCAGCGATGCCTATCTTTCGGTGGTGGAAGCCCTGCGGCACTCGGCGATCGCCCTTGATCAGGAACTGCGTATCCGCTGGGTCAACTCCGAAGAAATTGTTGAAAATGGTGTAGAAAATGCCCTCAGCAATGTCGCGGCGATTGTTGTGCCGGGGGGGTTTGGTATTCGCGGCGTCGAAGGCAAAATTGCCGCCATTCAGTACGCCCGTGAGCAAGGAATTCCCTTTTTGGGGTTGTGCTTGGGGATGCAGTGCGCGGTGATTGAGTGGGCACGCCATATTGCCGGTTTAGAAAATGCTAACAGTGCTGAGTTTGATGCCAATACCCCCCATCCGGTGATTCACCTGTTGCCTGAACAGCAGGACATTGTGGATTTGGGGGGAACGATGCGCTTGGGCTTGTATGCCTGCCGCCTAGCCCCCAATTCCCTTGCCGAAAAGCTCTACGGCGAAACGGTCATCTACGAGCGGCACCGCCATCGCTACGAGTTTAACAATGCCTATCGCAGCCTCTTTTTAGAAACGGGCTATCAAATTACAGGCACCTCTCCTGATGGCCGCTTAGTAGAAATTATCGAGTATCCGGCTCACCCCTTCTTTATTGCGGTGCAGTTTCACCCCGAGTTTCGTTCCCGCCCCAATGCGCCTCATCCTCTCTTTTACGGCTTGCTGGCAGCGGCAGCCAAGAATTCTAATCGTGACAATTCACAGTTAGTCCCAAGCCTCTAGATTTCGCAGCGGTTCCACAAGGATAGTGCTGGCATCTGTTGCCCGTATGGCCACATCGGTCAGGGCACCCACCCGTACGGCCAAGGTTTGACTGAAGGGGGCACGACGCAACAGGGTGACGGTTTGGCCGACGGTAAACCCCACGGCAGCAAGGCGCCGTTGCCAAGCGGGGGTTCCCTCAATGGCAGTAATCCGCGCCGAAGTACCAAGGGGGAGGTCAGAGAGCACCACAGGATAATTCATGAGACGGGTGAAGCAGGTGTCGCCAAGCGCCGGACCTCTTGAAGGGCTTCCTTGGCGGAGGGGTAGCGATCGCTAAAGTTAAATTTCACCATCTTATTGAGCACTGCCGCTAGACCTTCACTCACTGTGACACACTGCTGCCAATCCACTTCACCCGTGCGCGGATCTCGCGGTAGATCGCGGGGTTTAATACCCGTTAAAGCCTGCAGCACAATCATGCTGACAGCGTAAATATCACTGCTGAGGGTGGGCTGACCGGAGAGCTGCTCTGGCGGAGCATAACCCATCGTACCAATGACCACGGTGCTCCCTTGGGTTTTCTCCACTTCTTGGGGTTGAATTTGCTTCACTGCCCCAAAGTCAATCAGCACCAGCTTGCGATCGCTGGCACGGCGAATAATATTATCGGGCTTAATATCGCGGTGAATCACATAGTGACTGTGGACAAAACTCAGCACTTCCAAGATTTCCCGTAGGAGTTGAATGGCCTCAGCTTCCGTGTGTTTGCGTTGCAGTTCCTCACTTAGGGAAGCACCATCAATAAACTCCTGCACCAGATAGAATTCCTGATTTTCCTCAACATAGGCCAGCAAGAGGGGAATTTGATCGTGGCGTCCTAGCTTTTCAAGGATTTCTGCTTCGGTATTAAAGAGCCGTCGCGCCACCTGCATAAAGCGCTCATCGGTGCGTCCCGGTCGCAAATGCTTGACCACACAGAGGGGGTTCCCCGGTCGCTGGGTATCCTGAGCCAAATAGGTGCGGCCAAAGCCCCCTGACCCCAAGACTTTTTGGATTTTGTAGCGACCACTGAGGAGAGAACGGGGTTTGCCGGTAATTTCTGTGGGTTCTCGCAGGGCTGCATTGAGGGCTGCCGTATCCTCGGCCATCAGCGATCGCAACAGTGCCAAGGCTTTTTCCTGTTCCTGTACTTTTTCTTGGAAAGATTTTTGCTCCTGCTGCGCCTGATAGCTAACGTAGCCAACCATGCCGACACTGCTGAGCACTAGGGCGATCGCCGGCGGCACCACGGGAATCCAGCCACTCCCCATGACAAAAATGCCAAAGCCACCACCAAAAAGGACAATTAGCCCCCCCACTACCGCGCCCCCCAACCCCAGGGGTTGCCGCAACCACCAGCCAAGGACACTGCCCACCCCAGCCCACAGCAGAATCCAGCCGAGCACCACTGGCAGCGGCCAATACCAAATGGGACTTTCGCCGTCGAGGGCCGCACTCAGGAATTGACTCACCATCTGGCCATGAACAACCACCCCCGGCATTTGCTGCGTCACGGCATCACTACCGCTATAGGGGGTGAGGAAAATATCCTTGATGCTCGGCGCAGACACCCCAATCAAAACGACGCGATCGCGAATCAGGTCTTCGCTTACCCGTCCGGTCAGTACATCCGTTAGGGAAACCGTTGGCCCCACTGCGTTGCGTGAGCGGTACTTCAGCAGGGTTTGCATGCCGCGATCGTCCACCCCCACATAGCCACCGGCATCGCTGCTGAGGAGGGGAAAATGCACATCATTGAGCGTCAAACCCTTGTCATCGAGTTTGATAGTCTGAGCGGGGTCTTGTTCTAGGTAGCGCAGTGCCAGCATCAGGGCAAAGGAAAAGGGCGTTGTACACCGCTGTGCTTTAGGATTGCTGATCACAAATAGATTGCGGCGAATGACACCATCGTTATCGAGGGGGATATCGGCAAAGCCCACTCGCTCTGGCACCTGTGCTGCGGGAATACTGGGTGGTGGTGGCACTTCGGGTTGCTCCGCTGTTTCCCCCGTTGATTTGCACACTGGAATAATGCGCGGGTTGATGCGAATCATGTTTTGCAACTCGTCGTGGCCGGGGGGGTGGGGCAAATCGCGGAAAATATCCAAGCCAATGGCACGCGGGCTAGCGGCATTAAGGCGGGTGAGGAGATCGGCAACGGTAGCATCCGGCAGGGGCCACGTTTTTTGGGCTTGAATGTCCTGCTCCGTCACCAGCACCGTCAGGATACGCGAATCAGGGTCACGGGCGGGTTGCGATCGCACATAGAAGTCATACAGACTCAGTTCCGACGGCTGAAGCAGTCCCAGTTGGCGCACACCGATCACCACAGCGGTTACTCCCAGTGTGGTGGCAACAACCGGCATCGGCAGCCATTTTGGCCAAGGGTAGGGCACGATTTCAACTCCTCGCGCAATTGTGCAGCGGCGCCCCGAGAGCATCGCTAGACCGATTTTAGCGAACCGCCATCTTCCCTTTCCGCTGCTGCTAGGGGATGAGCAACGGGATAGGGGGTTAAGAAGCAGCCAATAGAGGCAACTGTTCTCTTGGTGCTAGATGGCGATCGCTCGCTCCCCAGCGCAATAATGTAACAACATGTAACAAAAGTCAGCGATCGCGCGGGGGAAACTGAACCCTTACAATAGGTTTCAGATGTGCTATTTTGCGTCACTGGCAAGCCAAACTCAGCTTTCTTGTGCGGGGATAGATATCAATTGGGCATGATTCCTGATAAGTTCAGAAAAACGCCTCTTAGTGGCACGCCTATGGCCTCAATGCCTATGTCCGAACTGCCCTTTTCCCTTGATCAATTGCGAATCCTGAAGGCGATCGCCCTCGAAGGAAGCTTTAAGCGAGCCGCTGACAGCCTTTACGTCTCCCAACCCGCAGTGAGTTTACAGGTGCAAAACCTTGAACGCCAACTGGATGTTCCCCTCTTTGATCGCGGGGGACGCCGCGCCCAACTCACCGAAGCCGGACAACTCCTACTGGCCTACGGCGATCAAATTCTCTCCCTGTGCCATGAAGCCTGCCGTGCCATCGAAGACCTACAAAAATTGCAGGGGGGGACATTGATCATTGGAGCCAGCCAAACCACCGGCACCTACCTGATGCCCCGCATGATTGGCCTGTTTCGCAGCAAATATCCCGAAGTCGCTGTTCAACTCCATGTGCATTCCACCCGCCGCACCTGCTGGAGTTTGGTCAACGGTCAAATTGATCTGGCGATTATTGGCGGGGAAGTCCCCTCAGAACTGAGTGAGCAAATTACCATCACCCCCTATGCGGAGGATGAACTGGCACTGGTCTTACCCGTGGATCATCC
Organism: Thermosynechococcus sp. B3; assembly: GCF_030323045.1. NCBI lineage: Bacteria > Bacillati > Cyanobacteriota > Cyanophyceae > Acaryochloridales > Thermosynechococcaceae > Thermosynechococcus > Thermosynechococcus sp. B3. The sequence goes on from NZ_CP097584.1 coordinate 444,723, forward strand.
CTTGGCTAGTGCCGAAACCCTCACCAAAGAAGACTTGTACAAGCTGGGCTTTATTGCCCTCGATGCCCAATCCACCATTCGCAAGGTGATTGATCAGGTGCTGCAGCGCGCCAACATTGACCCCCGCCGCCTGAAGGTGGAGATGGAGCTGAATTCCATTGAGGCGATTAAAAACGCCGTGCAGTCGGGCTTGGGGGCTGCCTTTGTCTCCATTTCCGCCATTGAGAAGGAGTTACAACTGGGGAGCCTGCGGCGGATAGGTATCGAAAATGTGGTGGTGAAACGCACCCTGTCACTGATTACCAATCCCAATCGCTACCGATCGCGGGCAGCCGAGGTCTTCTGCCGTGAAATTCTCACCCAATTTGCCACCTTTGCCATTGATACAGAACTGACAACGGCCAAGTCCCCCATCTCCGATAGTGAAAAACCCCTTAAGGAACTGCTGACGATCGCCCCCCTTGAGGAAAACAGCACCAATGTCAGTAATTCTTAGGGCGACGCAGTGGCAGCCAACAGGCAGAATAGTCGCGCTCAGGAGAGTTTATTATTTCAAAAGATCGGAGTATGATAATAGATCGCGCTATTCATAACTGATGACCATGGCCCTGCAACACGACGTTAAACAAGAAATCATCAACACCTACCAGATTCACGGTACCGATACTGGCTCTGCGGATGTCCAAGTTGCCATCCTCACAGAGCGGATCAAGCAGCTTTCTGAGCATCTCAAGGCGAATAAAAAAGATCACGCCTCTCGCCGAGGACTGCTGAAAATTATTGGCCGTCGCAAGCGGCTACTGGCCTATATCCATCGCCACGATGCCCAGCGCTATCGCCAACTCATTGAACGTTTAGGAATTCGGGGTTAAAGACAATGGCAAAACGGTCGGATCTGCCTTTTGAGCCTAAAAAGAAAAAAGGAGCAACCAAGCCTGCCAAAGCTCCTGCTGCCGCAGCCGTCCGTTCTAATGCCCCAAAATCCCCAGCCAAGCCAGCCAAAAAAAGTCCAGGCATTCCAGAAATTGTCAGCCAACGCATGGTTACCCGGATGGCAATCTGCTGCGGTACCCCCACGCTTTTGGGATTGATGACGTTTCCCCTGAGCTATTTGGTCGTCCACGAGGGCTGGTTCAAGTTGCCCAATGTGGCAGTGGTTATCGTTAGCTTAGGCCTGTTTGGCCTTGGGGCGCTGGGACTGAGCTATGGCATTCTTTCTGCGTCTTGGGATGAGCACGAGCAGGGAAGTTGGCTCGGCTGGCGAGAGTTTCGCACCAATTTTGGTCGTGTGATCGAGAGTTGGCAAGCCTATCAAGCCCAGCGATCGCAAAATGCCGAGTAAGCGCACCCCTTGAGGCGAGGAGTAGCTTCTGATTAAAAAATCAAAAAAGTATAAAGAATTCTTGATAAATTCTAGTTGCTTTTCTCGATATTATTTACTATACACTCATATAGCGAGGGTCGCTTAACCGCGGTTCCCTGAGGACATTACCCATGACAGCCACTGAACCGTCCCCTGTTGAGACTCCCATAGAGATAGGGAATCTGCAAATCAGCCTACAGTCCTCGAGCTTTCTGCAAAGTTTGCTGGGGTTGGTAGCGGAGACGCTAGAAGATGTCGTGGGTCTCGATGATGCCTCTGGGTTTATTGCCCTTGTAGGGCAGCAAATGGGCAATCAAATCAACGCTCTCTACACTCAAGCCCTTGGCGATCGCCCCCTTGATGCCAAGACGATTGCCCAAATTCTTGTGGATCTCAAAAATCGCATTGAAGGGGGATTTTTCCTGATTGAGCAGGATGAGGAACGTATTATCTTAGGGAATCAGCGTTGCCCCCTTGGCAATGGTGTGGTGGGTCATCCCTCGTTGTGCATGATGACCTCAAATGTGTTTGGCGTGATTGTGGCGCACCATTTGGGCTATGCCAAGGTCTGTATTGAAAAGGCGATCGCCAATGGGGATCAAGGGTGCCACGTGGTGATCTATACCCAACCTACTGCTGCGGCCTCAGCGGCCAAGGGGCGAGAATACTATCGCATTGAGTCAGTCTAAGCCAGTCAAGTCCTTACATTCCGGCGGGGTTAAGATGAGCGACTTTACACTCGATATTGGCGCATGGATCGATCTGTTGCCAGAGCCAACGCTGGTCATGAATGTCCAAGGCAACATTGTGGCCATTAACCCCAGTGGCCGTGAATTTTTTGGCAGCAGTGTGCTCAATTGCAACCTTCGGGAACTGGTCGCCACCCCCCCAGAGAAACTCAATAAATGGCTGCCCCTCTGGCAACAGGCGACGCAAATGGTGCCCGGCACTCTTCGAGGTCCCCAAGGACAAAAAATCGAAGTGGAAGCCGTGGGTATCCACCGTTGCCAGCCCCCCTTGATTCTCCTGCGCCTGTTTCGCCAGCCCCGTTTTCTGCGACAGTTCATCGTCCAACGGCAGCAGTTTCAGCGCTTGCAAGAGCAAATGGCTCGGCAAACAGCTCTAATTGTGGAGCTACAGCAGCGGCAAAAACAGCTAGAGGCGGAAAATCGCCATCTCCAAGGGGTCTCCCAGCAGGACAGCCTGACCAAATTGGCGAATCGGCGTGCCTTTGAAGACGGTCTGCGGTCGGCTTGGCGGGAATCGGCCACCACCCATCTTCCCTTTGCCATTGCTCTGCTGGATATTGATCACTTCAAGCGCTACAACGACACCTACGGCCATCTGGCGGGCGATCGCGCCCTGCAACGGGTTGCCCATGCCATTAAATCCCAAGTGCGGGAAGCTGATCTCGTGGCTCGCTATGGCGGTGAAGAGTTTATTCTCCTGTTGCGCCACACCCACCATGACGTTGCCATTTGCGTTTTAGAGCGGATTTTTAACTACATTCGCAGCCTAGGGATTCCCCATGCCAGTTCACCAGTGCAACCCTACCTCACCGTCAGTGCCGGCATTTGCACCGTGAGCGCCACCCTTAGGGACTGCCCAATGGCAGAGCTGCTAGCGACTGCTGATGCTGCCTTGTACGAGGCCAAACGCTCAGGGCGCGATCGCTATGTGTTACAAACCTATGCTTGGATGAGTGCGCCTGTCTCTTCCAGCCAAGAAATTCAGCCCTACCCCTAGGGAAAGCCCCTGTAGCTGCCTCTGCTAGATATAATGTGGGTGGCCAAAGCACGGCAATCCCGTAGCCAAAACGTGATAGTTGATCGCGGTTGGGACGTTGTGTTGCAGAATGTAAAGCTGAGTAAATTTTTGGAGATCGTGTAGCCCATGTACAATGCGACGAATTCTGGCAGTCGGATGTTTCGCTATGAAGTGGTGGGACTGCGACAAAATGCCGAAACCGATAAAACCGACTATGCCATCCGCAACAGTGGCAGTCAATTTTTCAACGTTCCCTATGACCGCATGAATCAGTTTATGCAGCAGATTACCCGCTGGGGGGGCAAAATTGTGAGCATTCAACCCCTCGATGGTACGGCTGCCACCACGGAACCCGTATCCAATAATAGTGCTGCCCCAGTTAAAGAAAAGAAAGTTGATATTCCCGTCAATATCTATCGTCCCAATAATCCCTGCGTTGGTAAGGTCATTTCCAATGAAGAGTTGGTGCGCGAAGGGGGCGAGGGAACCGTCAAGCACATCATCTTTGACATCTCTAGTACTGAGTTGCGCTATCTCGAAGGCCAAAGTATTGGCATTATTCCTGCGGGTACTGACGCCAACGGCAAACCCCACAAGCTGCGCCTCTACTCGATTGCCTCGACCCGCCACGGCGACTTTCAAGATGACAAAACCGTCTCCCTGTGTGTGCGCCGTCTAGAGTACAAAGACAAAGAAACCGGCGAAACCATCTATGGGGTCTGTTCTTCTTACCTGAACCAACTGCAACCTGGCGATGAAGTGAAAATCACTGGGCCTGTCGGTAAAGAAATGCTCCTGCCCGATGATCCAGAAGCAACGATCATTATGTTGGCAACAGGAACGGGGATTGCTCCCTTCCGTGCCTTTTTGTGGCGCATGTTCAAAGAAAATAATCCAGACTATCAATTCAAGGGTCTGGCATGGCTCTTCTTTGGCGTTGCCTATACCGCGAATATCCTCTATAAGGATGAGTTAGAAGAACTGCAGGCGAAGTATCCCGATCAGTTCCGCCTCACCTATGCCATTAGCCGTGAGCAGAAAACCCCCGACGGCGGCAAGATGTACATCCAAGGTCGCATTGCTGAGCATGCGGATGAGATCTGGCAACTCCTGCAGAAGAAAAACACCCATGTCTATATGTGTGGTCTGAAGGGCATGGAGTCGGGTATTGATGAAGCAATGGCAGCAGTGGCAGCCAAAAATGGTGCCGACTGGCAAGAGTTCCTCAAGGGCACGCTCAAAAAAGAAGGCCGTTGGCACGTGGAAACCTACTAGGAAGATCAGTTGGGGGGCGATCGCCCCCTTTTTTCCTCAATGCCAATTGCCCTTTGGATCTGTCAGGATAGAAGTAAGTCGCCTGATGGAGCTGTTCCTGAAAGATGTTTGGCGTACGGTTGCTAGAATGTAGCCTATTTAACGCCAAGTCATGAGCATTCTCGTATTCTTCTAATGGTATGGTGAGTACCCAGCGATCGCCTATGATTTATCCTCGCTTTCTGCGCAAAGCCTACCGTAAAGAACCCATCTCCGCCTTCCTTCTGCTAATGGGAGGGGTGGATTCGACCATTGGTGGCTTGGGGGGCTACAACGGTCTGCTGCTATTGGGTCTAGGTTTGATGGGCAGCGCGCTGCTCTATCGCCTGCTCCAGCGATCGCCCGAACGTCCTCTCCCTGAGAAAGTGCCCCAGTATGCGCTGCCGCCCCAATCCTCCCAGCCCTTGCCGATGCTGACGATGAGCAAAAAACAGCCCCCCCTGCGCTAAGCCAAAGCCGAGATCATCGTCTGAAATTTCCACAGGATTTCCTGCCATTCCCGTTCCGGGTGAGAGCCTTTGACAATCCCCGCCCCAGCAAAAAGATGGGCAGAGTTGCCCTGAAGGTGGGCAGAGCGAATTCCGACAATGAATTCCCCTTCTCCGCTGGGTGTCACCCAACCAAGGGGGGCAGCATAACCACTGCGATCAAAGGGTTCCAGTTGCCGCAGCCAGTCCTGTGCCCGTGAAGCAGGATACCCTGCCACTGCTGGCGTCGGATGTAAGGCCGCCACCCCTTGGAGAATATGAATGGGTTGCGGCAGCGGGGCCTGAATCAGCGTTTGCAGATGTTGGATATGACTTAGCTCAAGGATACGTGGTTTGGTCGGCACCTCACAGGTCATGCCCAACTGTTGGAGGGTTTGGCAGAGAAATTCAACAATGACCTGATGCTCGTAGCGCTCCTTGGGGCTGTGGTAAAGGCCATTGCGCAGGCTTTGATCCTCCTGTTGGGTTTGCCCGCGGGGACGGGAACCCGCCAAAGCATCGGCACAGAGAACGCCATCGGCAATTTTGACCAAGCGTTCGGGACTCGCCCCCAAAAAGACCTGCTGCCGCTCTTGGCCAACACTGAAGATGTAGCAATTGGCGTACTGCTGACGCAGGTTTTGCAACGTTCCCAGCCAGTTGAACCCCTGAGGCTGCTCTAGGGTGAGGGCAGCGGCCAAAACCAATTTTTCGAGGTCTCCCTCCTCAAGGAGCTTGAGAGCCTGCTGGACACTGGTAATAAATTGCCCGTATTGCTCAGTTAGAGGCGGAAGAGCGATCGCCGAGGGCGCTGGACAGGGGGGCGGCTCAGCCAGAATGTGGGTCAGTGCCCGCTGCACTAGTTGCCAGTCTTGCCAGAGGCGATGGGGTGTACTGGTCTCTAGGGCACAACTGAGGGTGAGCCAAACCTGATCCAGACGCTGAATCACCTGCCAGCGGGGTAAGAACCCCCAGTTAGAGCCTAGGTGATCCCAAAAACTAAATTGACAGAACAGGCGCGGTTCGGCTGGAGCGATCGCCCACACGCGGCTGAGAGTTTGTTCACTAAAACGCTGGAGTTCCACAAACCGTTGATGTCCCTGAACACTGCGGGTCGCCACCGCACCACAGGCAGCAACAATCTCCCCCGCTTGCTCAAGGTAAAAATGCTCACTTTCGCCACTGACTTGCATCAGCCCAGCCAATAGGATCAGGGGATCAACGGTGGGTAAGGAGATGCCTAAACTCAGGAACTGACAATTGGCCTGCTGTGCTGCCTGCATTCCAGCGCTGACCTGAGTATAAAACTCGGACTCAGAGGACAAATCAAAAGTAAGGGGCAGCGAAACGGGCATAACCAAACAAGGTCAAGATTGCCCTTACATTTTCCCCTTGGCAGGGAACCTTTGGCAAAAAGACTGGAACTTCCCTGTCTGCCTGATTATGCTGAGGAGTAGGATCACTGTCTATTTCTGAGGCAAGCATGGCTAAGGTTGTAAAAACAGATGCGGAATGGCAAGCTCAACTTACCCCTGAGCAGTACTATGTCACCCGCAAGAAAGGAACGGAGCGTGCCTTCACGGGCTGCTACTGGAACAACAAAAAGCCCGGACTCTATCGCTGTGTCTGCTGTGGCACGCCGCTCTTTCGCTCTGAGACCAAGTATGACTCTGGCAGTGGCTGGCCGAGTTTTTGGCAACCCCTTGACCCCAAAAATATCCGCATGGAGCGGGATCTGTCCCATGGCATGGTGCGCACGGAGGTTCTCTGTAATGTCTGTGATGCCCACCTTGGCCATGTCTTTGAGGATGGCCCGCCACCCACGGGACTGCGCTATTGCATTAACTCAGCGGCACTGGAATTTATCCCTGACGCTGCCGCCTCTTGATGACCCCCGTGATTGAACAACTGCAAAGTCTCAACCGCATTTTGGTAGAACTGGCGCGGCGGCAGCCGTTCCACGGAGCAAACTTTGAGGAGATTTTGCAGGACATTCTCTGGACGAGTGCCCGCAGTCTCAATGTGGCACGGGTGAGTCTGTGGTTTTATGCGGGCGATCGCCAGCAAATTCAATGTGTGCAGTTGTTTCAGCAGTCGCCCCAAGCCTTTACGGTGGGGATGACCCTCACCGCTAGTCATTACCCCGACTATTTTGCTGCCCTCGAACAGGAGCGCACCATTACTGCCCATGACGCTTGGCACGATCCCCGCACGCGGGAGTTTCGCAAGACCTATTTAGAACCTCTTGGCATTACCTCGCTGTTGGATGTGCCGATTTGGGTTGAAGGGAGCATGATTGGCATCCTCTGCCACGAACACATTGGTTCACCCCGCCAGTGGACCATTGCTGAAGAGCAGTTTGCCGCTTCCCTAGCGGATCTGGTGTCCTTGGTGGTGGAAAGTCGCGATCGCCACCGCGCCCTCAGAGCACTAGAGGAAAGCGAAGCCCGCTTAGCCACCTTCTTTCAAGCCACCTCTGAGGCAGTAGTCATCCATGAGCAGGGGACAATTCTTGATGTCAACGCCGCAACTGAACGGCTGTTTGGCTATACGGCTTCAGAACTAGTGGGGCAGTCGGTGTTGTTGCTGACCCATCCAGAGTCGCGATCGCTGATTTTAGAGCGAATTCAGCAGCCCATTGATATTCCCTTTGAAGCCCTTGCTCGCACCAAAAGTGGTGAAGCACTGATTGTTGAGGTTCAGGGAAAATCCATTCTCTATCGGGGGCGCTGGGCGAGGGTGGTGGGAATACGGGATATTACCCAACGCAAAACCGCTGAACAGAACGTACAATTGGCTGCCCAACGGCAACAACTGCTGGCGGAAATTGCCCTCCGCATTCGCCAAACGCTGGAACTGCCAGAGATTCTCAATACCACAGTGGTGGAAGTGCGCCGCTATCTCCTCAGCGATCGCGTGTTTATTGTCTCTTTTGATCCGAGGACAGAGGAGATTCAAGTGGTGGCGGCGGCGATGGCGCCCCAATGGCACACGAATCTTGAGGTTCTCCTGCAAAACGTGCATTACCGTTCACGGCTGCTGACCACACCGGCCACACTCTCCTGCGAGCGGGAAATGCTTGATCCCCATCTGCGACAGGTGTATGCAGCGCACCATATCCAGTCTTGTCTGCTGATTCCGATCCAACATCAGCCCCAAGGCCTGTGCTTTTTACTGGGAGTCCACCAATGTGACCGCCCGCGAGAGTGGCAGCCCTACGAGCGCGCTTTTTTGGAGCAGTTGGCGACTCAGGTGGCGATCGCCCTGCAACAAGCAGAACTTTATCAACAACTGGCGGCCTTAAATGCCAACTTGGAACAGCAGGTGGCCGAGCGTACCGAGCAGTTGCAGCAAAAAATGCGTGAACTAGAGGAACTCAACCACCTCAAGGATGTCTTTTTGCACGCCGTATCCCATGATTTACGCACCCCTGTCCTAGGTACCCTGATGGTGATTAACCATCTCTTGCAGAACAACACCAGCGACACGATTCCTGTGCCCCGCAGCACCTTGACCTGTATTCAGCATAGCCAGCAGCGGCAACTACATCTGATTGAAACACTGCTGCATATTCACGTGGATCAGCAACCTTCCCTCTCTTTGGCGATCGCACCCACATCCTTAGCCACGCTTGTCAAGGCGATCGTGGCGGAGCTACAACCGCTGCTCCAGAAAAATAAAGCCACCGTGAAACTTGATATCCCCCCCACGTTGCCCCTTGTGCCTGTTGATCCTATGCAACTGCGGCGAGTCTATGAGAATTTGATTAGCAATGCCCTGAAACACAATCGCCCCGGCCTAACAATCACCCTCACAGCAGAGGTTCAGGAGGACATGGCTTACTGCACCGTTCAGGATAATGGGGTCGGTATTGGCTCTGACCAGCGATCGCGCCTCTTTGATCTGTATTACCGTGGCAGGGAAAGTCACCATCGCACCGGTATTGGTTTAGGGCTATACCTGTGTCGGCAAATTATTACGGCCCATGGTGGTGAGATAGGGGTTGAAGACAACCACCCGCAGGGGGCTACTTTTTGGTTTCGCATTCCCATAGCCAGACCAACATAAGGCATCATTACCCTTGACAAACCCAAGGCAAAAGCGAGACACTTAAGGCCAACCTCATCTTTTTGTCTCGGTTTCCTGTAAAATGGCCAGTTGAACCTTCCTGTTTTAACTCAACTCTCGTGGCCGTTTGTGCATAGGTTCCCTTTTAGCCACGAAACTAGGATTGTTAAGACATGAAACATATTCATTTGGTTTTTATCCCTCTGACCTGTCGCGGTGACTCAGCTACGGCATGTCAGAAAATTCTTACAACTCATACATTTATTGGGAGCAATAGTGAGTCGTTATGTTGGGCAAACTCCGTGACCTCATGGGCCTAACCCCAGAGACTGACATCTACGATGAGGAATACCCTCAAAGAACGGCACGAACACTAACCACGGAATCCGACGTGGAATCGCTGCCCGCATCGCGGCCAACCCTGAGTCACGACTGTGACGCCAGTCCGTCTCCCTCAGTTGCCACTGGCTCAGTGCCGACGGGATCAGCTCCTTCGAATGTGATTGGGATGCCCAATGCCGGTCGTTGGTGGGGGGCAGTGGCGGAAGTTTTGGTGATGCAGCCCCGTAGTTTTAGTGAAATGCCTGAGGTGATCAAGGCTCTTAAAGAGCGGAAGTCTGTGGTGCTAAATCTGACCTTGATGGAGCCAGAGCAAGCCCAACGCTCAGTGGATTTTGTTGCCGGTGCCACGTTCACGATTGATGGCCACCAAGAGCGTATTGGCGAGAGTATTTTCCTCTTTACGCCAAGCTGTGTCCAAGTGAGTACGCAAGTGGGGGGAGTGCGCCCAGCCGCAACACCGGTTGCCCCATCACCAGCTTGGGGAATGGATGCCCAACAACAGCGCAGTGCCTAGGGTGCCTGCCCTGGGGATCATTGGCTGTGGCCGCATGGCGGAAGCAATGCTTTCGCGGTTGCTGGCAGATGGTCTATTGCCAGAGCAGGTGTGGGTATCGGCGCGATCGCCCCAGCGGCAGCAGTATCTAGCCCACACCTATGGGGTTAGGGTGACAACGAACCTAGAGGTCGCTACCGCCGAAACGCTCCTACTGGCGGTCAAGCCACAGGTCTTTGCCGATATTGAGTCAGAACTGGCGGATACGCCGGTAGCTCAGGGCACTGGCGTTGCCCTTTCCATCATGGCAGGGATTAACAGTGGGCGGCTGCGGCGGCTTTTTCCCCAGCGGTTGATCTTTCGGGCGATGCCGAATACACCAGCCCAAGTGGGCGCCGGCGTGATTGCCCTTGCTAGCGATAGTGCAGCGACTGAAGCAGAGATCGCAAAAATTAAGAATTTGTTAGGTGTGCTAGGGCAAGTGGTGGCCGTCAGTGAAGGGCAAATGGATGCGGTCACTGCACTTTCTGGCTCAGGGCCTGCCTTTATTGCCCTTATTGTGGAGGCACTGTGCGATGCGGGGGTGGCGGTGGGCTTGTCGCGATCGCTGACACAGGAACTCGTTTATGGCACAATAGCAGGCACAGTACAATTACTTAATGAGCGCGGGCTGCATCCAGCGCAACTCAAGGATGCGGTCACCAGTCCTGCGGGGACAACCATTGCGGGTCTCGAAGTACTGGAAGCTGCTGGTGTGCGTGGAACCCTCATGCAAACGGTAAAAGCGGCCTACGAGCGTGCCCAAGCCCTCAACTAAGTGCCTATGCCCAACTCTCCCACAACCGCTGACCCCCCCGCCATCGAAGGCTTAGATGGGAAGGTGGTGTTCATTGACTACTTTGCCTGTATCACTGCCATCACTGCCTTGAGTTTGAGCCAAATTTGCTACTGGCGTCTGTTGTCTCCCCTGCCCCACCGTTGGGGATTCGCCGTCGGAGTGGTGGTGGGGGCGATCGCCGGCGCGTGTATAGCCGCGCGGTCACAATTCGGCAACTCAACAGGACTTGGCTGAGGGTGGACTGTGACTGACTTTGGACGTGTGATTACCGCCATGATTACGCCATTTACAGCCGATGGCGCGATCGCCTACGATGTGGCGGCAGAACTGGCACAGCACCTTGTGGCCAATGGCTCCGATAGCATTGTGGTTTGTGGCACCACGGGCGAGTCCCCCACCCTCACTTGGGAAGAGGAATTTCAACTCTTTCAAACGGTGCAGCAGGCTGTGGCAGGCAAAGCCAAGGTGATTGCAGGTACGGGTTCCAACTCCACCCGTGAAGCCATTCATGCCACGGCAAAGGCCGCAGAACTCGGCCTCGATGGTGCCCTCTTGGTGGTACCCTACTACAACAAACCCCCCCAAGAAGGACTCTATGCCCATTTTCAGGCGATCGCCAAGGCAGTGCCGGACTTTCCCCTTATGCTCTACAACATCCCCGGCCGTACAGGGCAGAACCTGCTACCAGAAACAGTGATCCGCCTTGCTGAATATCCCAACATTATTGCCATCAAAGAGGCTAGTGGCAACCTTGACCAAGCCAGCACCCTTCGTGCCCAGCTGCCGCCACATTTTCGCATTTACTCTGGGGATGATTCCCTAACGTTGCCATTGCTGGCCGTGGGTGGTTATGGTGTCGTCAGTGTAGCCAGTCACCTTGTTGGTCGACGGATTCAAGAGATGATCCAAGCTTTTATCCAAGGCGACACAGCGACAGCGACTGCTATTCATTGTCAACTATTGCCCCTGTTCAAGGTTTTATTTGTGACGACGAATCCGATTCCGATTAAAGCTGCCCTCAGCCTGCAAGGTTGGGCGGTGGGTGCTCCCCGACTGCCCCTCACGTCCGCGAGTGACGCTGTGATTGACCAATTGAAGCCTGTTTTAGATGCTCTTGGCCTACTGAAGTCTTAAGACAACGCTGGGCATTTCCCAAGCTGCACCTTTTTTGTTGTTTCATCGTAAGGAGACCTATGAGTCAATCCGCTGCAACTGCTGCCCTGAAAATTATTCCCCTCGGTGGGCTGCATGAAATTGGTAAGAACACCTGTGTTTTTGAATTCCAAGATGAAATTATTTTGCTGGACGCAGGGTTAGCCTTTCCCACCGATGGCATGCACGGGGTCAATATCGTCCTGCCCGATATGACGTACCTGCGGCAAAACCGCGACAAAATCAAGGGAATGATTGTGACCCATGGTCATGAAGATCACATTGGTGGCATCCCCTTTCATCTCAAGCAGTTTGATATTCCCGTCATCTATGGCCCGCGTCTTGCGATGGCACTGCTCCAAGGGAAGCTGGAAGAGGCAGGGGTGGGCGATCGCACCGAACTGCGCACGGTACAGCCGCGGGAGATGGTGCGTTTGGGCAAAAACTTCCTTGTGGAGTATATCCGCAATACCCATTCCATTGCCGATAGCTTCTCCGTGGCGATTCATACCCCCATTGGCGTGATTATCCACACCGGGGATTTCAAATTTGACTTTACCCCCGTTGATGGCGAGTGCTTTGACATTCAGCGGCTGGCGGAGCATGGGGAGAAGGGGGTTCTCTGTCTCATTAGTGACTCCACCAATTCGGAAGTGCCCGGCCACACCCCCTCGGAGCGATCGGTGTTTCCCAACTTGGATCGTGCCTTTAGCCAAGCAGAGGGGCGGATTATTTTTACCACCTTTGCCTCTTCGGTACATCGCCTGAGTATGGCTTTAGAGCTGGCTCAAAAATATGGCCGCGTGGTTTCGGTCTTGGGGCGATCGATGCTCAATGTCATTGCCCATGCGCGGCAGTTGGGCTACATTCACTGCCCAGACGATCTCTTTGTGCCACTGCACATGATGCACAAGTACCCCGATCATCAGGTGATGTACCTGACCACTGGCTCCCAAGGGGAACCTCTGTCTGCCCTGACGCGGATTTCCAAAGGGGAACACAACAAAATTAAAATTCGCCCCGGCGATACTGTGATTCTCTCAGCTCACCCCATTCCGGGGAACACGATTGCCGTGGTCAACATGATCGATCGCCTGATGATGCAAGGCGCCAAAGTCATCTACGGTCGCGAACAGGGCATTCACGTCTCTGGTCATGCCTGCCAAGAGGATCAAAAGCTAATGCTGGCCTTGACGAAGCCCAAGTTCTTTTTACCCGTACATGGCGAGCACCGCATGCTGGTGAAACACGCCCAAACGGCTCAGAGCATGGGCATTCCCCCTGAGAATATGGTGATTATTGACAACGGCGATGTGGTGGAACTTACCCGTGACTCGATTCGGGTCGTCGATAAGGTGCCTGCTGGCATTGAGTTACTGGATCGCGGTGGCATCGTCAAAGCCCATGTGCTGCAAGAGCGACAACAACTGGCTGAGGAAGGCATTATCACCGTGGCGGTGGCGGTGGGTACTGATGGCAGTCTGAAGGCCACTCCTGAAGTCCACCTGCGGGGCGTGGTCACGGCGATTGAGCCACAGGCTTGGCAGGCTTGGGTACATGCCACGGTCGAAACCGCTTTGAGCGATCGCTGGAGTGAATATGCCCGCAACGGCGATATCGATTGGGCAGGGGTCAAAGCCCACATTGAACGGGAACTGGTGCGACTGGTGCGCCGTGAACTTCAGGGCAATGCCTCAGTCCTACTGCTCCTACAACCGATCGAAGTCACCCCCACGGTGACCACGGGAATTCGGCGGCGTCGCAGCACGGCTTCTGTGGTTGGCTAGCATCAAGCCCCTTGGGCAGGAGAAGGTGCCTATTTTGTAGGGCATCCCTGCCCGTTTATTTTTGTTGCCGCTGCGCTAGCTAGCGTTGAAACGATCGGGGGCTTTCAGTTGATTTCTTGCCGAGCAATAACCCCTCAACACGTTCAACTGATTAGGAAGCAACTCAACCATAGTTAACAACTAAAGCTAGAATTACAATAACAGACTAGTACCAATATCGCAAATAAAAATTGTGGCGCGCAATGGATATTGATGATTTTGATGTTAATTCGATGACTACTGCAGCTCAGCATCCTGACCCTTGTGTACGTCGGCAGGTAGCGCAGTCTGCTACTACTTCACCAAACATTTTACGGATGTTGGCCAATGACCCCGATAAAAAAGTGCGCCTTGCGGTTGCTGCCAATGGCAATACCCCTGCTGAAGTCCTAGAGGCTTGGCTATCGGAAGCTCAAAGCAATAAACCGTTAGCAGAAGCTCTTGCCAAGAACCTCAGTGCATCCCATGCTCTCCTGACAACTTTAGCACAACATCCAGCGGCCAATGTCCGCCGTAAAGTGGCGATGAATCCCCAGACCCCTCCAGCGACCCTCTATAAACTAGCTGAGGAATTTCCAGTGGCAGTAGCTCGCAATCCTGGGATGGAACTCCTTGTGCTCCAAGACAGTGAACTACAGAGCATCAGTGATGAAACCTTAATACGAATATTAAAGCTTACAGAGCCGCCGACTTGGGCATTAACAGTTGCAGTTCAGCGTCAAAGCGCAAAAGTAAGACAGCAGGCGGCTAAGGCAACAACGATTCTTCCTGAACTCCTCGCAACCCTTGCGAAGGATAAGGATAAATATGTTCGCGCAGCAGTAGCGGGGAACCCGAATACTCCTGTCTCTGCCCTCGAAACCCTTGCGAAGGATGAGGATAGCGATGTTCGCAGAGCAATAGCAGAAAGACCTGAAATTGTTTCGTTGATTGAGGAGGCTAAGAGCAACGACACCGCTACCATCCGACTAGCAGAGCTAGCTAGCCACTTTTGTACGGATGTTCGCGCGGCAGTAGCGGGGAACCCCAATACTCCCGCCTCTGCCCTCGAAACCCTTGCGAAGGATGAGTATAGCGATGTTCGTGAAGTAGTAGCGGGGAACCCCAATACTCCTGTCTCTACCCTCGAAACCCTTGCTGAGGATGAGGATAGCGATGTTCGCGCAGCAGTAGCGGGGAACCCCAATACTCCTGTCTCACTCCTCGAAACCCTTGCTGAGGATGAGGATAGCGATGTTCGCGCAGCAGTAGCGGGGAACCCCAATACTCCTGTCTCTGCCCTCGAAACCCTTGCTGAGGATTGGTATTGGAAGGTTCGTAAAGCAATAGCAGAAAGACCTGAAATTGTTTCGTTGATTGAAGAGGCTAAGAGCAACGACACCACTACCATCCGACTAGCAGAGCTAGCTAGCCACTTTTGTACGGATGTTCGCCAAGCGGTAGCGGGGAACCCGAATACTCCTGCTTCTGTTTTGGCAACCCTTGCTCAGCCTCTTCGCGTAGCATTAGCGGGGAACCCCAATACTCCTGCTTCTGCCCTCGAAACCCTTGCGAAGGATGAGAGTTGGGATGTTCGTGAAGCAGTAGCGGGGAACCCCAATACTCCTGCTTCTGCCCTCGAAACCCTTGCGAAGGATGAGAGTTGGGATGTTCGTGAAGCAGTAGCGGGGAACCCCAATACTCCTGTCTCTGCCCTCGAAACCCTTGCTGAGGATGAGGATAACGATGTTCGCAGAGCAGTAGCAGAAAGACCTGAAATTGTTTCGTTGATTGAGGAGGCTAAGAGCAACGACACCGCTACCATCCGACTAGCAGAGCTAGCTAGCCACTTTTGTACGGATGTTCGCCAAGCGGTAGCGGGGAACCCGAATACTCCTGCTTCTGTTTTGGCA
Organism: Thermosynechococcus sp. B3; assembly: GCF_030323045.1. Taxonomy (NCBI): domain Bacteria; kingdom Bacillati; phylum Cyanobacteriota; class Cyanophyceae; order Acaryochloridales; family Thermosynechococcaceae; genus Thermosynechococcus; species Thermosynechococcus sp. B3. The sequence goes on from NZ_CP097584.1 coordinate 460,245, forward strand.
ACCCTTGCTCAGCCTCTTCGCGTAGCATTAGCGGGGAACCCCAATACTCCTGCTTCTGCCCTCGAAACCCTTGCGAAGGATGAGAGTTGGGATGTTCGCGCAGTAGTAGCGGGGAACCCGAATACTCCTGTCTCACTCCTCGAAACCCTTGCTGAGGATTGGTATTGGGAGGTTCGCAGAGCAGTAGCGGGGAACCCGAATACTCCTGTCTCACTCCTCGAAACCCTTGCTGAGGATTGGTATTGGGAGGTTCGCAGAGCAGTAGCGGGGAACCCCAATACTCCTGTCTCTGCCCTCGAAACCCTTGCGAAGGATAGGTATTGGAAGGTTCGCAGAGCAGTAGCGGGGAACCCCAATACTCCTGTCTCACTCCTCGAAACCCTTGCGAAGGATGAGAGTTCGAATGTTCGCGCAGCAGTAGCGGGGAACCCGAATACTCCTGTCTCTGCCCTCGAAACCCTTGCGAAGGATGAGAGTTCGAATGTTCGCGCAGCAGTAGCGGGGAACCCCAATACTCCCGCCTCTGCCCTCGAAACCCTTGCTGAGGATTGGTATTGGGAGGTTCGTAAAGCAATAGCAGAAAGACCTGAAATTGTTTCGTTGATTGAGGAGGCTAAGAGCAACGACACCGCTACCATCCGACTAGCAGAGCTAGCTAGCCACTTTTATACGGATGTTCGCGCAGCAGTAGCGGGGAACCCGAATACTCCTGTCTCTGCCCTCGAAACCCTTGCGAAGGATGAGAGTTCGAATGTTCGCGCAGCAGTAGCGCGGAACCCCAATACTCCTGCTTCTGTTTTGGAAACCCTTGCGAAGGAGAACGATTGGACTGTCTGCAGAGCAGTAGCGGGGAACCCGAGTACCCCTGTCTCACTCCTCGCAACCCTTGCGAAGGATGAGAGTTGGGCTGTTCGTGAAGTAGTAGCGGGGAACCCCAATACTCCTGTCTCACTCCTCGAAACCCTTGCGAAGGATGAGGATAGCGATGTTCGCAGAGCAGTAGCGCGGAACCCGAATACTCCTGCTTCTGTTTTGGAAATCCTTGCTGAGGATAAGGAGAGTGATGTCCGCCAAGCAGTAGTGCGGAACCCCAATACTCCTGCTTCTGCCCTCGAAACCCTTGCGAAGGATAAGGAGAGTGATGTTCGCGCAGCAGTAGCGTGGAAGCCCAATACTCCTGCTTCTGTTTTGGAAACCCTTGCTGAGGATAAGGAGAGTGATGTCCGCCAAGCGGTAGCGGGGAACCCCAATACTCCTGTCTCTGCCCTCGAAACCCTTGCGAAGGATGAGTATTGGACTGTTCGCGCAGCAGTAGCGGGGAACCCCAATACTCCTGTCTCACTCCTCGAAACCCTTGCGAAGGATAAGGAAAGTGATGTCCGCAGAGCAGTAGCAAGAAGACCTGAAATTACTGCTTTAATCACGGAAGCTTACAGTGGCAACACTTCTACAGACCGACTAGCCGAACTAGCTGGCCACTTTTGTACGGATGTTCGCGCAGCAGTAGCGGGGAACCCCAATACTCCTGTCTCACTCCTCAAACCCTTGCTGAGTTAGGGATAAGTATTGGCTTTCGTTTTGGTCATGCTTATGGTGGTGGCTAGGTCTCAATCGAGGATAATCGCACTTTTCCTTGGGGCGTGCGGGGAATTTGGGGCACAGAAATCCATTTCTTAGGGCATTTGTAGGCGCTGCACTGCCGTTTGAGCCATCGGCTGAGTTCCTCAGGGGAGGCATCTCCCACATAGAGGGCAATGACCTGCTCACCCCAAAGGGGGTCGGGTGCGCCGTAGATGTAGATGTCTTGGACAAGGCCACTATTAAGGAGTAAGGCCTCTACCTCTTCGGGGTAGATATTCTCACCACCACTGATGATTTTGCGGCTGCTGCGTCCCAAAATGTAGAGGCGATCGCCCCGCCATTCGCCGCGATCGTCCGTTTGGAATATCCCTTCATGGAATAACCCAGGGTAATAGCCAAGGGCAAGGGAGGCGGCCTGAATCTGAATCTCCCCCGTAGGGGTTAAAGCAATTTGGGCATGGGGTAAGACTTGACCACAGGAGCGATCGCCCGCCAAAAATTCCCCCTGCCGTTGGGCACAGATCATGCCAGCAGTTTCTGTCATGCCATAACTGAGACATAGAGGCAATCGCTGGGTTGCTGCTTCCTCTAATAGTTGCGACCAAGTGGGGCCACCGCCCACGAAAATGCCCCTTAAATCCGCTAGCCATGGCAGAGGGTCTGCAAGCACCTGTTGCAGTTGCCGCGGTACCAGAGACAGCCACAGATCGCCATTGGCAGGAGGCGCCGTTTGCCGTAGATCCCGTAGATGGGTACCGAGATAGAGTTCTCCGCCACTCCAGAGCGATCGCACCACGGGCATCAGGCCACTGACATGGTATAGGGGCAAAATACTCAGACAGTAAATCGCCCTTTGTTGTAAATGGCTTTGCAGCCCCATTACTGCCGCTTGAAGGGTCGCCACCGTGTGAATTGCCCAGCGCAACCGCCCTTGAGTGCCGCCAGTGGGAATCAGAATCCAGCCTTGGGGCAATGGTTCTTCAGAGCCTTGGGGGTCGAGGGGGGGCACCGTTCCCCAAGCAAGGAAATTTCTAGGCAGAATCGCTGCCACCTGCTGCCACTCTTGGAATTGCCAGTGGGGATTGGCCAGTAATAGGGGCGTCCCTGTGGAGAGCGCTGCGAGAAAACCACTGAGAAACGAGAGGGGATCGGGTTCTGCAAGAACGAGGAGAGTGGGTTGTTGCTCTTGGAGTTGCTCTTGATAGTTGGCTAATTGCTCGAGGAGTCTGGCGGTAGCAGTGTGCCATTGTCCGTTGTGGGGATACCACAGCCAGTGGGGGGCAATACTCGTAAGGTTTTGTAACAAATTTGTCCTACCCCTCCCTAAACCAATAGGTAAAATCAAAGGATAAAGGAGTGCATTTAGGAGACAGCAGCCTGACTATTCAACAGATGCAACGGGTAGCCGCAATTACTGACCCTAGCCTTAAACTAGCATGGACCGCCGCCTATGCCGCCGACGATCGCAAGGGAGTGGATATCTGCCTTTTGGATGTGAGTGGTGTGTCCTACCTCACCGATTACTTTGTGATCATTACGGGACTCTCAAAAACCCAAGTGCGCGCCATTTATCAAGGGATTGAGGAGGCGGCTCTTGAACATTGCCAACGCCAGCCCCAACATATTGAAGGCCAAGCGGAATGTTCATGGGTGCTGATGGACTACGGTGATGTGATTGTCCATGTGCAGTTGCCCAAGGAACGTCAATACTACAACCTTGAGGCCTTTTGGGGCCACGCCCAGCGCATTCCCTTTGAGTCACTAGTGACCACCTAGCCGATGCAGCCCTCTTGGTGGCAGTGGATTCTTTTGATCTTGCCACTGGTGGCGATCGCCAGCTTTATCCTCACCGCCGCCTCGATCCAAATTCATACTTGGGGACTGAGTTGGGTCTGGGCAGTAGTCGTGCTGATTCTGCTGCTGTGGCGGTGGGGGGTTGCCCATTGGCTCAAGGGTCAGCCGACAGAGATTGACCCCCGTCCCTTTGATTTGCCAAGAAGCAGTGATTCAGAAACGGATCAACGCGCCCTGAAGATTCTCCAACACACCCTTGAGCAGAGCCGCCAAGACCCGCCCCCTTGGGAAAATTGGCCACTCTTTTGGCAGCGGGCACACACCCTTGTCAGTGAGATTGCCAAAGTCTATTACCCTAATGCCCAACGTCCGCTGTTGCAAATCTATGTGCCCCAAGCCTACCGCCTGCTGCGGGACACGATTGATGATGTGGATCGCTGGCTGGAAACCCTCAACCCAATTTTGTCGCGGGTAACTGTGGGGCAGGCAGTGCGCGCCTATGAACTCTCGCGGCAGGTGGCACCCGTTGCGCGTTGGGGCTTTACGGCTTGGAATTGGGCGCAGTGGCTCCTCAATCCCAGTGTGGCGATTACCAAAACCTTTACCCAAGAGCAGCAGCAAAAGGCCAATCAAGCCCTGATTGCTAACTTGGGACTCACCCTGCGGGAACAGGTGCTCAAGGCCTTGGGACTGCGGGCGATCGCCCTCTACAGTGGCAGCCTCACCCCACTGGAATTGCCCACCCCCACCCCGCGCACAGATACAGGCACATTACAGGACATTTTAGAGCAGAGTCTGCCCCTTGCCCGTGCCGAAACTGAGCCTGTGAACGTCTTTCTCGTGGGTCGCACCGGCGCAGGCAAAAGTAGCCTGATCAATAGTTTATTTGCTGCCCCCACCACCCGTGTTTCCCCCTTGCCCAACACAAACGAGATCCAGCAATACCGTTGGCAGGAGGATTTGACCCTGTGGGATACCCCCGGTTACGAAGATATTCGCGGTGCCGATATTCAAGCTCGCCTGCGGGAATTACTGCCGCGCATGGATGTGGTGCTGCTGCTGACCCCAGCGCTGGATCCTGCCCTTGCCCCGGACATCACCGCCCTGCAACTGATTCGCCAACAGGTGAGGGACTTGCCGATTGTGGTGGCGGTCACCCAAGTGGATCGGCTACGCCCCCTGCGGGAATGGCATCCCCCCTACGACTGGCAACGGGGTACCCGTCCCAAGGAAGTGAGTATTCGCGAGGCGGTGGCCTATCGCCAAGAACAGTTGGGCACCTATACGCCCCATATTTTGCCGATTGTCAACGGCACTGAAGAACGCATGGCTTGGGGACTCGATGCCCTCAGTGATACCCTTGTGAATTTAATTGCCCCCGCCAAGCAGATCCGCATGGCTCGCTGGCTTAGCGATCGCCAGACACGGCTTCACGCTGCTTCTCGCCTCATTGACACCTATTGCCACCGCATCACCACCAGTCAGGGCATTACCGATTTGCTCAAGCGACCAGTGCTCCAGTTTCTTTCGACCATGCTCACGGGGTCTGCCGCCGCTGCATGGCTCCTCGCCGAACAACTGCCCCTAGAACACCTGCCGGTGATTCTTTGTAAATTGCAACTGGCCTATGAACTCTACACGCTGTTGCAAAATGCCAGCGATCGCATCGAGGTACCAACGCGCCCCTTTGATCTGAAAACCTTGGCTCCCTTGCTGCTACAACGTCGTAGCCCCCTCGATCAAGACACTTGGGCAACGGGACACACCCTCGTAGAGTTTTGGACACAGCCTAAGCCACCTCTGACGCTGATGGCGCGCTATGAGGACTATTGGCAGCGCTTTGGTATGGTTCCAGCAAAATAGACGAAGATAAAGAAAGGATAAAAACCGTTCATCTCCTCACCCGCCATGACCTCCTCCAATGCCTCCTCCCCCATGGATCGTGAATCAGTTTGGCATGCTCTGAGTGCTGATGAAGTCATTAGCCGCCTAGGGAGCGATCGCCAACAGGGACTGAGTTGTGCAGAAGTGCAACGGCGACAAGTCCAATATGGCCGCAATGAACTCGTTGACAATGGTCGCCGCCCGCGCTGGCAGATTTTCATTGATCAGTTTCGCAATGTCATGCTGATCATGCTGCTCGTGGTGGCCTTCATCTCTGGCACATTGGAGATTCTCGAATCCCTCGAAGAAAACACCATTCCGTTCCCCAAGGACGCAACCGCCATTCTGGTGGTGGTCATTCTCAATGCCATTTTGGGCTATGTCCAAGAAGCCCGTGCTGAAGAGGCGCTCGCTGCGCTGAAAAGTATGGCGGCGCCCAAAGTGCGTGTCCTGCGTGAGGGCAAGGTCATGGAAATTGATTCCCCTGAACTGGTGGTTGGGGACATTTTCTTTTTGGAAGCGGGGGTCAAAGTGGCTGCCGATGGTCGCCTCCTTGAAGCCGTCAACCTGCAAATCCGCGAGGCAGCACTCACCGGTGAAGCAGAAGCCGCCAGTAAAAATGCTGCGCAAATCTTGCCCCTTGATACGGAACTGGGCGATCGCGCCAATCTAGTCTTTGCGGGCACAGAGGTCAACCAAGGGCGAGGAGCCGCCATCGTCACCGCGATCGGCATGGACACTGAACTAGGGAAAATTGCCGCTGCCCTGCAAGGGGTGGAGCAGGAACCCACACCTCTGCAAAAACGGATGACCGAGCTGGGAAATCGCCTAGTCGCCATTGCTTTGGTGCTGGTGAGCATTGTCGTGATTGCTGGGGGTCTCTACGATCTCTCACTGCTGCCGCATCTCATTGAAGTCTCCCTCAGTATGGCGGTGGCCGTCGTCCCCGAAGGCTTGCCCGCCGTGATTACCGTCACCCTTGCCTTGGGAACGCAACGGATGGTGAAACGCCATGCCCTGATTCGGCGGCTGCCGGCCGTGGAGACACTGGGGAGTGTTACAACCATTTGCTCGGATAAAACGGGTACCCTCACCCAAAACAAAATGGTGGTGCAGGCGGTGGCAACCTCCTCCTATCGCGCCAAGGTGAGCGGCAATGGCTATGAACCAAGGGGGGAATTTTATGACGCCAATACCGATGACCCCTCAGCCCTATACGAACGCCAACTGCTCCTTCTAGCGGGAGCGCTGTGCAATGATGCCCTGCTTAAACAACACGCAGCGGAGTGGGTGATTCTCGGCGACCCGACCGAAGGCTCTCTCCTGCCCTTGGCCGCTAAAGGGGGGATTGACCTCAAAGCATTGCAGGAAAAGGCTGAGCGGGTAGTGGAGTTTCCCTTTGATGCCGATCGCAAGCGCATGAGTACATTCTACCGCAGTGAGTCCGTTCCTGCGATTGCCGCCAAGGAACCCTACTGGATGATTACCAAAGGGTCACCCGAACTGACCTTGGAACGCTGTCAATGGCGCCAAGTGGGGCAAGACATTCAACCCCTCACACTGGCGGAGCGTCAAGAGATTCTGGCGCAAAACAATCGCTTTGCCGCTCAGGGTCTGCGGGTCTTGGGCATTGCCCATCGCTACTGGTCAGCGCTGCCACCAGCGGAGAGTGTAGACACCAGTGAGCAGGATTTGATCTGGTTGGGGCTAGTGGGCATTCTTGATCCCCCGCGTCCGGAGGTACTGGCGGCCGTCGCCACCTGTCGCACTGCTGGGATTCGCCCGATTATGATTACGGGAGATCACCAACTCACAGCTCAGGCGATCGCCAGTCAAATTGGTATCTGTGAGTGGGGCGACTGTACCCTCACGGGTCGGGACATTGAAAAACTCAGTACCGAGGAATTGGATGCCGCCACCCCCACCGTCAGTGTCTATGCCCGGGTCTCGCCGGAACATAAACTGCGGATTGTCAAATCGCTGCAACGTCACGGTGAGATTGTGGCCATGACTGGGGATGGTGTGAATGATGCCCCGGCTCTCAAACAAGCGGATATTGGCGTAGCCATGGGGATTACGGGGACGGATGTCACCAAGGAAGCCAGTGATATGGTGCTCTTGGATGATAACTTTGCAACCATTGTGGCGGCTACCGAGGAAGGGCGAGTGATCTACAGCAATATTCGTCGCTTTATTAAATACATTCTCGGCTCCAACATTGGTGAAGTGATCACGATTGCCTGCTCACCCCTACTGGGACTAGGAGGTGTGCCTCTAACGCCCTTGCAAATCCTCTGGATGAACTTGGTGACTGATGGCCTGCCTGCCCTTGCCCTTGCCGTTGAGCCGGGGGATCCCGATGTCATGAAGCGTCCTCCTGTTAAGCCCAACGAAAGTATTTTTAGCCGTGGCTTGGGTTCCTATATGATTCGTGTCGGTTTGATCTTGGCGATCGTCGGCATCTCCCTGATGGTATGGGCCTACAGCTACACCGCTGAACATCTGGAAGGAGGACTCGATCCAAGACGTTGGACAACCATGGTTTTTACCACCCTCTGTCTCGCTCAAATGGGTCATGCCCTTGCCGCCCGTTCCAGTACACGGCTGACGCTTGAAATGAGCCCCACCTCCAACCTTTTTGTTTGGGGCTCAGTCATCCTGACAACGATTCTGCAACTCCTGCTGATCTACGCCTCCCCTCTGCGACGGTTCTTTGGTACCTATCTGCTCTCGGGGACTGAGCTAGCCGTGTGCATCGGCTTTAGCACGCTGGTGTTTGTCTGGATTGAATTAGAAAAGCTCGTGCTCCACTGGTTGCACAAAGGGCATGAATTACAACTCCTAGATTAATTTTGTTAACTAATTTCGTAATATCCGCTATTGCTTACCCCCTGAATTAGGGGCTAACGTTTTGAGAACCTAGACAAAAGAGAGAGGCTCTGATATTTTGCAACTGAAAGTATTTTACAGACAAGCTATGATTTCTGTACTTGGACTCCTGTACACCAATCTTGCCGAACTGCAAGCAAGAGTGCTTCTTGCCCAAGCTTTTTCCCCTGAGCGCCTCATCGAAGAAATTCAACCCCCTCCCCTGCCCCCTCGTGAGCCAAAGATTACAATTCCTGAGGGTCAAGAGATCCGGCCACCGACCGATTCCGATCAAATTCGCTTCCTTCTAAAAGACATCATTATTAGTGGCTCAACTGTCTATTCCCCCGAAGCACTTAAAACGTTATACGCAGATCAGCTCAACCGCAACGTGACTCTTGCTGACATTTATACCATTGCCCAAAAAATCAGCGAGCACTACCGCCGCTCAGGCTATCTTCTAATCCGTGTCCTTGTACCTGCCCAAGAAGTTACCGAAGGCATTGTTCGTCTCAAAGTTGTCGAAGGCTATGTCGAGGAAGTACGGTTTGAAGGTTCCGCGGGAACGATCAAGCCATTACAGCCCTATGCTGATCGTATTCAATCCTCTCGCCCTCTCAGAACTAAAGTTCTCGAGCGTAATCTACTATTGATGAGCGATTTGGCCGGCTACAAAGTGAGTGGACGCTTTGAAGCTGGTAACCAGCCCGGCGCAACTATTCTGACGATTACTGCCAAGAAGGATTCCTTTCAACCCTTCTTTACACTCAACAATTGGTATGCCGACAGTGTTGGTCCTATTCGTCTTCAGGCAGGGGCTTACTTTAATTCTCTGCTGAACAGAGGTGAGCAATTTATTCTGAGTAGTACAACCGTTCCTTTCGATTTCAACGAACTCAAAAGTGGTCGCTTCGATGTAAACATTCCCTTAGACGCCAATAGTCTCAAATTTGTAGGCAGTTTCAGTTATGCTGAAAGTGAGCCTGGAGATAACCTTGCCCCCTTCAGGATCAAAAGCAACAGTTGGCTGGGCAGCATAGGCTTTTCCTATTACCCCATTCGCTCAAGGAAACTCAACCTGCTCACAAGTGCTTCTTTTGATGCCCTCAATAGCACGGTCAGTACCACATTTTTAGGGCCACAAGTTCTCCTCAGTCAGGATCGAGTTCGTGTTTTCCGTGCATCGAGTCAAGTCACTTATACAAGCCGGGTTGGATTCACTAATGCCTCTATACAGCTCTCTCAAGGCATTGCAGGTTTGGGGGCGCGTCTGAGCGGAACTCCCACTTTACCTCTTTCTCGCTTCAATGCTACCCCTGCAGCCTTCAAAGCAAATTTGGACTTTACACAGATTTTCTTTCTCCCTAAAAATTGGTCAGTCAGCCTAACAGGTGCAGCCCAAACAGCCGCCGCTCCCCTTGTTGCCTCTGAGCAATTTGGAATTGGTGGCTTCAACTCTGGCTCTGCCTATGTTCAATCCGCCATTTTAGGAGATGATGGCTACGCTCTACGTCTTGAGCTACAACATACCCGTTCCTATAAATTTCGTAAAACAAGCTTCACTAGCCAGCCCTATGCCTTTGTAGACTATGGCCAGACCTTTCTTAAAAGACCGACGATTGCTGAGCCTAGCAGTCAGGAGGCCTTGTCAACGGGCTTGGGTTTGCGACAGCTCATCAACCCTAGCCTACAACTTCGCCTAGAGCTAGCCTTTCCCCTAACGAGAATTGAACCCGCCTTTGAACGGAGCCCGCGTCTATTCTTCCAAGTTCAGGGCATATTCTAGCTTTTAGGGGATACTACGGTCTTACATTGTGGGCAAGAGAACTGGGCAGCGCAGGGACTCTGAGGTAGGGAAGCAGCCATCAACTGTTGTTCTTAGGGATTCAGTTGCATGGAGCAGAAAGGAAAACCGAGTCACGAAGCCGAAACATGGTTCTGCTGCTTCCTTGGAATCAATGACTAGGTCAGCCTAAATACTTATTGATTTTATAGTCAAGGATGTTCTAGGATTAACTTGTGCTACTGTACCTACCTTTTTAAACTATTCTTCAACCCTCCAAAGGCTGTTGGAGTTAAACCCATGAAAAAGATATTCAGTGTGTTCCTAAATGGTATCACCCTTACCCTGTCGAGTATTTTCCTAACAAGTCTCAGTCCTCGGATAGCCGAGGCACTGCCACAAAACCCAACAGTGAGTGAGGGGCAAGTCTCTTTTCAACAAAGTACCCCCCATCAGCTTCATATTCTGCAAAGCAGTCATAAAGCCATCATTAACTGGGAGGGCTTTAGCATTGGAGCCAATGAAGGGGTATTCTTTGTCCAGCCGGGCGCAACAGCAGCCGCACTCAACCGAGTGACAGGGCTAACCCCCTCAAGTATTGCCGGTCAACTGAACGCCAACGGTCGCATCTTTCTAATCAATCCCAACGGCATCGTCTTTTTACCCAGTGCCCAAGTTAATGTGGGCAGCCTTATTGCAAGTACCCTTGACATTAAAGATCAAGACTTTTTGCAGGACAATTTCCGCTTTTACAACCTCTCCAATAGGCCGCCGGCTGCTATTACCAACCAAGGGCGCATCACTGCCCAGGAGGGAGGTGTGGTGTCCCTAATTGCGCCAGCAGTTCAAAACACAGGGTTCATTTCAGCACGCTTGGGTCAAGTTGCCCTAGTGAGCGGCACTGGTGTTACCCTAGACTTCACAGGAGATGGGTTGCTCAGCGTCAGGGTAGATAGTGATCTATCTCAGCAAGTAACGGATGTCTATGGTCGCCCACTTTCTAGTCTAATTGATCAGCAGGGGCACATTAGCGCGGGGCACGTTATCCTTTCTGCCAGTGCTGCTCAGCGCATCATGGATCGGGTGATGAACGTTGATGGCATCATCGAAGCGCGAGCAGTTGAGAATCGTCAAGGGCGGATTATCTTAGCAGGCGGCCCCACAGGCGAAGTGAATATTAGCGGACGCCTAGATGCAGATGGTATTTACGGCGGTCAAATTACCGTAACAGGTCAAGATATTCATCTTCAGAACACTGCCCATCTATCGGCCAATGGCAACCTAGGCGGCGGGCAGATTTTTATTGGCGGCAGTCCTCAAGGGCAAGGTCCTCTGCCCAATGCCAGAAACACCTTCATTGACGCAGGGGCACGCCTAGAAGCTAATGCGCTAACCCAAGGGAATGGGGGTACTGTCATTGCTTGGGCAGATGAAGCCACCCATTTCCACGGCCACATTAGTGCCCGCGGGGGCAGCCTTAGTGGTAATGGCGGCTTTGCCGAAGTTTCGGCACGCAATAACCTATACGTCACAGGCTTTGCCGATCTCAGGGCGCCCAACGGTTCCTTTGGTACCCTTCTCCTTGATCCCGGCTCGATTACCATTCAAAATGGCCTCGGCTCTAACACTGGCCCTAACACCTTTGATGATGCACATATCGTTGGTCAACTTGGGTCGGCTAACTTGACCATCAGCACGGCAGCTGCAACTAGTGGTGGCTCGGAGACAATTACTGTTCAAACCAATACAAACATTACATGGAGTCAGAATACTACTCTAACGCTACAGGCAGGCCGTAACATTGTCATTCAGCCCGGTGTAACAATCCAAAATACCGGCGGCGGTGGCATCACACTAGAAGCCAACATTAGTGGTGGTACTTCTGGTAATTTTAAGGGTATTTTCATTGAGGGAACGGCGGCTCAACCCACGCTACTAGCAACAAACTCAGGTAACATTACCCTCACGGGTCGGGGAGGTACCTCAGGTAGTAATAACTACGGCATTCAATTAACAGGTCATGCCACGCTGCGAAGCGACAGTGGCCAAATTACCCTCAACGGTACTGGCGGTACGGGAGGTGGTAGTAGCTATGGTGTTTATCTCAGCCGGGGTGCTCGCATTGAAAATATCACAGGAAATATAAGCATTACCGGTATTGCTGCTGGGGGTAGCGGCTCAAACAACGATGGTGTTTTCATTACAACAACTCCACGCGGCACTGACAATCCCAATACCTCAGGTAGTAGGCAAACACAAATCACTAACCAAGATGGAAACATAACCATTAAAGGTACTGCCAATGGCAGCAGTTCAACGGATGACGGAATTGCTCACTGGAACGCTTTAGTTCGAACCACAGGAAGCGGCAACATCACTTACGAGGGTTATTCAGGTACAGGGACAGGTACAGGAAGCAAAGACGGTCTTGAGTTACAGCGTCATTTAACCGACGGCTTCTCTGCTGAAATCTCGGCAATGGGTTCAGGCCATATTACCCTAAAGGGCGTTTTGCGGGGTGGTAACCCAACCGATTATGCAATTAAGTTTGGTGAGCCTTCGTCTTCGGGTAACCCTAATAATGCCTTTATAGTGACCAGCAATACGGGCAACATCTGCCTAATCGGTGAACATACCGGTACTGCCAGCAGCGCCATCACCCAAAATTGGATGAGTATTCGTACAGCAGGTGCTACTCCAACGATTCAAAGTACGAATGGTGGCAACATTATTCTTGTGGGTGACAGGCTTGATCTAAGCAGCAACACTACATTAGGTAGCTCTGGCATTTTGGTCATCCAACCCTTTACACCGGGTCGTGATATTGATATTGCTGGGACAGCGCCCGATACGACTCATCTTGCCCTAAGCAGCACCGAATTTGGTCTAACGAATGGTTTTAGTCATGTCATCTTTGGCCATGAAAATGGCACAGGAACAGTTACCATCAACTCTCCCATTACTCGAAATCAACACCTTACCCTCCGGGGTGGCAACATTCAACTGAATTCATCAATTAACTTAGGAGGAAACACGCTAGCACTTTTCAGTAATGGGGGCTCTGTCACTCAAACATCTCCCTTCACAGCAAGTGGCTTAATTTTGGGTGGCAGCGGCAGTTTTATCCTGAATCAACCTTCAAACAACGTCAATACAATTGCAACCGCGAGTTCAACTGGCGCCATCACATACCAAGATCAGGACGATCTGACGGTTGGGCATCTGAGCATTCCTTTTGTTACAACGTATCCTAACTGCTGCACTGACAGCACAACAACCTTAACTGCTAATGGTATTACCACCAACAACGCTGATGTCATCCTCCGTACCGGCGGTCTCCTCACCCTAGACGCCAGCAGCAACCTTGGCAGCGGCAACCTAACCCTGATCAGTAATAATGGGGTCACTCAGACAGCAACAGGCAGCATCACCGCCACCGGACTGGGTCTGCAGGGCAGTGGCACCTTTGACCTGAACAATGCCAGCAATGATGTGGACACCCTTGCGGCCAACGTCAATGGTGGCGTCAGCTTCAAAGACAGTGATGACCTGACCATTGGCGGACCTGTCACCAGCACGGTGGGCAGCGATACGGCAACAACCGCAGCTGGCCTTACCACCACCAACAACGATGCCATCATCGAGAGCGGCAACACCCTCACCCTAGCCGCCAGCAGCAACCTTGGCAGCGGCAACCTAACCCTGATGAGTAATGGGGGGGTCACTCAGACAACAACAGGCAGCATCACCGCCACCGGACTGGGTCTGCAGGGCAGTGGCACCTTTGACCTGAACAATGCCAGCAATGATGTGGACACCCTTGCGGCCAACGTCACGGGTGGCGTCAGCTTCAAAGACAGTGATGACCTGACCATTGGCGGACCTGTCACCAGCACGGTGGGCAGCGATACGGCAACAACCGCAGCTGGCCTTACCACCACCAACAACGATGCCATCATCGAGAGCGGCAACACCCTCACCCTAGCCGCCAGCAGCAACCTTGGCAGCGGCAACCTAACCCTGATCAGTAATAATGGGGTCACTCAGACAGCAACAGGCAGCATCACCGCCGCCGGACTGGGTCTGCAGGGCAGTGGCACCTTTGACCTGAACAATGCCAGCAATGATGTGAACATCTTGGCGGCCAACGTCAATGGTGGCGTCAGCTTCAAAGACAGTGATGACCTGACCATTGGCGGACCTGTCACCAGCACGGTGGGCAGCGATACGGCAACAACCGCAGCTGGCCTTACCACCACCAACAACGATGCCATCATCGAGAGCGGCAACACCCTCACCCTAGCCGCCAGCAGCAACCTTGGCAGCGGCAACCTAACCCTGATGAGTAATGGGGGGGTCACTCAGACAGCAACAGGCAGCATCACCGCCGCCGGACTGGGTCTGCAGGGCAGTGGCACCTTTGACCTGAACAATGCCAGCAATGATGTGGACACCCTTGCGGCCAACGTCACGGGTGGCGTCAGCTTCAAAGACAGTGATGACCTGACCATTGGCGGACCTGTCACCAGCACGGTGGGCAGCGATACGGCAACAACCGCAGCTGGCCTTACCACCACCAACAACGATGCCATCATCGAGAGCGGCAACACCCTCACCCTAGCCGCCAGCAGCAACCTTGGCAGCGGCAACCTAACCCTGATCAGTAATAATGGGGTCACTCAGACAGCAACAGGCAGCATCACCGCCGCCGGACTGGGTCTGCAGGGCAGTGGCACCTTTGACCTGAACAATGCCAGCAATGATGTGGACACCCTTGCGGCCAACGTCACGGGTGGCGTCAGCTTCAAAGACAGTGATGACCTGACCATTGGCGGACCTGTCACCAGCACGGTGGGCAGCGATACGGCAACAACCGCAGCTGGCCTTACCACCACCAACAACGATGCCATCATCGAGAGCGGCAACACCCTCACCCTAGCCGCCAGCAGCAACCTTGGCAGCGGCAACCTAACCCTGATGAGTAATGGGGGGGTCACTCAGACAGCAACAGGCAGCATCACCGCCACCGGACTGGGTCTGCAGGGCAGTGGCACCTTTGACCTGAACAATGCCAGCAATGATGTGGACACCCTTGCGGCCAACGTCAATGGTGGCGTCAGCTTCAAAGACAGTGATGACCTGACCATTGGCGGACCTGTCACCAGCACGGTGGGCAGCGATACGGCAACAACCGCAGCTGGCCTTACCACCACCAACAACGATGCCATCATCGAGAGCGGCAACACCCTCACCCTAGCCGCCAGCAGCAACCTTGGCAGCGGCAACCTAACCCTGATGAGTAATGGGGGGGTCACTCAGACAGCAACAGGCAGCATCACCGCCGCCGGACTGGGTCTGCAGGGCAGTGGCACCTTTGACCTGAACAATGCCAGCAATGATGTGGACACCCTTGCGGCCAACGTCACGGGTGGCGTCAGCTTCAAAGACAGTGATGACCTGACCATTGGCGGACCTGTCACCAGCACGGTGGGCAGCGATACGGCAACAACCGCAGCTGGCCTTACCACCACCAACAACGATGCCATCATCGAGAGCGGCAACACCCTCACCCTAGACGCCAGCAGCAACCTTGGCAGCGGCAACCTAACCCTGATCAGTAATAATGGGGTCACTCAGACAGCAACAGGCAGCATCACCGCCACCGGACTGGGTCTGCAGGGCAGTGGCACCTTTGACCTGAACAATGCCAGCAATGATGTGGACACCCTTGCGGCCAACGTCACGGGTGGCGTCAGCTTCAAAGACAGTGATGACCTGACCATTGGCGGACCTGTCACCAGCACGGTGGGCAGCGATACGGCAACAACCGCAGCTGGCCTTACCACCACCAACAACGATGCCATCATCGAGAGCGGCAACACCCTCACCCTAGCCGCCAGCAGCAACCTTGGCAGCGGCAACCTAACCCTGATGAGTAATGGGGGGGTCACTCAGACAGCAACAGGCAGCATCACCGCCGCCGGACTGGGTCTGCAGGGCAGTGGCACCTTTGACCTGAACAATGCCAGCAATGATGTGGACACCCTTGCGGCCAACGTCACGGGTGGCGTCAGCTTCAAAGACAGTGATGACCTGACCATTGGCGGACCTGTCACCAGCACGGTGGGCAGCGATACGGCAACAACCGCAGCTGGCCTTACCACCACCAACAACGATGCCATCATCGAGAGCGGCAACACCCTCACCCTAGACGCCAGCAGCAACCTTGGCAGCGGCAACCTAACCCTGATCAGTAATAATGGGGTCACTCAGACAGCAACAGGCAGCATCACCGCCACCGGACTGGGTCTGCAGGGCAGTGGCACCTTTGACCTGAACAATGCCAGCAATGATGTGGACACCCTTGCGGCCAACGTCACGGGTGGCGTCAGCTTCAAAGACAGTGATGACCTGACCATTGGCGGACCTGTCACCAGCACGGTGGGCAGCGATACGGCAACAACCGCAGCTGGCCTTACCACCACCAACAACGATGCCATCATCGAGAGCGGCAACACCCTCACCCTAGCCGCCAGCAGCAACCTTGGCAGCGGCAACCTAACCCTGATGAGTAATGGGGGGGTCACTCAGACAGCAACAGGCAGCATCACCGCCGCCGGACTGGGTCTGCAGGGCAGTGGCACCTTTGACCTGAACAATGCCAGCAATGATGTGGACACCCTTGCGGCCAACGTCACGGGTGGCGTCAGCTTCAAAGACAGTGATGACCTGACCATTGGCGGACCTGTCACCAGCACGGTGGGCAGCGATACGGCAACAACCGCAGCTGGCCTTACCACCACCAACAACGATGCCATCATCGAGAGCGGCAACACCCTCACCCTAGACGCCAGCAGCAACCTTGGCAGCGGCAACCTAACCCTGATCAGTAATAATGGGGTCACTCAGACAGCAACAGGCAGCATCACCGCCACCGGACTGGGTCTGCAGGGCAGTGGCACCTTTGACCTGAACAATGCCAGCAATGATGTGGACACCCTTGCGGCCAACGTCACGGGTGGCGTCAGCTTCAAAGACAGTGATGACCTGACCATTGGCGGACCTGTCACCAGCACGGTGGGCAGCGATACGGCAACAACCGCAGCTGGCCTTACCACCACCAACAACGATGCCATCATCGAGAGCGGCAACACCCTCACCCTAGCCGCCAGCAGCAACCTTGGCAGCGGCAACCTAACCCTGATCAGTAATAATGGGGTCACTCAGACAGCAACAGGCAGCATCACCGCCACCGGACTGGGTCTGCAGGGCAGTGGCACCTTTGACCTGAACAATGCCAGCAATGATGTGGACACCCTTGCGGCCAACGTCAATGGTGGCGTCAGCTTCAAAGACAGTGATGACCTGACCATTGGCGGACCTGTCACCAGCACGGTGGGCAGCGATACGGCAACAACCGCAGCTGGCCTTACCACCACCAACAACGATGCCATCATCGAGAGCGGCAACACCCTCACCCTAGCCGCCAGCAGCAACTTTGGCAGCGGCAACCTAACCCTGATCAGTAATAATGGGGTCACTCAGACAGCAACAGGCAGCATCACCGCCACCGGACTGGGTCTGCAGGGCAGTGGCACCTTTGACCTGAACAATGCCAGCAATGATGTGGACACCCTTGCGGCCAACGTCACGGGTGGCGTCAGCTTCAAAGACAGTGATGACCTGACCATTGGCGGACCTGTCACCAGCACGGTGGGCAGCGATACGGCAACAACCGCAGCTGGCCTTACCACCACCAACAACGATGCCATCATCGAGAGCGGCAACACCCTCACCCTAGCCGCCAGCAGCAACTTTGGCAGCGGCAACCTAACCCTGATCAGTAATAATGGGGTCACTCAGACAGCAACAGGCAGCATCACCGCCACCGGACTGGGTCTGCAGGGCAGTGGCACCTTTGACCTGAACAATGCCCCTGTTGCCGTAACGTTGTTTGCTGCACAGGTAAATGGTAGCCTGCTTTACAATGGTCTAAACTCGGTTAATATTGGTACAGTAACTAGCACTGTTGGTAGTGATATTGTAACAACTACCGGCCTTAGTGCCCCCAATCTACCCGGTGGCGGCAATCAGCCTCCTAGTGGTGGGAATCAGCCTCCCAGTGCCCCCAATCTACCCGGTGGCGGCAATCAGCCTCCTAGTGGTGGGAATCAGCCTCCTAGTGCCCCCAATCTACCCGGTGACGGCAATCAGCCTCCTAGTGGTGGGAATCAGCCTCTTAATGGTGACCAAGGTGCTTCTAAAGCAACCTTAGGGGGGCAACGTGGTGGTGTGACCATAGCAGGAACAACCAGTGCAAGCTGTTCTTCTAATAGGGAGGGATTTACAGAAGAGGATCAAAAAGGTAAATCGAAGTCTCGTCTTGTACTCATCAATAGCCAACAAACAGCTGTTGATCCGCTAACGCAGCTGACAGTATATGAAAATGAGGAGTGGACAGACGAGGGTCAATGCGTAAACCTTGAGCTAGAGACTGATTCTTTGCAGTAACTATTACCCTTAGCGCTGTAAGTCCCCCCTCCTTTAGGGGGGATATCTTTTGCAAATACACGGGACATTGGTATGGTATCAACATGGCAACGCTCACTAAGACCCTCAAGCTTCTGTTCCTTGGGCTCAACCGGTCAAAGGCGGAGCTGTTTGCACGTCTTGAGCGGCTCAACACCCACGTTGCCAATTCGATGTTTCTACCGACGACGATCGCCCCCGCCGCAATAGGGCGTCCTAGATCCGCTGCGCCTCGATCCATTGAGCGGGAGGCAAGGAGTACGTTTCGAAATATTGCCAAAGCCCAATCCGCTGAGTCGTGAGTTGACCCGCACCGAAGCAGAAATGGCCTACTTTCGTGGGGGCAATCCCACCGTGCGCGATCTGTTTAGCCGTGCTCAGCAGTTAGCCCAACCTGCCAGCTTGACAGCAGCTGCACCCACCACCGCCAATGTTGCCAGCTTAGCCACCAATCGAGCCGCAGTACAACTCTTGAAGGCAAGTCGCCACCTGATGCGAGCGGAGCGCGGTTTCTAAAAGCCCATGACCTTGGCTACAGTTTGCTCAGTGGGTTCAATGTGGCGGTGGAAGCGATCGCTCTGTTGCTTGAGCGCTGTTTCTGGATCCTTGAGACCATTGCCCGTCAGCACACAGACCACCGTGGCACCACTGGGCACCTGATCGGCCAATTTCAAGAGACCCGCCACAGAAGCCGCACTAGCCGGTTCACAGAAGATACCTTCCTCAGAAGCCAGCAGACAATAGGCATTCAGGATTTCCTCATCGGTAACGGCATTAAAGGCACCTTGGCTGGCTTCTTTGACGGCGATCGCCCGTTGCCAGTTGGCAGGATTGCCAATGCGAATGGCCGTCGCAATCGTTTCGGGATGGGTGACAACCTCGCCCTTGACAAGGGGGGCAGATCCCGCTGCTTGAAAGCCCATCATCCGCGGCAGGCGATCGCAACGATTTTGCTCACGATACTGGCAAAAGCCCATCCAATAGGCAGTAATGTTTCCTGCATTACCCATGGGAATACACAGCCAATCGGGGGCATTGCCCAAGCTATCCACCACCTCAAAGGCGGCGGTTTTCTGTCCTTCCAGCCGATAGGGATTGACGGAATTGACCAGCGTCACGGGGTAAGTTTCCGCCATTAGGCGCACAATCTCTAGGGCTTGATCAAAGTTGCCCTCAATGGCAATCACTTCAGCACCATAGAGGAGCGCTTGGGCCAGTTTTCCTTGGGCAACGTACCCTTCGGGCACCAAGACATAGGCCCGTAAGCCTGCCCGTCTCGCGTAGGCCGCTGCTGAGGCCGAGGTATTTCCTGTGCTGGCGCAAATCACAGCTTCGGCTCCCGCTTCCTTGGCCTTGGAAATGGCCATGGTCATGCCACGATCTTTGAAGCTCCCTGTGGGGTTGAGGCCATCGTACTTGACATACACCGCGACGTTGCGGCCAATGCGGGCTGCAATTTGAGGCACGGGAATCAGTGGTGTATTGCCTTCATAGAGGGTGACCACTGGGGTGCGATCGCTCACAGGCAAAAACTCACCGTAAGCGTGAATCAGGCCATGCCAAGCAGGACGGATGGGGGGAGCAGAGAGTGTTACAGGCACAGGTACGCAGTCAAAAAATATGAATAAATTTGAGGCTGAAGATAGAGATTAGCCACACAGTAGGATAATTTTAGCGATCAGGGGTTACACTTGCCAATTGCCGGAGAATCACATTATGCGTCTAATTTTGATTCGCCATGGAGAAGCCGTTGGTAATGCTTCAGGCGTCATGCTCGGGCGGCAGGATGTACCCCTCACAGAACGAGGACGGCAGCAAGTCCTTGCCTTACGGGAAAAGCTCCCCTTACCCCATGCCATTTACACCAGTCCGCTGCAACGCTGCCGCGATACGGCGACACTCATGAATCCTTGTCCTGACTTAAAGGTTCAAGAGTTGGCGGAGTTAATTGAAATTGATCAGGGCATTTTCACAGGACTCACGTGGGCACAGGCGCAGGCGCAACATCCCGATCTTTGTGAAGAACTGGAGGAGAGTGACTACCTGATTCCAGTTCCCGAGGCAGAGTCAATGGCCATGGCTTGGCAGCGGGCAAAACAGGCTTGGAAACAGCTCCGACGCCACAGGGACGAGCAGTGTGTTTGGTGTATTAGTCATGGCGGCTTTTTGCAGTGCCTGATTAGCGTTGTTCTGGGGAGCGATCGCCTGTGGGGGATGGAAATTCCCCCCGCTGCTTGGTTTGACTTTTCAGTACGGGTGGATCTGGATGGGCGCTTTGAGGCAGAAAATATCCGCTGGTGGCGCATCAATGCCTTTAATCAGTGCTCCTAGACGGCCAGCTCAGGTTAAGGTTGTTAACAAACCGCAATTTGCTCGATTGGCATCAAGATCTGCGAGCGGCGGAGGGTCGCGATCTTGGGGTTGGCACAGTTAGCTGCGGAATCCTGACCCAGCAATGGTCTTCAAATTCGTTGCCTAAGCGAAAGCGTTGAAAGGTTCCTTGGCTGCTCTGGCGATCGATCCAGATGGGCAGGCTAATGAGACCTCGATTGTCTTTAATGAGCCAGCGGATCGAGCCATCGTTGTCCCGATAGGGGCGTACACCATTGACCAGTGCCCACGACTCCCCCAAACTCAGGCCACCAAAGCGGGAAATTTGCTGGGGTGTGGTGAAGGCGATCGCCAGCCGATCAACCAGCTTCAGTGGTGCATTTTCCTCACTCGAATCAACTTTGACAACCACTTGCACATCTGTGAGCAGTTCATGGTGATTCGGCTTGGAGAATTTACTCGTGGAATAGGTGCCGAGGCGATTCTTACTGAACTTGTGATGCCGCTGTTTACGCAGAATGCGAGAAATGGGTGGGTCAGCACCAATAATGCCAATGGCCAGTTTGACACCCCGATGTTGATCCAAATTCTCTTCACCGATCAGGGAAAGGAGCATGCCATAGATCGTGGAGGGGGGTGGATAGCGGTAGGTCTCCTTAAAGTCGCGGGCAAAGCTGCGGGGAAAACTGGTACAGGGACAATCAACGTAAAGTTGCATTAGGCGGGCACCTCAAGCTTGAGTTGTTGCTTTAATTGTTCTTTGGCGTGGGCGATCGCTTCTTTGACCCCGCGATAGACCTGAACCCCCAATGCCTTTAACTGCTGACCATAGGGAGTATCGGCAATCTCACCGCCCACCAGTAGCTCATCAGCCTTCACATCCCCCACTTCAACCAGTCGCACTAGCCGTGGGCAGCCCACCGACTCCCCAATGCGCTTAAACACCTCCATAATCCAAGGACTGGGATCATCTGTGATGCGAAGCACAATGGACTCTGGCCGAAAGTCGTACAAAAAGCGGGCATGGTTGCCGCCGACATGACGCACCGCCCCAATGGCATCGAGGGTAAGGAGGGCACGTTCTGGTTTCTTCAAACTCTCTGGTGTGAGGGCGATCGTGTACTGATAGGCAGTGCAGTGTACTTCGGTGCTATGAATCGAAGTTTTTCCCTTTTCGCCGCCTTTAGAACCAAAGGCAATATCCCCCCAATAGGGATCCAGACTCATAGCGCGACTAATTTCTAGGGCACCCCGCCGTTTGGTCGTGGCATCTTCATTATCCTTCCCCTTTTTGGCGTCCATGTAGCCAAACAAGTCATCATCAATGTATTTTTCAGCGCTGAATTGTTCATCCTTGAAGCTATACTTGTCAGTCTCAGCATTAAATGTGCGATTCACCTCTTTTTCATAATGATTTTGAAAATACTCCCGCAATCCCCAACGGATCGCTTCTGCACTCACAGTAGTGTATTGATCATTGCCACGGGTGATTTTTTGCAAAGTTGAGAGAGTGCTCCCATCCCCTTCCCCCCGGTTATTGGCTGCAACAGCAGTGGTCGTTACAATTGTTGCAAAAAGATGTTTTGTCATTGTTATTTCTCCTAAGTTAAAGACAGCAACTATTCATCAACAAAGGAAAACATTTCCTCTTCCGTTACATTCACCTCATCCATTGATTCAGAGGCAACCTCAGCACCATTGAGAGCATCTCCCTTCTTACTGCTGTAGGTGGCGATCGCCAGCAGTACCAGATCTCTTGCTCGCCGCCAGTTTTCCTCACGGTGAATCCAGTGAACAATTTGCGGGCCTTTATCGCGAGCGGCTTTGCTACGAAACTGGCTTAGGAAATCCACCAATGCAGTAGCAAATTCCTGTTGCGTACTCGGACGTTGGAATCGGTAGATAACCTTATCGGTCACTTGCCCATAGTCTAATTGGCGACCTTGCTTCTTAGCTTGCTGAATCTGCCCGTACAGGTATTTACTAAAAGCACCTTGTACCACCTCAAAGAGCACCTGTTCATCGGGATTCAAGTGTTTGGTCATTTTTACCAACCCTTCACGTTCATAGAGCTTATTACGTTTGTAAAATTCAAAGAAACCTGCATACCAAGGCTGACCTCCAATTAAATTGTCACAAATCCAAGGCAGTGCTTTAGAAAGAGCTAACCAAGTTTCACCATTCTCCTTTTGTCGCACGTGCGCAGGAAAAACTTGGCGAGCGACTTCATACAATTCGAGGACTTCATCCATAACCTCTACGCGATACACCGCCTGTTTCAGGTAAGCTTGCTGGGCATCCCAGACTTGCTTCCCCAACTGGTAAACCTCACAGTAGTGCACGCCAAAGGGTTGCACTGCTTCGACCACCTTTTCCTGCAACAGGAAATGCAACGCAGATTCACCAGCGCCACTGCTACGAAAGTCTCGATACGTGCACCCCGACATCGCCCGACGGCGCTTAACCCAGTGCTTTAGATTTTGAACTTCAGGAATAACCAGTGCTGAGCGGGCAGAGAGCTTGCCACCAACAGTTTGGGGAGGAAGTTGGTAGTAGCCACAGGCAAGGGGCAAAAAAAGCAACGCCAGAAAGCCCTGCGGCGATTCTTGATAGGGACCATTGACAAAACATTCCACCAGTCCGGGCAGATGATTTCCCTTCAGGGGAATTTCTTTCTTGAAGGCTCCCTTATTGTTAAAGGCCTCCTTGATGTCGCCGGTGTAATAACAGCTCTCTAGGGGCTTCACCTCAATCGAGATCTCTGGTTGATCCGGCTCAATTAAGAACGTGCGAGTGACAGAAGTGTTGCTGAGTTTGCGCTGTGTATTGTGCTGGAGGAATGTGGTGAGTACCCCTTGGGTAAACGTGTATTGCCCCTGGGCATCAAGCTTGAGGGCAGGAACCTCTAGATAGCCTTGGTGATTAATCTGATAGGTTTGCTTTAGCAGCCATGTCACAACCTCTCGATCACTCCCTTTCCACGCCAGTTCAACGACCTCATCGGTGACGTTCCAAGTTAAGGGAGCCTGTGAACGTTGGCTTTCCAACTCGGATAGGGCTAAGGCTAGACCCGCAATTCCTGCTCGATGGGGCAAAAGAAAATTTGGATCAAAGATCGATAAGGTAAATTGGCTCACAATTTCACCTCCTGCCGGGAAGCGAACGCCCCTAGGTTTGGGTCATAGTGCCACTGCTCCTTAGGCGCAATCAAATATCCGCTCTTGTGGCGCCGCCAACCCTTGATATTTTTGGTAGCGGGTAGGGGGATTGTGTAGCGCATCAGTTGACTAGATTTGAGGAACGCAATCTCCTCCTGATCCTGTTCGAGAAGGGCAGTGACGGTATAGCCTGCTTCGCGCAACGGTGCAGGATACGTTTTCCATCTGCCATCCAGCCAGACAAAGTGATCCTTGGGTGTGTGTGGAGTGTTGAGTTTTTCTAACCAAGCGGCGAGCTGGGCTTGGCTAACCAGCTGACCGACAAACCCTCGCACCAGTGCCCAACCCGCATCCAGTTCATCTGCACTGTAGGGAAAACCAACCTTGTCATCGGGGTAAAAGAGGGCATCAAGGGCGTGGCCGCAGTACTGACGGTTGAGCCGCCCCAACCGCTGGATTAGCCCTGCGGGGTCAGCAATTTGAGTCACGAGGAGTGTTGCCGACAAGTCCAGCGACATTTCTGCCACTTGCGTGGTGATGGCTAGGACGGGTTGATTTTGTTTGAAGGCCTCTACCACTTTGCGGTGATGGTGCACGCGATCGCCATAACGAAAGCGACTGTGATAGAGCAGAGGTTGAAGTCCCTGATTTTTCGCTTGCTGATAGGTAGCGATCGCTGTATCCACCTGATTGCAAACCCACAGGACTTTACCACCTTGGTCAAGTTCTTGCTGAACCCGCGCCCAGTCCAGCTGTGCTAGCTCATGGAAGCGATAACGGGGCAGGTGTTCAATGTCTCGGGGGCCTTGGATAATTTCAACAGGTTCTCCCACTGCATTGCGAATGGCCTCCACCTGCGCGGGTAGAAATGAGGCAGACATGAGTAAGATTGGCGCTTTAACAACGTTGAGAAATCGCAGTAAGGCGCCAAAGAGAGCATCGTCATAGCAATGAACTTCATCAAAGACGAAAGCAGCCTTGGCGATCGCTGGAAAGCAGTACAGGGGACGGCGGTGACATTGCAGGAGTCCCAAAACGGTATCTACAGTGCAAACATTGACCTTTGCCCCCCACGCCTTGAAGGCTTCTAATTTCTGAGCGGCCTCATTAACCGCTCCATCGCCATTGTCTTCTTCTTCTCCTGTGCAAGCCAACTCCAAATCAATAGCCGACCGAGAGTGCAATAGCTCTGACTCTACTTGGTGATGAACATAGCCCAGAAAGCCCTCGGTGCTAGTGCCCGTTGTTGGATAACAAAAGAACAACTTGCGTCCAATGCCATGGCGTTGTGCCCAGCAATAGGCACCAAGGGTTTTCCCTGTACCGCAACCCGCACGTGCCAGTGTGACTCGTTTGGAGTCCTCCCGCAGATCAATTTGAAATGGCCGCAGGCAGTGCTGACCCCGCCGGGCATCAATCACCTTTTGTAGATCAGCCACCGTTAAAGTGCATTGTAGTTGTTCTTGGATCCATTGCTGGAGGTTGGTTGTCACCGCTGCTGAGGCCGAGCCAATGGCATCTGCTGCCACAAGCAGTGCTTTCACAACAGCAACAAACACAACAGTTGGTTTCCAGTCAATAAAAGCCTGCAAGACTGCTGCCCGTTTCTCCTTGATTGTTTGCATGTCCCATCGCGATGAGAACGCAAAAGGAGGAATGATTTGAGGCAGCCCTAGGGTTCTTACCCCATAGCGAAGCAGCTTGCGGAAGGAAGGATGATGGACATACCAGTACAGGTAAGGGTCGCCACTGCCCTCGCGGATCTCCCCCAGTGCACTGGTGTCTCGCCCCTGCTGACCGCCTAATTTGAGGTGATGTCCTCCTGCTGCGGCGATCGCTGTCATCAAGTCAGCATTGGGGCATTGGCAAAGCCAGTTTCGGAACTCCCACGCCAGCAAGACAGACCCCACTTCATGACGGATAAGTTGTGGGTATTGCAAGGGGTTCTGTTGAGGCTGCACCGATGGATTTGAAGCCCTGAGGGGGTACCTGACCACCCCTTGAAATTGGTGATTGGCCTTACCCCAATCGTGCAGATAAGCGGCCAGTCGCGCCGTTGCCCGCAGGGTTTCCCTAGTGTCGTTGCTAAATCCAAACTGCTGGAGCAACCCTGTGCCCAGTGCATCAACCAAGGTGGTAATTGACTTCACAACCGCCGCGGTATGACCAGCCAAATGATACCTTCCTCTCCAGTCGGCGCTGCTTGGGAGTGAAGATTTTGCCAACAAAATATCTGGGTCTAGTTTTGGGGGTGGAGAACTAGGCAGCATTCGGTTCCTCCTTGACCGGGTAAAACCAGCCGCAGCCAAAATGTCTTCGTCCTCCTAATCCATGCCACTGCAACTTTAGAGAATCTTCAGGAGTTAAATCTTCAACAATCACGCGGTAGCCTACGACTTTTTTGCCTTTCACTTGAATCGTGCGCCGTGCTAAATCACCATTCGGATCAGAAGGAATAAATACCTTTCCCTGAATGCCTAAATGAGTTAGGCCTTTTTGACAAGATTCCAAAAAATAGCGGGGCACTTCTAGGTGATCAATTGCTTCTAATTTGAAAGTGACTAGGCGAGCTGCGAGGGTTCCTGAAGGCTCTGGCAATGTAATTCGAGGTTGCACAAGGCGAATCAGATGCCCCTGAATATCCAACACTTGGTTCTGGAAAAAGCGATACCACGTCTGCACTTGATCTGTAGGACAGCGAAGGCGAAAGCGTGAAGCACGATTTAGATAAATAATACCCTCACCGTTAGGAATTCCAGCAATACTGCTAAGGCGAAGATCACTTGGTATATCTGAAGGTAGATCTGGCCGCCCCGATTGTTGCAACTGTTTTTTAATAGCAGAGTATAATGCATAGCCATGATCTGCTGGCAGTGTTCTTCCACGCAAGCTGTAATGGATTTCAAGAAAGTGATTGTGGCTAGTCATGACGCTATCTTATTACCCCCGCCTAATCTGAATGCTTTCCCTCAATTATGGGTCTCTGGAGCACTGCCAAGGGTAGCCACTGTCTAGTTTCAAGAATCATGCTAACGGATAACTTATAGTTGTCAACTTACAAAAATTTTAACTTCTACTGTAGGTAACCACAAGGAGCAAAAAAGCTTTTGGATACAATTTTTTATTTTTATTCAAGAAAGTTAACCAACCGCTGGGCTAGCCCACAGCACCAGAGGTAGAGGCACGTTTCTCTACTTCACTCAATTCTTTTTTGGATCTGTGCTCAACGCCTTACGGCATCAAAGGTAGAGGCACAGTAGCATCCATATCTAGGCGCCGTTCTTCAAGAGGTGCTCAACGCCTTACGGCATCAAAGGTAGAGGCACAGTAGCATCCATATCTAGGCGCCGTTCTTCAAGAGGTGCTCAACGCCTTACGGCATCAAAGGTAGAGGCACCCGATCGCTTGTTGTTGCCACAAAGCGCGGTCTGGTGCTCAACGCCTTACGGCATCAAAGGTAGAGGCACTTGAGGATTGTGAAGTAGGCGGGATACACCCGGACGTGCTCAACGCCTTACGGCATCAAAGGTAGAGGCACTGCTTATATCTGGGGCGATCTATCCATCGATCGCGATGTGCTCAACGCCTTACGGCATCAAAGGTAGAGGCACAATACTCAAGAATCGCATCCTCTAAATTGAGAAGCGTGCTCAACGCCTTACGGCATCAAAGGTAGAGGCACAAGTTCCTACTTCTGAAGTTCCTACTTCTGAAGTTCCTACTTCTGAAGTTCCTACTTCAGAAGTCACCACTTCAATCGCCCTAAAATTATCATTAAGATACGTCAAAGAAGCCCAAGCTTCGCAGTATTCTAATTGGGCTTCTGGCAAGTTTAAAATCCAAGCGATTGCCCCCCTTAGGGATTCGGGTAATTTTAGGTACTCTCCAACAATCACTTGTTGGAGTAAGGTTAGGTCGGATTCTTGACAAAGAACCCCTTTATAGAAAAAGTGTAGTTTTAGCGATTGGATAAAACAACCCCGTTCAAGTAGGTTGTAAATATCGGTGGCGGTGCAACCGCCAAGGACCAGAAACCCAATGGGAACGAAAACCCTTTTGACCAGTAAACGGTCCACTAGCTTTTTGGCCCGCATTAGGCGTAGTTTGTCGCTTGAAATAAGCGTCAACGCTAGTGGTGTAATACTAATTGCTAAGTTGCGACCGCTAACAGTAGCGGCGACTTTAGCAGTATTGGGCTTGGGGGTAAACCCGAACCCAAAATCGCGGGCAAAGATGCTAATTTCGCTCATAGTGACGATTTTCTCTCCTAACTAGAAAACAAAACCTACCCCTAATCGATAGGGGTAGGTGATAGGTGAAAGGTTACAGAACAGACTCAATTGGGACAAAATTGCGATCCTTCAAAACCCAAGCGTGCTCAACGCCTTACGGCATCAAAGGTAGAGGCACGCGTGGGGAGGAATTGTTAAAGGCTGTTGAAGGTGCTCAACGCCTTACGGCATCAAAGGTAGAGGCACTCGTTAAGGTTGTCGTTTTGGTACAAGGGGGTTCTCGTGCTCAACGCCTTACGGCATCAAAGGTAGAGGCACCTTTTGTTCGGTTTTTGACGGGGGAAGAAGTCCGTGCTCAACGCCTTACGGCATCAAAGGTAGAGGCACTCGTTAAGGTTGTCGTTTTGGTACAAGGGGGTTCTCGTGCTCAACGCCTTACGGCATCAAAGGTAGAGGCACCTTTTGTTCGGTTTTTGACGGGGGAAGAAGTCCGTGCTCAACGCCTTACGGCATCAAAGGTAGAGGCACGTCGAGAGGCGCTATATCTAAAATCGATTCCTCGCTGTGCTCAACGCCTTACGGCATCAAAGGTAGAGGCACGAACTTCTACCGCTAAAGTTTTGTCTCGCTTGGCCGTGTGCTCAACGCCTTACGGCATCAAAGGTAGAGGCACGGTCAAGATTTTCTTGGCTAAGTTGATTTGGAGATGTGCTCAACGCCTTACGGCATCAAAGGTAGAGGCACGTATCTGCTGCAGCTAGTTCTGGATTAGGAAGTGCTCAACGCCTTACGGCATCAAAGGTAGAGGCACCTCACTTCACTGGCGAGACAGCTCCAATCGGCGAGATGTGCTCAACGCCTTACGGCATCAAAGGTAGAGGCACTCCAAGTCTACTGACAGACTGATTAGCTGGTTCGAAAAGTGCTCAACGCCTTACGGCATCAAAGGTAGAGGCACAACTAGGGGCGGATACAGGGCGTTTTACCTCTGCTGTGCTCAACGCCTTACGGCATCAAAGGTAGAGGCACGCCACGCACGCTGCAAGAGCAAACACTGCTCTTGTTCTGTGCTCAACGCCTTACGGCATCAAAGGTAGAGGCACGTAATATACAAATTTACTAGGACGTTTAAGACTAAGTGCTCAACGCCTTACGGCATCAAAGGTAGAGGCACAATATCATATTCAGATTGCTCAAAAGCCTGAAAGTGTGCTCAACGCCTTACGGCATCAAAGGTAGAGGCACGGGCGAGAAGTAGGTGTAGCTACTCTAGTGACGAGTGCTCAACGCCTTACGGCATCAAAGGTAGAGGCACTTAAGCAACCAAACTTACCTAGATCCGCAAACACTAGTGCTCAACGCCTTACGGCATCAAAGGTAGAGGCACCACAATCCCTGCAGAATTCTATCATCTCCCAGAGAGTGCTCAACGCCTTACGGCATCAAAGGTAGAGGCACCCCTCAGGACCCGCGGGGCAGACATCCACCGACAGTGCTCAACGCCTTACGGCATCAAAGGTAGAGGCACATGACCAATAGAGAATCTCCTAAATAGAAAGGTTTCCGTGCTCAACGCCTTACGGCATCAAAGGTAGAGGCACTCTGGTTTATCAAAAAAGTAAACCCAGCTCAAACGTGCTCAACGCCTTACGGCATCAAAGGTAGAGGCACGAGAGTAGTCAGCGATAATAAGGCGCTTACCCTCTTGTGCTCAACGCCTTACGGCATCAAAGGTAGAGGCACGGGCGAAGGAAGACTTCAAGCTCCTTGGCAAAATAGTGCTCAACGCCTTACGGCATCAAAGGTAGAGGCACCTTAGCTTTCTTCTGCACTTTTGGCGGTACAAAAGTGCTCAACGCCTTACGGCATCAAAGGTAGAGGCACCGGCTTCGTAATGTAGCTATTGAAGTAACCAACCCAGTGCTCAACGCCTTACGGCATCAAAGGTAGAGGCACCTTCGCAGGAATAGCAATTGTGCCTGCAGTTTGTAGTGCTCAACGCCTTACGGCATCAAAGGTAGAGGCACTTACAAATGGATGAGAAATTTAGGATTTCCGACTGTAGTGCTCAACGCCTTACGGCATCAAAGGTAGAGGCACCTGTCCCTTCTGGGCGAAGTTGACTTAGATCAAAGATGTGCTCAACGCCTTACGGCATCAAAGGTAGAGGCACTGACGTTAAACTGCTCTTTTTTTGTGCCCTAAGGTGCTCAACGCCTTACGGCATCAAAGGTAGAGGCACGTTTAGTAGAGTAGAACGACCTGAAGATTATTGGAGTGCTCAACGCCTTACGGCATCAAAGGTAGAGGCACAGCCACTAGGTTGACCTGAGGATTAAAAGGTGAGGCTTTAGGGTGCTCAACGCCTTACGGCATCAAAGGTAGAGGCACCTAGCAAGCTAAGCAAGCATAAAAGAGTAAATTTGTGTGCTCAACGCCTTACGGCATCAAAGGTAGAGGCACGAGGAGGAAAAACCGCGAAATTATCTTACAAAAAGTGCTCAACGCCTTACGGCATCAAAGGTAGAGGCACACCTATCATCATCCCCGTGGTGGAAAAGGCAATCAAGTGCTCAACGCCTTACGGCATCAAAGGTAGAGGCACCTCGTCTAAGAATTTCATTCAGTTTAGAGTATACCGAGTGCTCAACGCCTTACGGCATCAAAGGTAGAGGCACAATTTTTAAGTTCTAACCTTTACTCTAACCTAGGCCGTGCTCAACGCCTTACGGCATCAAAGGTAGAGGCACTTGCACAAGCTTTGAAGGCGATACAAATAGCGAGGTGCTCAACGCCTTACGGCATCAAAGGTAGAGGCACATTGCGCCGTTTATTAATAACTACCCCTCTGAACACGTGCTCAACGCCTTACGGCATCAAAGGTAGAGGCACGTTTTAAAACTGCCTCTGCTAAATTACTAGCACTTCGTGCTCAACGCCTTACGGCATCAAAGGTAGAGGCACAAGATCTTTTTTGATGTAAATATAATACTCGTGGTTGTGCTCAACGCCTTACGGCATCAAAGGTAGAGGCACAAATATAGAGGAAATTAGCGTTGCATTGAGTGAGCGTGCTCAACGCCTTACGGCATCAAAGGTAGAGGCACCCCAAGAATCAGTGTTGTGAAAATAGTGCTTGTTAGTGCTCAACGCCTTACGGCATCAAAGGTAGAGGCACTCGCCACAACCAGATAGAAAAGTACGCTAGGGAACGTGCTCAACGCCTTACGGCATCAAAGGTAGAGGCACAGCGGCGCCCTAGAAATGCCTCTAGGACTAGCTTAGCACAGTCACTTTTCAAGCACCTCAGGCACTTTGTTTTTTTGTGACTGTAAAATTTTTAGCCTCGGACAGTATTCAGTTGTCAATCCCGCTCTGGGGAATAGGTTCAGAGATTTTCAAGCACCTCTAAATCTAACAAAAACTCCCAAACCTAGTCAAGGGGCTGTATTTGAATATCGGCGCGTTCGGAGAATATTTGAGTCCAGAGGTGCTTGCATGCTAAAAGATTTTGAAGTTCTGCTCCGACATTGGCCATGTCCCCGCTCGGTTGCAAGCGCATACCCGCTCAACGCATTGGCTGCACAATCCTACGATTAGGAGACTGTCTTCCTTTGTGAGGATTTTTTCTAGTTGCCACCGCAGCTTTTCCCGCTCCCGTGGCGTGAGACGACAGCGAAAAATCGAGAACTGTAATCGTTCACCATAGCCCTCTAACTGCTTATAAGCCTGTCGCCATCGCTTGGGGTCGCGGATGTCGTAGCAGATGAGGTACCAATTTTTGGATTCACCCATGGGTCAACGCAAAATGAGTTTGCCAAATAGACCTGCTTCACCACACCATTCCTTTTCGAGCAAACGTACTTCCAGCTCCAAGATTCGCCGATAAGTGAGCGAGTAGTTGGTCACTGGATGTTTCCATGTTTCACCTTTGCGGGCTTCATAGAGTTCAATGAACTTACGCCGACCATAGTCACTTAGCCATACGTGATCTCGGTGTACCTCAAAGCACTCGTCAAAGTTCCACTGCATACGGTTAATCGAACCAATAACGACCATATCCACAAGGGGGACGCGGAAAATTTCCATCAAGTCCAACGCAAGGGGTGGTGCTTGGGTACGCGGCTGATGATAGAAGCCAAAGGCGGGTTCAAGACCAACAGTGAGAATGGCATTCATCACGTCCTTGAGGAGCATGCCATAGCCAAAACTGAGCAGCGCATTAAAACGATCTTTCGGGGGGCGGCGATTGCGACCGTTGAAGTGCAACTCCTTCGGAACGTGATCCCCCAGTAAATAGGGCAACGCTGAAAAATACAGGGCGCCAAGATTGCCTTCAATGCCGCGTAGAGCCTCTAGGGAATTGGCGTGGGAGATGCTGCTAATGAGCCGATCCATTTGCGTAGTGGTCTCTTGCAATGCAGGCAGAGCATCTTGGCGATTCCGCTGTCCTCGGAGTAACAGGCGACGCTGACTCTGTCCCCGGCAGTTCACCAGTAACTGGGCAAGACGTAAACATTGGTCTGGGTTCGTCAGGGCTTGATATTGACGAATACGCCGTTGAATACTGCCCTTGCGGTTGTCAATGCTGCCGATATAACGCCCACCACTGCTGATGAAGTGAACACCGACATCCTCATAGGCACAGAGATGAATGGCTGGGGTGGTAATTTGGGCAAATTTGTGGATAACAACTTGACCCACCTGCTGAATGGGCAGCTTTTGCTCAGGTTCATCGTCAATGGCAATCCGTAGCTGCTCGCCAGCTCGCCTGATTACCGCTTTGCCAGCCGTGACATGGATAATCTCACGCTCGTCATCTCGCGGAAATAACCGCAGGGGTAAATGCTCAGGATCTCGGGCGAGGCGGGCTTCTTCAGGCAGGCAAACAGGCGCCAAGGAGCAGTTGAGACAAAGTCTTTCGTTGCTACAGACAGGGGGACGTTCTAGGGAAGCACGCAGTTGACGCGCTTGCTCGATTGTGTCCCGCACCAGTTGGCGGCCTGCCTCATCCACAGGAACCCGTACAGTGACGTTATCGCGGTGATAGTGAATGCGGCCTTCGGGGACAGTGACGCCGAGAACGGTTTCTAGTAAACAGGCATAGGCCAGAATTTGTACCCTGTCGCTGTGCCAAGCTTGGGGCTGCTGCTGGCGATCGCGATAACAGCGACCGATTTTGTGCTCGTAGGGAATCAAATGCCCCTCTAGGGTACGCAGTGCATCAACCCGCCCCCGGAGGCCAAGGGCTACACTTTCCAGATTGAATTCTTGCCAATCTTCCCGTTCTAATTTTTGTAGCTCAGCGTGGAGCCGTCGCCCGGCAAAGACGGATTCATTTTGGGTGTAAAGTTCCTCAACTTCTTCGAGATAAAATAACCGCTGACAGTAGGCAAAAGCATGGAGAGAATTAACGCGCAGTGTCTCCGTTTCAGCGCGGGCAACGGTCTGTTCCATGATTGATATCTCCAGTGAGAAGATTCCACTGGTTTATCCATTGGCCTTAGGGAGAAAATGCAAGGCAAAAGTCAGGAAGAATTTCCTCTCCTGAAAGCGTTGTTGGCAGAGACACGCTCTCTGGTGTTTGCTGGGGGCGATAAATTTCTGCCATTTGTTGCTGGGGGACAATCAACCAGCCAAGGCGGCAACCATTGTCCATGTATTCCTGCATTTTTGCCCTTAAATGGGACAAGTCATCACTAGCAGACGCGAGTTCAATCACAAAATCAGGGCAAAGAGGCACAAAGCCTTGGCGTTCCTCTGGGGTTAGGCGCTGCCAATGTTCCTTGGTAATCCATGCAACATCGGGTGAGCGAATGGCGCCATTGGGCAGGCGAAATCCCGTTGAGGAGTCAAAGACCTCCCCTAGTTGAGTTTGGCGATTCCAAAGACTAATGTCAGCCGTGAGGGCGGCATTGTAGCGACCCGTTTCGCCGCCTGTAGGGGGCATAACAACCAATTCTCCCGCAGCAGTTAATTCAAACCGTAGATTAGGATTGGCTTTGATAATCTCTGCGAATTGCTCTTCAGTGAACTGAAGGGTTTTGGGTAGATACACGGGGGGAGCATGGTGCATAGCTATTGCCCCTCAAAGATCTAACGGTTTTTCCACCATTCAAAACTACGTTTCCATTCTCGCGATCGCGGGGGTAATTCCTGCAATGATG
Organism: Thermosynechococcus sp. B3; assembly: GCF_030323045.1. Classification (NCBI taxonomy): domain Bacteria; kingdom Bacillati; phylum Cyanobacteriota; class Cyanophyceae; order Acaryochloridales; family Thermosynechococcaceae; genus Thermosynechococcus; species Thermosynechococcus sp. B3. The sequence continues at coordinate 494,572 of NZ_CP097584.1, forward strand.
CTGCCACATGGTTAAAAACCTGCTCCATCACGGGTAAGGGCACTTGGTCTTCCGCTTCAAAGAGAATAGCTAGCCGCTGCCCCCCTTGGAGATGCATCAAATATAACTCTTGGTGAATCGGTCGGGGGGTTGGATAATAAAACATTTCACCACGGACTCGCCGTCCCAAAATTCGCCGCTCAATGCGTGCGGGGGCTGCTGAGAGAGGACCCCCCACTTGGGTAAACCGTAGCCAACTGCGCAACTCTTGATCCGAAAGTCCCCCCAGTACCTCGCTTGTTTTGGGTAGGCTAATCAGGCTCACCATTAACTCGTGCTCCCCCGGTACGGCATTGGCGGGATAGACCACAGCAACGCCATTTTCACCAAAAGAAGTGGGTGGCGAAAATTGTAGGGGTGTTTCAAAGGATAACCCCAGTAGTTGATAGCGTTGGGGGACAGGGGCAGCAGCCTGAATTGTCGGTTCACTCGCCCGACCCATGAGCAGGGGAAAGGCGCCCAAAAGGGTCAGACTACAACCAAGGGTCAGCAGCAAGCGCATAACGGCCTCACACTAGGGGGATGACTGGTATTGTTGACGATAGGCAGTGTATAGACCTTCTAGGAAGTCCTCAGCACTGAGGGTAGGCCAGTGGGCGGGATAGGTGGGCAGCAACAGGGGTTCTAATTGCTGACGCAGCTCTTGAGCCGCTTGATAGCGACCGACAGGACTCAGGCGATCGCGATTGTTGAGGTAATTGCGTACTAGGAGATACTGTTCGGGAGTCATCCGTTCCCAATGGGCGAGCGATCGCAACTCCTGCACCCAAGCCCCCTGTGGTTGCTGAAGGGTTGTAGCTTTAGGAGCCAACCGTGTCGCTTGTTCATCTTGAATCACAAGGGTACCCGCCACCATATCTCCCAAACGTTTTTCTGATCGAGATAACGCCACTAGGAGTGCCCCTATACCGAAAAAAGCAAAATCAATGGGTTGCAGCAGACTGCGCAGGGTTGCTTCCTTCAGACCAATGGGAAGGCCATTGTCTTGGACGACGCGAATTTCCGCAAAGCACTTGCCGGGGGTTTGCCCCTGCCAGTAGGTTTCAAAGAAAATGTAATAGCCGTTGTAGAGGGCAAACATTACCAACAGGTAAATGCCCAAACTCCAAGCTTCAATACTCTGGCCACTAGCGGGCAGCACCTCAATCAGCCACGGGTAAAGGGCATAGAAGTAGATGTACCCTGCCGCCAGCGAAAAAAGCACAAGTGCCGTGTAGAGAATCACCTGATCAATCAGCCAAGCCAAAACGCGGCTGCCAATTCCCCCAAGGGCAAAGTCCAACTCGATGCTTTCCGGTGTGCGTAGTGTGACCCGCCGCAACCAGCGCAGGGGATTCACTGCTTCAGGGCGGACTTGAAACGCTGCTCCTTCATTGCGGACTCGCAGATCCCAGTACAGAACTGCCTTGATCCCTTGCCAGAGGGGCAGGAGTAAAACCCCTACAAAGAGGCCAGCAACGGGAATAATCACCACGCTGTTGATAATACTGCCAAGGAGATTGGCGGGAATCGTTGCAAGGGAAGCAACAAAAAATACCGTTAGGGTATGCCATGCCTGTCCCTGCGTCAGTTGCCAACTGCGCCGAACGGATTTGAGGGGCGTACAGTCCGGTTCAAGGGCTAAGACCACATCAACAAGGGAGAGCCGCGCCATAAAGTAGCTAATCACCAACAGCGCAAGGAGCACTAGCAACAGGATACTGAGCAGAAAAGTTAAAAAGAAGAGACTTCTTGCGGGTTCCGTTTGGATATTCTGCTCGAGGAATTGCACTAAGGGGGATGCCACCAAATAAATTAAGTAGCCGATCGCCCCCAAGACCCCATACACCAAGAGCAAAATGACACCGACCATCAGAGTGGCCAGCAAATAATTCAGCATCTTGGGAAAAATGAAGCTGCGGGCTGCCGATTCTGATTCCTCAAGAGCCGTCAGGACAGCGTAAATACGACGAGAAAGCAGCGCACCACTGGCCATTAGCCGTGTCCAACCAAAGAGATACAAGGGCAAAGCCACGAGGATACTAATGCCTGTGAGCCAGAGAAAGGGGGCAACATTATCCATCGCCCCAGCAAGAATCCCCCCAACAATCAGTGCTACGGCCACGATCAGCACGGCGGCAATGGTGAGCAGAAAAAACCACGCATGGGCAAAAAGGCTCAAAAGAAAGTAGCGATTGCCCTGATGACGGTACAGTTCCAAAGCAATCGTGACGACATTGCCACTAGAGAGCGCAGAGGGGAGTCGTCCTCGCCGCCGAAAAGGCCACATTCGCGATACCCAACCAATTGGAGATCGAAATGATCCTAGCGTTTGCGCCCATTGGTTCCTGCGCCACCTTTGTAAAATTTGTTAACATTAGAACAATTTAATCCTTCGTTCATCACTGTTTTCGTTCTGTTTTCGATGGCTGAGGTGCGGGCATTGACCCCTCTGGCCAGCTTAGGTATTGATTGCGTTTTGGCCAGTTTAAGGAGCAGGTATGGCACTGTACGCAGAATTACATCGGCATTTGGGTGGCTCAGTGGTACCGCGGATTCTTTGGCGGTATTTTCAGCGGAACGATCGCGCCCTTGCAGATCGCTTTCCTGACTATGAGGAATTTGAAACCTTTTATACTCGCCCCCGCCAATCCCTTGAAGAATACCTCGAACTCCACACCCTAGTGGAGAGTGTGCAAACGCCGCAAACTTTGCCCTATTTCATCTTTCGCTTGATTCGCGGCGCCTATATTTTTGAAAACTTGGCGTATCTAGAGCTGCGCTATACCCCCTATCTGCGCACGGATCCGCAGCGATCCCAGAGCGATCGCATTGAGCAGATGGCCGACATTGTTAAAACGGTGGGTCTGGCTTGCCAAGTACCAGAATACCCGATTGTCACGAGCCAAATTCTCTGTATGCACACGCGGCTACCCTATGCGGTGAACCGTGCCATTGTTGATCTGGCGGCGAGTTTTCCGCAGTTTGTCTGTGGCATTGACTTGGCCGGGGGCGATAGCGTCTATGGCGATCGCATGGCGGAATTTATTGAACTCTATGCCTATGCCCGCGATCGCGGTCTCAAAACCACCGGCCACCTCTACGAAACGGTGAATGGCTGCTATCCCGAATTGCTACCCTACCTGCAACGCATTGGTCATGGCATTCAAATTCCCCTGCGCTATCCAGAGCTGCTCAAGGAAGTGGCGGCAGCCGGTCAATGCCTCGAAGTGTGCCCCACCACCTATTTTCAAACGGGTACCCTTGAGAGCTACGCGCAATTACGCCTCGTCTTTGAACGCTGTTTTGAAGCAGGGGTGGACGTGGCCATCTGTACCGACAACGCGGGTCTGCACAACGTGCGGCTGCCCTTTGAGTACGAAAACTTGCTCACCCACGACATCCTCAACTTCAAGGAGTTACAAGCCTGTCAGGAAGCCGCCTTTCGCCATGCCTTTGCTTGGCCCCATGCGCAACCGCCGACCCTACTGTTGAGTAACCTGCTTCAGGGCAATTCCCCCCAAAATGCACTTGCAGGCTGCGCAATCCAGTAAGATAGGCCTATGAGCAAGATTGAACGCATTACGGGTCGTGGCCTTCCTCTGCGGGGCAACGATATCGATACGGATCGCATTATTCCCGCACGGTTTCTCCGCTGTGTCACTTTTGATGGCCTTGGGGAACACGTTTTTGCTGACGATCGCCAGTCGGGGCAACACCCTTTTGACCTGCCTCAGTACCAAGGGGCACGGATTCTGGTGGTGAATGCCAATTTTGGCTGTGGCTCTAGTCGCGAACACGCCCCCCAAGCGATCGCCCGTTGGGGAATTCAAGCAATTGTCAGCGAAAGCTTTGCCGAGATCTTTGCCGGAAACTGCTTGGCAATGGGGGTTCCCTGTCTGACGGCAGCTCCAGAACAGGTACAAGCACTGCAAACCCTCTTAGAAGATCAGCCCACTACGGAACTGACCCTAGACTTACAGGCGCTGACCTTGACAGCAGGCGATCAAGTGATTCCCTTAACCATGGCGGAAAGTACGCGGCAAATGCTTCTTTCTGGTCAATGGGATGCCTGTGGTCAACTGTTGGCCAATCAGGACAAAATTCACGACGTTGCAGCGCGGCTGCCCTATGTGCGGTGGGCAGTTAGTTAACCCGTCGCAGTAGCCAAAGCCAAGCCCCAAAGAGCCAACGCCAGCCTTGCCAGCGGCGCGATCGCCCCAATGCAATCACCTCTGGTAGATCAAACAGCTGGTACACTGCCTGTGCCCGTTGCCATTGCCGTCGCCGCAAAAATCGCCATGTTCCCGCCAAGATAAACTGGTGAAAAAAGTCACATTGGCACTGCCGTAGTTCCGCTGGTGAGAGAATCGATAAATTCGCAGCGGCGGCAAAAATATTCCCTAGGGTAGCCAAGGTCTGAGCTTGAAACATCCCCATTGTCAGTGCCTGATCGTGGATTGTGTAAGCTGCCGTTGCGTGGGGAACCGTGTAAACGCCCTTCTGGGCAAGGAATCGCAGCCATTGATAGAGGTCTGTGGCTTCGCCGTAGGCGGGATCAAAATAGCCGACCTCCTCGAGGAGCGATCGCCGCCAGATCAAGGCGGGAAACCGTACAAACGAGGAATGACGTAGCAATTGCCTAAGGGCTTGAGCTGGGGAGAGCCATGTTTGCTGCCGGGGTATCTGCCGTCGCAAACAGCGTTGATGCGAATCCACCAAATGCACGCCAAAGAGAAAGACATCAAAGGCAGTGCCCTCCTTGGTGAGGATGTCGAGAATTGTTGGTATTCCTTGGGGCAGGAGGTAATCATCGTCGTGCAACAGCAGGATAAAGTCCCCTGAAGCCTTCGCCAAGCTGGCGTTCCAATTGGCCACCATCCCTAAGCGCTGGGCATTGTGTTGGTAGTGCCAGCGGCCTGACCATCCAGCTAGTAAATCCTCTACTGCTGTGGGGGTGGCAGAATCATCGGTAATAATGACTTCCACCGGATCGTGGCTCTCAGGGGGCAAGGCTGCGACAACTGAGCGAACCGCTTGTGCCAATCCTTGGGGACGGTTATAGGCCGGAATGCAAATGCTCAATAGGGGTGCTTGTGCCATTGTTGGGAACCTGCACAGTTTGCTGCATAATCCATTGGGGTGGTGCGTTCATCCAAGAGACTTTAGGGCACTGTTTTCGGAGCGATTGCTATGACCTCTGCCACCGTCGATCGCCAACGTTTGCAAGCGGCTTTGGCTTCCCTCAACCTTAGTTTAGAGGCAGAACTCACTCAATATCGCTGCCATCGCATGGTACAAGCCCATTCCCCCTTTGAAGCGCCGCCGGTTCCCGAGTCTGCAACTTCCCCAGAACCGAGTGTCACCCCTGCTGCTGCCGCAGAGCCGATTTCACAAACTGTTCCTCCCGTTGCCAGTTCTTTAGCCCTCACCCCTGAGACAGCACCAGCCACCGATGAACGCGCCAACGGGGGACTCGCCGATCCATTTTTCGAGTTTGATCCCACAGATTTAGCAGAACTCTTGCCCCCCTCCTATCCCAGTGATCCCCCTGCTCCCCAAACACCAAACCCAACAAAGCGTCCCTTTGCCTCTACCCGTGAACTACTCAAGCAGGCCCGAAAAAACCAACAGCGTCCTTGGTTCCAGCGGCGGGAGAGCAATAGTCACCACCTAGTGCAACGCTGGTTAATTGTGGTTGGCATTCTTGCCGGCTTTAGTGGTGCAGCCCTGTGGTGGTTCAACCGCCGACCTGCCCCCGTTGCCACTGAATCACCTGCAACGCCAACAGCAGCATCACCCACGCCCCCCGTCGGCCCTGATATGACTGCGCGGGAATTTCCCGATGTCAATCGCAGCACCCTTGCCCAATTAGAACCTGCGGCGAGTCCATCAACCAGTGCATCACCCACCCCTACGGCCAGCCCAACCCCGGCTGAACCTGAACATACGACGCAGCTTTTTGTGGAAAAAATGCCCAATGGTCGCTACTATGTGCTGGCTCCCTACAAGGAACCTGCGGACTTAGAAAAAGTCCAAGCTGTGGTGCCGGATGCCTTTTTGGTGGGCAATGGCGACCAAACCAAGATTCAACTGGGGATGTTTGTCGATGAGGCCTCGGCTCAAGCGATGGTCAATCAGTTACGCGATCGCCTCTAGGGGCTGATCCAGCGATCGCTGGCATTGCCATAGCGTTCCTGCCACTGCCACCAAGTGAGGTCTTCCCCCTCTAGGCGAAAGGGGTAGGGAGCTTCGCTCCACCAGTGGTTCTCCGCCAATCTCAGTGTCTGCAAGAAAATTTCCCCCTTGAGGGTAGTCAGGAGTCGCTCTTGGCGGCTACCAATCCAATTCCCCTCTAGGTACCAATCTTGAGAAGTCATCGTGACTTCCTCACCCGTTTCGGGTAGGGTGACGGTTCGAGGCGAAGGATCGCGAACGCCAATTTGTGCCCCTTGGTTTTCCCAAATCCAGTTGTGGCGCAGGGTAACATGGGCAGTCGCCCAGCCAAAAATGCCGGGGGTTTGTAGATAGTTCGGGGCAATGCTGTAGTTATAGGCAATTAAGGAATCTTCAATGGTCACTGGACCTGTGCCCGCCTCGAGGAAAAGACCGACAACGGCATTGCCGACAAATTGCGATCGCCGAATCTCAACGTTTTGATTATCAGTATCAAGCCACAGACCGGCCGCTTGGTTCTCAATAGCGCGGTAGCGATCGAAGACAGCACGGCGCAGATGAAAGTACTTATCCCCCGCATCCCAATCGTAAAAGCCTGCCCATGCCCCCCGCCAATTATTCCCTTGAACCAGCACCTGCTGCACTGTGAAGTCCCGCAAATGAACCCCCGCCATGCCCCGCCAGCCATTTTGCAGAAACTGTGTTCGTTCCACCCGCAGGCGATCGCTCTGATGACTTTCGAGGCCGCCCCAATTATTGCCCCAAAAAGTACAGTCTTTAACCTCAATGTCATGGCTGCGTTCAATGCGCACCGCTTGGGTAAATGTGCCACCATAGTGCTCAAAGCGTAGCCCCACCAAACTGATAAAACCACTGTCTAAAATGCGCAGAGCCTCACGGTGAACAGCCACTTCTAATTCACTGGGTGAGATACCCGCAGGCAATGCCACATATAGTTGCTGCTCTGCATCATTCACGTAGAAATCATCCCCCTGCAATTCCCTAAATGAGAGTCGCTGCCGCAGGGGAGTATCCCGCCACCACACCAGTTCGCCCCGCTGTGCCACGAGGGGTAACTCAATACCATAGTCTGTCCACGGATTACCCGAAAAGCCCCAAGCCAATGTCCAAGGGTGACGGTAAATGGTGAACCTAGGCGTGCTGGAGACTTCTTGCCAATCTGACCATTGTTGACTGCCCCGCAAAATCACGCGTTCGCCCGCCTGAGCCACCAGTCGCAGGGGCGTCTGCCGCTGATGAATCGTTCCCAATGCCTCCCGATAAATGCCGCCATGAATGTAAATGTCGCTGGGGCGATCGTGCGCCTGTGCCCAAGCCAAAGCAGCAGCAATCGTACGGAAAGGGGTTACGGCATCGCTGGCTTGTGGATTGGCTGGATTGACTTCTAGGGTGAGGGGTGAGGCTGGAATGGCCGCAATTCTTGGTTGCCTCATCAAGCACAAAACAATCACAAGTACAATGAGCAGCGCGTGTGGCCCCTTCATCGCCGCAGTGGACGAGCTAGATAGGGCACCCACAGAGCGATCGCAGCCACAAAGATCAAGAGCAAGCCAAGGGGCATCTCAATGGATTGCCAAAATAAAAATTTTAGGGACACCGCTTTCGCATTCTGTACCGAAAAGAGGGCGATCGCCCCGCTGCTGATCATCCAGAGTAAAAAGAGCAAAAAGCGGCGCATTTACTTCCCTTCCGCTTGGCGAATCATCTCCTCCGTCTTATGGTAGCGGTTATAGACAGAAAACCCCGTAAACATACCCTTAAGAAAGCCATTCAGTTGCTCGCGGGTACTGGCACTGGCCGTACTCAGAGGTGCCGGCAAAAAGCGATCGCCAAAACCAACAAAGACCAAACCAACCACCAGCACAGGCAAAATCAAGTCTTTGACACGCATAGAGCAAACCTCCACAGGATGATGGCGGAATCGAGAGGACGCGCTAACAGGGAGAACAGATAACTAATAGTTTCTAATGTGCCGCAGGATTGTAAATAATTTTCAGCCTATGCAAAAGAGGGCGATCGCGGTTACAAAGCGTCTATAACAAGAATTGTCAACAAAAATGTCAATAAACATAAACCGTGAAAATACCCATGAAATCTCTGGGAAGGTTGTTGCTACTATAGTAGGCAAGCCATCCAGACCCGAACGCGCCCTATGGTCAACACATCGTCATCTTCTTCTCGGAAAGCACTTACCGTGCGCGGCAGAGCCGCTAGCCCCACAGAACGAGCCATTGTTGCCTCCGGTTACGCCAGTATCGATCAGGTGCGAGAAGCCATGAACACCGCCCGCAAAACGGGCAAGTCCCTCGTAACCGTGTTACAGGAGATTACCGGCAGCACCATGCCCCCCGATGTGTTACGCCAGTACCACAAGCAACAGCTTTTTGAACTCAAAGTGATCTACGGCGTTGATTGCCTCGATCCCGAACTCAATCGTTTCCCCACCGAGCAAATCGAGGAACTGATCAACACGATTGTACCGATTGACACCTGCCGCACCTACCAAGTCATCCCCATTGCCAAGCACCTCGACGCTGATCCCCCCTATCTGCTCGTGGCGATGGTGGATCCAGATAACCTCCAAGCCATTGACAACCTCACCCGCTTACTCCGCGCCCACAACCTCACCCTCAAGCGAATGGTGATCACCCTAGAGGATTACCAACGCCTCATTGACCCGATTCTCAATAAACAGGTAGCTGAAACCACTGCTGGCAAAAACGCCCCGGCTGCGATCGGTGACATCAACATCGAAGAAGACATCGAAGCCATGGGCGGCCTCGAAGAGCTGGAAGGGGAGCAGGAGGTTGACCTTGCCGAGGCGCTGAAAGGCGCAGAAGATGCTCCGATTATTGCCCTTGTCAACAAAATTTTGGCTAAAGCCCTCACCGAAGGCGTTTCCGACATTCACATCGAACCTCAAGAGGAATACCTGCGGATTCGTTTCCGCAAAGATGGGGTGCTCCACCAAGCCTTTGATCCACTGCCGAAGAAAATCGTGCCAGCCGTCGTTTCCCGCTTCAAAATCTTGGCTGACCTTGATATTGCCGAGCGGCGTGCCCCCCAAGATGGTCGTATCCGCAAAATGTTCCAAGGGCGACGGGTGGACTTCCGAGTGAATACCCTCCCCAGCCGCTGGGGCGAAAAAGTCGTACTGCGGATTCTCGATAACTCCGCCACCCAACTCGGTCTCGACAAGCTGATTACTGACCCTGAGAGCCTTGCTATTGTGCGGGAGATGACCAAGCGCCCCTTTGGCCTCATCCTCGTTACAGGTCCCACTGGTTCAGGGAAAACCACCACGCTTTACTCAGCGCTGGCTGAATGTAATAGTCCCGGTGTCAACATCAGTACAGCGGAAGACCCGATTGAATACACGCTCCCCGGCCTAACGCAGGTACAGGTTATTCGCGAAAAAGGCATGGACTTTGCCTCCATTCTGCGTGCCTTTCTCCGCCAAGACCCCGATGTGATTCTGGTGGGGGAAACCCGCGACAAGGAAACAGCAAAAACCGCTATTGAAGCTGCCTTGACAGGTCACTTGGTGTTAACCACCCTGCACACCAACGATGCCGCCAGTGCCGTTGCCCGTCTCTCGGAAATGGGGGTGGAACCCTTCATGGTCTCCGCTTCCTTAATTGGGGTCGTTGCCCAGCGACTGATGCGGCGGGTATGCAGTGAGTGTCGCATTCCCTATACGCCCACCCGTGAGGAACTGGCACGCTTTGGCTTGTCTGCCTCGAAGGATGTGAACCTCACCCTCTACAAAGCCAATAAACTCACACCCGAGCAGATTCAAGCAGCCAAAGCCAGTGGCCAGCCGATTTGTAGCAAGTGTGGCGGTGTTGGCTACAAAGGGCGGGTCGGGGTCTACGAAATTATGCGGGTGACGGAGCGCCTGCAAAGCCTGATTACTGAGGGTGCCCCCACGGAGCGGATCAAGGAAGCGGCGGTTGAAGAGGGCATGAAAACCCTGTTGGCCTATAGCCTGAACCTTGTCAAAGAAGGGGTCACCACCCTCGAGGAAGTCGAGCGCGTCACCTTTACAGACACGGGTCTCGAATCAGAACTCAAGGCCAAACGTAAGAGTTCTTTAACCTGCCGTACCTGCGGTGCCGAGGCGCAGCCCGAATGGTTAGAATGCCCCTATTGCATGACACCCCGCTTTGTGGATTAACAAGATTATTAATGTCAGTGATGAACTTTCGTGTTGTTGACCAAACTGCTTAGACGAGGAACACCCTATGGAGCTAATGATTGAAGACCTAATGGAGCAAGTGGTGGCCAATGGTGGCTCCGATTTGCATATCTCCGCTGGCTTACCCCCCTACATTCGCATTAGCGGCAAATTAACCCCGACGGACTACGAACCACTCACCCCAGAGCAATGCCAGCGCCTGATCTTCAGCATGCTCAACAATACCCAACGCAAGCACCTAGAGCAAAACTGGGAGTTGGACTGCTCCTATGGTGTACGTGGCCTCGCCCGGTTCCGCGTCAATGTGTATAAAGACCGGGGAACCTATGCTGCTTGCTTGCGAGCACTCAGTTCCAAAATTCCCACGTTTGAGCAGTTGGGATTGCCCAACATTGTCCGCGAAATGAGTGAGCGGCCACGGGGCTTGATTCTGGTGACTGGGCCGACAGGATCAGGGAAAACCACAACCTTGGCGGCGATGATTGACTTGATCAACAAAACCCGCGCTGAACATATCCTGACGATTGAAGACCCCATTGAGTTTGTCTATGAACCCATCAAGAGCCTGATCCACCAACGGCAGGTGGGGGAAGATACCAAGAGCTTTGCCAATGCTCTGCGGGCAGCGCTGCGGGAAGACCCCGATATTATCCTTGTGGGTGAGATGCGTGACTTGGAAACAATTCAGCTTGCCATCTCAGCAGCGGAAACAGGGCACTTGGTCTTTGGTACCTTGCACACCAGTTCAGCTGCCCAAACCGTTGACCGTATGGTGGATGTGTTCCCGCCAGAGCAGCAGCAGCAAATTCGCGTCCAGTTGTCCAACTCGTTAGTGGCGGTCTTTAGCCAAACGCTGGTTCCTAAGAAAAATCCCAAGCCCGGTGAATTTGGGCGGATTATGGCACAAGAGATTATGGTAGTGACCCCTGCTATCTCCAACCTGATTCGCGAAGGCAAGACCTCGCAGATTTATTCGGCAATTCAAACGGGCGGCAAGCTGGGGATGCAGACCCTCGAAAAAGTCTTGGCCGATTATTATCGTGCGGGCATCATCACCTATGAAGCAGCAATGGCCAAGTCCTCGCGTCAGGACGAGCTGCAACGTCTGATTGGTACGGGTACACCTGCGGCAGCAGCACGCTAGTTAGCAATTATTGATCAAGAGAAGGGGTATTGAGTCATGGCAACCTATGAAGTGCGGATCCGGGATGCCCAAGGCAAATACAGGACCGTTCGCGAGGAAGCTTCGACACCACGGGAAGCACGCATGGCCTTGCAATTGGAAGGGGTACAGGTTCTAGAGGTCAAGGAGGCCAAAAAACTCACCCTCAAGTCCGACCTCGACCTCAGCTTCCTCTCCAAAATTACGGTGAAGGATCGGGCGATCTTTGCGCGGCAGTTTGCGGCACTGGTGAACGCCGGTGTGGCCTTGGTGCGTGGGATCGGTGTTTTGGCAGATCAATGCACCAATCCCAAACTGAAAAAGATCCTCATGGCCGTCAACAATGATATTCAGCAGGGAAGTACCCTAGCTGATGCCATGCGACCCCATCCAGAGGCCTTTGATAATCTGTTTGTAGCCATGATCCAAGCAGGGGAAACGGGGGGGGTGCTCGATGAGGTGCTCAACCGTCTCTCGAAGTTGCTGGAGGATCAAGCCCGCCTCAATAACCAAATCAAGTCCGCTCTGACCTATCCCGTGGTGGTAGGCCTGCTGGCGGTGGGCATCTTCTTGGGGATGGTGATTTTCCTGATCCCTGTGTTTGAGGGTATTTTCAAACAGTTGGGGGGGGAATTGCCCCCCTTTACCGCCATGATGGTGGCGCTTAGTGAATTCCTGCGCACGCCGCAGTATATGGCATTGTTGATTATCTGTGTGGTGGGCTTGGTATTGGGGATTCGCTTTTATTACAAGACCCCGGCTGGCCGGCTGATGATTGATGGCTTGCTGTTGAAGCTACCCCTCTTTGGTGATTTGGTGGAAAAAACAGCGGTGGCACGGTTCTGCCGCACGTTTGGTTCGCTGTCCCGTTCAGGGGTACCGATTTTGCGCTCCCTTGAAATTGTCAGTGCCACAGCGGGTAACCAAGTGATTTCCAATGCCATTGATCGTGCCGCGAAGGAAGTCCAGACAGGGGGGATGCTCAGTCTTGCCCTACAACAGGAACGGGTCTTTCCAGTGCTAGCGACCCAGATGATTAACGTGGGCGAAGAGACAGGGGAACTGGATAAGATGCTGATGAAGGTGGCCGACTTCTATGAAGATGAAGTGGAACAGGCGGTGAAGTCCCTGACCAGTGTGATGGAACCCTTGATGATTGCGGTGCTAGGGGGTATGGTAGGGTCAATTCTGGTGGCGATGTACCTGCCCATGTTCAAGATCTTCGATCTGGTCAAGTAAGCCTTGCCATGGCACATCTGTCCCCGTCGCGAACCCACTACGACATTCTCGAGGTGGCACCCACGGCCTCGTTGGCGGAGATTCGCCGTGCCTATCGAGAGAAGAGTAAGCTTTACCATCCGGATACGACGACATTGCCGGTGGCGATCGCTCGCGAGGAGTTTCATCGCCTCAATGAGGCCTATGCAGTGCTGACCAATCCAGAGCAGCGGCAGTGGTATGACTTGCAATTACGCCTGCGGGCACAGTCAAAACAGTCAGGCACGATGGGGATAGGTGCCTCTTCTCGCTCTCAGGGGTCTGTTCGCTCTACTGCTGTGCCCCCCGACGATCGCCCCCTCTCGCCGGGGGAACTATTTGCTCTGTTCATCTTGGGGGTCACCTTTGTCGGCTGTCTGGTTCTGGCGGTAATTGTCGGTTTGTCCCAACAGGGGCAAGAATGGATCTTGCAAATTGTCAGTCGCATCTCAGAACTTGGATGAACACTCTGCCTAATCCCCAAACCCCCCTCTACAACCATGCCCTGCCGCAAATTGAAGCGTGGCTACAGCAAAAGGGCTGTGTGCGGGACGAAACGGATATCCACTGTTGGGAGTTAGAGTATCCCCAGTGGTCAGCCCGAATCTGCTTGGACATTGAGGAACTCCAAGTGGTTTATCACGATCGCCTTGAGGGCAGTGTGATTCAGCGCTCTTTTAAGTACTCCTGCCCCCGTGCCGAGGTGGAGGAAGCCATTTTTGCGGGGCCTTAAATGCCCACGGCCATCATAATCGGCATTGCAGGGGCTGCTTCTTGGGTGGCTTGATTCTTGATCCGCTTCAGGCCAAAAATCCAGAGGATTTGATCTTCGATGGCTGCTGCTTGCTCTTTTGCCCCTGCTTTCAACAGCAGTTGATGGGTCATCATCAGCTTCTCAATTTCAGCCACTTGGGTGCGGACTTCTTCCTCATCTAAATAAAGGCTCTCGAGCACCGCATTCAAGTCTGCTTCGGGATCAGCCACTAAGCAAGCCCCTTCCACCACGACGGATTTGAGCTGTCCTTGGTATTGCCGCAATAGACGGCGAATTGTGTAGGCAGTAACGGGCAATAATTTTGTCATGTTGTGTTCCCCCAACTACTTATGTCGGCATCTTGTGAATTGATTTCCCGCTGTCCACTTCCACCCATGGGCAAATTTTGTGGGGGATCAACAGGGGATATAACTGCTCGTTAAGGATTGATTTACTGTACGTTATTATTCTATGAACTTCGCAACTTGGGGATCATGCGTAATTCCACGTAAAAGCGCTTTTAGATGTGATTTAGATCACGGAAACCATGACATTATCGGCATTTGGGAATATTGTAAATTTATGTCAAGAAATCATAAATATTAAGAAATATAAATCTATCTCTAGTGGCGTAGTTGTTGAATGCTGTGGTGAATCTGCTGAAGCGCTAAATCAATCTCGGTCTCTGTGGTGGTACGTAATAAACCAAATCGCAGCGAAGCACGAGCAAGGGTGGGCGATCGCCCCAAGGCAAGAAGAACGTGAGACGGTGTTGGTTTGTCGCTACTACAGGCTGCCCCCGTTGAGAGGGCGACATGGGGATAGATGGCGCGCAGCAGAGCATTGCCCTCAACCCCACCAATACTGACATTGAGACAGTTGGGTAAACTCTGTTGCCAATCACCATTGAGATAAATGTCTCCAAGGGAGGCTAAGCCCTGCCACAGCCGTTCTTTCAGGTGCCGCAGATGGGGAATATCCGTGGCTTGACGTTCCTGAGCGAGTCGTATTGCTGCCCCAAAGCCAACAATGAGGGGAGTGGCCAAGGTTCCGGATCGCCAGCCCTGTTCTTGATGACCGCCGTGGAGTTGAGGTGCCAGTTGGACGCGGGGGCGATCGCGCCGCACATAGAGGGCACCAATGCCCTTTGGTCCGTAGAGTTTATGGGCAGTCAGGGACATGAGATCCACCTGAAGCGCCTGAACATCCAAGGGAATTTTGCCCAAGGCTTGAGCGGCATCGGTGTGGAAGAGTACCCCGCGATCGCGACAGCGGCGACCAATCTCGGCCAAGGGTTGGAGCACCCCAATTTCATTATTGGCAGCCATCACGGATACCAAGATGGTCTCATGGGTAAAGGCTTGCTCTAACTCCGCCAGATCAATGAACCCTTTCTCATTCACCCCTAGATAGGTCACCCGAAAGCCAAGGGACTCCAAATAGCGACAGGGAGCAAGCACCGCATTGTGCTCCGTCTGCACGGTAATGATATGGCGACCGCGACTGTAGTAGGCTTCAGCCACCCCCTTGATTGCCAAGTTGTCTGCTTCAGTGGCACCACTGGTGAAAATGATTTCTTCGGGATGGGCATGGATGGCTGCGGCAATCGTTTCACGGGCAAGATCAATGGCGGCGGCGGCCTCCCAACCGTAGGCATGGGCACGATTACTGGCATTGCCAGGGCGATCGCTAAAATAGGGCAACATGGCTGCCAGTACTTGGGGATCCACCGGTGTGGTTGCCAGTCCATCTAAGTAAATTGGCTTCATCCCCAGTCTTCTTGAAACCCCTTCTCCTTTAGCCTAGCAAGGAACCCCGCACTCAATGGCCATTCAGACCATCTGGCGGTAGAAAGCGCCAAGTGGGACTATATTGAAAAGTGATAGGCATTTTCCCAGGGTTGGCCGAGCGGATGAGGCAGCGAACTCATAATTCGCCATAGGCTGGTTCAACTCCAGCACCCTGGATATTTCAATCCGCTTAACCCTGACGGGGGGATCGCCTTCCGTTACACTGAAAGAAGTTTCGTGTCGCAAATTTTGCCATGAGTAACACCTATAAACCGCAACAGGCCTCCGACAAAAATCTTGAAGCCATGCGCAAGTTTGCGGAAACCTATGCCAAGCGCACAGGAACCTACTTTTGCTCAGATTTAGGGACAACGGCGGTTGTTCTGGAAGGATTGGCCAAGCATAAGGACGACTATGGCTCTCCCCTGTGTCCCTGCCGCCACTATGAAGACAAAGAAGCAGAGGTAGAAGCGGCCTACTGGAATTGCCCCTGTGTGCCCATGCGCGAACGGCGGGAGTGTCACTGCCTTCTCTTTTTAACTCCGGATCATCCCTTTGCGGGTACAGCCCAGGAGATTTCCTTTGAACAAATTCGCGAGGAAACCAATCGCTTTACGGTTTCTTAGTATTCCAGTGTCACTACAATCGTATCGCTGTAGATGCCCGCAGGCACAAACTGCCGGGTGGGGATGCAACCAAAAATTTCAAGGGTTGTAGGGGCATTATTCACAGGCACTAAGGTACGCAAACTGCTCCCACCGGTACCATCCCCCCAGATTTGGGTGCGAGCGGCATCAATGTAAAGGTTGTAGTCAAGGCGCCCCCTGCCAGAGGTCATTTGTCGAGGGGTAAAACGACCGGCATTGCCAGTGCTAAGGCGAATCGTAATTGCCCCTTGGACATTCGTACAGACGAAGATAATTTGACTAGTGGCATCGTTAGCAGAGGCACTAGAAGTACTGTAGGCGCCAAATTTGCCAAATTTTAGGCCAGTCACGCTGTTAATGGTGCAGTTTGCAAAAGCAACTGTCGGTAGAGCTAGGCCGCTGGCGATCGCGAGCAGGATACTGATTGGCAAACATCCCCCTAGGGGGGATATAGTAAACGTGTGGGTTCTGAGATGGCCACCATGACCTTTCAACTTCCTCCCCTGTTGCAGTGCCTACGGA
This sequence comes from Thermosynechococcus sp. B3, assembly GCF_030323045.1. Taxonomy (NCBI): domain Bacteria; kingdom Bacillati; phylum Cyanobacteriota; class Cyanophyceae; order Acaryochloridales; family Thermosynechococcaceae; genus Thermosynechococcus; species Thermosynechococcus sp. B3. The sequence goes on from NZ_CP097584.1 coordinate 511,118, forward strand.
ATCGAGCCTTTGCCGGTCTCTATGCGGCGCAAACGATCAATCTGATTGGGGATGCGTTCACATGGCTCGGCTTAGCACTCCTTGCTTTTGAGTTAGCAGGAGAGAAGTCTGGACTGTGGCTCTCCACTGCCTTAACGCTGCGGGTCACCATTTTTGTGCTATTGGCTTCTATTGCTGGTGTTTTAGCAGATCGATTGGATCGCAAGGGATTGATGGTGACTACCCATCTTGTGCGGATGGTTTTGGTGTCGTTCTTGCCGTTTGTTACTGACGGCTGGCAACTGTATCTCGTAGTGGCTTTGCTGAGTGGCTTTCACGCCCTTTTTACCCCAACCTACACGGCCACATTACCCTTGATTACGACGGCTGAGGAGTGCCCACCGGCGATCGCCCTCTCGAATGCCACGTACCAACTCCTGAGTGTTTTAGGCCCAGCCCTCGCAGGTAGTGTTGCGGCGTTATTCAGTACCCGTTCAGTGTTCTTTTTGGATGCTTTGACCTTTTTGGTTGCAGCGGTGTTGATTGCTTGGCTGCCCACTGCTTTGATCGTACCTAGAGCAGGATCAGTCCCCCCCCGTAGCGGATTTCTTGAGGAGCTAAGTGTTGGTAGTCAGTGCCTTTGGTGGGATGCAGCAATTCGCTATGGATTACTACTGCAATTGGTGGCAGCGATCGCTGGTGCGGAAATTTTGGTGAATACCGTCGGCTATGTTCAGGGCACGCTACAGGCAGGAAGTCAGGCCTACGGCTCAATCATGGCGGCATTTGGTGTGGGTGCTACTTTGGCTGCGGTGATTTGGGGTTCTTCCTGTCGCAGGATGAGTGCCGTGAGGGTGATGGGTCTAGGGGGGATACTGACGGTGCTGCCGTTGCTGGCTGCCTATAGTGCTAATGTCCCTACCCTCGCTCTGTTGTGGGCGATCGCGGGTATCGGTAAAACCCTCGTCAATGTGCCTATGCAGACGGTAATTGCTGAGAGAGTGGCCGTGGAATTGCAGGGTCGGGTTTATGGCGCTCAGTTTGCTTGGAGTCATCTTTGGTGGGTCTTGGCCTATCCCCTAACGGGATGGTTCGGCAGTCAGTTTCCAGCCCAACATTTTTTCTATACTGGCCTCAGTAGCATGGTGCTTTTCATCGCTTTTGTGGTGTTGACCCGACCGTGGCACTTGCGGCATCTCCCCGCTGGTTTTTGGCACACTCATCCCCATGAGCACGACAGCGAGCATGATCATTGCCATCGGCTACAGGCTCATCAGCACCTACACTTTCATCTCCAGCCAAGCCACAGCAATTAAATAACACCATCCGCAGTCAACAGGGCTTTGTAGAGGCCGGGTCGGCGATCGCGAAAGAAGCCATAGGCCGCCCGTAGGCGTTCAATTTCCTCTAAATCAAATCTATGGACAAGCACTGCTTCTTGGGTGCGATCGGCCTCGGCCACTAGATCTCCCCTTGGATTAGCAATAAATGAACTGCCATAAAATACTTGCCCCCCCTCATCACCCACACGGTTGGCTGCCACCACTGGAATCACATTTGCCACTGCATGGCCAACCATCACCCGCTGCCAAGGGTCTTTGGTGTCCAGTGTGGGATCGTGGGGTTCACTACCAATGGCAGTGGGATACACGAGCACCTCTGCTCCCATCAGGGTCATCACCCGTGCAGCCTCTGGAAACCACTGATCCCAGCAGATGCCGACACCGATTTTGCCGTAGCGAGTACGCCAGACTCGAAAGCCCGTATTTCCGGGGCGGAAGTAAAACTTTTCCTCATAGCCGGGGCCATCGGGAATATGACTTTTGCGATAGACACCGAGGTTGACGCCCCCCGCATCAATCATGGCCACACTGTTGTAATAGACGGTGCCCGCCTTTTCAAAAAAGGACACTGGAATCACCACCGCCAGTTCCCGCGCCAAAGCCTCAAAGTGGGCAATTGTTGGGTGGTTTTTCACGGGGTGTGCGCGCCGAAAGTGACTCTCCCGCTCTTCCTTACAAAAATAGTGACCTTCAAATAGCTCTGGCAGGACAATGACCTGTGCCCCCTGCTGATGCGCCTGCCGCACTAGATCACTGAGGTGCAGAATATTGGTCTCAACATCATCGGTCAGCTGAGCTTGAATGGCAGCAACGGTCAGTGTTCTCATAGTTCCTGCTGCGTAATGCAATGGAAGGCGCCTCCCCCTTCTAAAATCATCCGTGCGGGAAGGCCAACGGTTCTGCGACTGGGAAAGAGCTTGGCGATCGCCTCAACCGCTTTGGCATCGGCTTCGACACCATAGGTGGGGACGACAACAGTGGTATTGGCGATATAAAAATTGACATAGCTAGCGGGTAAAATCTCCCCCTTTCGACTCGTCACCCGCCCCGGCGAAGGCACTGGGATTACCTCTAGGGAGCGCCCCTTGGCATCCGTTAGCGTTTGCAACTGCTCATAAATCGTCAGCAGGACATCGTAGTTCGGATCCTCAGGGCTGTCGGGCAGCATACAAACCACGGTTGCCGGAGCCACAAAACGCACCAGCGTATCGATGTGACCATCGGTGTGATCGTTGGCCAGTCCCGCGGTGTGATCGTTGGCCAGTCCCGATTCAATCCAGAGGATTTTGCTCACGCCAAGGGCGGGCTTGAGGCGGGCTTCCACTTCTTCGCTGTCTAAATAGGGATTGCGGTTGGGGTTGAGGAGACACTGGCGGGTGGTAAGGCAGGTTCCTTCGCCATCCACTTCGATCGCCCCCCCCTCCAAGAATAACGGCACCGCTCCATAGGGGAGGCCGATGGCTAGAGCAAGGCGCACAGCCAAGTCACTATCGCCGGGAAGTTGATACTTCTTGCCCCAACCATTAAAGGGCAAACAGAGGAGTCGGCGCTCCCCTGCCTCATTGATTAAGCCCACAGGAGCGGTATCCCGCAGCCAAATGTCACCAAAGGGGAGCTGATAAAACTGTGGATTCAGATCCCCGAGATAAGAACGAGCAGTGGCTTCTCCCACCTCGTCCAGCACCAGAATCTTCAGTTGCTCCCCGCGGCACTGACCTGTTACGGGATCGGGGTCAGCGATCGCCCGACACAGGGCTGCAAACTCTGAGCGTACTTGAGGTAAGAGATCGCCCCACAAATCCTCGTGACTGGGGAAAGCTAACCAACAGGCGCGATGGGGCAGCCACTCAGCGGGCTGAAAAAAGGGGGACATGAAGAGCGATTAGCCCTTTTTGTTGGTTTTGGGTGCAGGTTTAGCGGCGGCTTTTTTCCCTTTAGCAGTTTGCTGGGGCTTGGCACCGCTGTATTTGCGGCGGAAGCGTTCCACCCGCCCTTCAGCGTCAACGATTTTCTGAGTACCCGTGAAGAAGGGATGGTTGCCTGACCAGATATCCACGTGTAGTTCGGGTTTCGTGGAACCCACGGTCATCACCACTTCACCGTCACAATAAACTTTGGCTTCGGGATACCACTGGGGATGAATGTTCGGTTTTGGCATAGGAGTCTCACCACAAACGAGAAGTAAAAAACAAACATCTTAGCGTTTTGAGTATTGGGGGGCTTTGCGGGCTTTGCGCAGACCGTATTTACGCCGCTCCTTGGCACGGGGATCGCGGGTGAGATAGCCTTCCGTTTTCAGCGGCTTGCGGTTTTCGATGTCCAGTTGACACAGGGCGCGGGCAATCCCTAAACGAATGGCATCTGCTTGCCCCGTCAAACCACCCCCCGTGGCATTGACATAAATATCATAGCTACTTTCAAGGCCAAGGGTTTCAAGGGGGGCTTTCACCAAGTTGAGATAGGTGGGGTTGTTTTGCAGGTAGTCAGCCCCATTGCGGCCATTGATCAACAGTTGACCGCTACCAGGGATCAGGCGCACCCGTGCCACCGCCGACTTACGGCGACCGGTTCCCAAATAAACTACCCGCTTAGACTGATCAGCAATCTGCATGTTAGGCTCCCGGAATCGTGTTAATGGTCAAAGGCTGGGGTTTTTGCGCTTGGTGGGGATGCTCTGGCCCAGCATAAACTTTCAGCTTGGTAAAGAGTTTACGGCCAAGGGAATTTTTCGGCAGCATCCCTTTGACAGCATGCTCAATAATCCGCTCGGGAATGCGGGCTTGCAGTTGATCAAAGGTTTCAATTTTCATGCCGCCGGGGCGTCCCGAGTGACGACGGTAGAGTTTTTGGGAGCGTTTTCTGCCGGTGACGGTGACTTTCTCGGCATTGATGACAATCACAAAGTCGCCCGTGTCCATGTGGGGGGTGTAAATGGCTTTGTTTTTGCCCCTGAGAATACGGGCAATTTCTGCAGCTAGCCGACCCAAGCGTTGATCAGCGGCATCAATGACATACCACTGGGGAGCAAGGTCATCCACGGCGGGCAGTGGTGTCTTTACGGTACTGGTCATCACAAACTCCATGATTCTATGCAATGGACAATTCAGGGGTAATGGAGGCTAACTGAAACTGGGGCATCGCCTCGGTGCACAGGGCAAGGGGGAAAGGCGATTCAGGATAACCCACCCCCAATAGACAAAGGCCTACAGGGGGGGCAGCATACTTGACGAGGTGGCGTTGCTCCTGCTGCCAAATTTCCGTAAAACTGGCGGGCGATCGCTGGCCTTGCCCCACCTGTACCAAGAGTCCCACCAACAGGCGCATCATGCCGTAGAGAAACCCCGAAGCTTGCACCTCAATTTCCACAAGGGCACCGCGCCGCTGGCAGCTCACCGCCTGCACCTCCACCCAAGAATGGGCACGATTCGAGCCAGAACGGTGAAAGGCACTGAGGTGATGCCGCCCCAACAATGGCTGAAGCACGGCTGCCATTTTTTCCACATCTAAGGGGGCATAGTAGTAGTGCCATGTCCAAGGGCGCAGAAAGATATTGGGGCAGGGATCGGTATAGAGGGTATAGCGATAGCGACGCCACAGCGCGGAGAAACGGGCATGCCAGTGATCGGGCACCACCGCCGCCGCACGAATCACCACATCAGCGGGCAAGCGAGCATTGAGAATCCCCGGCCAACGATGAACGGGAATGGGCGAGTTGACCGTGACGTGAGCCACTTGACCAGCAGCATGAACCCCTGTATCGGTACGACCTGCTGCGACAACAGAGACGGGATGGTTGACAACACTGGCGATCGCCTGCTCAATCACCTCCTGTACCGTGCGCTGTCCCACCTGCCGTTGCCAGCCGTGGAAATGGGTGCCCTGGTACTGAATAAGCAGTGCCAAGCGTTGGCCACTCTGAGGAGGTGCGATCGCCGTCATCATTGCCTGCTACACCAGTTCAATGACTGCCAATTCGGCATTATCACCCCGCCGCCGCACACTGCGGATAATGCGGGTATAGCCCCCCTGGCGATCGCCATAGCGCTCTGGAGCTTGGGCAAACAGAGCATGCACCAGTTGCTTATCGTAGAGATAGCCAAGAGCACGCCGCCGTGCCGCCAAGGAGCCATCCTTTGCCAAGGTGATCATCCGCTCCGCCTCTGCGCGTACCGCCTTTGCCCGCGCTTTGGTGGTGGTAATGCGGCCATGGCGAATCAATTCAGTGGTCAGTGCCCGCAGCAGTGCTTTTCGTTGATCGGCTGGCAGTCCTAGCTGGGGAACCCGACGTTGGTGACGCATAGACAAACCTCATTCAATCTCTCTAGTTACGGGCAGCTTTTTGGGGTGGTAGCGTAATTCCCAAGTGTTTTTGCAGTGCTTCGATCACTTCCTCGGCAGACTTTTGACCGAAGTTTTTGATCTCCAGTAGCTCTTCTTGGGAATACTCAAGGAGGTCAGCGACCGTATTGACTTGGGCACGCTTGAGACAGTTGTAGGCACGCACCGACAAATTGAGTTGCTCAATGGGAATTTGTGCCGTTTCGTCATGCTCGTCAGTGGTGGTGGCCTCAGAGGTGTGCAGGGGCACTTCCTTCAAGGGGCTAAAGAGATCCACGAGGATTGTTGCCGCCTGATTGAGGGCATCTTGGGGGGTCAAGCTGCCATTCGTCCAGATTTCCAGCTTTAGATAGTCTTGGAGTTGGCGATCGCCCTCTGTACCGGCACTGCGCACCGAATCAACGGTATAGTTCACCCGCCGCACGGGCATAAAGACCGCATCCAATTGCAGATAGTCCAAGGCAAGGCGATCGTCCCGTACCCGCTCCACCGAGCGATAGCCGCGATCCTGTTCAATCTTGAATTCCATCTCCAAGGTTGCCCCCGGCATCAGCGTGGCAATATAGTGGTTGGGGTTGACCACTTCCACTTCAGAGCCAAGTTGCACCATGCCAGCAGTAACCGTCAATGGCTCATTCTCAGGAGCTTGGGCAAAAAGGCGACCCATTTGGGGTTCTGAGGTGTGGCTGCGAATCACCAACTGCTTCATTTGCAGCAAAATGTCCATGACATCTTCGCGCACACCGGGAATTGTTGAAAACTCATGATTCACACCGGCAATGCGCACCGCTGTCACGGCACTACCGGGTAAGTTAGCAAGAAGAACCCGCCGTAGGGCATTCCCCACCGTAATCCCTTGACCGGGGGCGAGGGGGTGCAGCGCAAATTGGCCGTACTGTCCTTGATCCTCCTCAACCCGTGTTTCCAAACATTCAATTTGATATGCCATAGCTGTGCTCCCAAGTGACCCAAACCAACCTAAACCCGCCGCCGTTTGGGGGGACGGCAACCATTGTGGGGAATGGGGGTCACATCCCGAATGAGGGTAATTTCTAGACCTGCGGCTTGCAACGCCCGAATCGCTGTCTCGCGACCAGAACCGGGACCACTCACCATGACCTCAATTTGCCGCATTCCCTGATCAATGGCACGGCGAGCTGCATTATCAGCAGCAGTTTGAGCCGCAAAGGGTGTGCCTTTTTTGGCACCTTTGAAACCACTGGAGCCAGCGGAGGCCCAAGCAATCACCTCACCATTGGGGTCGGTAATTGAGACAATCGTGTTATTAAATGTGGACTGAATGTGGGCAACGCCACTGGGGACATTGCGCTTTTGCTTACGAGGGCCAGAGCGTTTTGCAGAGGGTGCCATAATCTATCCAAACCGTGAATCAGGTAGCAGGAGCGGAAAAATTTATTTCTTAGCAGCGGGTTTTTTCTTACCCGCCACAGTGCGGCGACCACCACGACGGGTGCGAGCATTGGTACGGGTACGCTGACCACGAACCGGCAATCCAAGGCGATGCCGCCGCCCGCGGTAGCAGCCAATGTCCATGAGCCGCTTGATATTCATGGCCTCGAGACGGCGCAGATCCCCTTCCACTTGGTACTCGTCAATCGCAGCCCGCAGTGCCGCAATATCGGCATCCGTCAAATCGCGAGTGCGGGTATCTGGGTTAACACCCGTTTTTGCCAAAATTTCTTTGGAGCGGGTCAAGCCGATGCCATAGATGTAGGTGAGGGCAATTTCAATGCGTTTGTCGCGGGGTAAATCAACACCAGCAATACGAGCCATGAATCTAGTTCCTATGTGTGCAACAACAGTGGGTTACCCTTGGCGCTGCTTGTGCTTCGGATTGGTGCAGATCACCATGACCCGACCACGTCGCCGAATGACGCGGCATTTTTCACAAATACGCCGTACCGATGCTCTTACTTTCATATCAGTTGCTCATGTAGTCGCAAATTTTATATCTTAGCAGAGTGGCCAACAAAGATCAAACTACTTTTTGCGCAGGCGATAGGTAATCCGCCCCTTGGTCAGGTCATAGGGGGTCAATTCCACCTTCACGCGATCGCCCGGCAAAATTTTGATGTAGTTGCGGCGAATCTTACCGGAAATATGGGCAAGGACATTAAAGCCATTGTCCAGATCCACCCGAAACATGGCGTTGGGCAATGACTCGGTCACTGTCCCTTCAATTTCAATGGCATCCTGTTTAGACACGGTTCACCTCCCCAATACGTGCTTGAATGGCAGCAGTTACCTCTTCGATCGTACGTGTTCCATCAATGTGTACAAACTTGGGATGACTCATGTACTGTCGAATCATTGGTAGGGTTTCCCGCTCATAGACCTGTACCCGCTTGAGGATGGTTTCAGGGGTATCATCGGAGCGCTGCTGACCATTGGCTGCTTGCTTGGCACGATTGAGGGCGCGTTCCTGGAGAATCGCAGCAGGCACATCTAAGAAGAGCAAGTAATCATAGTCTTGGTGAATGCTTTTGAGCATCTCCTCAAAGACTGCTGCTTGTACCACATTGCGGGGAAAACCGTCCAAAAGCCAACCCGCAGCCGTATCTGGCTGTTGCAAGCGATTGGCCACCATATCCACAATCACCTGATCCGGTACCAGTTCACCGCGATCCATGTAGCTTTGAGCCTGTTGACCGAGGGGGGTGCCCGCAGCTCGCTCTGCCCGCAGAATATCCCCTGTGGAAATATGGGGAATCCCCAAAAGCGTGGTCAGAATTGCTGCCTGTGTCCCCTTGCCCGAACCGGGACCGCCAAACAAAATTAAGCGCATTACTGCTTCACCATCCCCTCATAACGTTGTGAAATCACATAGGTTTGAATCTGTTTTGAGGTGTCAATGGCCACCCCCACCAAGATCAACAGGGAGGTCGCCCCCAGCCCTTGAAATGTTGTTACTTTGGTTGCACTTTCGACTGCCGTGGGAATAATCGCCACCAGACCCAAAAAGATCGCCCCTAGGAATGTCAGGCGGTTGAGAACCCGCTCTAGGTAATCAGAGGTGGCTTTCCCCGGTCGGATTCCCGGAATACTGGCGCCCATTTTTTTCAGGTTTTGGGACATATCCACGGGGTTGACCACTAAGGAGGAGTAAAAGTAGCTAAAGAAGAGAATCAACAGTAAATAGAAAATCACATATAGCCACGGCGTCGGCCCTGCTGGAGAAACATAACTCGCAAATCGCGCCACGAGTTCATTGCGGGTAAACTGCGCTAAGGTCGAAGGCAGAATCAGTACTGCTGAGGCAAAAATGATTGGCATCACCCCCCCTTGGTTTAAGCGCAGGGGCAGGTAACTGGTTTGCTCGCGGTAGAGTTTGCGCCCCACTTGGCGACGTGCCGAAACAATAGGGATGCGGCGGGTACCCTCTTGCACAAAGACAATGCCAACAATCATGGCCAAAAAGACGGCCACCAGAATAACAATGCCGCCAATATTGCCACCACTTTCGGCGAGGGCGATCGTCTGACCCACTGAGGCAGGCAAGTAGGCAACAATGCTCAAAAAGATCAAGAGTGAGGCTCCATTACCCACGCCCCGCTCAGTAATCAATTCCGAAATCCACATCACCACCATTGAGCCAGCGGTCAGGCCAAGGACAATTTCAGCCACAAACCACGCCCCCGGATGCAAAGCCGCACCGGGAATGGAACTCACAAAAATGGCAATGCCAAAACTTTGCAGAACTGCCCAGCCCACAGCCACGTAGCGAGTAATTTGGGAAATTTTGCGGCGGCCGGCTTCTCCCTCATCCTTTTGCAGCCGCTCCAAGGAGGGGAGAGCAGCAGTCAGCAATTGCATGATGATGGAGGCGTTAATATAGGGCAGGATGCCGAGGGCAAAAATCCCAAGGGCAGAGAGGCCACCCCCTGAAAAGATGTCGAGGAAGCGAATCACGGCATTATCTTGGACGCTCTGGGCAAAAACGGCGCGATCGATCCCCGGAATGGGTAGATAAATCCCCAGCCGTACCAAGATCAATAGCCCAATGGTGATCAGGAGTCGCCCCCGCAGACCAGCCGCTTGAGCCATCTGCATAAAGGTTTCTTGGGCAGTGGGTGCCTTGCCGCGATTCACAATCATATTGGGGTTCCTCTATTCACTGTCGGCAGCAACGCAGGTCTCCACACATACCCCACCAGCGGCTTCAATCTTGCTGCGGGCACTGCCACTAAAGGCAGCGGCATGAACCTCCAGCTTGACGTTTAGCTCACCATCCCCCAGCACTTTGAGGGGATATTTAGCGGTGGTGAGAATGCCAGCCTCAAGGAGAGACTCAACCGTCACTACACTATTGGCGGGTAGGGTATTGAGACGACCCACGTTGATCGTAGTGTAAACCTTCCGGTTGACGAGGGGAAAGTGCTTGAGTTTGGGGAGACGACGGTAGAGGGGGTTTTGACCGCCTTCAAAGCCGGGACGGGTGGGGCGACCCGAACGGGATTTTTGCCCGCGCATCCCAAAGCCACCACTTGCCCCTTGACCTGCGGCAATGCCCCGACCAATCCGCCGTTTGCGTCGTCGCGATCCCGCTTGGGGGTGCAGATCTTGAAACCGCATGGACAACTCCTACCTATTTGCTATAGAGGTTTTCAATGGGGATTTCCCGCTCCTCGGCAACTTCTTGGAAGGTGCGCAAGGCTGCAAGGGCTTCGAGGGCGGCGCGGGCATTGTTGAGGGGGTTGCTGGAGCCTAGTTGTTTGGCCAGCACGTTGCGTACCCCTGCTAGTTCCAGAACGGTGCGCACAGAACCACCAGCAATTACCCCGGTTCCCGGTGCAGCGGGGCGAATCATGACGCGAGCAGCACCGCCTTCGCCAAAAGTGGGGTGGGGAATAGAGTTGGATTTGGTGATCGGGACATCAATCAGGTGCTTTTTGCCATCGGCCACACCTTTGCGCACCGCACCAATGACATCGGCAGCTTTACCGACGCCCACACCCACTTGGCCACGCTCATTGCCAACAACCACAATGGCGCGGAAGCTTAGTTTCTTACCGCCTTTGACTACTTTGGAGACGCGGCGGATCTGGACGACCCGCTCTTGCCAGTCGGTTTCTTTTTCAACTTTGCGGGGGTTTTTACGACGATTTGCCATCGGGTCATCCTCTAAAAGTCTAGTCCAGCTTCACGGGCGGCATCCGCCAAGGCCTTGACACGACCATGGTAGATATTGCCACCGCGATCAAAGACAACGCGCTCAATGCCAGCAGCTTTGGCACGCTCTGCAATTAGTCGCCCCACTTCAATAGAGGCGGCACAGGTGCTCCCTTTTCCTAGTTTTTGCCGCAGTTCTGGCTCAACACTGGAAGCGGCCACAAGGGTATGGTGCCGGGTGTCATCAATCACCTGGGCATAGATGTGCTGATGGGAACGAAAGACAGCGAGGCGGGGGCGATCGCTGGTACCTTTGACTTTGCGGCGAATGCGCTGATGCCGACTTTGGCGAGCCGCAGTACGAGTTTGTTTCATCTATTTCTTCCCTGTCTTACCAACTTTACGACGCACAAATTCACCCATATAGCGAATGCCCTTGCCCTTGTAGGGTTCAGGGGGACGTACGGCGCGAATACGGGCAGAGGTGTTGCCGACTAGTTCTTTATCAATGCCACTGACAAGGACAATCGTGCCCTGCTGCACTTTTTTACCTTGGTTGTCCTCAATTTCTAGGGTAATGCCCTCGGGTGGCACAATCTCAACGGGGTGGCTGTAGCCCATACTGAGGACAAGGGTTTTGCCTTGGAGTTGGGCGCGGTAACCAACCCCTTGAATTTCCAGCTTTTTCGTAAACCCTTGGGAGACGCCTTCCACCATGTTGGCCAATAGCGTGCGGCAGAGGCCGTGGCGTTCTTTAGCAGGTCGAGAATCATCGCGGCGTTTGACAACAATATTTTCGCCCTCTTGGGCAACATTCACCTCGGGCGGCAAAACCCGACTGAGTTGACCCTTGGGGCCTTTGACCGTGACCTGCTGCCCGTCTAGGGTGAGGGTGACATTCTTTGGCAGGGGGATGGGACGCTTGCCAATACGAGACATGTGGGACTTCCTCCGAGCTTACCAAACGTAACAGAGTACTTCGCCGCCAATGCCCTGCTTCCGTGCCTCGCGATCAGTCATGATGCCGCTAGAGGTGGAGATGATGGCAATGCCGATGCCACCGAGCACCCGGGGCAACTCACGGGAATTGGCATAGACGCGCAGACCGGGTTTGCTCACCCGCTTGAGCGCAGTAATAATCGGCTGGCGCTGCTTGCCGCGATATTTTAGGGAAACCACAAGATGCCGTTTGATGCCGTCCCCTTGCTCTTCAAAATCGCGAATAAACCCTTCCGCTTTCAGCACCTGCGCAATACTGCGGGTCATGCGCGTGGCCGGAATGGTGGTGGTTTGATGACGCGCAAGGTTTGCGTTGCGGATGCGAGTTAGCATATCGCCAATCGTGTCATTTACTGCCATAGTTGCTCCTTAAAAATCTGCCTCCGGCGTTAGTTCTCACGGAACGGCATGCCCATTGCTTTGAGCAGGGCGCGTCCTTCTTCATCAGTATTGGCAGTGGTGATGATTGAGACATCCATGCCGCGAATTTGATCAATGTCGTCGTAGTTGACTTCGGGGAAAATCAGTTGCTCGCGCAAACCTAGGGTGTAGTTGCCCCGGCCATCAAAGCTTTTGGGGTTGACACCGCGAAAGTCACGGATCCGTGGCAGTGCCAAGTTAATCAAGCGATCCAAAAAGGCATACATGCGATCGGATCGCAGCGTCACGGCCACACCAACGGGCATGCCTTTGCGAATTTTGAAGCCAGCGATCGCCTTCTTGGCGCGGGTAACGACGGGCTTTTGGCCGGTAATCGTGGCAATTTCTGCCAGTGTGGCTTCAAGGGCTTTGGCATTTTGCGCCGCTTCCCCCAGACCGCGGTTGACGGTTATTTTGACAATCTTGGGGACTTGGTGAATGTTTTTGTACTGAAACTGCTGCATGAGCTGCGGCACAACGGTTTTGTTGTAGTGATCTTTGAGGCGTTGGGACATGGGGCTTCTCCTAGGGGCATTCTCTGGGCTGGGTCAGAGAGGGGAAAACGGGTTAGACCTAATCAATGATTTCGCCAGTTTTCTTGAGCATCCGCACCTTACGGCCATCTTCGGTGTAGGTGTAGCAGATGCGACTGGCCACGTTTTGCTTGGTGGAGTAGAGCATGACCTTACAACTGTGAATCGGGGCTTCTTTGGTGATGATTTGCCCAGATTCGCCCTCTTGGCGGGGCTTGACGTGTTTGGTTTTCAGGTTCACTCCTTTGACAATCACCTGACTGGTTTTGGGGAAAACGGCGAGGACTTCACCGACTTTGGCTTTGTCGCTGCCAGCGATGACTTGAACCGTGTCCCCTTTTTTCACGTGCATGCGATAGCGCACTGGCTTTTTGTTTGCTTTCTTGGCCGCCATTAGAGTACCTCCGGTGCCAATGAAACAATTTTCGTAAAGTTTTTATCCCGCAGTTCACGAGCCACAGGACCAAAGACACGGGTACCGCGAGGGTTGCCCTCTTGGTTGATCAAGACAGCGGCATTGTCATCAAAGCGAATGCTCATGCCACTTTCACGGCGGATGGTTTTGCGGGTGCGCACAATGACAGCGCGAACCACATCGGATTTTTTCACTGCCATATTGGGGGTGGCATCTTTGACGGTGGCAATGATCACATCGCCGACACTGCCGTAGCGACGGTTACCGCCGCCGAGCACACGGATGCAGAGGAGCTTTTTGGCGCCGCTATTGTCGGCAACGTTGAGATAGGTTTCCTGTTGAATCATGGCTGGCTCTCCTTAGGCAGTGCGAGGACTGAGAATCTCGGCAATGACCCAACGCTTGGTGCGACTCAGGGGACGGGTTTCCCGAATGCGCACGCGATCGCCCACTTTGGCTTCGTTATTTTCATCATGGGCTTTGTAGCGGCGGGTTTTGACGACAATTTTGCCGTACTTGGGGTGGGGGGCGCGGTTTTCGACGGCAACGACGACGGTTTTTTGCATTTTGTCGCTGACGACGACGCCAACACGTTCTTTAACTGCCATTAGTCTTGGCCTCCACTGCGGCGACGTTCATTCTCAAGGGTTAAAAGCTGTGCCAACTCATGGCGCAGATGCTTAAATTGATGGGGCTTGACCTCTTGGCGGGTGGCTTTTTTGAAGCGCAGATCAAAGAGTTCTTTCTTAATGGCGGCAATGCGATCGCTCACCTGTTGATCACTCAGTTCCCGCAGGTCTTTCATTTTTGTCAGTGCCATTCTTAACCCTCCTGTTGTTCCTCTTCTTGATTGCGCACCAGAAAACGGGTCTTGATCGGCATTTTGTAGGCAGCAAGGCGCATGGCTTCGCGGGCAACCGCCTCCGGCACACCGGCAATTTCATACATAATGCGACCGGGTTTGACCACTGCCACCCAGTATTCCGGTGAGCCTTTCCCTGACCCCATCCGCGTTTCGGCAGGCCGCATCGTCACGGGCTTATCGGGGAAAATGCGAATCCAGATTTTGCCACCGCGGCGGATATAGCGGGTCATGGCACGACGACCAGCCTCAATTTGCCGTGCGGTGATCCACGCGGGTTCAAGGGCTTGAAGGGCATAGTCGCCAAAGTGGATGGAGTTACCGCGACTGGCAACCCCGGTCATGCGACCCCGCTGCTGTTTGCGAAATTTTGTACGCTTTGGACTTAACATCGCTGGCTTCCCTGTTAGTTAGAGCGATTTTCAAATTGGGGTAGGCGGCGTTGGGGACTGCGGCGACTGGGTTCCCGTGTTACGGCTTCGGCTTGTCCCGGCAGTACCTCACCTTTGAAGATCCACACTTTCACACCCAAAATGCCGTAGATTGTGCGGGCGGTGCGGTAGGCATAGTCAATGTCTGCCCGTAGGGTATGCAGAGGAACGCGACCCTCCCGTGTCCACTCGGTACGGGCAATTTCCGCCCCATTCAGGCGACCCGCCACTTGGACTTTGATCCCCTCAATGCCTGCTCGCTGTGCCCGCTGAATGGCTTGGCGCACGGCGCGTCGGAAGGCCACCCGTCGCTCCAGTTGCTGGGTGATGTATTCCGCCAAGAGGCTGGCTTCAGCATCGACACGGTTGACTTCCACCACGTTCACTTTGATCGTGCGGTTGCTAGGGAGCATCTGCCGCAGTTGCTTGCGCAGTTCCTCAATCCCTTGGCCGCCTTTACCAACGACGACGCCGGGACGAGCGGTGCGAATTTGCAACTCCACTTGATCCGCTTTGCGCTCAATGCGCACTTCCGCAATACCAGCGTTGGCCAGTTGCTTGTTAATAAACGTGCGGATGCGGTGATCCTCCTGTAATAGCTCAGGATAGCGATCGCTATCGGCGTACCAGCGGGAGCGATGTTCTTGTGTAATGCCGAGGCGAAAGCCAATTGGGTGAATCTTCTGTCCCACGGTGGTATCCTTCTACGATTCGTCAGCAGTGTTTTGGGGCGCCACAGCAATCGTGATGTGGCAGGTGGGCTTGCGAATTTGGTAAGCGCGGCCCTGGGCGCGAGGGCGAAACCGCTTCAGGCAAGGCCCTTGATCGGCATAGGCTTGACTAATTACCAAGGTGGCGGGATCCAAGCCTAAATTGTGGGTGGCATTGGCTGCCGCCGATCGCAAGACCTTTGTAATCGGCTCACAGGCACGATAGGGCATAAAGCGCAGCATAATCAGGGCATCGCGGTAGGTGCGACCCCGCAGTTGATCCAGTACCCGCCGCACCTTGTGGGGTGACATGCGGACATACTTGGCGCAGGCACGGGCAGTAGGAGAAGAGGTAGAAACCATAGACGGCTATCCCAGACGCGAACAAGAGAATCAATGGCGGGCTTTTTTATCGCCCTTAACATGACTGCGGAAGTTGCGGGTGGGGGCAAATTCCCCTAGTTTGTGACCCACCATCTGCTCAGTGATGTACACGGGCACGTGCTGCTTGCCGTTGTGGACGGCAATCGTGTGGCCAATCATTTCTGGCACAATCGTTGAGGCACGCGACCACGTTTTGATCACTTCCTTGGCATTGCGCTCATTGAGGGCTTCAATCTTGCGTAAGAGATGATCCGCCACAAAGGGGCCTTTTTTTAATGAACGTCCCATAACCTAACTTCTCCGCAAAAACCTAAGACTGACGACCACCGCGACCCCGCTTGGAAGACTTCTTACGACGCCGCACGATGAGAGCATCGCTGAGTTTTTTCTTCTTGCGAGTTTTGTAGCCAAGGGTGGGTTTACCCCAAGGCGTGACAGGCCCGGGACGACCAATGGGGGCGCGCCCTTCACCACCACCGTGGGGGTGATCCACCGGGTTCATGACCGAACCGCGCACCTTCGGACGACGACCTTTCCAGCGATTGCGACCCGCTTTCCCTAAGCTGATGTTGTTGGCTTCAACATTCCCCACTTGGCCAATGGTGGCATAGCACTCCTTGCGGAAGAGCCGCACTTCACCCGAGGGAAGCTTGAGGGTGACCATATCCCCCTCTTTGGCCACTACTTGTGCCATCGCGCCGGCAGCTCGCACCATTTGCGCACCCCGACCGGGGGTAATTTCCACATTGTGCACACTAGTACCCAAGGGAATTTTGCCCAAGGGCAAAGCATTGCCCACTTCAATGGGCGCATCAGGACTGGCAATGATTTCGGTGCCGGGGGTCAAATCTCGAGGATGGATGATGTAGCGTTTCTCGCCATCGCGATAGTGGAGCAGGGCAATGCGGGCATTGCGGTTGGGATCGTACTCCACAGTTGCCACTTTGGCGGGGACATTGAGCTTGCTGCTGCGGCGAAAATCAACAATGCGATAGCGACGCTTGTGGCCACCCCCCCGCCGCCGACTGGTAATGACACCGCGATTGTTGCGGCCTTTGTCGCGTTTGAAGCCACGGGTCAGCGACTTTTCCGGCTTGTCGGTGGTAATTTCAGCAAAGTCAGAAACAGTTTTTTGGCGAACGCCGGGGGTGTAGGGTCGGTAAACGCGAATGCCCATGATCTACTCCGTTAAACTTCGGGGAAGAGAACGATCTTGCTGTCGGGGGCAAGGGTGACGATCGCCCGCTTGTAGCGCGGACGATGGCCAACAAACCGAACCACGCGGCGCTCTTTAGGAGGCAGATGATAGGTATTCACTGCCGTAACTTTGACGTTAAAGAGTTCTTCAATCGCAGCCTTGATTTGCGGTTTGGTGGCGCGCCGATCCACATCAAAGGTGTATTGATTGTTTTCCAGTAAAATTGTGGCCTTCTCTGTGATGATGGGGCGCTTGATGAGATCCGCAAGGGCGCGGGGTTGGACTTTAGTCACCGTACACCTCCTGAATTTTGGCGATCGCGCCAGTGGTGGCAACAATGCGATCGGCATAGAGTAAATCAAAAACATTCAATTGATCGGCACGCAGGA
The DNA here is from genome assembly GCF_030323045.1 of Thermosynechococcus sp. B3. NCBI lineage: Bacteria > Bacillati > Cyanobacteriota > Cyanophyceae > Acaryochloridales > Thermosynechococcaceae > Thermosynechococcus > Thermosynechococcus sp. B3. Next base: position 528,249 of record NZ_CP097584.1, read on the forward strand.
GTTTCAGGGTGGGCACATTTCGCGCCGAGAGTGCCACCATTTCGGCAATGTCTTCCACCAGTAGCAGCACCTTTTGCTCTGGCTCAATGCCCCAGCGTTGCAGCGCGGTCACCAGTTCCTTGGTTTTGGGACGGGGCAAGTGATCGGCAAAGTCCTGAACCACAATCAAGTCTTCAACGCGGCTCATCAGGGCTGTACGCAGGGCAAGTCGCCGCTCCTTACGATTCATTTTTTGGCTGTAGTCGCGGGGCTTAGGACCAAAGATCACACCGCCACCCCGCCAGAGGGGAGAACGGATCGAACCAGCGCGGGCACGCCCTGTTCCTTTTTGCCGCCAAGGTTTGCGACCGCCGCCACGCACCTCAGCACGGGTTTTGGTAGATGCCGTTCCCTGACGCGCATTGGCTAACTGCCGCACAAGGGCACGATGAACAATATGACTGGCGGTTTCAGGTTTTGCTGTCGCCAGATCAAGGGTGGCTTCACCACTGTCGGCACCCTGCCAGTCTTTAACCACACATGCAACCATAACTACTCTCCAGCCCCTATTTGCGACCGACACCCTTGGCGGGGGTAATGCTCACGAGTGCCCCCGGTTTACCCGGTAGTGCCCCTTTGATCAGGATTAAGTTGCGCTCAGCATCAACGCGCACCACCTGCAACTTGCGAATGGTGACTGCCGCATTGCCCATGCGACCGGCCATCCGCTTGCCGGGGAAAACCCGACCCGGGGTGGTTCCTGCCCCAGTGGAACCGGGCAGACGGTGGTTTTTTGAGCCATGCGCCATTGGACCGCGCTTAAAATTGTGGCGTTTTTGATAGCCCGCAAAGCCTCGGCCAATGCTGGTGCCGTGGACATCCACAAGCTGCCCCGGACTAAAAATGTCAACAGTGATGGCCTGACCCAATTGATAGGCAGAGGCATCTTCAAGGCGAAATTCCCGCAGATGACGCATGGGGGGCGTTTGCGATTTGTTGAGGTGGCCGCGCTCGGGGCGACTCAGGTTTTTCTCCCGCACTTCGCCGTAGGCCACTTGAATTGCCGTGTAGCCGTCGGTTTGGGGGGTTTTGATTTGTGTGATCGGACACGGCCCCGCTTGTACCACCGTAATGGGGACAGATCGACCCGCCTCGTCAAAGATTTGGGTCATGCCCAACTTTGTCCCTAAAATACCAACTGTCACGATCGCGTTCCTTCAAAATACAAATCACAACAAAACAGCGAGAGGCAGCCGCAAGGCTACACCTCGGCAGATTCCTACAGTTAGGAATGGTGGATTGACCCAGCAGTTACACGGTCAAGACGATGACGCTTAAAGCGCATCTATCATTGATCAAGGACAGGCGCAGGTAAAGATGGCAAGGCTATGATTGCAAGTTGCGAACACGCTGCCACCCCTGGATCAGTGGAACCAAGGACTTAAGGGGGTTGAGGCGATCGCGCCCACTCAGTATCCGTTTTTGGTCACAAGTTTTAATCATAGATCAGCGATTGTGGGTTTGTCTAGGCATTTGGTAACATTTTTTACGCCTTCTTGTGGATCCAGCAGCGTGTTTGAATTTGTCTGCCAGCAGGACTGTGCCCATACCCAAGCGCGGGCAGGCCTGTTTCACACCCCCCATGGCGCAGTGGCAACGCCGCGTTTTATGCCCGTGGGTACTTTAGCGAATGTGAAAACCCTCACCCCAGAACACCTCAAGGCGGCGGGCGCTCAAATGGTTTTGGCCAACACCTACCATTTGCACCTGCAACCGGGGGAAGACATTGTGGCCGCAGCGGGGGGACTGCACCGTTTTATGGGCTGGTCAGGGCCAATTCTCACGGATTCGGGGGGGTTTCAGGTCTTTAGCCTCAGTGAAATGCGGCAGATTTCCGATCAGGGGGTGGTGTTTCGTTCACCCCACGATGGTCAAATCATTGAACTGTCACCTGAGCGGGCGATCGCCATTCAAGAGGCCTTGGGGGCAGATGTGATCATGGCCTTTGATGAGTGCCCCCCCTACCCTGCGAGCCGGGAGGCAGTGATCCAAGCGACGCAACGCACACTACATTGGTTAGAGCGCTGTATTGCCGCCAAACAACGATCGGATCAGGCTCTCTTTGCCATTGTTCAGGGGGGAGTGTATGCCGATCTGCGGCGGGAATGCGCTGCGGCGATGCTGCCCTATGACCTGCCGGGCTATGCCATTGGTGGGGTGAGTGTCGGGGAACCCAACAGTGCCATGCACGAAATTGTGGCGGTGACGGCTCCCCTCTTGCCTGCCCATAAGCCACGTTATTTGATGGGGGTGGGAACTCACTTAGAAATGTTGCGGGCGATCGCTGCTGGGGTCGATCTCTTTGATTGTGTGATTCCTACCCGTCTGGCTCGCCATGGCTGTGCCATTGTCCAAGGGCAGCGCTGGAACCTGAAAAATGCCCGCTTTCGCCGCGATTATGAACCCTTGGATCCCACCTGTCCCTGCTATACCTGCACCACCTTTAGCCGAGCCTACCTGAGTCATTTAGTGCGTGCCAAGGAGCTACTGGCCTACACCTTACTCTCGATTCATAATGTGACGGAACTGATTCGGTTCACCCAAGCAGCACGCCAAGCAATTTTAGAGGAGCGATTTGTGGCGTTTGCGGCAGAATGGGAGCAGCGACTAGTGGTGGATGCTGAGGAACCCGATGCTGCGCTTCTCTGATGCCGTTTTATCAAGGCAGGAACGCTTGAGCCGCTGGGGCTTTTTGGGACTGACCACAGCACCTTTAGTGGGAGCGGCACTCTTTAACCATACGGGGACGCCGCCTTTTTTACTTTGTCTTTTTCGGGCAACAACGGGCATTCCCTGTCCAGGCTGCGGTCTGACCCGTTCCTTTATGGCGATCGCTCGCGGCAATGTTGAAGATGCCCTGAGAATGCATCTCTTTGGCCCTGTGCTCTTTCTCGCATTTACGGTGATGGCGGTTTTTATAGGCCTAGAGCTGAAAACTGGCCGGCGATTGCAGCACACCCCCTTTCGCTACATCAATGAACGCATTCAAAACTGGTGGTGGCTAGGGGTGATTTATCTTGGCTACTATGGCCTGCGACTGTACAGCCTATTTCACACCGGAGAATTTTATATCAATCCCCTAAAAAACATCTTTCTGAGGAGTTAATCAATGACTATCTCCATTCATTACGTTGATCCCAAGACGAAAGCACCACTTAGAAAGGATCATACTGCGTACTATAGTGAGACGGGTTCTGTTTATCCAATTGTTAATCAGATTCCTAGATTTGTAGATTCAAGCCAAAACTACACCCAAAGTTTTGGTCTGCAATGGAATAAGTTCTCAAAAACACAAATAGATGATACAGATCAAAAACAATCTGAAACTCGATTCTTTGCAACAACAAACTGGCAGCCTGAGGAGCTTGCTGGCAAAAGTATTTTAGAAGCCGGTTCTGGTGCAGGTAGATTTACACGGGTTATCTTGGAAAAAACGTCTGCTTATCTTTGGAGTTTTGATTATTCAGAGGCGGTTGAGGCAAATTGGCAAAATAATTCTGATATTGCTGGCGGAAGATTACACCTATTTCAGGCGAGCATCTATGACATCCCTTTGCCTGAAGCCTCTTTTGATAAGGTGTTTTGTTTTGGGGTTCTACAACATACACCTGACTTTGAAGAATCTGTAAAAAATCTGATTAAATACGCAAAAATCGGTGCTGAGATTGTGGTTGATTTCTATCCGATTAAAGGTTTTTGGACAAAAATACACGCAAAATATCTTTTAAGACCCTTGACAAAAAAGATGTCACACCAAGCTCTGTTGAATTTGATTGAGAAGAATATCGATGGTTTAATTACGTTATTTGATTTTTTAGTGAAAGTTAAACTAGGCGTACTGACTCGATTTTTACCAATTGTTGATCTACGAACAATTCCTAGTACTGTGGATCAGCAAAAACGCCGTGAATGGGCAATTTTAGACACCTTTGATATGTTCTCGCCGGAGTATGACAATCCCCAAAGAATAAAAGATGTTGCTGCTATGTTTGAACGTCACGGAGCTAAGGTTACTTTTGCCGGATTTGTCAAATCAAGTGCTGGCACTAGCGCAGTGGTCAGAGGCGTTCGCGAAACTTAAAGTAAAGATCACGGGAGTCGTCTTTAGCAAGGGTCCCTTTCATGGGATATTGAAATCGGTTGTGTGCGATCGAGAACCGGAGACCCATGAGATTACATCGCTTGCTTTATCTCAGTTGTGCCACAGATGGCCTGTCCTACCCGGATCTGCGGGATATTATGGCCAAGTCAGAGGTGAACAATCTCCGCGATGGCATTACGGGAATACTGTGCTACGGCAACGGCATGTTTCTGCAAACCCTAGAGGGCGATCGCCAGAAAATCAGTGAAACCTACGCCCGCATCCTCAAGGATCCCCGCCACCACAGCGCCGAACTCATTGAATTCAAGGCCATCGCAGAGCGCACCTTCATCAATTGGTCAATGCGTCTGGTGCAGTTGGGCGAGATGGACAGTGATAAAATTCGGCACCTGCGGTTAAAATACTCACCAGCAGCAACCTTTCAGCCCACCTCAATGACGGCTGAGCAATGTTTTCACTTCCTCAAAGAACTCTATGAAATGAGCCAAGGAACTTAGTGTGAGCGATGCCCACTGGCTAAGTATTCCCGATCTACTGCGGCTGCCCGCCCAGACCTATGAGTGGCGGGTGGATACCGGTTTTCCAGACTTGGCAACGCTAACTCCCGTGCAAGGGATTGTGACTGCCAGTCACCGCTACACCTATTTAGAAGTTAGTGCCAGTGTGAGTACGATCGTTACCCTCTGTTGCGATCGCTGTTTGCAGTACTATAACCATCGCTTGGTGTGTACGACTACGGAACTCATTTGGCTTGCAGAAACGCCGGCGAGTCAACCGGACGATGATCTGGTGGAAACCTTGCCCGCCAACGGTCGCATTGATCTTGCGGATTGGCTCTACCAGCAACTCTGCCTTGCCCTGCCCTACCCCCAATACTGTGACCCCAATTGTGGCGGTATTCACCCCCCTGTCCCTGCGGAACCCCCCATTGATCACCGCTGGGCAATGCTTGCGCAACTACAATCGGTTCTGGAGCGTTCGGAACCATCGCCGTGAGTGCTCAGTCTGACCTTGAACTGTTGCTGCGGGCACGCTATCCCCTGTTGTATGTGGCCACAACAGAGGAAGAACGCCTTGAGGCAACACTGCACACAATTAGCAATCGCCTGAATCAGCGCCCCATCTACATTTGGGATTTTGTCGAGGGGTATCAGGGCAATCCCAATGATCTGGGGGTCGCCAAGCGCAATCCCCTCAGTGCCCTTGAATTTGTTGAAAGACTACCGCCACCGGCAGCGGCGATGATTCTGCTGCGAGATTTTCACCGCTTTATTGAGGACGTGGCCGTCTCTCGCAAACTGCGCAACTTGGCGCGGCAGCTCAAGTCCCAGCCCAAAAACCTGATCCTGCTGGCTCCGACGGTGCAGTTGCCCCCGGAACTGCGGGATGTGATTACCGTTGTCGAGTTCCCTTTGCCCCAACGGGAGGAAATTCGCCTTGAACTGGTGAAGCTCTGTCAAAGCCTCGGCAGGATTCCCCCTGAGCCGATTCTCGATGAGTTGATCCGCGCCTGTCAGGGCTTGACCCTAGAGCGCATTCGCCGCGTCATTGGTCGGATTATTGCCCTCCACGGCATGCTCGACGGTAGCCATGTGGATTTGATCTTGGAGGAAAAGCGGCAGATCCTGCGGCAAACCCAAATTCTCGAGTTTTATCCCACCCAAGAAACGATTGCCGACATTGGCGGCCTTGACAATCTCAAGGAGTGGTTGCTGCGGCGCGGCGGTGCTTTTTCCGAGCGGGCACGGCGCTATGGGCTGCCCTATCCGCGGGGGGTGCTGCTAGTGGGAATTCAGGGCACCGGTAAATCCCTAGTGGCAAAGGCGATCGCCCACCAATGGCACTTGCCTCTGTTGCGATTGGATGTGGGGCGACTCTTTGGCGGCCTAGTGGGGGAGTCAGAGGCGCGGACCCGCGAGATGATTCAAATTGCTGAAGCCCTTGCCCCCTGTGTCCTCTGGATTGATGAAATGGATAAAGCCTTTGCGGGCATTGATGGCCGAGGGGATGGCGGCACCAGTAGCCGCGTCTTTGGTACGATTATCACTTGGCTGGCTGAGAAAACCTCTGCTGTTTTTGTCGTGGCCACTGCCAACAATGTGCAGGTCTTGCCCCCGGAACTGCTGCGTAAGGGTCGCTTTGATGAAATCTTTTTTGTCGGACTACCCAATGTGGATGAGCGGCGAGCGATTTTTGAAGTGCACCTCAGTCGCGTGCGGCGCGATCGCCTGCAAAACTATGATCTAGAGCGGTTGGCCTACGAAACCATTGACTTTTCTGGGGCTGAAATTGAGCAGTGTATCATTGAGGCAATGCACCTTGCCTTTAGCCAAGACCGCGACTTTACCACCGAAGATCTGCTGCACGCGGCCAGTGAGATTATCCCCTTGGCACGGACAGCTCGCGAACAGGTACACCAATTACAAGAATGGGCGGCCTCCGGGCGGGCACGGTTTGCCTCACGGATCCTCTCTCCCCCCACAGGGCGTTAGATCATGAAACCAGTGGTGCGTGTGCTGCAATGGCTCCTAGGAACCTTTTTGGGTTTAGGTCTGATTACCCTTGTGGCCGCTGCTATCATTACACCCCTCGTCTTTAACTTGCTCTGGCCACCCCCCCGCCCCAAGGTCGAAGCACAAAATTCGCCACCGCCTACGCCACCAGAGTCGTCACCGAATTCCCCCTCACCCACTCCTGAACCAACCCCGACCCCCTCACCGCAGCCAAACTCTGAAGGGCGGGTGATCTATGGCGATGGTTTACGGTTGCGCGATCGCCCCAGTCGCGAGGCAAATGCCCTAGGCGGTGTGGCCTTTGATGAAGTGGTGACGATCCTAGAGCGCAGTGAGGATGGGGAATGGCTGAAGATTCGCACCGCCAACAATCTTGAAGGCTGGGTACTGGCCTTTGGCGTGCAGGAAACAACAGCTCAATCCCCCACCTCCAGTGAGACGACCCAGTAGGCGCTATTGGGAAAATTCCTGCATTTGCTGAAACGAACGGTACTCGCGATCGCCACTCAGCCATTCCACGAGCGTGATTTTCACCCGCCCCCCCGCATTGGGAGTTGCCAGAAACTCCGCCTCCCCTTCGCTATTAATCACGGGATTGCGCAACTGGGTGGATCCCGCTTCCAGTAGTCGCTTGCTCGTCGGGTCATAAATCTCGTAGTAGATCTGGACATTGCGCGCTGGTGTCGCCGTTTCATTGCGCACGCGCCCCGTCAGGCGGTGGTACCAGACACCCGCAATATTCTCGCTCTGCAATTGGACATCGGTGACGCGCACCACTTTGGGCGCTTCGCGACGGCGCGCGATCGCGGGCATGTCATCAAGAGATACGAACCCGACACTAGTCGTCAACAGCAGACCACAGAGCCAAATTGTGCGTAAGCTAGGCATTGTTCTCTAACCGGTGTGACAATAATAGAGTCTAAGACGCAGCATTCAGCGGGAGCGATCGGCCTCATTGGCCTTGAGGATACCACCTTAGTGACCGCTGCCCCGAGTCTGTACCTGCTGGATTGGATTCACCCCACTTAACTATGCCAACTGTTCATGTGATTGGTCTTGGTCGCTCTGGCATCGCCGCTGCCCGTTTACTGAAACGTCAAGGCTGGCAAGTGGAGGTGAGTGATAGTCGTCAAACCCCTGCCCTACAATCCCAGCAGCAACTCCTAGAAGCCGAAGGCATTGCTGTTCAACTCAACTACGACTTTGATTTACAAACCCTCGCCAGTGTGGGTCTGCGTGTCCCGGCGGAAATTGTCATTAGTCCCGGTGTCCCTTGGCAGTCTCCTGCTCTGATTGCCGCTCGCCAAGCAGGCATCCCCGTTCGGGGGGAAGTGGAAATTGCTTGGCAGACCCTCGCCCATCTGCCGTGGGTATGTATTACGGGCACCAATGGCAAAACAACGACCACCGCACTCACTGCCGCCATTTTTCAAGCAGCGGGGTACAATGCTCCCGCCTGTGGCAATATCGGCAATAGTATTTGCGAAGTGGCTTTGACCGCTAGCGCCCTTGATTGGGTGATTGCTGAGATCAGTAGCTATCAATTAGAGTCTAGCCCCCCCCTGCAACCCCAATTTGCCCTTTGGACAACCCTCACACCAGATCACTTGGAACGCCACGGCACCCTCGACGCTTATGTCGAAACCAAAGCTCACCTCATGAATGGTGCGAAACAGGTGATCCTCAATGGGGATGATCCCTACCTGCGTCAGCACATGGTGAATCGTTGGCCGCAAGCTTGGTGGATCAGTACCCAAGGGGCGGCAGCCCTACCCAAGGGGATTGAACAGGGCATCTATATTGCTGAGGATCAGGTGTGGTTTCAAGATCAACCCCTGCTGCCCACCCATGTCCTGCAAATGCCGGGTCAACACAATCAGCAAAACTTTCTTCTAGCCGTGGCAACGGCCCATTTAGCCGGTATTCCTGCCGAAACAATTGCCAAAGCGGTGGCAGGGTTTGCCGGTGTGCCCCATCGTTTGGAGCGCGTTCGTCAATGGCGACAGGTGGAGTGGATCAACGACAGTAAGGCCACCAATTATGACGCCGCCGAAATTGGGCTGCGTTCGGTGACCGGCCCTGTGATCCTGATTGCGGGTGGACAGGCCAAAAAGGGGGACGATCGCGCTTGGCTCAAGCTGATTCAGGAGAAAGCCGCTTGGGTGCTCTTAATTGGTGAAGCGGCACCGCAGTTTGCGCAGCGCTTAGAAGCCACGGGCTTTACAAATTATGAGATCATGGAGACACTGGATCGGGCGGTGGCGGCGGCTGCTGAACTGGTGACCCAGTACCCGATCAAAACCGTTCTCTTTTCCCCTGCCTGTGCCAGCTTTGACCAGTACCAGAATTTTGAAGAACGTGGTGATCACTTTCGTCAACTGTGCTTAGAGCTATGAGCCAATCTGCGGCCTCGGGTCACTGGTGGAATCGCCTCTCCATTGCCAGTCGGTTTCTGATTATTGGCTTGGCAGGGCCTATCCTGACGCTGAATTTCTGGGCCTTTGCGACCATTCTCAAGTTTTTTGGGCCGCTGGTGGCGGTTCTGGTGCTGGCTTCTCTATTTGCCTTTTTGCTGAACTATCCGGTGCGCTGGATGGAGGAGCAGGGAAATCCGCGAGGCCCCTCAGCAATTTTGGTCTTTCTTTTGGCACTGGTACTGATTGCCATCATTGCCTTGGTCGTGGTGCCCAATGTCTTTAATCAGGCACAACAGCTCATTGCCCGCTTGCCCGAATGGTTTAACTCCAGCCAACGGCGACTCTTGGAATTTGGCCAGTGGGTGGACTCCCTGAACCTGCCGGTGACGGTGGATGTGGATGCCCTTGCCAACCAACTCTTGGAAAAACTCAAGGATCAACTGCAAAGTTTAGCTCGCGAGGCGCTGAATTTAATTTTGGGCACCCTCAGCAGTGCGGTGGATGTGCTCATTAATCTGATTTTGACCGTTGTTCTCACGTTCTATTTGCTGCAGCATGGTGACGAATTGTGGGATGGCCTCCTCAGTTGGTTGCCTGATACGCTGCGCCCCACGGTTTCAGAAACGATACGCCGCAGTTTTGAAAGCTATTTTATTGGTCAGTTGGTGCTGGGACTGTGCATGGGCATCGGGTTGACCACGATTTTCATTTTCCTCAAGGTGCCCTATGGACTGCTCTTTGGTGTCATTATTGGCGTGATGGCCTTGGTGCCCTTTGGCGGTACGGTGGGGATTATTTCAATTAGTTTGCTCGTCGCCCTTCAGGATGTGTGGTTGTCCCTCAAGGTAGCGGGATTTGCGTTTCTCTATCAGCAGTTTTTGGAGAATGTGGTTGCCCCTCGGATCATCGGTAGCTTTACGGGCTTAAATCCAGTCTGGGTTTTCTTGGCGATCCTGACTGGGGCTAGGGCTTCGGGGTTAGTCGGGGTTCTCATTGCGGTTCCGATCGCGGTAGTGATTAAAACGTTCTTGGTGAGTGTGCGATCGCGCCTCAATGCCGAGGACGTGGATGCCACCGTTGCACTCCCTAGTAATCCGCCCCCCTTATCACCTGTTTCTTCGTCAATGAAGCCATCCTCAGTGGAGTAGAACAATGCTGCGTGCCCTTCAACCCGGAATTCTCACCTCCCTTGTTTTGATCAGTACCACAGCCGCCATTACAATAATCACGGCTTTTATTGGCTACCACCTAGGGCGAGAGTCATTGCGCGGTGTGTCCCAGCCCGTGGTGAATCCCATCCTTGGCAGTGCCGTGAATGCCAATGATCAATCCCAAGGGGAGCGATCGCCCATTCTTGACGAGGCACAGATTATTGCCCAAACCAAAGCCCGCATTGCCGAAATGACTGAAGGTGCCAGCGATCGCGAGATTGTGCCTGCCCCCACCACTGCCAATGACCCCCCAGCAGCGGAACCGGCGACGAGTCGGACACTGCCCATCGTTGCTGAGGATAAGGGGGTGCGCCTAGAAATTAGCCGTGTGGATACCATTGGCCAAGATTTAGCCCTGCACGTCAGCTTGAAAAACGACAGTAGCCAAGGGGTGCAGTTTATCTACACCTTTCTTGAAATCAAAAATGATAAAGGTACCCTTTTGAGTGCCCTCACCGAAGGCCTACCCACGGAATTACCCCCCGGTAGTGATCTGGTCAAAGGCACAATTTTGATTCCCAAAAGCCTCCTTGACAATGCAAAAACCTTGACCCTGCGCCTTGCCAGCTATCCGAATCAGGATGTGCAATTGCAGGCTGTTAATATTCCTGTGGAGTAGCCATGCCCGCCGCTGAATTTGTTCAAAAATGGTTGAGTGCTCGCGATTGGGTGCGGGTACGGGCAGATTTGACGGGCAAGACCACGTTTATCGCGTGGCAGGGAGCGGTGTATAGTTTTGTTCCCCAAGAGCGTCGCCGTCACCTCTTCAACATTGTTGGCATGAGTGCCGCTCGCTGTTTGCCCCATCCCGAGGGCGGGTGGTATTTTCTCTCCCGTGAATTGACGTTTTATCTGGATCCAGAAAAGCAATCCCTGTGCGATCGCTGGCGCAATCCTTGGACAGAGGACGTGGTTCCCGTGATTCCCGTTGCTAATGATCCCGTGCAGGGGCTATTTCGCCGTGAGGTGCCTGCCCAAGTCAGTGAGCGAACCATTACGTTTCAGTTTGATCTATTTCCCTACTATGACAATCCCCTTGCGGGTGAGGAACGGTTTCAGGCCTACAGCCCCCAGCCGATCTACCAAGCGGCAGAACTCTTTAAGCTAACGGTGGCCACCGCCGATTTACAACAAGATACGGAGACGATTGCCGCTGTCCATTTGTGTTGGAGTCGGATTGGGCCTTGGTTGCCTTGGATGAAGATGGGCGATCGCCCCGGTTATCTCATCTACAGTGCGACTGGCTGCAAAGCCCTGACCGTCGAAGACTTGCCCTCCCTCCTACAAGACCAATTAGAGCGACTGCCCCAATACCGTGAAGCCCCCACTGAATACCGCGAGGGTGCTGATATGACCTCTTGGCTGTATTTTCAGGAGCACTTTGAAGCCTATTTAGAGGGTGCACTGTTTCCAGTGACTTGATGAATACCAACCTATCCCTATTCCCGTGGGGGCAGGCTAAAAAGCGGCAACTCGGTAAACTGTGGTTCTACAGGACGGGGTGAACGGGGGGTTGTTGGCGGAGCATGCGTTGACTGGGAATTTCGACGCGAAAGTGATCTCCCTCCAGAGAAATGGGAGCGCCAAAATTGCTCGCTGGCTTACTCATTGGGGATGCTACTGATACACGTCGTCGTGGGAGAGATTCAACCCTAGCTCTTTGGTAGCCTGCCCGACACCCTTGAGGACGAATGGATTGACAACATCGAGGAACTCGAAGACCTGATGGACAAGTACCTCCACCTACGCCAAGAAGCCCGCAATGCTTTTGAATTGCGCTATGAACGCCATGTCAGCGACGATCCCGATCAGTGGCGCAACTGTGCGCGGGTATTGGCACAGCAGGACATTCTCAATGTACTCAGTCAACCGTGGTAAGCTCTTTAGAGGAGTCCTTGGGCAATCAGAGATTCAGCAATTTGCACCGCATTCAAGGCTGCCCCCTTGCGAATTTGATCGCCACACAGCCACAGTTCAAGGGCATTGGGTTGAGAAATATCTTGGCGCAGCCGCCCCACTAGCACTGGGTCTTTACCTGTGGCTTCTAAGGGCATGGGGAAATAATTGCGCTGCCAATCTTCAACAAACTGGACGCCTGCGGCCTGTTGCAGGCGATCGCGCGCCTCTTGCAGCGGAAAAGGCTCAAAGAACTCAACATTCAACGCTTCCGAATGGGCACGCAGCACAGGGACGCGCACACAGGTCGCCGTTAGCCGCAACTCTGGGGCATGGAAAATTTTGCGGGTCTCATTGACCATCTTCATCTCCTCTTGGCAGTAACCCTGCTCATTGAGGGGAGAATTGTGGGGAAAGAGGTTAAAGGCCAAAGGATAGGGAAAGGCCTCTGTACGCGGTGGTTGCCCCTTGAGAATATCGAGGGCTTGATCCTTGAGTTCTTGCATGGCCTTTGCCCCCGCCCCACTGGCAGACTGGTAGGTAGCCGCCACAATTCGCCGAATCGGTCGCACCTGATGCAAGGGCCATAGCGCAACCGTCATCAAAATCGTCGTGCAGTTGGGATTGGCAATGATGCCTTGGTGGGTTTTTAGATCTTCAGGGTTGACTTCGGGCACCACTAAGGGGACGTTGGGATCCATGCGATAGGCACTGGAATTATCAATGGCAATGGCTCCTTCCTGAACCGCAATTGGTAGCCACTGCCGTGACACACTTGCCCCCGCCGAAGCCAAAATCAAATCCAGTCCTTTGAGGGTCTCCTCACTCACCGCCTGCACAGGCAGCACTGTCTCCGCAAAAGAGAGGGTTTGACCGGCTGAACGGGGCGAAGCCAACAGCCGCAACTCTGCCACTGGAAACGAGCGTTCCGCCAAAATGGCCAAAATTTCCGTGCCAACCGCACCTGTCGCTCCTAAAATGCCAACCCGTAATCCCTGTGCCAAGACCATTACTCCTAGGAAGATAAGCTCATTTTACGATCGTTGCGGATTGAGAAATCGCAAAGCGTAGCATTTTGGAAATTTTACTGCCATATCTATAATGGCTATAGCCAATTTCCACCACAGCCTCTGCACTCCCCCACAAGAGTCGCCAGCGGCAGGACTCGATAAATCATCTGGAGGCTGGGATCGTGAAAACTCTCCAACAGTACCTATTTTCCATCACCTTAGTCTTTTGGGGACTGCTGAGTAGCGCTGCTTACAGCCAAATTACCCCAGCCACCAATGGCACTGGTACCACCGTCATCCAAAATGGTCAACAGATTGATATTAGCGGTGGCCGCCTATCGGGGAATGGTCAAAATCTCCTTCACCTCTTCCGTGACTTCAATATTAGTAACGGCCAAATCGCCAACTTTCTCTCTAATCCGCAAATTCGCAACATTCTTGCGGGGGTCAATGGTGGCAACGCCAGTTACATCAATGGCTTGATTCAAATTACGGGTGGCAACAGCAACCTTTATCTGCTCAACCCCGCAGGAATTGTCTTTGGCCCCAATGCCCGTTTGAATCTCCCCGCTGCCTTCCATGCTTCTACCGCTCAACGGGTGCTGTTTGAGGGAGGGATCTTTGATGTCAATGGCCAGAATCTCTATCAATCCCTCAATGGTCAGCCCACAGGTTTTGAATTTCTGAGTAAAGGCCTCATCATCAATGAAGGTGAGCTGAGGGTGGGTAGTGGTCAAACCCTCAGCCTAATGGCCCACCAAGTGATCAATACGGGTACACTCGCAGCCCCTGCAGGAAATATCCACATTGCGGCTGTACCTGAAACAGGAATGGTGCGCGTCTCCCAAGAGGGAATGCTGCTCAGCCTTGAGATTCCTCAAGAGCGACTACCGACTGGGGGAGCGATCGCCGCTGTGGACTTACCCAGCTTACTCACTGGCAATGGTTCACAACCTGTCAACAGCGTCATTCAAAACCCCGACGGCACAATTCGCCTTGTCCATGACCCCAGCAAAATTCCCACCACAACGAACACCGCCGTCATCAGTGGCAGCCTTTCCGTCGCCAACCCCATCGGTATGGGTGGCCAAATCACGATCACCGGTCAAAATATCGCCCTCATCAATGCCAACTTAACCGCCTCTGGTCAACTCGGGGGTGGCACGATTCTCTTGGGGGGCGATTACCTAGGGGGCACCACTGGCAGTAACCGCTTGCATAGCAGTTTCAATGCCCAGAATCTCTTTATCAACAGCGGCAGTGTGATTGCAGCGGATGCCTTCAATCAAGGCAATGGTGGCACTGTCATTGCATGGGCAGACAACAGCACCCAATTTGCCGGCACGATCAGCGCACGCGGCGGGCAACTTAGCGGTAATGGCGGCTTTGTGGAAACCTCTGGGCGAGAATTACTTAGCGTTCGGGGAACAGTAGATGTCAGTGCAGTGAATGGTCAGCCCGGTACATGGCTCCTTGATCCACGAAATGTCACCATTTCTAACTCCCCTACGAGTGGCGGGAGTTTCTCTGGGAGCAATCCTGATGTCTTTACCCCCACCACTGATGATGCTTTTGTTGTGAATACTGCCATTGAAGCTGCTCTGAATCTCGGCACTAGTGTCATCATCACAACTGGTGATACTGGAACCCAAGTAGGGGATATTTCTGTACTTGCCTCGATTACCAAAATAGGCGGCGGCGATGCCTCCCTAACCTTGCAAGCTGCAAATAACATTCTTGTTGCCGATGACATTCGCTCAGAAGCAGGCCGACTGAATATCATTCTCCATGCCGATGCCGATAACAGTGGTGCAGGAGCAATTAGATTAGACTCAGTTACACTCATTACCAATGGTGGCAATATTATTTTGGGGGGTGGCTCTAATCCCTTCACCAGTCCAGCGATCGGTGTCAGCACTGCTGGGGTTAGTATCGAAAACTCTACCCTCAATGCAGATGGCGGCCATATTAGGATTCATGGCAGTGGTGCAACAACTAATGGCCAACAAGGGGTACTGATCGGTGGGAGTTCAATCCTCACCTCAGGGTCTGGAGAGATCACCATTCTAGGGACAGGTGGTTCTAGTGTTTATAGCCCTGTGGATGGTATCTCGATTCAAAACTCCTTCATCAGCGCTGCGGCTGGCAATCTGACCTTAACGGGTACTGGGGGCAACGTCTCCGAAGGACTTTCCAACATTGGCATCCATCTTGAAGAGTCAGGAATTCGAACCACGACTGGGAATATTACCCTGACGGGTACTGGTGGTACGGGCTTTGCCTACAACCAAGAAGGTATTCTGAGTAGCTTCACAAGTATTACCAGTCAAAGTGGTGACATTATCCTGAGAGGTACAGGGGGTGAATTCGGTGCTGGTCTTGGCTTTAGGGCAGCAACTGACACAGAGTACTCTGCTGAGGTCAGAACGGCTGGAAATGGGAAGATTCTCATCGAAGGTCGCGGCACTGACGGCAATCCTGGTCTGGTCATGGAAGTCTCTGACGCCCCCCTGACATTAGCTGTTCAAGATGGCATGCTCACATTAGCAGCTCAGGGGGGGATTGAAGTCTTGGGTGATTTTCCCTCTCTGCTAGATATCCATAGTGCCGGGGCAGGCCGCCTTGTCTTTCAACCGATTGATGCGCATACTCCCGTCGGCATTGGCGATGGTGCAACGGGTAACTTAATCATTGATCAGTTTCTCCTCAACCAAATCACGGGTGGATTTTCTTTGGTGACCATTGGTCACCCTAATGGTACTGGTCTCATTGATGTTCGTCCCTTCAGCCTCAACTACAATCTTGCGCTGCAAACCCCCGGCGTAAGTTCCCTAGGTATTCAGTTCAATGGCTCTGGCACGACGAATCTCTATGGTCGCAATCTCACACTCAATAGCGGTGGCGGCGTTACTCAGGGCAGTCATGTCATTTCTGCGGGAACGCTGCAACTTCTTGGACAGGGGACTTTCACCCTCAACAATGTCAACAATGAGTTTCAGGCACTCTCAGGCAATGTCAGTGGAAATGTGAACTTGAGTCATCAAGGTGCCCTAGGTATCGTTAGTTTCAACAATGGTGTCAATGGCCTCACCACTGGCATCAATACCAACGGCAATACCCTAATCCTCAGCTTAAACAGTGGGAACCTAACGCAAAGTGCACCAATTCGAGCAGGCAACTTGGGTTTAACTTTACGAAATGGCAGTGCAATCCTAACCAACCCCAATAACCAAGTGGGGATACTAGCTGCTGAGTTGAACAGTGCGAGTGATTTGCAATTTGTCAATAACAGTACCCTTACCGTTGGCAATGTTAACCCAACAGGCATTACAGGGCGCAACATTTTCCTACAAACACTAACAGGCGATATTGTTCTCAATGCGCCAATTTCTGCCGTTGGGACTGGGGATGCGATTGTCCTTGCTGCGGAAAATAACTTTGTTAACAACTATGGCTCCGGTGTCTTCAGTACCCCCAACGGTCGCTGGCTAGTTTATTCGACTGACCCGAATTTCAATATCAACGGCGGCCTCACGGGTTCAGAGCAATTCAACACTACTTATCCTGAGCCTGCCCTATTTTCTGGTTCTGGTTTTCTCTATCGGGTTTCTCAAGCACCGCCAACTCCACCCACGGAGCCATCCACACCCCCAACTCCACCCACGGAGCCGTCCACACCGCCAACACCACCAGAACCCCAAACTCAAGAGAATCTGGGTCGGATTTTATTGGGAGAGGAGATACAAGGCACTCAACTGCCCCAGAATACCGCTCAAGTCATTTACTTCCCCGGAGTTGAGATCATTCGTCAGCAAATCAGTACGGCTTTTGATCAGGGAGACTACAACAGTGCGATCAAACTGCTTCAGCAGCTTTATTCCTTTGAGTTTAGTGAGTACTTTGGTGAATTTTTGAGCACTCCTAGTCAAGAGGGACTACAGTTCCTTGACATTGATCAAATCAAAGAATTATTGGGGCGTATGGCTGAAGAAACAGGTCAAAAACCTGCCCTGAGCTATGTCTTTTGGCGACCTGAACAGTTGGATATTCTCATCATCACACCCGAAGGGGAACCCATTTATCAACCCGTTCGAGTGCCCCAAGAAGTAGTGCGCCGCGTCATTTCTGCCTTTAATCGCGAGGTGCGAGATCCAACGAAAACCAATAGCGAATCCTATCTACCCTTTGCGCAGCAGCTTTACCAATGGATCATGGGCGGCGTTGATGCTGAATTGCAAGCACGAGGCATTAATACACTGGTTTTTGCCCTTGATCAGGGGTTGCGGAGTGTGCCGATCGCGGCTTTGCACACGGGGTCAAATCTTATTTCCTCAACGGTCAGTGATAGTCCAATCGGTCGTAATGGTCAGTTTCTAGTGGAACGCTATAATCTGGGTCTCATTCCCAGTATCAACTTGGTGGATACCCGCTACCAACCGTTGCAAAATGCTTCTGTACTGGCAATGGGTGCCTCGCAGTTCACAAAGCAAAGTCCTTTGCCAGCGGTTCCCATCGAGCTACAAACCATTACGCAACTGGTAGGACGAGGGCAAGTATTCCTCAATGAAGCTTTTACGGTCTCAAACTTGGAAACTCAGCGGCGGCGCAGTCTCTACCCTATCCTACACTTAGCGACCCATGGTGAATTTAATGCGGGTAAGCCACAAAATTCCTATATTCAGTTTTGGGATAGCCAGCTTTCAATGGCTCAAGTGCGGCAGTTGCGGTTATTCCAGCCACCCACAGAGCTAATGACGCTGAGTGCCTGTCGCACAGCGGTAGGAGATACCAATGCAGAACTTGGGTTTGCTGGACTGTCACTCCAAGCGGGCGTGAAAAGTTCGGTTGCTAGCCTTTGGTATGTCAGTGATGAAGGGACGCTGGCTTTGATGACGGCATTTTATGGACAGTTGAGAATTGCTGCCATTAAAGCAGAGGCCTTGCGACAGGCGCAGCTTGCCCTGATCCATCAGCAGGTTGTGATTGAGGAGAATCATCTGCGTAGTGCTGGGGTGCAAGGAGGGCTTTCAATTCCTTTGCCCCCAGAAGTTCAAACTGGGGGTGGGCGTCAACTTTCCCATCCGTACTTTTGGGCAGGATTTACGATGATTGGCAGCCCTTGGTAGCCTTAGGAAGAAATTTCTACTTCACCATTTGGGATTACCCATCAGCGAGAACAGGGGTACTGGGGCTGAGTTTGGCTGTGGGTGAATTGATGCTGCTGGGGAGGGTTTGCATCAGGTTTGCCATTTCGAGGGCATTGAGGGCATATTCCCAACCCTTATTGCTTTTAATGCCAGCGCGCTCAAGGGCCTGTTGCATCGTGTCGGTAGTGAGAATGCCGTAGATAATCGGCACACCCGTTTGCATAGAGGCCGTCGCAATCCCTTTGGTGACTTCAGCAGCCACATAGTCAAAGTGGGGGGTTTGGCCACGGATGACTGCCCCGAGACAAATAATGGCAGCATAGCGACGACTGGCCGCCAGTTGAGCCGCCACAAGGGGAATTTCAAAACTACCGGGCACCCAAGCATAGTCTACTTGAGAACCGTGGGGATTGGGATCAACGCCATGACGACGCAGGCAATCTTGGCAACCCTCTAGCAGCTTGGTTGTAATCAGGTCATTGAAGCGGGAAATCACAATGCCAAAGCGAGGCGTTCCCAGAACTTGATAGGTGCCTTCAAAAACAGCCATAGGTGGAGGTGCCAAATCTTACTCAAAAGAGTATAACCTGCAACGGCCTAGGAGGAGCGATCGCCCTGCTCCACGAGGACGTCTTGGGGCTGCCACTGCCGCACAATACTAGTTAACTTGGTAACAAATGGGTCAGACGCTAAATCAGGGTGAAATTCACTAATTTTTGTATTGCTAGGTGTCTCTGAAAGGCGAGAGGGAGTAGGTTCCGGCACACTAATGGGCAATGACTGGCAGATAATGGCTTCAAACTCACTGTTGAAGTGATAAATCGGTTGCTCACGCCGTTGCCATAGCTCTAAAATTTGCTCTACGGAAATGGCTTTATAGCGCCCTAGATAAAGAGCTTCAATGAGGGCGAGGCGAATCCAACGGGGAGGAAAATGGCGCAACCAACGATCTAGGATGACCTCAACTGAGGAGCCATCCAAATCAAAGCCATATTGACGTAGCAGGCGATCGGCAGCCTGAATGGCGGCATTGTTGCCAATATGTGCCATGCACCAACTGTTGCACTCCCAAAGTTATGGTGCCTCTATGATGCCACAAGTTTTCCAAGGTCGCAGCAGTGAAGAGCGTAACCCTGATATCGTAGAAAGGCAAACCCTAGTGCTTTTCACGTCACAAGTGCATCATGGTAACTGCGCCTCCTCCTGAGCTGCTAATTGAAGATGCCCCGCTAACAATCGCTGGGCGTCAGTTCCGCTCACGCCTGATGACCGGTACGGGCAAATATCGTTCTATTGCGGATCTCCAAGCCAGTGTTGCCGCGAGTGGCTGCGAAATTGTCACAGTAGCTGTACGTCGCGTTCAAACCAATGCCCCCGGTCACGAAGGACTTGTGGATGCTCTTGACTGGAGTAAAATCTGGCTGCTGCCCAACACCGCTGGCTGTCAAACTGCTGAGGAGGCGATTCGCGTTGCCCGTTTAGGCCGCGAAATGGCCAAGCTCTTGGGTCAAGAGGACAACAACTTTGTCAAGTTAGAGGTGATTCCCGACCCGAAATACTTGCTGCCCGATCCCTTCGGCACACTGGCAGCTGCAGAACAACTGGTCAAAGAAGGATTTGCGGTTCTTCCCTACATCAATGCAGATCCCCTGCTGGCCAAACGCCTTGAGGAAGTGGGCTGTGTTACTGTGATGCCTTTGGCCTCCCCCATTGGGTCGGGGCAAGGTCTGCGTAATGCCGCCAATATTCAAATCATTATTGATCAAGCTAGTGTTCCTGTTGTGGTTGATGCGGGCATTGGCACGCCCAGTGAGGCGGCCGCCGCGATGGAGTTAGGGGCAGATGCACTCTTGATTAATACCGCGATCGCCCAAGCGGGAAACGCCCCAGCAATGGCCAAAGCCATGGCACTGGCAACCACGGCGGGTCGTCTTGCCTACTTGGCGGGTCGAATTCCCGTCAAAGCCTATGCCAGTGCCAGTTCCCCCCTGACGGGAACAATTACGACAGCACCATGATGGTTGTCCTCCTTCTCCTGAGCCTGCTGAGTATCACGGGAAGCCTGTTCTACATTGTTGCCGCTGCCCTCACCTATCAATTTTTCACCACCCAGCGGACGACTCGCCTAGAGTCCTTACCGGCGGTCTCGATCTTGGTTCCTGTCTGCGGCTTAGAAGCAAGGGCTTGGCAAAACTGGTCTTCACTGTGCGAGCAAGATTACCCCCTCTATGAAGTCCTCTTTGGGGTTCAAGACCCCAGTGATCCAGCCATACCGCTGTTAAAGGCCATTTGCCAGACCTATCCCCACCGGGCTCGCTGGTATCTTTGTCAGCGGATTTGCGGGCTGAACCGTAAGGCCAGCAATGTCGCCCAATTGTTTACCCATGCGCGCTATGGGGTAATTGTTGAAACCGATAGTGATGTGCAAGTTAGACCCCATTACTTAGCCACTTTGGTGCAACCCTTGGCGGATCCCCAAGTGGGGGTCGTTACCTGTGGTTACATTGATCACCATCCCCGCCGCTTAGGAGCTGCGTTTCTGGCCATGGGGCGATGCCTTGACTTTATCCCCAGTGTGCTTGTTGCCCGCTGCCTTGATCGGGGACTGCGTTTTGCCATTGGGCCAACCGTGCTGCTGCGGCGGGAAGTCCTAGAAAAAATTGGTGGCTTTGAGATTGCGCTCAATCGCATTGGTGAGGACTACCAACTGGGGTATGCAGCGTGGCGTGCTGGGTATCGCGTGGAGTTATCGTCCTATATTCTTGACAATGACTGCGCTGATGAGTCCTTTTTGAAGGCGGTGCAACGGGAACTGCGCTGGTCTCGCAGTATTCGTGCCAATCGCGGCAATCAGTATTTTGGCATGGTGTTGATGTTTGGCACCGTCTATAGTGCCCTGCTGTGGGGACTGTTTCCAACCCCATGGACCCTCAGCGTCTTTCTGGGGGTTCAGGGCCTTCGCTGGTTGCAGGCGATCATGAGCATGGTCTTGATGGACACCCCTCGGCTGCTGTTGTGGCTCTGGCTATTGCCCCTGCGGGATGTGATGAGCTTCCTGATTTGGCTGGGGGGCTGTTTTGGCAATCGCATCTACTGGCGCGGTCGCTGGTTGCGGGTCTATCGCCACGGTCAATTGCAAGAAATTGTTAAGGATTCTCAAGAGTCGTAAAGTTTGCTTGTTAGAATAGCTGCACTGTAACGCTGAATTGAGGTTTGTTTCGATGCGCTATACCACCGATGAGGGCGGTCGTCTCAACAACTTTGCTATTGAGCCTAGGGTCTATCAAGCACAGCCTTGGACACCGCAGCAAAAAGTACGGGCAGCCCTGTTGGTTGTGGGCGGATTGCTTTTAGTGGCTGGCTTGGTGGCGATCGCCGTCGGAGTGAGCTAATCTGCTTTGTCTTGGTTTTGATACCAGCGATGCCACCCTAGTGGCAGGCCTCTATGACTTGGGGGCAGATCAACTGCTGGAGATGAAAACATGGCCCTTGGGTCGAGAACTGGCCAGCCAACTTCACCCTTGCCTTGGGGAACTGATGGGTCGCTACACTTGGGGTGAACTAGGGGCGATCGCTATTGGCTGTGGCCCGGGCAGCTTTACGGGAACGCGCTTGGGGGTCGTGACTGCCCGCATCCTAGCCCAGCAACTGGAAGTTCCCCTTTTGGGTCTGTCTAGCCTTGGCACAATGGCGTGGCACTATCGTGATGAACTCATAGAACAGGATGGGGTGGTGTCGCGTCGTGCCCAGCAGGGGCATCAGTACCTTGGCATTTACCGTTATCAGGGGGGAAGTCTTAATTCTCTTTGGGGCGATCGCCTGCTGGCCGACCACGAAGCAGCAACACTTTTAGCTACTTGGCCTCACCCCTACAAACCCCTGAGTCCCCCCAACCCCACTGACTATGGCCGCGCTCTGCTCACATGGGCAGCCCAACAGTGGCACGATACACTAAGGGCAGGGGAAAAACTCCCCCATTGGTCAAGCGTGGTGCCCCTCTATGGCAAATAACTGGGAACTTGGTCGCTTTCTCGATACACTGCGCTTTTTTCAAGCCCTCCCCTTTGTGGGAACACTGGAGCCCCTCCGCCCTGTGCTGTCACCCCTTTTACCGGATCTCTTTAAGCCGCCCGCCTATCGGGGCAGTGGTCTTGTTGTGGTGATGGGGGCAACGGGTCGAACCGGTCAAGCAGTGGTGAAAACCCTCTTGGCTCAAGGCTATGCGGTGCGGGCAGGGGTGCGCGATCGCGCCAAAGCTGAGAATGTACTTCCCTCAGACCCTTTTTTAGACATTGTCGTTGCCGACGTGACTCAACCCTTGCCTGCCGATCTCTTGCAGGGCAGTCGGGCGGTGATCAACTGTGTTGGGGCAAAGGTACAGCCCAATCCCAACGCGCCACCCCCCGGCCTTGAAATTGTCGGTGCGAGTCCAGAGGCGGTTGAATTTGAGGGCATGCGGCATTTGTTGGAACGTGCCCAACCCTATTTTCAAAGTCAACCCAACACCTATCCCCTCTTTGACTATCGCTATCCCACGCCCCCCCTGAAGGAAGTTTGGGGTGCCCTCGATGATGTGGTCATGGGCGGCGTCAGTGCCAGCCAGTTTTACCTCAAGGATCACAGCGCCCTCTTCACGGGGCTGGTTTCTACGGAAAATTCTGGGGGGTTTGTCTCGATTCGCACCCGCAACCTCACCCCAGCCCTCAATCTCCAAGGCTACACGGGCATTCAACTGCGGGTTCGCGGCGATGGCCAGCGCTATAAATTTTTCCTACGCAGTGACCCCGCTTGGGATGGCGTCGGCTATGCCATGTCCTTTGATACGGTGGCCGATCAGTGGATCACGGTTGAATTGCCCTTTAGCCACTTTATTCCGGTGTTTCGGGCCCGCACTGCCACCAATGCGCCGCCTCTAAATGTGGGGCAAATTTACTCGCTGCAACTGATGCTCAGCAAATTTGAGTATGACGGTGCCCTCAACCCCCACTTCCGCCCCGGCACCCTCAGCCTTGAGATTGAGTCGATTCAAGCCTATGGAGGGTTGCCCTTGCCCCGCATGATTCAGGTGAGTTCTGCGGGGGTGACCCGTCCGCAACAAGCGGATCTTGACCTGAAGGGGCAGCCCTTGGCAGTTCAATACAACGACCAACTGGGGGGCATCCTCACTTGGAAACTGGCGGCAGAAAATATGCTGCGCCAAAGTGGCCTACCCTATACGATTGTCCGCCCCTGTGGTCTGACGGATCAGCCCGGTGGCAAAGAGCTGCGCCTTGATCAGGGCGATCGCCTGACGGGCTCTCTGAGTCGCGAAGATTTAGCGGCGTTTCTGGTCAGCTTACTGAATTTGCCCGTGGCCTGCTATCGCACCGTAGAAGTGGTAGCCACAGATCAAGCCGCCGAGGCCTATCCCAATTGGGCAGCACGCCTTGCCCAAATCCCTAGCGATCGCCCCTAGGAGACAGTGGGAAATGGTGCGTTTCCTCCATGTTGCCGATGTCCACCTTGGCTTTAATAAGTACCGTCAAGAGAATCCCAATCGCACGTTTGATTTTTTCACCGCCTTTGACAGTGCCCTGCAAACCTACGCCATCGAGGCACAGGTGGATTTTGTCCTGATTGCCGGCGATCTCTTTGAGGAGCGGCTGATTACCCCCGGCATTCTCAATCAAGCGGAATACGTCCTCGACAAGGTGCGATCGGCGGGGATTCCCGTGCTGGCGATCGAGGGCAACCACGATAACTGCCCCTACGGTGTCAAGTCCAATTGGCTCCGCTACCTCTGTGAAAAAGACTATCTCTATCTACTGGAACCTGACGAAAGTGGCCAATTACAGCCGTGGGACGCCGAGGCAGCGCGGGGTGGCTATATGGATCTCCCCTGTGGCGTGCGCGTCATTGGTTCCCAGTGGTATGGTGCCAGTGCCCCCCGTGCCATTCAACAGCTTGCCAGTCAAATTCAGGCACTACCGCCCGCTGCTGGTGCGACGATTTTGCTCTTTCACCACGGCCTTGAGGGGCAAGTCTCCCGTTACCAAGGGGCATTGCGCTACAACGAACTCCTACCCCTGCGCCAAGCGGGTGTAGATTACCTTGCCCTAGGGCATATCCATCGCCATTACGCCGTTGAGGATTGGATCTTTAATCCCGGCTCCGTTGAGGCCAATTCGATTCAGGAAAATCAGCAGCAAAATCCGCGGGGGGTGCTGTTGGTCACCCTTGAGAAGGGGTCACCCCAAGCGGAACTCAAGCGCGACTATTGGCAGCGTCCCATCCATCGCTACACCCTTACCCTCACCCCCAGTGACACCGTGAGCCATGTGGAGAGCCAACTCCAGCAACTGGTGCAGCGGCATCGGGCAGACATGGCAGAGGCGATTGTCGAAGTCACCCTAAAAGGCGAAGTGGGGTTTGAGCGCGGCGATTTATCTGTGCGATCGCTCCAAGGGCAACTGCAAGAGGCAGCCAATGCTTTTATCTTTCGATTGGGGTTTGCCGCAACCCCTGTGGCCTATCAAACCTACCGTGATGCGACGGCTGAACCACCCCCCCGCGCCCAGATTGAAGAACAGGTATTTATGGATCTGCTGGCCAGTGTTGCTGAGTACCGCGATCGCGCCGAACCCTTGGCCAAGGTGCTGATGCACATCAAAGAAGATCTGCTACAACCCAATGCCAATATTCCTGACCTCTACCAGTGGCTGGCAGACCTCTCCCTAGAGAGTTAGGGCTGGGGTGGTAATGGGATGAGGGGTTGATTCGCCACATTGGCCAACTGGACAGCGGGAGACTGCAACAGGGCTTGCCATTTTTGCTGGAGCTGGGCATTCCGCGGCTGCGCTAGGCGTTGTTTGGCCAGTTGATTGAGGGTGTCGTACCAGTAGCCCGCCATGGCAAAGGCATCCGCCACATCCTTAGCTTGCACGATTCGCTGCTGTTGGCTTGGCGATAAGGGCATCGGTCGGAACCAACTGACGGTTTTGACGGCTGTGGTGCCATTGGTACAGGTGAGGGTGAGTTGCCACTGGTAATCCACCCCATTTTTGAGGGCAACATTCTCCACAGGCCAGCCAATAATACCCGCTTCCGTGGGGGCAGGACGCTCTTGGCGATAGACTTCTGTGCCTTGGGGATCCCGCAGCGTCAGGGTTAGGGTTGCGCCCTTGTTGGCGGGAATGAAGCTATAGAGGGTAGGGGTGGGGGTGCTGCTAAGGCCATTGTTATCCTTGGGCACAAGGGCAACCACAGTTTGTTTTGGCTCAGTCAGACAGCTTTCGATGCCACCGGTACTTTCCCGCAGTAGCATGGGACGGGCAATCCGCGTTGCAGCTCCCTCACGGTTACCGGGGCGGCCAATATTAGCGGGTGGACGATAACTTGCCCAAGAGGCATGGGCGATCGCCCCAATCATGACCACTGCCAAACTTAGGGGAATGGCAATGGGGCGGATCCCAAATTGAATAGCCATATCACTCAATCCTCGCAATTGAACAGGCAATGAACCGGGACTCAGTTCAACAGGTCATTGGAATTCTTTCTAAAAACTAAAGATGTTGCGAATGACGCTGACACCCGTATTGACGGTATTCAAAATTGAATTGATGTTCTCAATGCGATCGCGACTATCGGGTTGACTCGGTGCGGTCACAACCACAGGCGCAGTGCCACTGGCGATCGCCTGATTATCTACTTGCAGAGAGAGAAATACACCCGCCGCTGGCGCACCCGTCAGAAAGGTGTTAATCGGAATCGCGTAATTAAACCCCGGCTTAATCAAGCTGGCAATGCTCGCTGCCGCCTCTGGACTCAAGCCTTGGCGCTCAAGGGAGCGGGGGTCTTCTGTATCACCGAGACCATGAACCCCGACCACACGCCCTGCACTATCCAAAACAGGGCCACCACTCATACCGCGACGGGTAACATTGGTGTAGATCATTTTATAGCCATCAATGGGTTCAATCAAAAAGCCGGAGATACGGCCATCGGTAAACTGCCGCACTAACTGACCACTGCCCCCCGGCTGCGGCCACCCCGAGATAAAGACCTGCGACCCTTCCTTGGCAAAGTCAGAGTTTGTCAGCGTAGCCACCTGATAGTCTTTTTTCTCGCTTGTGAATTCCACAATAGCTAAATCTGTATTCGGCAAAAATTTAATCTTACTGAAATCAACGGCGTAGGCCTGCTGATCAATGGGAATCACGCGGTAATTATCCTTACGATTGACAACGTGCTTTGCCGTAAGCACATAGTAGGTCGAACCGGAGCGGGAAATAATGGCACCAGAACCGTGGGAATCTTTCCCCACAATCAAGACTGTGATGTTGCGGGCAATCTCGTTAATTTGCTCACCACTCAGGGGTTGGACTTGACCCACTGCGGGTAAAGCCATTGCCACTAACCCCGTTGCTCCGAGCATCGCACCCCTCACCCCTGCGTAGTTCATCATACTTCCTACCTGACGACACCGATAGGACGATTCTAAGGGGCAAATTGTTGCCGTGCCAGTGATGGTGATCAGTGATTTTTTGTGCGTTGGGTCAACTTCCGTACCATTCTGTTTAGGCTGCTAAATGGGATGCGAGAAAGGCAATCACCTGATCTAGCCCAAGGCCAGTTTTCAAGTTCGTCATCACATAGGGGCGATCGCCCCGCATTTTCAGGGTGTCCCGTTTCATTACCTCTAAATCAGCACCCCCATAGGGGGCACGATCAATTTTATTAATCACCAATAAATCCGACTTGGTAATCCCCGGCCCGCCTTTACGGGGAATTTTATCGCCAGCAGCCACATCAATCGCGTAAATCGTTAAATCCACCAGCTCTGGGCTAAAGGTCGCAGCCAAGCGGTGTGGGGACATCCCCCCGTTTCAACACTGAGAATTCGCTCGGGGGGAAGGGCTTGGGAGCGCACCAAAAACTGGGCATCCTCTTGGGTGTAAATATCATTAGTCACAACCGCTAGGCGATAGCGATCGCCCAAAGCTTTTCAAAGGGCACCACAAGGGCGGTTTTACCTGACCCCACAGGCCCTGCCACACCCACTCGCAATGCTGTCTCCATCGGCTTAATCCTTCTCAATGCGATAGCCCAACTCCGCCAAGCGCAACCGATCCTGTCGCCAGCGGGGGCGTACCTTGACAAACAGTTCTAAGTAAATCTTGCCCCCAATGAGGGTTTCAATTTCTTGGCGGGCAGCGGTGCCCATTTGTTTGAGCAACTGACCTCCTTGGCCAATAATAATCGCCTTTTGCGTTGGACGCTCCACATAAATCACGGCGTGGACACGGGTGAGCTTGCGATCCTGCTGCACCTGTTCAATGGTCACGGCCACCGAATGGGGGACTTCCTCGCGGGTGTGGTGCAAAATTTGCTCACGGATCAATTCCGCCATGATGAAGCGCTCTGGCTGATCGGTGACCATCTCTGGCGGATAGTAATAGGGGCCAAGGGGCAACTGCGCTGCGATCGCCGATTGCAGCAAACCCACTCCCTCTCCCGTGAGCGCCGAGCAGGGATAGGTTGGCCAAGGGCCAAGGGTTTGATAATCCTGTTGCCGCTGTGGACGCTCCCCTTCTGGCAGCAGGTCAATTTTATTGATGGCCACCAGCACAGGAGATTGGGTTGTGGTCAGGAGATCCGCCACATAGCGATCGCCTCCACCGGGAGGACTGGCAGCATCCACCACAAAGACAATCGCATCTACCCGATTGAGAACGCCCTTGGCATTATGCACCAGCACTTCTCCGAGCCGATGGTGGGGCTTATGGATACCCGGTGTATCCACAAAGATCAATTGCGCCGTTGCCGTGGTCAGGATGCCCCGCAAGCGATTGCGCGTGGTTTGCGCCACCGGTGAGGTAATGGCCACCTTCTGACCCAAGAGATGGTTAAAGAGGGTAGACTTGCCTACATTGGGACGACCCACTAAGGCGACAAAGCCAGAGCGAAAGCCCTCTGGGGCAACAGGAATACTGGAAATGGGTTCCACCGTGAGTCCCTATGGATTGGAGGGCGTGGGTTGATCGTTGGCTGGTGGCGAGGGGAGAGGGTTAGGACGGGTCTCCGTCCTCAGCACCGGTTGTTCTACCGGTTGAGTCGCCAAGGCCACACGATTGCCTCCTACTGAGCGCAGCAGATCCAAAACTTGAATAACTTCGTTGTAGCTCACCACCTGGGATGCCCGCAAAATCACCACCCCTTGCGGATTCGTTTTCAAGTAGGTGGCCAAGCGTTCATAGAGTTCACTGCGGTTGACGGGGTCTTTATCCACAAAGAGTTGCCCCGCCGGATCAATGCTCACCACCAACATCTTTTGCGACTGCGCTTGACTGGTGCTGGCTTGGGGCAGATTCAAGGTAATCGCCTGCTGCCGCGTCAGACTCACCGCCGCCAAAATAAAGAACGTGAGGATACAAAAGACCACATCAATCAGCGGCAGCATCTCAATGCGAGCATTTTCACTTTCACTGGGCAAATGAATCTTCACGGCCATTCCTCAACCACGCTGCCTCAATGATAAAACTCTGAGCAAACACAGTAGGATCAAAAAGTTTCCCACCCGTGCAGTTATGACCAGTGCAACGCCCCAGCCCGGACAACTCATTGTGATTACTGGCCCTAGTGGGGTCGGCAAAGGGACGCTCCTACGGCAACTGCGACAGCGACATCCCGAACTGGCACTTTCGGTTTCAGCAACGACCCGTCCGCCACGCCCCACGGAGGTTGAAGGGGTGGATTACTATTTTGTCTCTGTAGAAGAATTCAAGGGAATGATTGCTGCTGGGCAACTCTTGGAATGGGCAGAGTTTGCCGGCCACTACTACGGTACCCCACGCGATCCGTTGCTGCAACTCATTGCCCAAGGAAAAACCGTCATCCTTGAAATTGAACTGCAAGGGGCACGCCAAGTTCGCCAGTCCTATCCTCAAGCGCGTCACATTTTTATTCTGCCGCCATCTTTAGCGGAACTTGAACACCGTCTGCGTAGCCGTGGCCAAGATAGTGAGGAGGCGATCGCCCGCCGTTTAGCTCAAGCGGAAACCGAAATTGCTGCGGCCCCAGAATTTGATGTTCAAATTGTCAATGATGATTTGGAAAAAAGCCTGATTGCTCTTGAAACAGCAATTTTTAGCCCTGTGCCCTAAGGCTCTGCCCGCACAATTCCGAGGTAGAGTTCCCCCACTTTAGGGTCATTGAGTAATTCGCTGCCCAATCCCTCATAGCGATCTTTGCCCATTTCCAAGACATACCCGCGATCGCTCATGGCAAGGGCTTTCCGTGCATTTTGCTCCACCAAAATAATGGCCGTCCCTTGGGCATTAATCTCCTTGATTTTGGCAAAGACATCATTGACGAGGGCTGGGGAGAGAGCAGCGGAGGGTTCATCCAAGACCATAATTTGGGGATCCAACATCATGGCGCGTCCCATGGCCAGCATTTGCCGTTCTCCCCCCGAAAGGGTACCGGCCCGTTGCTGTCGGCGCTCAGCCAAGCGGGGAAAGGTGTCATAGACTCGCTCTTTGAGGGCTTTGAGGTTGCCTGTCTTGGTAAAGGCACCCATCTCCAGATTTTCTTCAACCGTCAGGGTACGAAAGACATTGGCAATTTGCGGCACGTAGCCAATTCCCTTTTTGACGATTTGGTTGGGACGTAAGTAGGTAATATCTTCGCCGGCGAGGGTAATTGTGCCGAGGCGGGGCGTCAGCAACCCAGCGATGGTTTTTGCCAAGGTTGATTTTCCAGCCCCATTAGGGCCAATCACCGCTACCAGTTCTCCCGCTTCGAGGCGAAAGTTTACCCCCCGCAAAATATCCACATCGGGAATATAACCGGCATAGACATCAGACACTTGGAGCAAGCTCATGGTTCAAAAACACATCGCCAGAGGTTCAACATCCTCAGTATAGAGGTTTCGCCCTGTGTCCCTAATTTTGCTCCTGAAGGCAAGGGATTGCTGTGGTGAATTGAGAGCCTTGAGGGGTTGATCAAGCACCTCTGGACAAAAATATCCTCTCAGCTCGGCAATTTTCTCAAACCCAGTCTCCACAACGCTTTGAGCAATTTCTAACAGATTTAGAGGTGCTTGAATTTTCCCGAAATTCAGTTCCAGAGTGACTTTCACGCCCTGTGACCCTGCGGATCTAAAAATTTTACAAAAACAAAAAAATGATCCCGTCTAGGTGCTTGAAAATGACCTGTGCTATAGTAGTCGTAGAGCGCCTTCTAGGAAGGTGCCGTGCTGGGATTCTTTCCCAGCCGAACTAATGGAAACGTTTTCCGCAATTGGAAGTTTCGCCTGGGCTTTTAGGTGCTGGGATTCTTTCCCAGCCGAACTAATGGAAACTGGTCATCGTTGACATAGCAATACCTCCGATCAAGTGCTGGGATTCTTTCCCAGCCGAACTAATGGAAACTTCACCAAAGCAAAGTCGTCCCACTTATTGACCGCCGTGCTGGGATTCTTTCCCAGCCGAACTAATGGAAACAGCCAAAACACGCACTTCAATTTGAGAATAGTGTGCTGGGATTCTTTCCCAGCCGAACTAATGGAAACTTACTTTCAATATCTGGGATTGTGTACCCAGCCAAGGTGCTGGGATTCTTTCCCAGCCGAACTAATGGAAACAGACGTTGCCTGTCATTAATCACTACCCGCAAAGCGTGCTGGGATTCTTTCCCAGCCGAACTAATGGAAACTACCCTGGGTAGTCAAACATGATATCGATATCTTCTTGTGCTGGGATTCTTTCCCAGCCGAACTAATGGAAACGACAGAACCCCGCAGTTCGTTAAAAACCAGTAACTGGTGCTGGGATTCTTTCCCAGCCGAACTAATGGAAACCTGTTGAGCAATCAGTTTTTGCAAGAGACCCAAGTGCTGGGATTCTTTCCCAGCCGAACTAATGGAAACACTTCGATGGCCCGAAAGTTGTCGTTGATGTAGGTGTGCTGGGATTCTTTCCCAGCCGAACTAATGGAAACTTGGCTAGGAGAAAAGCCTAGCTATCTGTTATTTGGAGTTTGGAGTTTGTTATGGGCGTTTATTATGACCGGGTCAAAACCGCATCAATTCAAGCTGCTACTACTAGCAGCCGCTCTCGTACCGTTTACCACGTCGATTTAGAACCCTTGGCGTTGTGCGTATTTACGCAATCTAAGACTGCTCACTCCAAAGTTTCTAAGCTGCGTGAGCGCTTAATTGCCAAGCGGATTTTTATTCCACTTGGATGGCTTTCGACACAAGTGGAAGTGGTGTTTAGCCAGAAGTGTTGAATCCTGCAACAAAACTTAACATTTTAAGTGACCAGTAGCTCTGGCTGCCAATCAAAGCTCCAATGCACTATTGAGCAGCGACGACTGAGTTCCAGTTGCAAATATCGCAATTTGTCTAATAGCTTCTTCCCAAAGTATTCAGGTATCTCCACCAGCTCTAAAATTAAATAGGCAATTAAAACCATATAAATCTGATTTATCACCCCGTTCAAACTCTTCGTAATCAACTTGTCTAATGATAAATGCATCTTCAGAAATTTCCATAGGTTCTCAATCGCCCACCGATGCCGATATAACTCACTCACTTCCTCATCACTCAGCTCCTTTAGATTTGTCGCTATACGAAACTCCGTTTGATTCTCGTCAAAAAATTGAACCACGCGATATCTCTCATGATTGAGCTTCATTCTCATGTTATTCTTGATACGTACAACAAATGGGCACTTCCTCTCACTTAGTCGCTCTAAAAATTGCCAGCTCGCAAACCCTCTATCCATGATTACAACAGCATTCTCAGGGATCATTTCTAGAATCTCCTCTTGAAAGCTCAGGTCATGTCTCTCCCCAAAAGAAATCACCGCTTTACCCATGATGTTCTCTGTTAAATCAAATCCCGTAAGTAACTTCACTTGATGATATTTATAGAACCAAAAGAGTTTACTCGTCAGGGTAATGATGGTTGAATCGATAGGAAACAGCGTCATGCTTGAAGTACGATGTCTCTTTTGAGCTTGAGACATCAGTTGAGTGTAAATCCCCTCAAATAAGCTGGTTGTCCGAGTTTTGTTGGCTTTGGAAAACGTGGACATATCCACTGTAATCCCTGCATGATTCAAGCGATAAAATAAGGCTCTCATACTGGTTAACCCTTGGTCGAGAACGTAGGTCAACCAGATTTTGAAGAACAATTGAGAGTTCAGCACGGGGTAGTCACAGGGGCTGAGCCGATTGAGAATGGACTTGACAAGAGTTGCAAAAGATGCCATAGTAAATTGATTTTTTCTTCTTCTTTTAAGGGAAGAATATGACATTTCTTCCCTTTTTTCTAGCCTCTCAAACTATCTTTCAACACTTCTGGGTGTTTAGCATCTTGGAGCACGGGAAAATTCCTGAGAACTTTTCGCTTGAACGGACTATTTTATACGAAGGCGATCCAATGGATGACTCAGACCTTTCCGCGCTTGCCGAAACACTGCACAAATTTTATACCCGAACGCCACGTTCTTTACAGGATGGTATTTTTAGCATCCTAACTAATCCCAATCTCTTGGTAGAGTTTTCCGACAACTGGAAAGGCCTGTTTTACTTGCCGTTAGCCTTTCACGGTTTTGACCTAGCGCCTGCCTCTCAACCTGCACCTGCCCCTCAAGTGCATTATGACCGGGTCAAAACCGCATCAATTCAAGCTGCTACTACTAGCAGCGGCTCTCGTGCCGTTTACCACGTCGACTTAGAACCCTTGGCGTTGTGCGTATTTACGCAATCTAAGACTGCTCACTCCAAAGTTTCTAAGCTGCGTGAGCGCTTAATTGCCAAGCGGATTTTTATTCCACTTGGATGGCTTTCGACACAAGTGGAAGTGGTGTTTAGCATCTTGGAGCACGGGAAAATTCCTGAGAACTTTTCGCTTGA
Organism: Thermosynechococcus sp. B3; assembly: GCF_030323045.1. Taxonomy (NCBI): domain Bacteria; kingdom Bacillati; phylum Cyanobacteriota; class Cyanophyceae; order Acaryochloridales; family Thermosynechococcaceae; genus Thermosynechococcus; species Thermosynechococcus sp. B3. Next base: position 561,485 of record NZ_CP097584.1, read on the forward strand.
ACGGACTATTTTATACAAAGGCGATCCAATGGATGACTTAGACCTTTCCACGCTTGCCGAAATACTGCACAAATTTTATACCCGAACGCCACGTTCTTTACAGGATGGTATTTTTAGCATCCTAACTAATCCCAATCTCTTGGTAGAGTTTTCCGACAACTGGAAAGGCCTGTTTTACTTGCCGTTAGTCTTTCACGGTGTTGACCTAGCGCCTGCCCCTCAACCTGCACCTGCCCCTCAAGTGCTGGGATTCTTTCCCAGCCGAATTAATGGAAACACTTCCTCCTAAAAGGGGGCTTCAGGGGGGGAGATCAGTGCCTGAACCTGAGGTGGCAAGCAAGGTCGCGGAACCAGTAACAAGCATCCCTGACCTTTAGGGCGGGCAGTGTGTCAAAATTGGTGTTAAGTCGTGCACCCAGCGGAGTCAACGGAAACGCAGCAACAATGAAAGCCGTTGCCATCACAGAATTTGGTGACCCCGATGTTTTAGCGCTGCGGGAGATGCCTGAGCCGCAGATTCAAGCTGCCAATGAGGTGAAAATTCAACTGCGGGCGGCCAGTGTGAACCCCATTGATACGAAGCTGCGACAGCGGGGAACATTTTTTCCCGATCGCCGGCCCGCCATTCTCGGCTGTGATGGCGCAGGGGTGGTCGTGGCTGTGGGTGCAGCGGTGCAGCGGTTTCGCGTAGGGGATGAAGTTTATTTTTGCTATGGGGGCTTGGGCGATCGCGGCGGCTGCTATGCCGAATACACCGTTGTTCCTGAAGTTGCCGTTGCCCACAAGCCCAAAACCCTTTCCTTTATTCAGGCCGCTGCCTTGCCCCTAGCAGTGATTACGGCCTGGGAAGCCTTGGGCGATCGCGGGGCAGTGCCACCTTTGAATGTCCTCTCCACCGCAAAAACCGTTCTCATCCATGCCGGGGCAGGCGGGGTGGGGCATCTCGCCATTCAACTGGCGCGGCGTTTCGGAGCCCAAGTGGCCACGACAATTAGTTCCGCAGCAAAAGCACGATTTACCCAAGATCTGGGTGCCACCCTTGCCATTAACTACACCACCAGTGATTGGGTACAAGCAGTCTTGGACTGGACAGGGGGCAAAGGAGTTGATTTTGCTCTTGACACCGTCGGCAGCACAACCTTTAGCGACACCTTCAAAGCGGTGCGTCCCTATGGCACCCTCGCCACCCTCTTGGAACCCGCCGCCGATACGCCGTGGAAAATTGCCCGCCAACGCAACCTCTTGATCCAACTCACACTGATGCTGACGCCGCAACTCATGGGGTTGAGTGATGCCCTTGCCCATCAGGGAAAAATCCTTGAACAGGTGGCCACCCTTGTGGATCGCGGCGAGCTAAAAGTGGTTGTGGATAAAACCTTTCCCCTAGGGGCGGCGGCGGATGCCCATCGCTATCTCAGCCAACGCTTGGTGCAGGGTAAGGTGGTACTCGTCCCATAATTGGGGATTTTCTGATGGTTGCTCAGATTCTTGCCGCCCTTCTCATCGGGCTAGAACAGGCTCAAGGGGTGCCGACATGGCTCAGTCAAACGCCCCGCAGTGATGTTTATCGGGTTTGCCGCATTTTTAACGGACGCCTTAGCTATTGTGGCCGTTGGTTCACAGGGGAAACGGTGCTGTTGCAGAACAACTTCTATCGCACCTGCCGCATTTTTAATGGGCGCCTCAGTTACTGTGGTCGGTGGTTCACGGGGGAAACGGTGCTGTTGCAGAACAACCTCTATCGCACCTGCCGCATTTTTAATGGGCGCCTCAGTTACTGTGGCCGTTGGTTCACGGGGGAAGCAGTACTGTCGGAGCCTCGACGCTAACCTATTCTGGCTGCGAAGAGGGATACAATTCTGGTGGCATTGGCTCCGGTTGCAGGCTCACGGTTTGCCGGCGATCGCCCCGTTGAATCTCCAAAGTCACTTTCTCCCCCAACTTTGTTTGCTCAACCACGCTTTGTACCTGTTGGGGGCTGGGTTGATTGAGATCGTTAATTTTGGCAATCCAATCTCCCACTTGCAGCCCCGCTTTAGCCGCCGGCGAATTGGGGGCAACACCAACGATTAGCGTCCCTTGGGTTTGATTCAGTGTCCAGTTGGGCTGATCTTGACGGATTTGGGCAGCCACTTCTGGCGTCAATTGCACCATGCGAATCCCCAGATAGAGGTGCTGGGCGCGCCCCGTAGTAATAATCTGTTCAGCAATGCGATAGGCCGTATTGATGGGAATGGCAAAACCAAGACCCTGCGCTTGGGAAATCACGGCGGTATTGACGCCCACCACTTGACCAGCAGCATTCAGAAGGGGGCCCCCGGAATTGCCCGGATTAATCGCCGCATCCGTTTGAATGAAGCTCACCCGCTTATCGGCAGCGCCAATTTCATTACTGGCACGCCCTGTTGCACTAATAATGCCGGCGGTTACGGTGTTACTTAGCCCCAAGGGGTTACCGATGGCGATCGCCCACTCACCGGGGACAAGGCTATCGGAATTGCCCAGTTGTACCGTCGGTAAATTCTCAGCCTCAATCTGCACCACCGCCACATCCGTCAGGGAATCTGCACCCACCACCTTGCCATCATACTGGCGACCATCGGGGAGCGTGACTCGCACGGCAGTAGCCCCCTCCACCACATGGGCATTGGTCATAATCTTGCCATCGGGGGTAAATATAAACCCAGAGCCTTGACCTTGGCGCAGCGGCACCTCTGGTATTGGAAAAGGATTGAGAAAACTATCCTCTTGACTGCGGCGCAGTCGTAGGGTATCAATGCTCACCACTGCTGGCCCTGCCTCAGCAACCACCTTGGCAATGAAATTCTCCCCCGCATTGGGTCGCTCCGTGGGGGCAAGGGGAGGCAAAGATGCCCCCGTATTAGGGGTGGGGGAGTTGCGATCGGGCAAACGCAATGGACAGCCCGTCAGTGCCACAAGGGCGATCGCCATCCCAACGCAACTCAACCGTGTGCGAACCATACTCAACTCAACTCGGCAGCAGATCCACTCTAGCCTTATCCTGAAAATAGTGAGTTTGTCGAACCTCTGCTGGCATGCTGACTGTGATTAGCTACCTCGAACAGCCCATGACCTTTGATAGTTTCTTTGGACCTGTGACCCTGCAGCCCGGTCGCAATGAAAATGTCGATGAGCGGCGCTGGCGCAACTGCAAAACCCACAATGCTGACCTGCAAGCGCTGCTCAAAAAGGGGCTTATTGTGGTCGAAGACGTGGGGGTCAGCTCATAGGCCATGACGGATGCAGTCGCTGCCCTCTTTCAGCAAGGGCAACAGGCCTTCGAGCGGGGAAACTACCAACAATCGATTGTTCTTTTAGGACAGGCGGCGGCGCTGGCGGAGGGAAATGCGGTGCGATCGGGGGAAATTAGCCTCTGGTTAGTCACGGCCTATAGTGCTGCTGGCGATCAAGGGGCTGCCGTCAGCCTCTGCCGTCAACTCCAACGACACCCAGATCATCACACGCGGCAGGAAAGTCGTCGCTTGCTGGCGATTTTGGAAGCTCCCCAACTCAAACGCCGTCCGGAATGGTACAGCGAAATTCCCGACCTATCCCATGTGGGCGATCGCGCCTACACGTCCCCCTACAGCCGTTCCCCGAAAAAGCCATCGGCTGCCCCCCCAAAACCCCAAGAACCACCGCCCCCTGCTACGCCTTTACCGAATGCCTTCATCTGGCTTGCCCTCACGGGCTTGGGCGTGGTCACACTCTTGGCAGCTTGGTTATAGTAAACTTCCCACCGACTAAAGTCGGGGGCTTTCAGTATCGGAATTTAGGAACACATGGGTAGAGAGCCACGGCAAGGAAACGCTGGTGTATATCGATGAAACGGGGTTTGACTCTTGGGTGGCGTGTGAGTATGGGTGGTCAGCGCGAGGCCAACGAATTGATGGAGAGCGAGCGGGGAAGCGTCAGAAAAGAGAGAGTTGAGTCGCAGGACGGTATAGACATCAGAAAGACTTCATCGCCCCAATGCTGTTTTCAGGCTAAAGTCACTAAACAGGGGTATCAGCGCAGACTGGCCTAGGCGATCGCTCGCTGCAGATGATTTTGCAAGGTTTTAGTGGGCAGGCCACTCTGGAGATGCTGCCACGGTAAGATCGTTTCCTCTGGCCAATTAGCAGTGACGTAGGCTTCAAAGTCGGGCAACTGTCCGCGCAGTTCCTTAAACGCCCGCCGATAACTGCCCAAGGAAGTGCCATAGTGACGCACCTGCTCAAGCAGGGGAGCAAGCCGGCGATCGCCCCGCGAAATTAAAGCTTGAATCAGCGAGTCATTATAGGATTCAGGACGAAACTCAATCCCCAATTTGGCCAATTCTTTTTTCAGGAACTTAAGACGTTTTTCGGCTACGGGTTGCACGCCCCACCACTGGAAAGGGGTATGGGCCTTGGGCACAAAGGTACTACAGCCAAGGGTGAGTCGCAGGCGCGGCGCTGTTTTTTTCAATTGGCGAAAGAGATCCACCGTAGCTGCAACATCGGCATCGGTTTCTGTGGGCAGTCCCACCATGCCATAAAACTTTAGCCCCTTGAGGCCGCCGGCTTGGGCATGGCTGGCAGCAGCAAGAATCTCCTCAGTCCCAAGCTTTTTGTTGATCACTTGGCGCAGACGCTCAGACCCCGTTTCGATGGCGATCGTCAGGGATTGACTGCCCCGTTGACTCAAGAGTTGGGCAAGGGATTCAGTGACCGTATTTGTGCGCACAGACGCTAAACTCACCCGCACATGGTCAAATTGTGGTTGGCCTAGATACTCAATCAAGGCGGGAAATTCGGGATGCTGGGTAATCGAGGCACCCAAAAGCCCTAGGCGATCGGTGACCGCTAGCCCCCGCTCAATGGCAGGAATCAGTGTTTCGAGACTGGGCGTGCGAAAGGGCAAGGTCAAATAACTGGCCAAACAAAAGCGACATAGCTCTGGACAACTACGCACCACCTCCACCATGTAAATCTTTTCCCAAGCGGCGAGGGGGGTGACCACCGTTGAGGCAGCAAGGGTATTGCCGCGATGGACTTGTTTGGTCACTGTGGCGGGTACCGTGGGCTTTCGGGGTTCAATTCCTTGAATCGGGCCTGTGGCACTGGCATAACTGACGGCATAAAGACTGGGGACATAGAGGCCGGGCACTTGGGCAAGGGCTTCCAACTGTTGCGATCGCGCAGCAGTGCGCACCTGCGCCATTGTCGTCAGAAAGGGATCTAAAAGCGGTTCGGCGTCCCCTAGCAAAATGACATCAAAAAAGTCGGCAAAGGGTTCGGGATTGGCCGTCAGCACTGGACCACCGCCAAAGATCAAAGGATAGCGATCGTGGCGATCGCGCTGCCAAATGGGAATGCCCAACTGCTCCAAGAGCGCCAATAGATTGCCGTAGTCCAACTCCCACGAGAAGGAAAAGCCCACTAACTCGGGATCTCGAGGCAGGAGTTCGTGCACATCGGTAAAGAGGCGACTCACGGCCACATCAGGACGGCTGGCCAGTTGTGCCCACACTAGTTGATACCCTAAGCTGGTAATGCCAACGCTGTAGGTATTGGGAAAGCCATAGATGACGCGCAGTGCCTCTGGCCGCGGGCGCGATCGCTCAAAGAGGAGAGTTTCAGCAGCAAAAGGGGAATTCACCTAGGTTTCCGTTGACTTACGGCGGCTGGTTTTTGCGGTCTTGGTGGCCGTCTTTGTACTGGTCTTTTTGGTGGTTGATTTTGGTTTCGGGGCAGTGGCTGTTGCGCTGCGGCGGGTTTTCTTCGGTGCTTTCTCCGCCAATAGGGGCAGGGCTTGCTCAAGGGTCATGGTCTCTGGACTCACCCCTTCCGGCAGTGAGGCATTCACCTTGCCGTGGTTGACATAGGGACCATAGGGACCATCCAAGATCTGCACCGGTTCGCCATCCTCTGGGTGAGTCCCCAACACCGCGAGCACCTGTTTTTTGGCACGGCCACGACTCGCTTTCGGGGTCGCCAGCAGCTCCAAGGCACGCTCTAGGGTAATCGTATAAACATCATCCTCCCCCCTGAGGGAACGATAGTCCTTTTCCCCCTCAGGGTCATGGACAATGTAGGGGCCAAAGCGACCTTGATTGGCTTGAATCAGTTTGCCCGTTTCGGGATGAACCCCCAATATGCGGGGCAGCGACAACAGCGTAATCGCCAAGTCTAGAGTGACTTCATCGGGACTGACCCCCTTGGGTAACGAGGCTCGTTTGGGTTTTGGATTGGCCGCTGTGGCTTCCCCCAACTGCACATAGGGACCAAAGCGCCCCGTTAGCAAGAAGATCGGTTCGCCAGTTTCAGGATGCACACCTAGCTTGTCGGGACCCTCTAGTTTTTGGCGAATTAATTGCTCCACTTGTTCGCGGGTGAGGCTACCGGGAGTGGCATCTTGGGGCAACGAGGCTTTAATCGGTTCGCTGCCATTGCCATTTTGATAGACGACAAAAGGACCAAAGCGACCCACCACCACTTCGGCATTCAGTTCTGGCAGGGCGATCGCCCGGGCTTCTGTGGACTCAATTGTGCGCTCCCGCTCTTTGACCTGCTGCTCAAGGCCGTTTTCACCCAGATAGAAGGATTCAAGGTAGGGTTGCCACTGCACCTCCCCCGTGGAAATCTCATCAAGGGTTTGCTCCATCCGCGCCGTGAAGTTAATGTCCACTAAGTCGGGGAAGTATTTCTCCAGCAGTGCCGTAACCGCAAAGGCAGTAAAGGTGGGTTCAAGGGCATTGCCCCGCCGAATGGCATACTCGCGGTCTTGGATCGTGCTGATGATGGTGGCGTAGGTGCTGGGACGCCCAATGCCGGCTTGCTCGAGGGCTTTAACAAGGCTGGCTTCGGTGTAGCGTGGCGGCGGCTGGGTTTCGTGACCGACACTTTCAAGGGCTTGGCAGCGGAGAATATCGCCCACCTGCATCAGGGGCAGCATCACCTCTTGGCTTTCGAGGGCGGCATCGGGATCATCCGACCCTTCCACATAGGCACGGAAAAAGCCCGGAAAATCAATGCGTTTACCGTGGGCACGGAAGAGGGCATCCCCCGCCGTAATCGAGACCGTTAGCAGGGTGACGCGGGCATCAGCCATTTGTGAGGCCACTGTGCGCTTCCAGATCAGTTCGTAGAGTTCCAGTTCCCGATCCTTAAGGCCGGTTTCTTGGGGGGTGCGAAACTGACTACCCGCAGGGCGAATCGCTTCGTGGGCTTCTTGGGCGCCCTTGGTTTTGGTGGTGTACTGCCGCGGCTGGGGCGACAAAAAGGCTTTGCCGTACATGGCTTCCACACAACTGCGAGCGGCAGCGATCGCCTGTTCCGACAGATGCACAGAGTCCGTGCGCATATAGGTGATATAGCCCTCTTCATAGAGCTTTTGGGCAATGCGCATCGTCTCCTGGGCCGAGAGGTGCAGTTTGCGGTTGGCTTCCTGTTGCAGCGTCGAGGTGGTAAAGGGAGGAGCGGGTTTGCGGGTTTGTTGGCGCTCCTCTTGTTCAGTGACCGTCCATGTTTCCGTCAGCAGGCGATCGCGCAGGGCATTGGCCGCCGCCTCATCCAAGAGCAAGACAGCATCAGGGTTGCGCACCTGTCCTGTAGCAGGATCAAAATCATTGCCCGTGGCCAAGCGTTGACCGCCGACACTCACCAAACGGGCTGGAAAGAGGGTTCCCCGTTGATCCAGCGTGGCCTTGAGATCCCAAAATTGCCCCTTGCGGAAGGCCAGCCGTTCCCGCTCCCGTTGCACCAATAGACGCACTGCCACCGACTGCACCCGCCCCGCCGACAGATGGGGAGCAATTTTCCGCCACAGCAGGGGCGACAGGGTATAGCCCACCAAGCGATCGAGGATACGCCGCGTTTCTTGGGCACGCACGAGTTGTTGATTGACATCGCGGCAATTGCGCAGGGCTTCTCGGATGGCCTCTTCCGTAATTTCATGGAAGACCATGCGCCGCACGGGCACCTTTGGCTCCAACAGTTGCAGCAAGTGCCAACTAATACTTTCGCCTTCGCGGTCTTCATCGGTCGCAAGCAGGAGTTCATCAGCAGTTTTCAGGGCCGTTTTCAGGTCTTTGACAACTTTTTGCTTGTCTTTGGGGACAATGTAGAGGGGTTCAAAGCCAGCAGCGACATTCACCCCTAGGGTTGCCCACTCCTCCCCCTTGAGTTCGGGGGGCACATCAGCAGCGCTGCGGGGCAGATCACGGACATGACCCATCGAGGCTTCAACGCGATAGTCCGGGGGCAGAAATTTGCGAATGGTATGGGCTTTTGTCGGGGATTCAACGATAACAAGGGTGGACATAGCAGATGCTGCGGGATGGGTTTTTCGGCACTCTCAAGTTTAGCGATCGATCATAGAATTGTGTTCTCCCACCGTATCATGGGGAGCAAGGAGAAGCACTTCCTTATATTGATAACCCTAGCCTAACCAATGGGCGATGCGGAGAATCTGTTTAGTCAGCATAACGGTTTTTAGGTAGCAGCGATGACTCAGCGTGGGGCAGCCCCAGAAATCGTGATCCAAACCCGCCACCTCAATAAATATTTTGGCGATCGCCACGTCCTGAAGGACATCAACTTCACCGTTGCTAAGCAAGAGGTGGTTGCCCTCATTGGCCCCAGTGGTTCTGGCAAAAGCACCTTGCTCCGCTGCTTGAATGGGTTGGAGACGTACCAATCGGGGGAGATTCTCATTCTCGGTCATTACCTGCCCCCAGTGCCAACGCCGCAACAACTGCGGGTGATTCGCCGGGATGTGGGTATGGTCTTTCAGAACTTTAACCTCTTTCCCCACATGACAGTCTTGCAAAACATCATCGAAGCGCCGATCCTTGTGCGCAAGCTCCCCCGCCGCGTGGCTATTGAAATGGCTGAAAGTTTATTGACCAAAGTAGGATTGCTGGACAAACGGGATGCCTATCCTCGGCAACTCTCCGGGGGGCAACAACAACGGGTGGCGATCGCCCGCGCCTTGGCCATGCAGCCGGAAATTCTCCTCTTTGACGAACCCACCTCTGCCCTTGACCCGGAGCTAGTGGGGGATGTCCTCGCCGTGATGCGACAACTGGCCGAAGAAGCAATGACCATGGTGGTGGTCACCCACGAAATGCAATTTGCCCGTGAAGTCTCTTGCCGCGTCGTCTTTCTTGCCGATGGCCAAATTATTGAGGAAGGATCGCCCCAAGAACTGTTTCGTCGTCCGCAACAGGAGCGAACCCGCCTCTTTTTAGAGCGTGTGCTGGTTAGGCACTAGCCTTTATAGGCCTTGATGCATTTTTCAACAAGGGGCTGCACCGCATCCACATCCTGCCAGCCAAGAATTTCAGTCACTTTCTTTTGCAGATTCTTGTAGGTACGGAAGAACTCAGCGATTTCTTCGAGGCGGTGGGGCGCAATGTCCTTGAGGGACTTCACCTCGGCATAGCGAGGATCATCAACAGGCACACAGAGAATTTTCTCGTCGCGATCGCCACTGTCAATCATCTCCAGCATGCCAATAGGACGGGCAGGAATCACACATCCCGGAAACGTCGGCTCATCCATGATCACTAGACCATCGAGGGGATCGCCATCATCCGCCAGTGTGTTGGGAATGAACCCATAATCATAGGGATAGGTCACCGCCGAATAGAGCACGCGATCGAGGGCAAAGACGTTCATTTCCTTGTCAAACTCATATTTATTACGACTGCCCCCCGCAATTTCCACCAGCACATTGACAACACCCGGCTTGGGTTGGGCAGGAATACGGCTCAGATCAATACCCATAGAATCATGTCCACGCAACAAGTCTCCATTTAATCGAGATCGGGACATTGAAGCAAGCACTGGATTGATCCCTTGGGTCGCTTTCCGCTAAGGTTTTGGGGAGTCCCTTGTCAGCTTTGCCCTATGTCTCTAAAGCGGTTGGTGCTTGCAGCCCTCAGTGTCATGGTCGCTGCTCTCATGACGGTGTCGTTGCTGGGCAGTTATTTAGAACCCCAAACCCAAGGGCAAATTAACCTATTTCAGACCAATTTGTCACTACAAGCCCGAGAATGGCAGGGTCTGGGAGATGCCACAACCCGCGATCGCCTTGTGGGGAATGTGGAAAGCGCAATCAAAGCCTATGAAGAGGTACTGGCCACACCCACACCACAAAACCAACCGCTGCGTCTTCAATTGGGACTGCTCTATGCCGATGCCGGCCAGCACGATCGCGCCCTCAACACATGGCAACTCCTCATTAATGAGGCTCAAGGGGCAACCCGCAGTACCGCAGAAGTGCTGATGGGATTGTGGACCGATCCCCCGCAATTGCTGCCAGATGCCGAACCATTGATTAAAAATACACTCCAAGGCTGGTTTCGCGATCGCGCCCTCGAACGCCTCTATGAACTGCAACAGCGATCCGACGCCCTGATGACCTTGACCCGTGCAGAACAAAATCGCGCCCAAGCGGCCTTCTATCGCCTTGCCCTCCTTGGTGTCACTCCTGTTTTGGGGAGTTTAATTGGGATTGTGCTTTGGATTGTCTGGATCTATCAACACCTGCGCCGCCGCCAGCACGGGAACACTCTGCCACCCCTGACCCCCGTGACATGGGGCTGGGAAACCCTGTGGGAAGGCATGGTGATCTGGTTTGCTCTCTTCTTTGCCATTAGTTTGGTATTGATGCCCTTGGTGCGCTCCCTGATCGGCCTAGGACTGCCACTGGGCTCTGCCATGGCTCAAACGCTGTATGCCTTAATGAGCTACGGGATGATGATGGTTGCTGGCTTGGGCTGGCTGTGGTACTTTCTGCGTCCCTTTGGTAAGCGCCCTGCGGATTGGTTATGTTGGCAAGGGGGGTTAGGGGGTGCCTTGCGTTGGGGGGTCGGCGGTTATTTGGCGGCACTGCCGTTAGTCGTGGTCAGTTCCCTGATTAGTCAAGCCCTGCTGAAAAATCAAGGGGGCGGCAATCCCCTACTGGAAATTATTTTACAAAGCCGCGATTATACCACCTTTGCCCTACTCTATGTCATGGTGGCAGTGATGGCACCCTTCTTTGAGGAGATTCTCTTTCGAGGATTTTTCTTTCGTTCGGTGCAATCCTATTTGCCCTTCGGCACTGCCATGGGGGTGACGGGACTCCTCTTTGCCATTGCCCACCTGAATTTGGCCGATCTATTGCCCTTGACGGTTTTGGGAACCGTGCTCAGCTACATCTACTGGCGATCGCAAAATATCGGTGCAGCCATGATTCTCCACAGCATCTGGAATAGTGGCTCCTTTTTGGGCTTGCTCCTACTGAGTGGGGGGACGGAAGCGGGGTTCTAACTGCCGCACCAACCACTGACGCGGTACCCAGCGACCGGCAAAGGCCAAGAAGCGGTTAGCGGGCTGTCCGGGAATGATCGTGGCCACATCGGTTTGCAAAGCCGCAAGGGTTTCGGCAACCACCTGTTCGGGAGTGTCCTGCCGGGCAAGAAGCGCGGGGTTGCGCAGCATATCTGCCCGCTCAAAGAAATCGGTGGCCGTTGGCCCTGGACACACTCCTAGGACACGAATGCCTAGGGGTTTGACTTCTGCCCACAGGGCTTCGCTGAAGTGGCGAACAAAGGCTTTGCTGGCGGCATAGACGGCGAGGTAGGGCAGGGGCTGACAGGCAGCAATGGAGCTAACGTTGATGATCGTACCTTGGCGGCGGGAGCGCATTTCTTGGAGCACGAGATGGGTGAGTTCTACTAGCGCTGTAATGTTCACTTGGAGCATGGCCGTCAATTGCTGGCGATCGCGATCGCCAAAGGCACCATAATCCCCAAAGCCGGCATTATTGACTAATACATCCACCGTTAGTCCTAGGGACTGAATCTGTTCATAGAGGCGGAGCGCCGCATTGGGTTCGCTGAGGTCTTGGGGAATACCTACAACCGGTACTTGTGTGCTGAGCTGGGTCTTTAGCTCTTCTAGGGTGTCGAGGCGGCGACCAGTGAGAATCAAAGCGTGCTGGCGATCGGCCAAGGCTTGGGCAAAGGCCTGCCCTAATCCCCCCGTTGCCCCCGTAATCAGTGCGGTTGCCATAAAATTGTTACGAAACTTAAAGATCGCTATTCTAAAAGTAATACATTTCGGGAATGGGCAGAATGACCTCTACGCTTTCAGCCACCGCAGCTTTTCCCACCGCAGATTGGACTTGGCGTGGCCATCGCATTCGCTACAGCGTCAATGGTAGCGGTGCCCCAGTGGTGTTGGTTCATGGTTTTGGTGCCTCTATTGGTCACTGGCGCAAAAATATCCCTGCTCTCACCGCCGCAGGTTACCGTGTTTATGCCCTTGATTTACTGGGTTTTGGTGCTTCGGCAAAGCCGGATTTAACCTACAGTTTGGATCTGTGGGCCGAGCTACTGGCGGACTTTTGGCAAGCCCACATTGGGGAACCCGTGGTTTGGGTAGGGAATTCCATTGGTGGTCTGCTGTGTCTGATGATGGCGGCTCGCTATGGCCACACCTGCCGTGCGGTGAGTGTTCTCAACTGTGCCGGGGGACTCAACCACCGTCCCAATGAACTGAACTGGACGCAGAGTCTCTTTACAGCTATTTTTCGCGCCTTAGTAGCCTCTCCTATCATTGGTCACATTATTTTTGATCAAATTCGCCAGCCAGCGCGCATCCGCAAAACCCTGACCCAAGTCTATGCCAATCCCGACGCTATTACCGATGAATTGGTGGAACTGCTGCATCGGCCCGCCATGGATGCCGGTGCCAAAGAAGTGTTTGCCCGTGTGATTTCAGCACCGCCGGGACCGAAAATTGTGGATTTGCTGCCAGAGGTTCAAGTGCCGATTCTGGTGCTCTGGGGTGAGGTGGATCCTTGGACGCCGGTGTCGGGGACTCAGCACTTTGCAGCCCATCAAGATCGCTTGCCGATTCGCATTGAGCGACTGCCCAATACTGGCCATTGTCCCCATGACGATCGCCCGGAGCTGGTGAACCCGATCCTCATTGAGTGGTTGCAACAGTTGGGGCACGCCTAACTCAAGAGGCAAGCAAGGGCATCGAGGCTTTCTGGCAATTGGGGCAGCAGAATGCGATCGCCCACCATGGCGGCACACAGCAGCATCATGTAGAGAATCGAGAACTTAAAGAGGCTGCGTGCCTGTTCTTTGTCCTCGGGGGCTTGGGTCAACTGCCACGCGCGGTAAATAAACCAACTGCCAAGGGCGATCGCCACCACACCATAGCCCCAGCCCACGACACCACAGGGGTAGATTAACAGCAGACTGGTGGGCACCAGTGCCAAGGTGTAGAGAAAAATTTGCCGTGCCGTGACGCGATCGCCATCAACAACGGGCAACATCGGCACCCGCACACGGGCATAGTCCTCTTGAATCAGCATCGCCAACGGCCAAAAATGGGGCGGCGTCCAGATAAAGATAATGGCAAACAGCACCCAAGCCGCCCAACTCAGTTCTCCCGTCACCGCTGCCCAACCCACCAAGGGGGGAATCGCCCCAGCCGCACCGCCAATGACGATATTTTGCGGCGAAGACCGCTTCAGCCAGTGGGTATAGACCCCCACATACACCGCAATTCCGGCCATAGCAAGGCTCGCACTCAGGAGGTTGGCAAACACTGCCAAGAGGCTAAAGGCCGTTGTTGCCAAGAGCACTGCTAGAAACAGCGCTTCCCAAGGAGCCACCCGACCCGCTGGCAAAGGGCGACGGCGCGTCCGCTCCATAATGGCATCAATATCGCGGTCATAGAGACAGTTGAGCGTATTCGCTGCCGCCGCTGCACAGGCACCACTGACAAGGGTTATCAGGAGCAATTGGGGAGCCACCCGACCTTGGCTTGCCACTTCCATTGCTGCCGCAGTTGTAATCAAAAAAAGCAGAATTAACCGCGGTTTGGTGAGTTGGACATAGTCCACTAATTTTGTCGAAAGATCCCCCGTTGAGGAGGAAAGTCTGGCTAAGAATGTCATGCGAGCCTCAAGATCGTTCAAAACTTATGCTTCAGGGAACCGGATGGGCAATCGCGCCACGCCAATGTGGAAATGGCAACCAACACCCCCAAGAGGGTGGCGCCAATCATTTGATGGGCAACGGTGAGAGCCGGCACCTGTAGCTTTAGTTGTAGGGTGCTCCAGCCCAAGGCCACCTGCAGAGCCACCACTGGCAGGAGTGAGAAACTGAGTTGGCGCAAGAGGGAGGCCAAGGCGGGGCTACGCCAAGCGACAATCACTACCCCTAAAACACTCAGGGTAGCTGGGACAGCACCGATCAGATGGCTATTGAGGACTACACACAGGCGATCGCCATAGAGACACTGATGCACTGCCCACTGCGAAGACACCAAGCCCCCTAACAAACTTTGGCCATAGACACATAGCGCGGCAATCACTGCGGCAATCCGCAACCAACGGGCGCTCCCCGTACCCCGAAAGGGAGCGAAACCAACGGTGATGGCTGCCAAAAGGCAAAAGAAGAGCAGTCCTGTGCCCAGGTGAGCGGTAACAATTTCAAAGCGCAGCAACTCAGTCACCGTCAGGCCACCGAGAATCCCCTGCACAATCACAAGGCACAGTGCCGCCGCAGCAGCAGAGGGCACCCAAGGGGGCAGAGCTTGCCGCCAAGCCACACTCAATCCTACAAAGGCGATCGCCATCAGCCCTAAACTGGTGGCCAGCAGGCGGTGAAACCACTCTAGGAAGATCTGCAAATCCATTTGCGGTACCAGCGTGCCAAAGCACAACGGCCAATCGGGACAGGCTAAACCGGCATCCATCACCCGTGTGGCACTGCCCACCGCCATCAAAAAGAGGGTAAAGACCGTCATCAGCAGCACGAGGCGAAAAATCCACTGGCGACGGACACTCGGATCACTGCCTAGGGTCAAGGGTGAGACATGAAAAGGCCCCAGCACGGATTTTTCCTCGACAGCAACAACTTCTTCATGGTAAAGAAGCTAAGGGGGAGATCAGGGCTGGCGTGAAAATCTATAGCTTTTCTTTAAGTTTTCGCTAGAGTATAAATTTTTCTTGCATTTGATTGCCGAGTTTGAAGGTCTAAAACGATGGCTCTCCGGCACTGGGTTGACGCTGCAAAAAGTGGAGAAAATCCAACAGTTCTTCATCGCTCAGTTGCTGGCGCGATCGCTTGCCGTAGCGTTCGAGTAAACAGGCACGGCCTTGGGCTTCTGTCCATCCCAAGCGTTTCATTTCCACAGTGGTTTGGGCAATTTCATCCGCCAGATCCACGGGTTCGCGCTTAGGGGGGGGCTTCTCGCTAACAGGTTTGACCGCTGGCTTACTGCGACGGGGATTGGGAGGGGGGGTGGGTTCTAGGAGCAGATCAGTATTGCTGGCCTCTGACCAAGGAGCTGCCTCGAGGGCTGCGGGGGTGCGGGGAATCAGTTCCGCCTCCGTTTGCACAGGGAGGTGAATACCGAGAAGTTGCAGGGCACGCTGGCGGGCACTATCTTCCGCCTGTTCTAGGGTGGGGGCAGCAGCCATCCCCGTGGCTAAAATCGTGTCGCCCACAAGGAGGGTGGTTTTGACAATAAAGAGGCCGTCATGAATTTGCAATAAATCACTGACAATGCTGCCGGTCGGATAGCGGCGGTGGAATTCGCTCATGGGGTTGCCGCAATAAAACGACGCATCGAGTTGATCTTATCCTATCCTTGCTGAAGGGCTGGCCTAGAGGAGATTCAGTACTGCCTTGTGAACCGCAGCCGATTGCAGGTAGGGTTGATAGTCGGGCACGGGGGCTGCGAAGGTGTGTTGCCATTGGTGGATCAAGGCAGTGGGGTCAGGGGGCAATGCTGCTAGTTCAACCCCCGCCATACCCGTATCGGCCATGAGGTAACTCACCTTGGGATCATAGCTGAGGGCAAAACAGCGACAACCCACACTGGCCGCCATGATCAGGGCATGGAGGCGCATGGCGATCGCCCCCGCCGTTGTTGCCAACAGTCCCTTCATCTCGCGGGGATCCTCACAGGACACAAGTTGCGTCTGCTCAGGCTGCAATGCCCCATAGAGATCCTCAGCCAAGGGCAAATCCTGTTGGGGCTGAAAGGGCAACAGCAAAAGCGGTACCCCCGTCTCTGCCTGCCACTGCCGCAAGGCCATTTTTAGAAGCTGCCAGCGATCGCCCGTGAGGTGTCGATGGGGACGTAAACACACAGCAATGGGCGCCTTGTCCTTGGGAGGTAGAACAGGACGGGCTGACATCAGCCACACGGGATCGGCACCCTGTTGATGGGGAATGCCCCACTGCCGCAAGAGAGCCGCTGACCCGGAATCGCGCACCGTGACTGCAAGACAACGCCGCAGAAGTGCCCGTGTCCACCAACGATAGAGGGGCGATCGCACTGGTCCAATCCCCTGTGCCCAGGCAAGGGTGCGACAGCCAAACTGTTGAGCCAGCGTCATCAGACCAAGGTAATAGAGGGGGCTGCGCCAACTGGTGACATCCTGAATGAGGCTCCCACCACCCCAAATGAAGGCTTGGCTCTGTTGTAGGGTGCGCAGCACCTTTGGCCACTGGCGGCGATCGCAGGTAGCAACGCCATAGCGGGCTGCTGTAGCTGTAGGATTGCCGCTGAGGACGACCGGTGAAACGTGGGGCGGCAACTGTTCGAGGAGCGTTGCCAAGAGGGCTTCGTCCCCGGCATTGCCATAGCCGTAGTAGCCACAGAGAAAGACTTGACTCATGGGACAGGCTCCACTAGCGGCACTGCCTGAAGAATGTCTTGAAGAACGTTGATCAAGGCGGGGGTGGGTTGAATGGCTGGCACCAAGGAAACAGCGTGGTGGGGATACCTGACTTGCAATGTCGCTAGTTGGCTGTGGACCTGATCAACGGTTTTACCGCCAAAGAGAAAGTAGCCATAAATTTTGCTACTGGTATATCCCTGAGCCATCCGCGTCTCAATGGCATGGTCTAAACTTCCCACTTCAGTCAGGAGCGCTGGATGCACACCACAGGTCTGACACAGTTCCTCAAACCAAGGGCGAACTTCAGGCCGACGACTGCCGTGGCCAAGGAGAATATCGGCGGCTGCATCAGCGATCGCCCGTTGTAACCATGCTTGAAAAAGCGGCTGTCCCCCCAAGAAGGGGAGTAATTGCATGGGAAGCACCGACTCGGCTGCCGCGATCGCCTGCGGCAGATCCACCACCACATGGTTGCCCGGCAGTAAAAACAGGGGTAGAATGACTACCCGCTGAGCGCCTTGGCGTTGCGCTTGGCCACTGAATTCCTGAATCTTGTTAGGCAGTGGTTCTTCCTCAAGGGTGCCCCAGCCCACCATTCCTAGGCGGGTGAGTTGCTGACACAAAAAGGCCATTGCCGCCTGTGGCTCAGGGGCAGGACTGCCGTGGCTAATGAGAAAATAGGCCATCATGATGGGGCAGAAAAGCGCGATCGCCAAGTTTCGCTCAACAGTTCCTGTTGCGGTACCAAGACCTGTTCCCCAGAGGCCAGCCACTTCAGCTGTACTGTGCCATCGGCCGCTTCGCTCTCGCCAATCACCAAACAAACGGTGGCACCGACGCGATCGGCGCGTTTGACCTGTTTACCAAAGGCACTGCCGCTGAGATCCATTTCTACGGTATAGCCTTGATGCCGCAATTGCTGTGCCAAAATCAGGCCTTGGCGTTCGGCAGCTTTGCCACGGGTCACCATATAAAGGTAGGGTTGATCACGCGGCGGCAACGGGCGATCGCGCAGGAGTAAAATCAACCGTTCCAGTCCCATCGCCCAACCAATGGCGGGGGTGGCAGGTCCCCCTAATTCCTCGACAAGGTGATCGTAGCGCCCCCCTCCACAGACGGTTCCCTCGTTGCCCAAACGCAAATCCTGAAATTCAAAGGCGGTATGGGTATAGTAGTCGAGGCCGCGCACAAGGGCAGGATTTATCTGGTAGCGGATACCCAGATCCTGCAAGAGGGATTGCACCTGCTCAAAATGGTCGCGCGATCGCGGACTGAGATAGTCCAACAGCCGCGGCGCTTCCTTCACAATCGCTTGGGTGTGAGGGTCTTTGCTATCGAGAATGCGCAGGGGGTTGCGGTGCAGACGCTCTTGGGAATCGGGGTCTAACTCTGCTTTGTAGGGGGTGAGGTAATCCACCAAGGCCTGGCGATAGGCACTGCGATCCTCGCGATCGCCCACGGAGTTGAGCATCAGGGTTAACTCCTTCAGTCCCAAGGCCTGCAAAATATCTAAAGCCACAGCAATGACTTCGGCATCGGCACGGGGATCGGCACTGCCTAAAACTTCCACCCCCAACTGGTGAAACTGGCGATAGCGACCGGACTGTGGCCGCTCGTAGCGAAACATGGGCCCTAGGTACCACAGGCGTTGGACGCCCCCTTGGCTGTGCAAACCATGTTCAATATAGGCGCGCACCACCCCCGCCGTGCCCTCTGGCCGCAGCGTCAGCGACCGTTGAGCGCGATCGCTAAAGGTGTACATTTCCTTACTGACAATATCGGTGGCTTCGCCAATGCCCCGCTCAAACAGAGGGGTTTGCTCAAAAATGGGAGTGCAAATTTCGCGGTAGGCAGCGCGATCTAAAATCTGGCGAGCAATGGTTTCTAAATACTGCCAATAGACCCGCTCAGCGGGCAAAATATCGCGAGTTCCCCGTGGTGCTTGCAAACCCATGTGTGGTCAATGCGCAAATGAAACAGACGTATTATACCTGCCTAGCTTCCTAGTAACTTCTCCACCCGCTCTAGAACCTCGCGAATGTGCTTTAATTCCCCGAGAATTTCCTTGAGGAGATCATCTGTCGGATTGGGGGGCGTGGTTTTTAATTCCACTTGGAGGGTGGTAATGCCCATCACGTCACGGGCAAAACGAGCCACTTCATTGGGGTGAAACAGCAGCGGTTCACGACGGCTTTTGCGATGCTCTGGATTGAGGCGTTGGGGATCAAAGGGGGGATTCATGGTTTCATGATTGGTGTTGACATAACGATAAATAGACGCACGGGAGCGGCGGAGAGTTTGCTGCACTTGATCAATGGTCATTAACTCATCCCCCCCGGCAGGATAGGAAGAACGCTGCATTGAGAACGGCCAAACGGTAATGTTGCTATCAAACTTATTTTACTGTAAGGATATGGACATCAAATCGTCAGGTTTTCATGCTAATTCCTTCGGCGTTAGGCGGAAAGGGGCGTTGTTGCTGTGCCAATAGGCCACTGGCAAATGACAGTGCCATTGCCGAGCGATCGCCCCCCGCTAAATCCGCAAGGGCTTGGACACGTGCCTCACTGGTTAAGTATTGCACACGAATTACCGTTGTGGCGGTACTGGGATCAATGTCCTTTTGCACCAAATAGTGATGATCAGCCGCTGCCGCAATCAAGGATTGATGGGTAACGCACAACACCTGATGGGTTTGCCCCAATCGGCTTAAACTCTCGGCGATCGCCCCCGCGACGCGGCCAGAGACCCCGACATCAATTTCATCAAAAATCAACGTTTTCGGTGTTTGCTGTGTCGTCAAGCAGGTCTCCAACGCCAGTAAAAATCGGCTCATTTCACCGCCAGAGGCCACCTCCCCAAGGGGTTGCAGGGGTTGACCGGGGTTGGCGCTCCAGAGAAAGGTAATCTCATCACTGCCGCTACTACTGGCTTCTGTGGTCGTCAACTGCACGGTAAAACGGGCTTGGGGAAGTCCAAGGGGGCAAAGGTGGGTAAGGAGGTCTTGTTCGAGGCGTTCTGCTGCCCTTAGTCGTAATTCGTGAAGTTCAGCACTGGCTTGTTCAAGGGCCTGCCGCAGTTGGGCAACTTCTGCCGCTAGGCGCTCTTGGCTGGTGGATTCTTGACTCAGCATGGCTAATTCTGCTTGGATGCGATCGCGATAGGCAATAACACTGGCCAAATCAGGGCCATACTTGCGACACAGGCGTTGTAATTGGTGAATGCGCTGACCTAGGGCATCGAGCGTAGCTGGATCCGCATCGAGGCGATCAGCATAACTGCGCAGTTGGCGGGCGGCTTCTTCGGTGTGGGCGATCGCCCCCTCTAACAATTCGCTCATCGGCTGAAGCGCTGGATCCCAGTCGGCAATGGATTGCAGTGCCCCTTGGGCTTGCGCCAGCAACGTCACCACACTGGGTTCCCCTTCGTAGAGGAGGTGATAGGCCTGTTGGCTTTGGCTTTGCAGTTCCTGCACATGGCTGAGGCGTTGGTAATCCTGTTGCAATTGGGTCAGTTCTTCAGGGTCGTCTAGGGCAGCCGGCAGCAGTTCTTGCAGTTGAAAGTGCAGTAAGTCGAGTCGCTGGAGCCGTTGCTGTTCCTGAGCGGCAAAATTCTGCAATTCCCGTTGCCGTTGTTGCCATACTCGGTAGGCGTCTGCCACCCGCTGCCGCTGGCTCATTAAGGCCTCGCCCCCATAGCGATCGAGCCAATCCCGCTGTTGAGAAGCGCTGGCCAGTTGCACTGCCTGTCCTTGAGCTGTCAGGCGCACAAGGTGCCGCCGCAATTCCTGAAGTTGCTGGCGATTCACTAGCACACCATTGACCCGGCTGCGACTGCGAAAGGTTTCCCCCTTGAGACTAAACTCGCGGCTACAGATCACCTCATCCCCTTCAGCATCAATTTCTAGGGTGGCCAGCCAGTCTCTCACTGGGGGGGGTCAGGGTGAAAATAGCTTCGATACAGCCCTGCTCTGTCCCCGATCGCAATTGCCGCGCCGAGAGCTTCCCCCCAAGGAGAGCATCAATGGCATCGAGGAGAATCGACTTGCCTGCCCCCGTTTCCCCCGTGAGGACATTCAACCCCCGCTGAAAGGTCACCTCTAGCTCCGCAACGAGGGCAAAGTTCTGAATCCGCAGCGTTTGTAGCATTGTGGCTCCACTAGAGCAACGGTTCTAGGGCCATCCTTGAGCAAAGGGCGGTGACCCACTTTTGGGATCGTGCGACTTGATTTTGTACCGCTGATTAGCCTACATAGTATGAAGGTAACATTTTGCAACAATGTGAGGAGCGACCGCGCGGATGATCACGGAGGCAGCGATCCCGGCCACGGTTCCCAAGGAATTTTTAGGTCCACCGGTGGGCTTTAATCCCACCTTAGTGATGTTTTTTGCCGCATTTGCGATCGCCATTCTATCCACTTGGGGCTACTTTCAGGGTCACTGGCCGGGCTGGGTCTCATTTGTGGCCAATATGCTGGCCTTGCACCTCATGGGCACAGTAATCCACGATGCCTCCCACAATGTTGCCCACAGTAACCGCATCATGAATGCAATTATGGGTCATGGCAGTGCCCTGATGTTGGGCTTTGTTTTCCCTGTCTTTACGCGGGTGCACATGCAGCACCATGCCCATGTCAATGATCCAGACAACGATCCCGACCATTATGTTTCCAAAGGGGGACCCCTGTGGCTAATCGCGCCCCGCTTTTTCTACCACGAGGTTTTCTTTTTTAAGCGGCAGCTTTGGCGGAAGTACGAACTCCTAGAGTGGTTTCTCAGTCGCTTGACGCTGGTGGGCATTGTCACCTTTGCGGCACTTAATGGCTATTTAGACTACGTGCTCAACTATTGGTTTTTGCCCGCTGGGGTGGTGGGTCTGATGTTGGGGCTATTTTTTGACTATTTTCCCCATCGTCCCCATACCGAGCGCGATCGCTGGCACAATGCCCGCGTTTATCCCAGCCGCCTCCTAAACATCCTCATTTTTGGTCAAAACTATCACCTCATCCACCATCTCTGGCCGAATATCCCTTGGTACAAAGTGCAGCCGGCCTACTACGCCGTTAAACCGCTCCTCGATGCCCACGGCTGCAAACAAACCCTTGGTATATTGGAACCAGGGAATTTCTTGCCCTTTCTCTATGATGCTTTGGTGGGTTTGCATTTCCATCGCCCTCGTTCTTCCTGAGGTGAATCTCCGGTATGCTGGCTGACGCTGCGGGCGATCGCCCCCCTGTGGTGGCGGTTGAGAACTTACAAAAGTCCTACCGTAGCGGATTTTGGCTGCGGGCGGTGCTCACGCCCCTCAAGTCTGTCTCGCTGCAAGTGCACCAAGGGGAAACCTTTGGCCTGCTGGGACCCAATGGTGCCGGTAAAACCACCCTGCTGAAGATTCTCTTGGGGCTAGTGCAACCCAGTGCAGGGCAGGGTACGCTGCTGGGACATCCCTTGGGCGATCGCGCTGTGCGACAGCGGATTGGTTACCTGCCGGAAAATCCCTACTTTTACGACTATTTAACCGCTTGGGAGTTTCTAGAGTTTACGGCGGGACTCTTTGGCCTCAGTGCTGCCACCCGCAAGGAACGCATTCCTCTGCTGTTGGAAATGGTGGGCCTCAACCTCAAGGACGCCCGCAAAAAGCAAATGCGCCGCTACTCGAAGGGGATGGTGCAGCGGGTAGGATTGGCGCAAGCCCTGATTAACGATCCCGAAGTGGTCTTTTTGGACGAACCCATGTCGGGTCTCGACCCCCTTGGCCGCTACCAAATTCGCGAGATCATTCTTTCCTTAAAACAGCAGGGCAAGACGATCTTCTTTAATAGCCATGTGCTGGCGGATGTCGAGGCCATTTGCGATCGCATTGGTATTTTGGCGCAAGGGCAATTGATTTGCGCAGGCGGTGTGGATGAACTCCTTGGCAGTAGCGAAGCTTATCACGTGGTGGGCAAAGGCGGTCATGTGGACGGCCTTCAGGAATGGCTCTATTCCTTAGAAATTCAGGGCGATCGCTGGCAAGGCGTGATCAAAATTCCCCTCCAACGCTTCCTCACCCTCGTTGAAGAGATGGGCGGCAACATCCTCCAACTGCGCCTTGCGCGCCCCACCCTCGAAGAGTTTTTTGTCGAACAACTGCGTCAACAGGGGATTCAAGTGACCCATTAGGGAGCTTAGGATAGCGACAATCCGTCTGAAGCTCTAGTGATCTAAGGATTGATTCATGCTGAACTGGCGCCGTTTTCTCTGGTTGAGTTGCTTGGCCGCTCTTTTAGTGGTGGCCTGTGGTACCTCTGCCTCTTCTGTGGCCACTGATGCCCTCAGCCAGCAAATTGAGCAATTGCGACAGGCGCCCCTTACGGTCGTCGTTGAGAATGGCCAAGGCCGTCCGATTCCCCATGCCCGCATCCAACTGCTGCAGCAAAGCCATGCCTTTCCCTTTGGCATTGCCCTTGACACCGAGATGTTTCGCCCCTCCCCACCCGCGGCTGCGCCTTGGTACAAACAAACGGCTCAGGCAAACTTCAATGCGGCGGTTCATGAAAATGCCCTCAAGTGGTATCAATTGGAGCCAGAGCAGGGCAAGCTGGACTTTACCATGGCTGACACCATTTTCAGCTGGGTGCAGGCCCAAGGCTGGCCAATGCGGGGGCATACCCTTTTTTGGGAAGTAGAGCAGTTTAATCCCCCATGGCTGAAAACACTGCCACCAGAGCAATTGCGCGCAGCGGTGAAAAACCATGCCATTGCCGTGTGTCGCCACTATCGCGGTCGGATCAACGAATTTGATGTCAACAATGAGATGCTCCATGGCAATTTTTTCCGCAGTCGCTTGGGTGAGGGCATTGTCAAAGAGATGTTTGCATGGTGCCGTGAGGGCAATCCCGATGCGATTCTCTATGTCAACGACTACGGCATCATTGAGGGCGATCGCCTGAACGACTATGTTGAGCAAATTCGCAGTCTCTTGGCCCAAGGGGTGCCCCTTGGCGGGATTGGGATTCAAGCCCATCTGGAATATCCCTTAGATGAGGCCAAAATGCAGCGGGCCCTCGATACCCTCGCCCAGTTCAATCTCCCCTTGAAAATTACCGAAGTGAGTGTGAGTTTGGCCGATGAGCAACAGCAGGCCCAGACCCTGCGCCAAATTTATCGCATTGGTTTTGCCCACTCCGCAGTCAAGGAAATTTTGCTTTGGGGCTTTTGGGCGGGGAACCATTGGCGTCCCCAAGCCGGACTCTATCGCCAAGACTTTTCCGCCAAGCCAGCGGCGATCGCCTACCGCAAACTGCTGTTTGAGGAGTGGTGGACAAAGGTGACGGGTCAAACCAATGCCCAAGGCCAATGGCAAGGACGCGGCTATCTTGGTCGCTATCGCTTAACAGTGACAGCCCAAGGCCAAACCCGCACACAGGAGTTGACACTGCCTCAAGGGGGGACAACCGTCACCGTTCGGCTATGAGCCTAGCCCCGCATCGCCCCCATCAAGAGGGACAGCCAACCCAAGGGATTGCCGCCAGCGTAAATGTCCATGACCGCCTGCGCCAGTTGGGGTAGGCTGCGATGGCCATAGAACCAAGGGGGCGTCACCGGTAACTGGAAGGGAACACGCACCACGGCTTTTTCGGGATAGTCAAACAGGAAGCTATTGTGAACCACGCCCACCCCAGAACCAATGGCCGCTGGTGTATGTCCGGGAAAGGCTCCCCAAGGCGTACAGCCCAATCCATAGGCCAAGGAGACCCACGCATTAATGGCAATAGAACCGTAGCGCAGTTGGGCGATCGCCTGTTCCAGCACTTCTGCACAGCTGGCCTCAGTACGCGGATCAACGATTAGACTACAGCCGAGGGTACCCCAGAGCCGCTCATTGACAAAGGGCACGGCAGTGGTGAGGTAGGCGGCGGCATCGCTAACGGGCAGTTGCACCTCTGCCAACAGACCACAAAAGACCTCTTCTTGGAAAATGCGGGGATTGGCCGTGGGGGTGAGGCCTTCAATCAGGGTCCAAGGAATTGTGCCTTCGACAGCGGGACTCAGCACCGTGGCTTGGGGATAATCCACCAGAAACGACTCATAGCGGGCGATCGCCCCCGGATAATAGGCAGGGCGAGGGGGAATCGCTTGCAGTTGTGCCTTCAGGGCGTTGAGGAATGCCTCTCGCTGCGGCCATCCCGCAGCCGTGACGAGGATTTGCGCCCCAATGCAGTTAAAGCTGGCGTTATGGACAAGGGCACTGGCCACTTGGCGGGCTTGGTAGGTCAGTTCTGCTGCTGTCCATTCGCCGGGAACGATCAACAGGGGAGTGACATTTCCCAGTTCTGCTGTCACGGGTTTGGTTAGCTTCCGTTGTTGGCGAGCTTTGCGAATGGCCTGCTCGGCCGCCGTTTCTCCCCAAACAAGGCGATTGTAGGTGTGGTGGGAACCGGTAATGTGAATGTGCTGCGTCAATGGATGATGGCAGAGGGCTTCCCCTAGGGCGGCATCTCCTTCAACAATCTCAAGGAAACCCGCCTCAATTAAGGGCGCACAAATCTTGCGAAAACACTCCGTCAAGGGCGCCAAGAGGGGATTCATCTTCAGTAGTGCCACTCGATTGGCCGCCACCAGTTGATAGAGGGCATCCGCCAAGCACAATGATGTGATATTGCCCGCCCCCAGCACCACAACGACCCCCGGCGGCGGTGGGTTACGGTGGGCACTGCCCTGACTTGGGGGTTGATCGGGTTGGAGCCAAACTTCGGCTTTCACCCCAAACCAAAGTAAACGCTCTTGCCAATTGCGCGGCAGAATGTCAGCGATCGCCTGACCGGTGGGGGCGGTTCGCCAGCGGGGCACTGGGGGGGCGGCTTCGTGACGCAGGGCATAGAGATAGTGATCCAGCTTGAGGATGAGTCCCAAAGGACCTGTTGTCCACTCTTCCCCTGCCCAAACCCCTTGGGGATCAATGCCTTTGATTTGACAGGCCAAGGTCACCCATTCTGAAGCATGGCGACGGGCAAGGGTTTTCATTGCTTGGAGATAGCCCATGCGCTCTCGCGGTGCGAGGGATTGCCAGCGGCTGGCCTGCTGATGGAGGCGTTCCAGTTCGGGAATGGTGGTTGTTGAGAGTGTCATAAAAGGTGGTTGATTTTCTCCTGTGGGCATGGTTTGACAGCGGTGCCGGTGTGCTGTTGTCGTCAATACTCCTCTGCCAAGAAACTCAATCGCGATCGCCAGCCCGCTGCGCTACATTAAAAAATTATGAACGATGCAAGGGAGGTAAGGCGTGATTCGTCCCGACAGCGAAGTCATTTTAGAGGTGCGTGATCTCACGGCCAGTGTGGAGGACACCCCCATTCTCAAAGGCCTGAATCTGACGATTCGCGCTGGGGAAATTCACGCCATCATGGGTCCCAATGGCTCCGGCAAAAGCACCTTCTCCAAAATTCTCGCGGGTCATCCCGACTACACCGTAACTGGTGGCAAAGTGCTCTACAAAGGCAAAAATCTCTTGGACTTGCCCCCAGAGGAACGTGCTCGCGAAGGCGTCTTTTTGGCGTTTCAATACCCCCTTGAAATTCCGGGGGTGAGCAATCTCGACTTTTTGCGGGTGGCCTACAACGCCAAGCGCAAGCATCAAGGTCTCGAGGAACTGGATGCCTTTGACTTTGATGATCTCGTGCGACAGAAAATTGAACTGGTGAAGTTGGATGAAGGCTTCCTCAATCGCGGGGTGAATGAGGGTTTCTCCGGCGGCGAGAAAAAGCGCAATGAAATTTTGCAAATGGCTCTGCTGGAGCCGACTCTAGCCATTCTCGATGAAACCGACTCTGGGCTTGATATTGATGCCCTGCGCATTGTTGCCAATGGGGTCAACCAACTGACTCGTCCTGATAACTGCATTCTGCTGATTACTCACTATCAACGGCTGCTGGACTACATCGTGCCTGACTATGTCCATGTGATGGAGGGGGGACGGATTATCCTCACTGGCTCGAAGGAACTGGCGCTAGAACTGGAAGCACGGGGCTATGACTGGGTTCGCGAAGAGGAGGGGGCTGTATCATGACCATTACAGTCAACGCCAATTCCGATCAAGCGGATCTGCCCAAGGCCAGTCGCACGAATGAACTCAATGATCTATTGAACTGCGCACCGCCCCCGCGCCATGCTGAGTTAGAATCCCTGCGGCAAGCGGCCCGCGATCGCCTCCATGAGCAAACCTTGCCCACCCCCCGCGATGAGGATTGGCGCTTTACGGATTTATCGGCTTTACGGACGCGATCCTTCCAAGCCCCCATTGCCCCCCTCAATCCAGAAATTGTTGCCGAAGTGCGGCATCTGCTGTGTGAGCGCAGCTTTCCAACCGTTGCCCAAATTGTTCTGATTGATGGCTATTTTTGCGGAGAACTCTCCCGTGTGAATGCCGCTGGGGTTGAGCTATTGCCCCCTTCCCTACCAGCGATTGCGCCCCCAGAGGTCTTTAGTGATCTCAATGCCGCCATGCTTGCGGATCGGGTTTGTCTGCGTCTATCGGAGACTCTCCCTGAACCGGTGGAGGTGTTCTGTGTCAGTAGTCGGCAGCAGCAGAGCGTGGTGTCACCGCGTCTGACAGTTCAAGTTGCTGCCCACGGTCAAGCTACCCTGATTGAACGCTTTTTGTCCCTCACGGGCGATCAACAGTTCACCAACAGTGTCACGGAACTCTCCCTAGGAGCCAGTGCCCGCCTGCGCCATGTGCGGATTCAACACCAATCACCAACGGCGATTCACATTGGCTGTACAGCGGTGTGCCAAGCCCAAGACAGTGACTACGAGGGGCACGCCGTTGATTTGGGGGGATGCTTGAGCCGCCACAATTGGCAGGTGCAGATCCAAGGCAGTGGCAGCCAGACAATCCTGAAGGGACTGGCGATCGCCATGGATAGCCAAATTATGGACACCCACTCGGCAGTGTTCTTTAATGCTCCCCATAGCGGCAGTGAACAGATTCACAAGTGCATTCTTGGCGATCGCGCCCACGGTATTTTTAATGGTCGTATTGTTGTGCCACAGGTTGCCCAACTAACCGATGCCAGTCAACTGAACCGCACCCTGCTGCTTTCGGACAAAGCCCGCGTGGATACCAAGCCCCAACTAGAAATTGTGGCTGATAACGTCAAGTGCTCCCACGGTGCCACTGTCAGTCAACTGGCGGCAGAGGATATCTTCTATCTGCGCAGTCGTGGCCTTGATGAGCGCCAAGCGCGGGATTTACTGGTGAAGGCCTTTGCCCTTGAGCAACTGGTGGAGATTGAGCCAGACCCCCTGCGGCAGGAAATTGAAGAAGCGCTCTTGGCTAAGCTACACTAACCCCTGTTCTTTGGGCAGCATGAATCTTGGCCAAGAAGAATTAGGTGGCGATCGCGCCCCCACCAGAGCCGCTGTTGCTGACGGAGTTGGTGGAGCAAGCGGGTTACGGTCACCCGAGTAATGCCTGTGTAGCGGGACAGTTGGGCATGGGTGAACCGCACAGGGAGGCGAACACCCGCAGGGGTGCTGACGCCAATCATTTGCCCCAAAACCACTAAAACTTCATACAATCGCTGCACAGCAGTGGGATAATGACCGGCCTTCAGTAACAGATCACTGTAGTACTGCCGATACTGTTGCCCCTCGCAAATGAGGCGTGGTAAGTGGGCAGATGCGTGTACCTCAGCGGCCGTAAATGAGAGGAGGCGACTTGGGCTCAGCGCCTGTATTTCATAGCAAAGATCAGGGGAGCCACAAACGGCCATTCCCGCCGTCCCTAACCCAATAAAACAGAGGTTGCCGTCGCTGTCGACGAGGTTGATCTCAATAATCCCTGTTTGAATCAGCCAAACACGCTCCCGCAGCACGAGGGATGCGTTGCGGCCTAGCTCAAAAGCTGGGTAGGCTTTCGCCGCAGTTGTGGCTGGATCAATAGGCGTGTAGAGGGGGACGGACATCATTCCCATACCCAAAAACGGAATGATTACTATTATCAAAATTCAAAAGAGAGGCAACCCTGCATTCACTGAGTTGCCCCAAAACCATCTAGAGACCAAACTCTTGCTTGAGTTGTGCGACCCACTGCTGAACGCGTTGATCCGTAAGATCGGACTGGTTGTCTTCATCAATGAGTAGACCCACAAACCGATCTCCCCGCAGCGCTTGGGAGGCATTGAATTCATACCCCGCCATCGACCAGTATCCTACCGTCTCACCACCCCGTTCACTGATTTTTGCCTCAAGAATACCAATGGCATCGCCAAAGTTGTCAGCATAGCCCACTTGATCTCCTGCGCCAAAGTAGGCCACTTTTTTGCCAGTGAAATCAATGCTGTCTAGCTCCTCGTAAAAGCCCTCCCAGTCGGCTTGAAGTTCGCCCACATTCCACGTTGGACAGCCGATAATCAGACGATCGTAGGCCTCAAAGTCAGAGGGACTCGCTGATGCAATATCATGCAGTTCTACCACCGCAGCATTGGCAAAGGCGGACTGGATTTTCTCTGCAATCATCTGGGTGTTGCCAGTTTGGGTTCCATAAAATAAGCCAATTGTTGCCATCGATAACATCCTCGTAAATTTTTGCTGGCGTTCTCCTAGGATGTTCTGGGGCGATCGGCAGGATTGGGGAGCCTGTGAACACTGTCGTGCTCCCCTATTTATTATTGCAAATTTATTTCAATTGGAAACCTGTTTTAGAAGACTCGCTGTTGATCGTCCAAAAATTTCGAGCCTCTGTTCAGCACCGATTGTGCCCTCAATGGAGTCGTCGTAGTTGGCAATCAAAGCTCCCTTGTACTGAAGCAGCTATGGTCAAGAGGCCAACCAAGGGCAGAAGGTTCTTAGGAATCTGAGTAAGCGATCCCCACCATCTAGGCGGTGCTGCTGGCGAGATCACCCGAAGCGCTTACCGCGCATTTTCCAGCCCGTTAAAAACATCAGGAGCAAGACGCCACTGAGCGCCAAGATGTAGAGAGGCTTGAAGGCAACACCCAAATAGGCTCCTTCATGGATCTGGAGTAAGACAGCCAGCTGCTGTTTTGGCAAATGCAGCCACTGTTGACTCAAGTGGTAAGCAACTCCTGTGATGGCACTCACCAAAAGCGGCAGCAAGACAACAATAGCTCCATACTGATGGATGAGTCTCAGGGTGCTACTTGGCTGAGCCAGCCGGTGGTACTGCTTGAGTCGTCTGGGATTGATTAACCTAAAACCACTGACGGTCAGTACGACCACCCCTAAGCCCAAGCAGAGCACATAGAGCAAACTGAAGGACTCCCCCAAAAAGGCGCCCGTATGGATTGTCATCATCAATTTGCCAAAGTCTTTGGATAGTCCTAACCAACTGCGACCCAACCGATAGGCCAAGCCTGTCCACATCGTTAACCCCAAGGGCAGCCACAGCGCGATCGCGACTTGACGATGCAGTTGACGTATTTTCATTCTCGCCCGTCTCCATTCAACTCAGTAGATGACTGAAAGGAATACCTTGGCTTAAACATCCGCCCATTTGCGCAGTAAATTGGCGTGCACCTTGCAGAGCAGGTCAAACTCAATGGTTTTCCCCTGTTTTTCAAAAATGCTGCGGCGAACAGTATCCAGTTCAAACAGCAGTTCTCGCTCCAAGGGATCGCGAATTAAACTTTGCACCCATGTGACTGCTACAAGGCGAACACCCTGACTCACTGGTTCCACTCGATGCAAAAAGATGGCTGGATACGCAATCATTGAGCCCGCAGGCAACCTAAAGGACTGTTCGCCCAAACTGGTATCGAGAACCAAGGCTCCCCCTTCATAGGTACAAGGATCACTCAGAAAGAGGGTGAGGGACACATCAGAGCGACTCAACTGCTCACCGCTACCCATTAGGGCATTATCCATATGGGTGCCATAGACCATGCCGGGTTCGTAGCGGCTAAAAAGGATGGGACGGATGACCTTAGGTTGTACATAGGCTTGGAAGAGATGATTTCTTGTTAAGGCTGCAAGCACGATTCCTGAAGCCAGCGCATACGCCTCACTGTCTTGCGCCAATTGTTGATTGTCTTTAACCGTTCTTGCATAGAGCCCGGCAGTCAATTTGCCATCTACAAAGACCCCTGCCTCAAGGATGGCATTTAGGCGATGCAGTTCTTCAGAGGTTAAGACTTGATGGACTTGCAGTAGCATTGGCTCGCTTTCCTAGGGGCTGACCCATAAAGACAGCAACTTGGGGGGAGGAAAAACAAGGTTGACCTCCTCCCCGGCCTGAAGGCTGTAGATTCCTTCTTCCTGCTTTAACTTTACGAATGGGAATAGGACCACCAGCGTCGGCGTCGATAACGACCCCCTTCACCTTCCTCGCCTTCGCCCCATTCACCTCCTTCGGCCATCAGGTAAATGCTGGAGCCAATGGTTCGGTTTTTCGTAGCAGCGACAGCAGAAGCACTGGCAGCCGGCGCTGGGAACTCATAGGACACCCCTCCCTCTTCAGTACCGGCACTGGGATTGCTGCAACTCGCCATTGTGCTTGCCAAGCCTAGGGAGACAAATAGGCAGAGGGCTTTTGAACCGTAACTATTCATAGGTTGCTCCTTGTTCAATGGGCTTTTACCCCATGATTGTGCTCAAGAAAAGTAACAATCTAGGGAAGGTTGCTGTACTTAGGAGCGGGCGGGGAGCTTGACTGTAAAGGTGGTTCCCTGATGCCGCTGACTCTGGACATCTACCGTGCCCCCATAGTGCTCAACAAGCGCCTTCACCACTGCTAAACCTAGCCCTGAGCCTTGGGCATGGTACAACTGTGCCTCCTGAGAACGCCAAAAGCGATTAAACACTCGGCAGATGTCTTCGGGAGGAATACCGATGCCAGTATCCTGAACCTCAACAATCGCAAACGCCCCCCTTTTTTTGAGGTTAATGGTTACAGCCCCATGGCTAGGGGTATAGTGAAGCGCATTATCCAAAAGATTGCTAAAAATCTCGTAAATTTGTTCAGGATTGCCATAGACATAGACATTGGTATCACAGTGATAAGTCAGATGAATCTGTTTTTTCTTAGCGCGATCGTACTGTAGCTCAACGAGTGACTCCAATAGCTCATCCAAGTCAACATTGACCCATTGACTCTGATCAAGTTTATGATGATCCATACGCGCTAGGAGCAATAGCTGATTGATCAAGGTATTCATCTGGTAACAGGCGGATAAAATTACTTTGAATTTATTTGATTGGGATGGTTCAAGATTCTTGGAGTATTGCTCTAGCAAGGAAATCGAAGATTGAATTGCCGTTAGGGGATGTCGCAATTGATGGGAGGCATCTGCAGTGAATTGTTTTAATTGATTGAGTGAAATGAGAATCGGTTGAAGACTTTGATTAGTTAACCAAAATGCTGCCAAAAGCGTAATCATACTAATGCCGAGGATATTCAATAGAAAGATAGATTTTAAGTATTCTAGCTCCCGATCTAACTCAGTGGTTGATTCTATGACACAGACATAGCCAATGGCTTGGCGATGAGGCTCCATTTTGTTTGCTCTGGCATATACCGGCAGAAAGAAATAGCGATATTGATCTTCTTTGACAATTGTTCCAGCGTCAGAAAGATGATTGGGTATACTCACTTGATCCATCCTTCTGCCTTCATAAACAATTAATTTCCTATCCTTGTCATACCATTGAACACTCTGAGAAAAATGACTGGGGAAGTTTGTCATGACTTCATAGACAGACTCAAAATAATACTTGCCCATTAATTGAGAAACTGTAATTGGTTGCAAGTCTCCTGAAACATTTTTAGGAACATACCCTTTGTATTTTGGTTCTTTCTTTAACTCTTCATACTCGTGCTGCAGGATTTCTAAGATACTTGCAGACTGGGTGCCTACTTCTTTTAGATGATCGTCGAGTTGATTGTAGCGGTGATAAACAATCAGAGAGTAAATTGAGAATGAAGAGATAGATAAAATTCCAGTAATCACCAAAAAGTATATAAAAAATAGGCGATGCCGCAGATTGCTAACTCGGCGATTCAAAGTTGGGATTAAGCCGATAGCCAAAACCATAGACAGTTTCAATAAAATTAGGAGGAGCCCCGCCTGCGTTCAGTTTGTGCCGCAGTCTCTTTAAGTGTACTTTAACGGCTTCTTCCCCTGGCACTTCCTCCAATGACCACGCATGATCGATAATTGCTGAGCGGCTAAGGATGCGACTGCCGTTACGCAACAACACCTCCAAAATGGCATACTCTTTGGGGGTCAGCTGGAGCTCTTGGTTGTTATAGGTGACTTTGGCTTTGTCTAGATATAGGGTGAGGGCGCCCCACCTAAGGACAGAGGAAAATGGTAGCGACTGACGCCTCAGTAGGGCACGCACCCTAGCCAACAGTTCGGCCAGATCAAAGGGCTTGACTAGGTAGTCATCGGCGCCGGCATCAAGACCCATGACTTTGTCAGTACTGGTGTCTCGAGCCGTTAGGATCAAAATAGGCAGCTGGTAGGCTCTCTGGCGAAGGATTTGGCACAGTCTTAGGCCGTCCATGCGCGGTAAGCCTAGATCTAAAATCAGTAGGTCAAAGGCAGTGGCCTCTAAATACTCAAGAGCTGATTCGGCATCATGTACCACTTCAGGGGTGTAGCGCTGATGGGCCAGGGATTCGGCAATCAAGTTGGCGATGGTTTGATCGTCTTCAACAATTAAAATTTTCATTAAGGCCGGCGGCGTGGGGACACCCCTGTGTTCGTTGCCCAGCTGTAGGACTAGGTGGTGTACTCGGCATTAATTTTAACGTAATCATAGCTGAGATCACAGCCCCAAGCGACACCTCGACCACTGCCATGACCAATACTGACTTCAATCACCACCGGATGGTCGAGGGACTGCTGGCCACTGGGATCGCTACTAGCGGCGGCTTGATTGACTAAGTAGGCATTGGCAGCGGCGCGATCGAAGGGTAAGGGTTGACCGTGGCGCATCATGGCAATCCCCCCAAGGGAAATGGCCAGATTACTGGCATCAAAGGGCACCCCAGCGCGGCCAGCAGCGGCGGCAATGCGTCCCCAGTTGGGATCCCGTCCATAGATGGCTGATTTGACGAGCATTGAACCCGCAATGGTTCTGGCCACTTGACGGGCAGCGGCATCATCACTAGCACCACTCACCTGAACTTCAATGAGACAGGTCGCCCCCTCGCCATCACGGGCGATCGCCTTCGCTAAATGGACACAGACCGCCGTTAACATTTCCTCAAGGCGGCTGGCCGCTGCGCCCGGCTCCGTAATCGCAGGGGTACGCGATTGTCCATTGGCCAAAGCAATCACACTGTCATTGGTGCTGGTATCACCATCAACGGTAATTTGATTGAAGGAGCGATCGCAGGCGCGTTGGAGCATCTCCTGCCACAGATGGGGCGACACAGCAGCATCGCAGGTAATAAAGGCCAGCATCGTTGCCATATTCGGGTGAATCATCCCTGACCCCTTGGCCATGCCACCAATGCGAATGGGCTGCCCCTCCCACTCGGCTTCGAGGGCAATTTGCTTGGGCACCAAGTCTGTGGTTAGAATGGCTCGGGCAGCCGCCTCTCCACCGCCATCACTCAAGTTTGCCGTTAGCGTTGGCAGCGCTTGGCGCATCTTTTCAAGGGGAATGGGTTGACCAATGACCCCCGTCGAAGCCACGAGCACCATCTCTGGACTCACCCCCAAGGCCGTTGCCACCATATCCGCTTGGGCTAAAACCGCCTGCCAGCCCTGTTCTCCCGTAGCCGCATTGGCCTGACCCGAATTACACAAAATCGCCTGCGCCGCTCCCTTCGTTTGTAACCGCTGACGACAGTAGGTGACAGGTGCCGCACACATGTGGTTCGTCGTAAATACCCCAGCGGCGATCGCCGGCACATCGGAAACAATCAAGGCCAAATCCAGTGCCCCTGAAGCTTTGAGTCCTGCCGCAATGCCCGCAGCTCGATAGCCTTTGGCGGCAGTCACACCACCCGTAATCCGTTGCCAGTGGCTCATAGCGTCGTCAATAAGAGAATCGTTGCGATTATATCAAGGGTCTTTCCCAAAACAGCGACTGTTAAGGTTTTTGCAGAAGTCTAGGGGAAAATACGACTCAAGGGGAGCTGTTGTTCAGTGATCGGCAGAGCGATCGCTCCCGTCGCGGGCACAATTCGCCGATTCAAATACCCAAAGGTTGTCGGTGTAATTTGCGCTGGTTCACTATAGGCTTCGAGAGTGCGATCCACCAAGTTAAAAAGCCAGTAGTGGGGAATCCCTGCCTCGGCATAGAGCATCAATTTCACAGTGCGATCGTACTCTAGGGAAGAGTCCGCCACCTCAATTAGCAATTGCACTGCCGCTGCTGTCGGATGCGCCGTGGCGTAATCATCCTCCCGATTGTCGACAAGGGTAATGTCTGGCTCAGGTTCACTGTGATCTGCAATTACAATCGGCGATTGACAGCGTAAGGTTGCCCGCTCACCCACCATTGGCATTAAGACCCGCAGGAGTCGGGTAATACAGGTTTCGTGGGCTGTCCCCTTAGCCGCCATCTTAATCAGTTCCCCCCGCACTAATTCGATGGGATCATCCTCGCCCAAAAAGCCGAGTTCAGCTAAACGGTGATAGTCCTCAATGCGGAAGTGCAGCGGGGATGGTGTTAATGTGCGGGTCGTCGGGTTCATGATTGTTTAGCCCGTATTGCGCATACCTGCCGCCACACCATTGATCGTCAAGAGAGCGCCCCGCAGCAACTCACCCCGGCCATAGCGGGAGCGGAGAATCGCCCCAGAGGTGGTTTGGCTGTTGTGCTGGCGTAGCCGTTTCAGGAGAGATACTTGCAGGAACCCCAAGGGAACAATGGTGCGATTGCGCAGTTGCACCGATCGCTGGAGCGCCGGATCCCCATCGAGTAGCCGCTCATGGCCAGTAATCGTGAGCACCAGTTCCGTGGTCAGGCGATGTTCCTGAGCAATCTGATCGTAGAGGCGGAAAAAGGCTTCACGGTTTTGGGGTTGGCTGAGTTCTTGGACATAGTAGCGGGCAATCTCTAGATCCACTTTGGCAAGGGTCATCTCAACTTTGGAGATCACCATGCGGAAGAAGGGCCATTTGTAGTAAAAGTAGCGCAACAGGGAGAGATGCTCAGCGGGTTTTTCCTCAAGGAATTCCTTCAGGGCAGTGCCCACACCATACCAAGCCGGCAGCAGGAAACGGGTTTGCGTCCAACTAAAGACCCAAGGAATTGCCCGCAAACTCTCAAGGGTTTTCTTACCTCCCCGCCGCGTGGGTCGGGAGCTAATTTGCAGTTGGCTAATTTCTTGAATCGGAGTAACTTCGTTAAAGAATTCAATGAATTCTGGCTGCTCATAGATGAGATGGCGATAGCATTGGCGCGATCGCGTGGCCAGCTCCTCCATAATCTCGTGCCAAGGCTCAATTTCATCAATACTACTGCGCAGCAAACTCGCCTGAATCACGGCTGTGGCCACTGTTTCGAGGTTAAAGAGCGCCAATTCCGGCAATGAGTATTTAGAGGCCAACACCTCGCCCTGCTCAGTAATCTTGATTCGTCCTTTGATCGTTTGCTCTGGCTGTGCCAAAATGGCTGCGTAGGCAGGCCCACCCCCCCGTCCCACAGAGCCACCCCGGCCGTGGAAAATCCGCAGTTGGAAGCCAAAGTTTTCAGCAATTTTTTGGAGCCGTTGTTGTGCCTTATAAATTTCCCAGTTGCTACTGAGGAAGCCCGAATCTTTGTTGCTGTCGGAATAGCCCAGCATCACCTCTTGCAGAAAGGGGGTACTGTGGCTGCCCAAATAGCTATGGCAAAAGGGCAAAGAAAAGAGTTCCGTCAGCACTGCGGGGGCGTGTTTGAGGTCTTCAACCGTCTCAAAGAGGGGAATCGCCTGTAGGGTACTGGTGCCTGTGGCGGGATCAAACAGTCCAGCCTCCTTGGCAAAGAGCAGCACCTCCAAGAGATCACTGACCTCGTGGCTCATGCTGATGATGTAGGTATTGCACAAATCCGTGCCAAACTCTTGTTGGAGTTGTCGCACCATACGGAACGTTTCAATGATTTCATTGGTGCGATCGCTAAAGGGGAGTTCCCCCGGAATCAAGGGGCGACGGGTGGAAAGTTCACTGAGGAGCCAGCGAGTGCGCTCCGTTTCCGACAATTCCGTATAGGGACAGGGGAGAATGCCCAAATAGGCGGTAATTTCATTAAGCGCCTCAGCGTGACAGGTGCTTTCTTGGCGAATATCCAAGGCTGCCAAATTAAAGCCAAAAACCTCCACTTGGCAAATCAAATCATCCAGTTCGCGGCAGGCCAGTCCCGTTTCCTTCAGGTTACGCTGAATCAGCAGCAGCTCTGCCAAGAATTCTTGACCGTGGCGGTAAAACTGTCCATTATTTAGCTCTTCCGCATCATGGCGGCGAATGCAGTAGGTTTGCAGCGCTCGGTTGCGATCGCGGGTATTTTGCAACCGTTTGAGCACATAGGTGAGTTTCAGACGGTAGGGTTCCTGCCGATAGCGCACCGCATACTGGTCATAGACGCTAGGGAGTTGCCGTTGATCCTGCTCAAGGGAATCCAGTAAATCCGGCAGCACATCACACCAGTGCAGGGACAAGCTCAGCAGATTAATCAACCGCTCAACGGATTTAATGTACTCCTCAAGAACTAAGTTGCGCTGATAGCAGGCGGTTTGCCACGTCACTTCCGGTGTCACGTAGGGATTACCATCGCGATCGCCCCCCACCCAAGAGCCAAAGCGACAGAAATTGTGCCGCGGGGGCTGCAAATAGGGAAATGTTTCATGGAGCGATTGCTCAAGGCGGCGATAGAGCTTGGGAATGACGGCAAAAATGACCTCTTTGAAGTAGTGGAGCGTGTATTCCACCTCATCGAGCACTTCGGGCTTAAATTGGTGCAATTCATCGGTGCGCCACCAGAGGCGAATTTCTTCCATCAGTTGTGCCCGCAGGGTTTGGACATTCCAGTCTGTCAGGTGCGGAGAAGCCCCCTCTAGCACATCCAGTTGCTCGAGTAAGCGGGCAACCCGCCGCTGCTTATCGCGAATCGTTTGCCGCACAATTTCCGTCGGGTGAGCGGTAAAAACCAGCTTAATGTCGAGTTGATCCAGCAGCTTTTGAATATGGCGCGGCGGTACATTCAGTGTATGCAGCCACGGAAAAAGCCAAGCAAAAGAACCATACTGCTGAGTGGCGGGAATGGCTTCGTAGAGACTATGCTCTAGGCGTTCACTCGGCCCACTGCGCACGTCCGTTGCATTGGCAGCATTATGGGGTAAGGGAAAGCCTTCACCACTGACACCGGAAATCGGTTCACTCATGACACTGCGGCGTTGCAATCCCTCTTGGGCAGCTCGTTCGCGATTATATTGTTGCTCGTAGTGCTGCTCAACAATGTTGATAATTTGAAAGTACAGGTTAAAGGCACGGGCAGCGCGAATCGCTTGATTCAGTTCTAGGGACTCAATGACCTTCAGGAGTTCTCCCTCTGGGGCATGGAGGGCATGACCTTCCGGCGAAGAGAGGGCACCCAAGCGCCGCAGTAGATCAACTAATTCTTGACCCGATTCTGCCGCCAAGACATCTACCAAAACCTCTTCCACCAGTCGCAAACGTGCCTGTAGGGTGCGAGCTGCTAAACTTTCACTTTCAATCAAGCGATCGCGATTGGTCGCATCGAGGACTGATGTCATATTTACCCCAGTCTGCAAACATAATACTCCCTACTTTACCCAATCCTGAGCTAGGGCAGTACAACAATTGATAACAGGCGTATTAAGGATTTATTAACAGTTCTAATCTTTTTTGCTGCTGAGAATCAGTTCTAGGTGTTGCAAGCGATCGCGCACGCCATAATTCACCAAAGTCATGCTTTGTAGACGTTCCAACCAACCAGCACTAATGCCATTGAGATACTGAAGTAGCGGCCAACGCTGGCTCAAGGGAGCAAATAGCTGTGGCCAACGGGCATAGACCAGCCCACGAATCCCTTGCCGCTGTCGCAGGAGGTTCTCCGGCAGCCAAGACACGTTTTTATGCTGGCTAGGGGACAGTACCGATAGGGAGGATGCCAAGATCAGGCGATCGCCCCGTTGCTCATAGGCCGCGGCCACATCAGAGACCAAGCCTTCACTGGTCTGCGGGTCAAGAATTAATTTCACCCAAGCAGTGACGGGTTCTTTATTCAAGACCAAGCGATTCACCTCATAGCCATTGGCCCGGGCAAGATCATCCAATTGTTGCAGCACAGTTGCCGCCTCTGGGGTATTGCGCGTCTGCCACCACCATTGCCACTGTTCATCGCCTTGGCGCCAAAGGGCAAGGCTAAAGCGATCGCTGGCCAAGGGAAAAATTTGCCTCGTCACGTCCAGCGGTATCTCTGCCGTCAAATCCCGCAGCAGTTGGCTGGCAATCTCATCCCCTTGGGGCGTTCTGCCAAAGGGGTAGTCTGCCAAAGCCTTGGTGAGTTGGCTATAGCCCTCTGGCAAGTGGGAACCCGCAACCACCACCGTCGGCATCGGTTCTTGGGCACGGAGGAACTCAAGGTCAAGGGGATCAGCCGCCAATGTCGGATCACTGGTGCGGTGCAGCAGCGTTTCCAGATGCAGCTCGTTGTTTTGCGCCTTCACAGCCAACAGCAGGCGATCGTAGGTGGGTGCCAGTTCGCGATCCTCACGACTTAGGGATTGCAGGTTGGCATAGTAGAGGGCCGTAGGTTGAGCGTCTAATTGAGGTCGCGCCGCTTGATAAAAGCTCAAACCCGCCAGATTGCCATCCCCAATCACCGCTGACCCCAAGCTAGCGATCATGGTCTCCACATCGGCAGCG
Organism: Thermosynechococcus sp. B3; assembly: GCF_030323045.1. Lineage (NCBI taxonomy): Bacteria > Bacillati > Cyanobacteriota > Cyanophyceae > Acaryochloridales > Thermosynechococcaceae > Thermosynechococcus > Thermosynechococcus sp. B3. The sequence continues at coordinate 601,002 of NZ_CP097584.1, forward strand.
AGGAGCAGGCGATCGCCCAGCCGTGCCGTCACCAAGTCCTTACCCACTTGGAGGGGGATATTTTGATAGACTTGCGCCTCAAAAGGATGGCTCTGCCAGTAGGTCTCTAAGAAAGCGGTTGCTGCGTCTGGGCGCTTCAGGGGCAGAATCCACAACTGCCGCGGGGATGGACACACTTCAGAACAGGGGAACTGGGCAACCGTCACCCCCTCTCCTACCCAAGTACTGACCTCAGACCACGACCAGCCCCAATCAGCCAGTTGGGATGTCCAAAAACGCTCCCAAAAAAAGCGCAGCGGATCGCTACTGGGACGTTGATTGAGCTTGAGGACACTCTGGGCTTGGCGGGGGACAAAGATCAGGTCATCGCTATCGGCAGCGAAGGCTGGCTGGCCACAGGTTAGAACCCACCAGCAGAGGATAAAGACCAAAAACGATGACCATAGCGATCGATGGTGCGGTTGCATCAGTGCCCTCAATGTGGCAGGCCAAATTAGCGGTTGGTGACAGTGGCCACATCCCGCGAGGTCAAGCGCTCATAGGTCGCCCGCATTTTCAGCCCCGTCAGCACTTGGAACAGACCCGAACCATTATCGGAACCTGGATAGTCACGGTGCTTCAGCAGCAGTTCCGTCATTTCACCATAGTGCTTGGTGGAGGTATTGCTCAGGTGACTTTCGATGTAGATCAGTTCATCGAGTTTTTCAAAGCGACCGTCCACTTCTAACACCGAAACGGGGTGACCATAGTATTCATCAGGCCCGTAGCTGAGGCGGATGCCCGGATAAGAGCAGGTGAGCTTACGACCGCAGGGAATCCAAGTAATCGTGGAGCCTTCATCAAAAAGATAGACTGGCTCAAAGCCGGGGATGCCTTCCCGTTGCAGCATCCGTACCCGCAGGATATTGCCGACTTTTTCCTCTTTGACCAACTGGGTCGGCAGAATTTGCAAGACCACGTCAGCGTACTGCTTTTGGGGATCGATATAGGCCATGAAGTCGGGGCGACGGGCATTGATCGAGGCAATCACGTCTTCGTAGCTGTGACCCCGCTCGGCCATGTCGCGCTTGATCTTCCAAGCAATTTTTACATCGTCGCTGATGTCGAGATAGACACTAAAGTCAATCAGCGATCGCACCCGTTCATCGTAAAGGGGATGCAGCCCTTCAATCACAATCACGTGGTTGGGATCAACCCTCTCTGGCGGATCAATCGTCCCCGTTTCGTGGTTGTAGATGGGTTTCATGATTGATTCGCCATTTTTGAGAGCCTTGATCTGCTCATACATCAGATCAAAGTTGTTGGCGCGGGGATCAAGAGCCGTAATCCCCGTTTCTTTCCGCTGCTTGCGATCCAGACTGTGATAGTCATCCAAGCAAATCACAGTCATAAACTCTTCGCCAAACAGATCGGCCAGTCGGCGCAAAAACGTTGATTTACCACAGCCGGAGTCTCCAGCAACGCCGATGAGAACCACACGGTCTGGCTTACTGCTCATAGCTGACGATTCCCTTTGCTCGTAGAAGTGGACATCCCCTGATGGGGTGGTTCAGTATTCCCTTACTGATATTACAAGGGTGGTGTCCCTCTGTGATAGTTTTTTGGGCAAAAATGAGGAACATTGCCCTCCATAGGGGGGATTGGTGGTTGCCCTAGGGAAGCGTTTGGGATATACTAGTAGATTGCGAAAGTTAGTCCTAGGGATCATCATGGCCTGCCCCAAGAAAAAAACCTCGAAGTCCAAGCGCAGTATGCGCCGTGCGGTCTGGAAGCGCCAAGCTGCCCTTCAAGCGCAACGTGCCCTTTCCATTGGCAAGTCTATTTTGACCGAGCGCGCCCAAGGCTTCTACTTCCCTGAAGCTGAAGAAGAAAACGAAGACGAGCAGGAGTAATCCATGGCCACTCCCACGGAGCCAAGCCGCACCCCAAAACTGGAAACCCCCAAGTACGGCTTTAATACTTTTGCTGAGCGGATCAATGGTCGTGCTGCTATGGTTGGTCTTGTGGCGCTTTTGTTATGGGAATATTGGACAGGAGAGGGCTTGCTCCACTGGTTGGGCTGGGTCTAGGGGACGCATTTAGCACTTGTTTGCATGATTCCCTACAACCTCAGTGACCCCCGCCTCTTTGGCATTATGGTTGGGGTCATGTTTTTGATGGTGGTCAGCCGCCTCGTGCTGGTGGCCGGCTTTTTTTCGCTTGTATATGTGGTGGCTCGCTGGACGCCCCTGAGGAAACGGCGGGTCAATTTGCGCCCCTACCAGCGGGGGCAGTTTTGGCAGGAGTTTGGCTGGTCGTTGGTGACAGCGGCTATTTTTGCGTTGGCGGGGGCGATCGCCGCAGTGATGTGGCAGCGGGGCTGGACAGCCGTTTATCTAGAGTTAAATTCCCTTTGGGACTACATTTACTTTCCCTTGAGTATTGGCCTTGTGCTGCTGCTTCACGAAACCTATTACTATTGGCTCCATCGCTGGATGCACCAACCGAAAATTTATCGCCGTGTCCATCGGGTGCATCACCATAGCATTGTGGCCTCGCCTTGGACGGCCTTTTCATTTCACCCGTGGGAAGCGTTCCTACAGGCCATTTTCCTGCCGCTGATTATTGTGCTTGTGCCGCTGCACCCCTACGCGATCGTGATTCAGCTCAGCCTGATGACGGTCTCCAGTGTGATTAACCATTTGAATTTAGAGATTTATCCCCGTGGCTTTGCCGAGCATTGGTTGGGGCAGTGGTTGATTGGCGCCACCCACCACAGTTTGCACCACAGTCAATTTCGCTGTAACTATGGCCTCTATTTCACCTTTTGGGATCGGTGGCTGGGAACAGAGAGCCGCGATTACCTGCCCCTGTTTCGCGATCGCACCCAAGGCTAAGGCAACGATGAATTCTGCATAGGCCAATCGGCAAAGGCGTAGGACAGTTCGTCTAGTTCAGTGGCAGTGAGATGGTCAAGGCACTTTCCTTTCCGATGATGGCGGAGCGGCAACATCCTTTAATTCAGCCGCTACTCACTTGGTCTGATGAAGCACTGATCAAGGCCTTTCAGGAGGAGCGCGATCGCGGCTGCTACTTTGTTGCCCTTTATTGTCGCTATGCCGCTCTTGTCTATAGTGTGCTGCAACACCACGGGCGATCGCCAGTACAGGTGGACTATCTTTTTGCCAAGGTGTGGCACGGGTTATTTTTCAGCTTTGACCTTGTGGAGTTTACCCCTGAGGGCGTGAAAGTGGGTGACGAGGAAGCTCGCTCCCTGCGCAATTGGATTGTCAACCGCACCGCTACCCTGATTCAAGAGGAACTCCCCGGCATTGAGCACATTACCTATGTCCTGCAGGATGCGCCACCTCCGCTCTGGTGTTACTTGGAAGCCAGCCTTGCCTACCTCAATCCCCTTAGCCGCTTGGTGCTGGTGACCACCCAGACCTTTCACTGGAGCCTTGAGCGCCTGCGTGCCTACCTAGAAGTTCAAGGAGAAACCTACAGCCTTGAGGAACTCAACCAGCATTTAGAAGAGGGGCTAGTACGCATCGCGGAGTATCTGCCGCCGGATATTCGCCAAATTTACTTAATGCCCGATCTCGCTTCAGAGGAATCCCCCACCGTTCAACCCACTCTCGAAGAACTCTTTCCCAATAGCGTTGAGGAAGTGGGCACCCACCTTGAGAGTAACCCGACGGACGCTAGTATTGATAACCTACTGGCAGAGTGGGAGCGGATTCTCTCCAGCTAAGATTATTTTTCCACAGATGAATCTCACAACGATCTGGGATGCCCCCAAGACCGTCCCTTGTATGCTAGACTCAATTTGTTGAGAAAAATTTCTAACAAGGTCTGACATTCATGGGTCTGGGTGTTATTGATTTGCCGACATTTTGCCTTGAGGGCACTGTCGAAGAAGTCTTTTATAAGAAGGGGCGACCCAAAGTCGTGATTCTAAAAACCGCCACAGGAACGGTCTGGATTAAGCTAGAAAAGTCCCTGCGCCGTGAGTTACAGCAAGTTCCCACGGTGGGCGATCGCCTGCGGCTAGAAGGAACGATCAGCGATAAGTACGATGGCTGGGTCAAGCAATACAAGGCCAGTCATTTAGAATTTTTAGCAACGGCTCAACCCTCAGCGGCAAAGCGTTCTCAGCCCTGTAAGGTGCTCATTTGTCAAAAATCCTCCTGCTGTCGGCGGGGTGCCAAGGAACTGTGGCAAGAGCTAGAGGCACAACAGCTCCCCATTGCCCTGAAGGCGACGGGCTGTATGGGGGAATGCAAACGGGGGCCAGCGGTGGTTGTCCTGCCCCACAAGAAACGGCTGACCCGCGCCAATGCCCAACAGATTCGCGAGCTAGTTTGCTCGACTGAGGCTTAGGGAATTCAGGACAACGGCAATCGAACTCACGGCCATACAAGCGGCAGCAATTCCGGGGGTGAGACTGAGGCCCCATAGGGGTAATCCAACACCGGCTGCAAGGGGTAAACCGACGATATTGTAGGCCACTGCCCAAAGAAGATTCTGCTGAATTTTGCGGAAGGTGGCGCGGCTAAGGCTCAGCACAGCGAGCACATCCTCTAGATGATTGCGGGTGAGGATAATATCCGCTGCTTCAATGGCCACCTCTGTACCCGTACCAAGGCTAATCCCCACCTGAGCTGCCGTTAGAGCTGGCGCATCATTCATGCCATCCCCGACCATGGCCACGGTTTTGCCTTGGGCTTGCCAACCTTCAATGAGGGCGAGCTTTTGTTGCGGCTGAAGATCGGTGTGCAGATGCGTTGGCGGTAGGCCAAGAGGTTCTAGGAGTTGCTGTGCGGCTTTGGCCGTGTCTCCCGTCAGCACATGGATCGCATAGCCTTGGGCTTGCAGGGCTTGAACGGTGCTCACTGCCTCTGGGCGCAGGCGATCGCGAAAGGTCACAACGGCAATCAACTGGCGATCGCAGGCCAAGGCCACATGGGTTTCCACTTCTAGGGAAGGACAGTCAACCCCCTGATCACGCAGCCAACTGAGGCGACCTGCCTGATAGTAATGCCCCTCAATCCAACCGCTGATCCCCAGTCCGAGGGCAGTTTCCACCTCTGTCACCGTTGCTAGCTCTGTTGTCTGGCCGGTCGCAGCCCACGCCTTCTGAATCGCCACTGCAAGGGGATGGCGACTCTCGCGCTCTAAACTGGCTAGCAGATACAGCACTTCCTCTGAAAAGTAATGACCATAGAGGTTGATCTCGGCCACTGCCAGTTCACCGGTCGTCAGTGTGCCCGTCTTATCAAACACAATCGTGTCCAACTGCTGACTGTGCTCAAGAACATCACCGCCTCGAATAATTAAGCCTTTGGCAGCGGCGTGACTGGTGCCCACAAGCAGCGCGATCGGGGTGGCAAGGCCAAGGGCACAGGGACAGGCAATCACCAGAACACTCAAGGCTAGCTTTAAGGGCAATAGGGGTGTGCTATTGGTCATTTCTGGGAAGAAATGGGGGGCGATCGCGCTCCAAAACAGAGCCGTTGCTGCTGCCAAGGCTAGCACCCCATAGCCAAAATAGCCGGCCACCACATCCGCCATTTGCTGCACCGGTGCTTTGCGATTTTGTGCCTGCACCACGAGGTCTAGAATCTGCCCCAAAAATGAGGCACGACCACAGCGTTCCACCCGTAGGGTGACCGCAGCACCAACATTGCGACTGCCCGCCAGAACGGATGCCCCCACCCCCTTGGCCACCGGTAAAGATTCCCCTGTGAGCATGGATTCATCCACCAGGGTTTCCCCGGTCACAATCGTGCCATCGGCAGGAAAGGGTTCTCCAGCATCTACCCACAGCCAGTCCCCGACTTGGATACGACTGACGGGAATGGGCCAGCGATCGCTAGCAGTCAAACTGGGTTGCCATAGCGCCTGTTGTGGCTGAAGCGCAAGGAGCGATCGCAAGTCCCGTTGTGCCTGTTGACGTACCCGTTGCTCCAGCGATCGCCCCAGCAAAATAAAGCCAAGGATCATCACCGGTTCATCAAAGAAACACGCCCAGCCCAAGGCCGGCCACAGCCACGCCACCGTACTAATGAGGTAAGCCCCCAAGGCGCCAAGAGCCACCAGCGTATTCATATTCGGGCGACGTTGGAACAGGCCTATCATTCCTTCCCGCAGAATCTCCCACCCCGGTAGGACAAGGGCAATGGTTGCTAGCCCCCAATGCCAGATCATCGCCTCTAACATGGGCCAGTGCCCCGGCAGCAGATCAATCCCGTGGCCGACACTAGAGAGAACAAGGAGCACAAGGGCGATCGCTAACCTTGGCAAAGAGGTTTCCTCAGAGGCCGTGGGCAGTTCCAAAAGGGCATTGGCTTCTGCGAGGGTGGCTTGAAAGCGGCCTTGGTTTAAGCTCTCGACAATGGCACTGGGGGTTGTCTCAGCGGGGGAATAGGTGACAACGGCGGTTCCCGTGACCAGATTGACTGCCGCAGCATCTACGCCCGGCTGCTCTTTTAACTGATTTTCCAGCGATCGCACGCAGCCAGCACAACGCAAGCCGCTCACCCGCAGGATGGCTACCTCAGGGGCGTGAGAATCAACACTTGAACTTAGGGACACGTCGCACCCTCTCCAAAAAGAACTACGTTCAATCTCCTAACTGCGTCCCCACCGCCTATTGTGGCACGTTGGCTTTGGGATGTCAGGGAAAGGGCGAGCTATGCTAAAGGAGTGAGGTTTTCACGAGAAATACAGAGAATGGTGACTGCCAAGGAGACGGGCGATCGCTATTTCACACCAGAAGAATACTTCGCGTGGGAAGAGCAGCAGTTAGAAAAGCATGAGTTGATTGATGGTCGCGTCTATGCAATGGCAGGTGGTAGTAAGAACCACAGCATCATTAAACTGAACTTCGGCAATCTGATTAAACCCCATCTACGGGGTCGTGGGTGTCAGGTATTTAACTCTGACTTGAGGGTGAATATCCTTCATACGACCAACTTTACTTATCCTGATCTGAGTGTCACCTGTGACGATCGCGATCGCCAGAGTCCCTTTTTCATCACTTATCCCTGTCTCATTGTTGAAGTGCTCTCACCCGCCACCGAGGCCTACGATCGCGGCAAAAAGTTTGATCTCTACCGTCGTAACCCCAACCTCGTGGATTATGTGCTCGCTAGCTCAGAGGAAATGGCGATCGACATTTACCAAAAAAATGAGGTGGGGGATTGGCTGCTGCGCTGCTACCGCGCGGGCGATCGCGTTGAGTTGAGGAGCATTGACCTCAAAGTGCCTATTGAACAGTTTTATGAAGACGTTGACCTCTCTGCCCCCGCCGTAGATACCACTGCTCCGTGAAACAGCAAGCGGCTCTCCCTATGAACGCCGAGGCTATCGAAAAAGCAAAATTGGGTATTCTTTGAGAGGAGAGTAAATTCAAGGGGTACCAGACATGTTGCCGTTAACGGTGAGTCGCCTCTGGACAATTAGCCGTAATGTTTTCAATGAAATACTGCGGGAGCGGGTTCTTTACGTCACTGCTGTTTTTGCCATTGGCCTAGCCTTAGCGGTTGTGATTTTGGGACAGGTGTCAGCAGGCACCCAAGACAAAATTAGCCTTGATGTGGGAATGGCAGGAATTTCTCTCTTTGGCTTGCTGATTGCTGCCTTTGTCGGGGGTGGTTTGCTCAATAAAGAGATAGAAAAGCGCACGATCTTAGTGATGTTGGCGAAACCCATCAGCCGTGCGGAATTTATTATTGGCAAACATTTGGGCCTATCGGCGGTTCTGCTGGTACTGGTGGCACTGATGACGCTGATTCTGTTTATTCTGATGAGCTTGAATCAGTTTGCCTATCCCGCTGGCCCTTTGATGGTGACCTCTTTCTATATTGCGCTGCAACTCGCTCTCTTGACGGCAGCCGCTTTGCTGTTTGGCAGTTTCACTAGTTCATTGATTGCCACGCTGCTAACGGTGGCACTGTACTTTATGGGGCACTTTAGCCAAAATCTGGTGATCCTCAGCCAAAAGATGGAGAGTGATGCCGTACGGCAACTGATGCAGTTTCTCTATCTGATCTTTCCCGATTTATCCCGCTTGGATTTTAAGAATACAGCGGTCTATGGCATGCTGCCCTCTGTACCGGAACTCGTGGCCAATGCCTTCTATGGCGTGATTTATACGGTAGCACTGCTGGCGATCGCCACTTGGATTTTCTCTCGTCGCAATTTTTAGCAAAAACTCGCAGCCAACTGTGCAATTGTTCCCCCAATGGGCTATGATAAAGCTCTGGGAATTTTTGCCCGTGTAGCTCAGTGGTAGAGCACACCCTTGGTAAGGGTGAGGCCACGAGTTCAATCCTCGTCACGGGCTTTGTTTGGCAAATCTCACGGCATTTTCCATCTCTGGTGGGGTAGTTTATCGCTGTCGCAACCAGTAAGTGATCGCCAGCACAACGGCCAAAAGAACCACTGTACGGCGTAACAGCAGCGGGTTAACCGCACGGGCAAATTTACCCCCCAAAAGTCCGCCAACAATGGTAGCGATCGCCATCCCCAAAGCAGCAGGCCACACCACCTCCCCAGACACAACAAAAAACGCCGCTGCGGCGACATTGATCCCAAAAGCCAACATTTGCTTCAAGCCATTGAGGCGCGTCAAGCTTTCCCCGAGAACAATGCCCAGCACGGCGAGTAGAATCACGCTCACCCCCGCGCCAAAATAGCCGCCATAGACCGCCGCTAGAAACACAAGAGGAATGGCTCCCACTTCAGATACGGCTGGCGCACTGATCCGCTGCAGCAACCAAGCCCGCACCTGCTCCTGAACCCCCAAGAGGACAGCGGCCAAGAGGAGCAAATAGGGAATCAAGGCATTAAACAGTGCCTCGTTAGTGTGCAAGAGTAACATCGCCCCTGTGATGCCCCCGGCCACCGCACTGGGAAAGAGCCAACCAAGGCGCCGTTGCTGACCCTTAAGATCCTGCCGTTGCGCCACTGTCGCTCCCAAGTAACCGGGTACCAAAGCCACCGTGCTGGTGAGATTGGCAACCACTGGCGGCAAGCCGATCGCCACCAAGGCAGGAAAACTAATCAGTGTTCCCCCACCGGCAATGGCATTGACAAAGCCTGCCGCCAGACCTGCAACGGTCAGCAGTCCGATCTCGCTGATCATGCCCTTGACTAGCTAGAGCCTAAGCAAGGTAGCGTTGGATGGTCTCGCGGTACTGACTCTTGGGTTTCATCCCCACGATCACTTCTAGGAGTTCTTTGTTTTTGAAGAGTTGAATCGTGGGTGTACTGGTAACCCCTGCTTGCTCGGCGATCGCGCTATCTTCAGTAATGTCAATTTCAATGAGCTGTACTTTGCCATCGAATTCATCCACCAGCCGATCCAAAATGGGCTTGAGGGTATGACAAGGGCCACAGGTGGGGGAAACATATTTCACTAGCAGCAGGCGATCGCTCTCGTGAAAGAGTTTGCGCAAGGCATAGCTGCCGCGGTGTTTGATGGCATTGGGATCAAACGCCTGTTCTGGGGATGTTGTAGGTGGCGTTGTTTCTGCGGGTTTGGTTTCGGTTTCCGTTTGGTGAAACTCCTGAATTAGCCCCCGCGCCGACAGCCAACGTTCGGCATCAAGGGCGGCCATACAACCACTGCCTGCCGCCGTTACTGCTTGGCGGTATTCATGGTCTTGAACATCCCCTGCGGCAAAGACCCCTTCCACATTCGTTTGTGTCCCGTGGTGGGTGACGATATAGCCCACACTATCCAATTCCAGAAAATCTTTGAAGAGTTGGGTGTTGGGGGTATGACCAATGGCGTAGAATAGGCCGCGCACCGGCAGGACGGATTCTTCCCCTGTGGCTTTATTGATAATCTGCAGACCCGTCATTAAATTGCCATCGCCAAGGATTTCCCGTGCTTCAGTTTGCCAGTGAACCGTAATTTTAGGATTGGCAAACACGCGATCCTGCATCGCCTTACTAGCGCGCATTTTGTCACTGCGCACAAGGAGATGGACATGGGAGCCATATTTAGTGAGATAGACTGCTTCCTCCGCTGCACTATCACCGCCGCCAATCACCGCCAACTCGACATCCTTGAAAATCGGCGTTGCCCCATCACAAATGGCACAGGCGGAGACCCCCTTGGTCCAATACTGTTCTTCCCCCGGCAGATGGAGTCGTTTGGCCGTGGCACCCGTACAGATAATCACACTGTGGGCATAGACCTGCCGCTCGGCTGAGCTAATGAGAAAGGGGCGTTGACTAAAATCCACCTGAATCACATCTTCAGTGACCATTTCTGTGCCCCAGCGCTCCGCTTGCGCCTTCATCCGTGCCATCAGTTGCGGCCCTTGAATGCCTTCCGGAAAGCCGGGAAAGTTTTCCACTTCGGTGGTGGTCATGAGTTGTCCCCCCGGCAGCCCCCCAATTTGATAGCCTTCAAACATAAAGGGCTTGAGGTTGGCGCGAGCAGCATAGATGGCTGCTGTGTAGCCCGCAGGGCCAGAACCAATAATGACAACGTTTTCAATCCGTGGCGGTGTCATGGCTAAAACAAACTCGAAACGACTATGAGTTATTTGATTTTAGCTTGATTTTCCGTGGCAAACAAGGGGAGCATCTTTAGGCATAATGAAACGGTTAGGCACGCTCCTTGGCTGTGTATATCAAGCAGTTGGAACTCACGAATTTTAAGTCCTTTGGCGGCACAACCGTGATTCCGCTGCTGCCGGGGTTTACGGTCATTTCTGGTCCGAATGGCTCTGGAAAATCCAACCTGTTGGATGCGTTGCTTTTTGCCCTCGGCCTTGCGGGGTCTAAGGGGATGCGGGCAGAACGGCTCCCAGATTTGGTGAACCATAGCCAAACGCGGCGCGGCCATAGTGTTATTGAAACGCGAGTCACGGTGACCTTTGCGCTGGATGCTGAAACGGAATGGCGGGTGACGCGGCGACTGCGGGTAACCAAGCAGGGCACCTATACCTCGACCTATGCGGTAAATGATCAACCCTGCACGCTGAATGAACTGCACGACCAGTTGCAGGCGTTTTGTATCTATCCCCAAGGCTATAACGTGGTCTTGCAGGGGGATGTCACCAGCATTATCTCGATGAATGCCAAAGCACGGCGGGAAATTATTGACGAATTGGCGGGGGTGGCGGATTTTGACCGCAAGATTGCCCAAGCTCGCGAAAAATTAGATACAGTCAAGGAGCGCGAAGAACGCTTTCGCATTGTTGAGCAGGAACTCATCCAACAGCGCGATCGCCTGCAACGGGATCGCCTGCACGCGGAAAAATATCAAGCCCTACGACTGGAACTGCAAGAGCGAGAGCAATGGCTGCTGGTGCGCCAATGGCAAGCCCACGAAGCGCAAAAGGTGCAACTACAAGCACAGATTCAGACGCTACAAAAAGAACAAGCTGAACGCCAAGCCCAACTGCAACAAAAGGCACGGGAGATTGAAGCGGCAACGGTTACGCTAGAACAACTCAATCAAGAGGTGAAAGCCCTCGGCGAAGAAGCGTACCTCCGCCTGCAAGCAGCGTTGGCGGATCTCCACGCCCAAGAGCGGCAGTGTCAACGTCAGCAAACGAGCTACCAACAGCAGCAGGCACAGTTGGCAGAACAACTCCAGCAACGGCAAGCCCAGTACCACAGTCAACGGTTGCAGCAACAGCAACTTGCTCAAGAGCTAGAACAGCAACAGGGCGATCGCCCCCCCTTAGTGACAGCCGTTGCCACCAGCCAAGCCACCCTCGACGCCCTACGGCAGCAAGCTCAGGAGTTGAATACGGCAGCCCAAGCTTGGTTTCAGGAGCACAGTCAGCGACGGCAGCGGATTGATGCCCTGATCCACGAACTGGAACCGAGTCGCAGTGAACTCTCTCGCCTGCAGGAGCGATCGCAACAATTGCGGCAACGGCAGGGGGAATTGCACCAGGCAGCCACCAGCTTAGAAGCTCAACAATTGGAATTGCAAGACGCGCTCACAAAAGCTGCAGCAGTAGTCCAACAAGAGGAGCAGCAACTACAAACCCTCGCCCAACAACTGGCCACAGCGCAGCAACAATTGAGCTTAACAGAAGAAACCTATCAACGCCTTGAGCGAGAACAGCGCCAAAAGCAGCGGGAGCTGGATCAACTGGAAGCACGGCAACAGGCGGTTCAGGAAAGTCAAGGGAGTTTTGCGGCGCGGCTCATTTTAAGTGCTGATCTCCCCGGCGTGTTTGGGCTGGTGGCACAGCTCGGTCAAGTGGAACCCCGCTATCAACTGGCCTTGGAAATTGCGGCCGGGGCACGCCTAGGCAATATCGTTGTGGCGGATGACAGTGTGGCGGCAGCAGCGATCGCCATCCTGAAGCGGGAACGGGCCGGTAGAGCCACATTTTTGCCCCTGAACAAGATGGCACGTCCCAAGACCCTACCCCTTATCTCCTTGGCAGGCTGTATTGACTATGCCTTGAATCTTGTGACCTTTGAGCCGCAATATGCCCCCATTTTTGCCTATGTGTTTGGCAGTACGCTGGTCTTTGAGAGCCTTGAGGCGGCGCGACTCTACCTAGGGCAATATCGGATGGTCACCCTAGAGGGAGACTTGCTAGAACCCTCAGGGGCAATGACCGGGGGTAGCTATAGTCGCACCAATACCCTCCGTTTTGGTCAGGGGGTCACCCCCCAAGAATCGGCAGAAGTCCAACAGGTGCGCGATCGCCTTGGGGAACTGGAACGCCTGTTAGATTGCCTCATTCAAGAGCGCACGCAAAAACAGGGGAGAGTGAATGAGCTGAGCCAAGCCCTGAGTGAAGCCCGCCAAAGCCATCGCGATCGCCAGCGGCAATGGGAGCAACTTCAGCAGCAACAGCAGCACCTCAACCGCCAGCAAGCAGACTTAGCGCGCCAACAGCAGCACCTTAGCCAAGAGTTAACCGCCGCAGAGACTGAACTCGCGCACCTAGAGGCTCGTCTTCCTGAACTCGAAGCAGAACTCGCCGCCGAACGCCTTACCCTCAATGCCCTTGAAGCCAATCCCAGCCATCAGCAGTGGCAGCAGCTTCAGGCACAGCTTCAGGCACAGGAAAAAATTCACGCCGACCATGTGGCCGCCCTGCAAGCGGTGGATCAAGCCTTGGGCGATCGCCACCGTCAACTCGAGCAACTGGGACGAGACCTAAAACAAACAGAACAGGAGATTCAGCGACTGCGCCAAGCCCAACAGGAGACGCTTTGTCAGCAGCAAGCCCTCGATCAGACGCTTGGGGACTTAGCGACGCAAATTCAAAGCACGCAAACTGCCCTGAGGGAATTGGACGCCCGCCTTGGCCACCTCAAGGGCGATCGCGATCGCCAAGACTACCAACTACGACAGCAGCAAAAGGACTACCAACAACTGGAATGGCAATACCAAAAAGCCAGCGACACCCTCACCACGCTGCAAGCCCAACTTCAGGAATTCAGCACCATCGAGGCACCCCCTTTACCCCAGCCATGGCCGGAAGTGCCCGCCAATCTCTCCCTCAGCGACATTCAACAGCAGTGCCAAGCCCTCGAAAAACGGCTGCGTGCCATGGAACCCGTCAATATGTTGGCGATTCAGGAATTTGAGGAGACACAAGGGCGGCTTAATGAGCTACAGGAGAAGCTCGCCGTTCTAGAAGCGGAGCGCACGGAGATCCTACTGCGGATTGAGAACTTCACCACCCTGCGTCACCAGTCCTTCCGTGAAGCTTTTGATGCCGTCAATGCGAACTTCCAAACCATTTTTGCCACCCTTTCCGAGGGTGATGGCTATTTACAACTGGAAACCCCTGAGGACCCTTTTGCCGGAGGCCTGAATCTGGTGGCGCATCCTAAGGGTAAACCCGTACAGCGCTTAGCCTCAATGTCGGGGGGAGAAAAATCCCTCACGGCCCTCAGTTTTATCTTTGCCCTACAACGCTATCGCCCTTCCCCCTTCTATGCCTTTGATGAGGTGGATATGTTTCTCGATGGTGCCAATGTTGAGCGCCTTGCCAAAATGATTCAGCAGCAGAGCCAAGAGGCACAGTTTATTGTTGTCAGTCTGCGGCGACCAATGATTGAAGCGGCTCAGCGCACGATTGGCGTCACCCAAGCGCGGGGTCAACATACCCAAGTGATTGGCCTCGATTTGACCGCTCACCATTGATGCCTGACGGTGTCTGAAAAATAATTCCTAGAATTTTGATAGTTGATCGGCGTGGATCGTAGTGGAACAGTAGAAGCCATTTAACTGTCAAAACCTCCAAGTTCTGCTGAGGAGTGTCCCTATGAAATACTGGCAAAAATTTGGCCTGAGCTTATTGACGGTGGCCTGTTTGGGAACAATTGCCCCTCGGCCTGCCCAAGCCAGCATGTTTACACAAACAGAAGTGGATCAAAGCCGCTATGTGGTGATGGCCGTGCCCCTTGCCCGCGGTGGGTATCGCCTCTTAGTGGTGGAGCAAATTAAGGATACTCGTCCCTGCTGGAGTGAGTCGGGCAGCAACCCCGTGGTGATTGACCCATTGTTGACGACCTTTGACTTTACGGGCATTTGTGGGCGGGCTACGGATAGCAATGGCTACTCGATTCGGGTGGCGCAACAGGATTTAGGGTTGCAGTATGGTCTGCGCATTGAACAGGGGGAGGGTGAGTTGCTCCTTGTTGGCAGCAGCAATCGCGGTGGTCCGCGTATGGTTATTGGCCGCACCCACGGCATGCAGGAAGGGCAATTTCTCAAGTTTCAACTGGAACCCACTTGGCGGTTAACACGACGCACCTATGAGGGGCAAGTGCTGGGTCATGTGTATTTCACCAATGACTCTTGGGAAGCAGCAACCGGGAGTATCCCTGCCCCTGCAACGCCCATCGGCACGGAAACCAACATTGATCCCATACCCACTCCCCAAAGCTAGGTTTACCGCTGCTTCATTGCCCGCTCCATCTCCCGTTTATCTTGGCGCTGCTTGAGGTCTTGGCGTTTGTCGTGGAGCTTCTTACCACGGGCTAGCCCTAGGGAAACCTTGACCCGCCCATTTTTTAGGTAAAGCTTCAGGGGCACAAGGGTTAGCCCCTTTTGTTCCACCTTGCCCACTAGCTTGCGAATTTCCTGTTTGTGGAGAAGGAGCTTGCGATCGCGCAGGGGGTCATGGTTATAGGATGGGTTGGTACTCCCGTGGGGCGAAATGTGCACATTCATCAACCATGCTTCACCATTGCGGATGCGGGCAAAGCCATCCCGTAAATTCACCTTGCCAGCGCGAATGGACTTGACCTCAGTGCCGAGCAACACGAGACCACATTCATAGGTTTCCAGAATTTCGTATTGGAAGCGCGCTTGGCGATTTTCACTCAGGACTTTGATGCTATCGCCCATCAAAAACTCCGCAAGGGTATTGCCAATATACCGTAGTTTAGGGGTAGGGGAAATTTTCATCTTATCACTGCCCTCCCACCCCCCTGCTCAATGGTTATGACGCTATGCCCAAGCCGCAGCAGTTAGCGTTTTTGCAAGGCCTGCCCTTGATTGCAGTGGTGCGTGCTGCTCATCCTACTGCAGCGATCGCCCGCGCTCAAGTGTATATTCAAGCGGGCTTCACCTGCCTAGAGGTGACTTGGACCACCCCCGATGCTGCTGGCGTCTTGCAACAACTCCGTCAAGACGCTCCCCACTGCACCATTGGCGCTGCGAGCCTGCAAAACCCAGAAATGGTTAAAGGAGCGATCGCCGCTGGCGCACAATTTTTAGTGACCCCCCATGCAGCCCTAGAGGTGGTGCCCCTTGCAAAGGAGGCCAATTGTCCTCTGATTTTGGGGGCATTGACACCAACGGAAATTCTCCACGCTTGGCAAGTGGGAGCAACGGCAGTGAAGGTTTTTCCAGTGATGGCGGTGGGGGGGGCGAGCTATCTACGCGCCTTGCGACCCTTGTTGGCTGAGATTCCCCTGATTCCCTGTGGCGGTATTGGTTGGGAGGATGTGGTACCCCTCTGGAAAGCGGGGGCGATCGCCATTGGTATGGGCAGTCAACTGGGTACGGATGTCACAATGCTCAAGCAGCAGGTGGCTCAGGCTCGTCAGGCGTATCAGGCACTGGCGCAGGGGTAAGGGTGCGCACCCGCTCAGCATGGAACCGTTTGCGGCGCCAGCGTTTGCCCAAATTGAGGCCAATGGTTTTGTGGAAATCATCCTGCACCTTTGCCGTGAGACGGTAGGACACTTGGCGGACAATTTGAGCCAAGACGCGATTGCCTGTCCCCTGAATCAGGCCATGGGGCAAACGGTAGATAAACCGCGGAAAGTACATTTCCACCCGCAAATCCAATTCCCAATTGACCCGCGTGTAATCAATGACATTCAGCGCCAACAGGTCCCTATCCGTCTCAGGGGTGGCTCGCATCGGTACCAAGGCCATGGCCGCTTGAAAATTCACCTCATAGTTCAAAAACGGCTGTTCGGGCACAGGAATTGTTTCAATGCGATAGACCCCCTGCTCTTGGGGCAGTAGGTGCAGTCCAATTTTGGGTTCCACTTCATAGCCATGGGAACCATAGCGGCCAATGGTGAGAATGTAGCCATGCTTGCCCACAGGTTCTGTTTTCATGGGATGGGCGCAGCGGTGAAACCATTCTTGGTGATTGTTCAAATAGGTCTCGTAGCGTTGAACGGGCGCATAGACTTCCATCCAGCCTTGGAATTGGTTGTGAAAAATAAAGGGGGGTAGCTTTGTCCCCTCTTGGGCATCGGTCATAGTATTAGATCAGCATTTGGTGATTTTGATCCTGACATACGGCTGGGGGCGATCGCTACTGCGGGGAACTTTGGAAATATTGTCCCTGTCCAATGGTTGGTTTACATTTCGTTACATTACTATTCAGTTGCTTGAGGCTCCAGCAATGCCCCCTGTCCCTCCTTGGCTCGCCATTGAACACTTGGACAAGCCGTGGATTTTTTGGCCATTGTGCTTGATGGTGCTTCTTAGCAGTATTGTTTTGCGCTGGGGAAAAGTGCAGCAGCAGTGGGCGCGGGTCATTGTCGTTGGCAGTTTAATGGCCGTGATGCTGCATTATCTGCTGTGGCGATCGCTCGCTACCCTCAATTTGCGCACTCCCCTAGAGGCCACCTTTAGCCTACTCCTACTGGCGATTGAAGGTTTTATGATGGCGGGCTACGGCCTGCAACTCTACCTGCTCTTGCACATCAAAAATCGTCGTCCTGAAGCGGATGCTGCTGCCCTTGCGGTCAAAAGTGGCCACTATCAGCCTTGGGTGGA
Source organism: Thermosynechococcus sp. B3 (assembly GCF_030323045.1). Lineage (NCBI taxonomy): Bacteria > Bacillati > Cyanobacteriota > Cyanophyceae > Acaryochloridales > Thermosynechococcaceae > Thermosynechococcus > Thermosynechococcus sp. B3. Next base: position 618,238 of record NZ_CP097584.1, read on the forward strand.
TATTTTTATTCCGACCTACAATGAACCCCTGACAATTTTGCGACGCACGATTGTTGGCTGCCAAACCCTCGACTATCCCCACAAACGTATCTATGTTCTTGACGATACCCGTCGCCCTGCCCTACGGGAATTGGCCTGTGAACTGGGCTGTGAGTACCTCAGCCGTCCAGACAATCGCCATGCCAAAGCGGGCAACCTGAACCATGCCCTTACGCAAACCAAGGGTGAACTGATTGCGGTCTTTGATGCTGACTTTGTTCCCACTCGTAATTTTCTCACCCGCACTGTGGGCTTTTTCCAGACCGCTGATATTGGCCTTGTCCAAACCTACCAGAGCTTTTACAATCCCGATCCCATTGCCCGTAACCTTGGCCTCGAGGATCACCTGCCTCAAGAGGTGGAAATCTTCTCCCGTCATTATCAAGTCCTGCGGGATGGCATTGAAACAGCGCTGTGCTACGGCAGTTCCTTTGTGGTGCGGCGATCGGCCCTCGGAGCCATTGGCGGCTTTGTTACTGAATCCCTCAGCGAGGACTACTACACAGGAATTCAATTGGCGGCAGCAGGTCATCGGTTGATTTACCTGAATGAAAGTCTCAGTGCGGGCTTGTGTGCAGAGGAAATGACGGCGCATATTCGTCAACGTCAACGCTGGGCACGGGGCACCCTCCAAGGATTATTCATTGCGGCAAGTCCACTGCGGGTACCCAATCTCACTGGGCTTCAGCGCCTTGCCCACCTAGAGGGGATCACGCAATGGTTCCATAGTCCCATGCGGTTGCTATTGCTGCTGTTGCCCTTGATTGCCGCCTTTTGGGGTGTCGTCCCCCTTGAAACCACCCTGCGGCAGTGGCTCTACTATTTTGTGCCCTACTACTGGCTGCTGTTGAGTACGTTCCGCTGGCTCAATGGCCAAAGTCGCTCTGCCTTGGTATCTGATATTTATGCTGTGCTTCAGTGTGTGCCGTTGACATTGACAGTGATTGACACGTTGTTGCGTCCCTTTGGTCGCGGCTTTTGGGTCACCCCCAAGGGGAGTTATCGCGATCGCTACCATTTTCAGTGGCACCTAGCGGCACCGCTCCTCGTGCTTTTTCTTCTCTCTGTGGCGGCTGCTGTATTAAATTGGCAGGCATTACACACCAAGGGGCTACTATTGGCTTGGGTCTGGAACCTCTACAATCTGGTAATTCTCGCCCTTGCCCTCTACAGCCTCATCGAACGCCCCCGCCCCGATCCCTATGATTGGCTCAATGTCCAGCAAACCGTTGAACTCCATCTCGCTTGGGATCAAACCACTGCCCTGTGGGGCACGACAATTCGCCTTTCTGAAGGGGGGGCGATCGTGCATCTGCATCAACCCCTCCCCCCCTCCGCAATGGGTGTACCCCTCACCTGTCGGCTTTTGGAGGCAGGCATTGACCTCAGCGGCCAAGTTGTTGATATGCCCAATCCAACGACCCTAGAGATTTACTTTGACCCCCTGACCTTGGCTCAATACCGCCAATTGGTCACCTTACTTTTTTGTGAACCCAACCGTTGGCAATGGCAAAAAGCCCCCAGTGAATTACAAACCCTGTGGCTGCTTCTGCACACTCTCGTCTCGCCTCCCCTGAGTCGTCACTGGATGCGGATCACCCGCCCTAGTCAGGCAAAAGCGTGGCATCGAGCCTACAGCTATGCCAATGAAAAATGATTTTTGCCAGCTCTTTGTAACATTAAGCTTATAGGTCTTAAACGAGGGGACTATCCATCCAAAAGCCGTCCACAAATTGCCTAGTTGCTCCATCGCAACGAGTCCACCATTACTCGCTGGCTCAATGTCTATCGTCCAGTGTTGAATTCGGCATTGGCAGTCACTGTCTCTCCTCTGAAAAAACACTTGAATGGTGCATTGGCTAAGATAAAGCTTGGCTAGAGCGACAACACTTTCTTGGAACACTAAAGATGCACCGACACCTCCTCCGAATCTGTATTGCTCTAGTGTTGGTGCTGTCTCTTCAGTCCATTGCTCAAAGTGCCTTACCCGCTGGTGCAGGGGAATTTCTCACAGGTCGCGAGGCCACTTGGCAACGGGAATATGAAGTTTATTTTCAAAATCAATTTACTAGTCGGCGACTCAATCCCTCTGCCATTCAGCGCATTCTCAGGCAAATGTCCAAGCGTACGGGTCGGCGCACAGCTCTTTTGCACTTGGTACCAACGGCAAACGAGATTAAGCTCTTCGTTACCTCTCTACAGGGAGAGCCACTGTTGCTGACTGTGCCAGCGGTGTCGCAAGCTGATCTGATGGCTACGGTTCAAGACTTTCGCCGCTCAGTGGCGGATCCACGCCAACAGTTTTTATCTGCCTCCTTTGGCAGGAGTGAGCAGCTTTATGACTGGTTAATTGCGCCCTTAGAAGCCAAACTCAGGGCTGATCGGATTGACACCTTGCTCATTTGTGTTGGAGCAGGCCTGGGATCGCTCCCTTGGGCGGCTCTCCGAGACCGCAGTACCGGTCAATTTCTGATAGAAAAGTACGGTGTTGCCTTAATTCCAGCGTTTAACCTGATCAAAACTGACTATGCTCCCCTCAAAAATGCCACGGTCTTGGCAATGGGGGCTTCAGAATTCGATCGCCTCAGTCCACTGCCGGCAGTCCCCCAAGAATTAAGTGCCATCCAACAACTCTGGGGCGGATCCACCTTCCTCAATCGTGACTTTACTGTTGCCAACCTAACGCAACAACGGCAGCAGGGTAACCATTCCATCGTTCATCTGGCTACCCATGCCTTGTTTCGCCCCGGTCAAGCCCAAGAGTCCTTTATTCAACTGTGGGGCAGTGAAACAGTCACGCTGCAAAACCTCCCCCAACTTAATCTAGAGCAACCCCCTCTCGAACTGCTGGTTTTGAGTGCCTGTCAAACCGCTCTGGGAGACGATCGCGCGGAGTTAGGCTTTGCGGGTCTTGCCCTTCAATCGGGTGCCAAAAGTGCCGTCGCTAGCCTCTGGCAAGTGAGTGATGCGGGTACCCTAGAACTCATGGAATACTTCTATAGCCATCTGCACCACACTGCTAGTAAAGTTGCTGCTCTGCAAAAGGCTCAATTACACCTTCTGAGACATTCAAGATTCCAAGCACCTTACTTTTGGGCAGGCTTTACACTCGTGGGCGCTCCTTGGTAAAGCAATTGTCTGGCCATCGTTTTAAGATTTGTTAGAAGAAAATTTATTTTTGCAAGCAACATCTGAGAAAATTGCATTGAGAGATACAGGATTAAACACAGATGCATTGGCAAGTGGCTTGGAAAAACGGCATTCGCTATCTTTTGCTGGCACTACTCGCTACTACGTTGTGGGTCACCCCCGTCTGGGCAACCAGCGCGATCGATATCCCTTTGCCGGAAACAGCGGCTGGGGTCGTTGATGAAGGTAATGTGCTTAGTGCCGTCACCCAAGGCAGTGTCGGGCGATCGCTCCAAGACCTCTCCGAGGCAACGGGCATCAATGTTCATGTAGTTACACTGCACCGCCTCGACTATGGTGAAACCCCCCAGAGCTTTGTGGATGACCTCTTTAACCAGTGGTTTCCCGATCCTGAGTCCCAAGCCAATCAGGTGATCATTGCCCTCGATACCGTTACCAATGGCACAGCGATTCACTATGGCGAGGCCGTGGCCGAACGCCTGAATCCTGAAACTGCCGAAAGTATTGTCCAAGAAACGATGCGGGTGCCCCTACGGGATGGCAACTACAATCAATCAGTCCTTGACACCGTCGATCGCCTTGCGAAAGTCCTCAAAGGCGAACCGGATCCAGGCCCGCCCGTAGTACGCGAAGTGGTTGTCGAGAAAACCTACAAGAGCAAAGAGGAAACCGACGATCGCTCCGCCACAATTATCGTCGTTGCCCTGCTAATCGCCGCTACAGTGATCCCAATGGTGACATACTTTATGTATCAAGGATCATCGTAGCCAAGCTCCCCTTCCATTTATGAAAATCTATACCTACCACACACCAGAGCGTGTACCAGCCGACTGGCAACCCGACTGTGCCATTGCTGTTGATGTCCTGCGGGCAACCACTACGATCGCCACTGCCCTTGCCGCTGGCGCAGAAGCCGTTCAAGTCTTTAGTGATCTAGCAGAGCTAGAACAAGTGAGTCAGCAGTGGCCGGCAGCCAAGCGGATTCGCGTTGGTGAACGGGGTGGGAAAAAAGTTGCTGGCTTTGACATGGGCAACTCTCCTGCTGAATGCTTGCCAGAGCGGGTAAAAGGATGTCGCCTCTTTATGAGCACCACCAATGGCACCCGTTCCCTTGAGCGAATTCAAGCCAGTCCCCTCGTTCTTGCCGCCGCCCTTGTCAACCGTGCTGCCGTTGCCGAGTTTGTCCAAAAACATCAACCGGAAACCATCTGGATTGTTGGTTCGGGCTGGGAAGGTAGCTATTCCCTCGAAGATACCGTCTGTGCTGGGGCGCTGATTCATCACCTCTGGGGTCAGCAGGATGCCCCCCTCGAAGCCCTTGCGGGTAATGACGAAACTATTGCTGCCACTGCTTTGTACCGCTACTACCAAGATGATCTATTGACCCTCTTTCACCATTCCAGCCACGGGCAGCGCCTGCTCAACCTTGGCAATGAAGCCGATCTCAAATATTGTGCCCAAGTGGATATTCTGGCAATTGTGCCGTGGCAGGTTTCCCCCAAGCTTTTGACTAAGGCCTAGGGCACCACATCCCCACCCAGAGCAAAAAGCCCAACCAGACATTTTCATTGAAGTAACGACCATAGGTCTGAATGGGGAGCGTTGTGGTTTGGGTGTCACGGCGTTCGTGGGTATAAATTTGTAGAGATTGCCGCAGCCAAAAGTAGGTGGTCACGGCCAAGGCCAGCCAAAATCGCCAAGTGAGTCCCGCACTCCAGCCAACAATGATCAGGAACACCACCGTCAGCCCATAAAATAGCGCGATCGCCAAGGGCGCATAGGCACCGAAAAATAAGGCACTGGAATTTACCCCCAGTCGGCGATCGTCGGGGCGATCGGGCATGGCATACACCGTATCAAAGGCCAATGTCCACATCACCACTGCTGCCCACAACCACGCGGTGGTCAAGGTTAAGCGTCCCTGTACCGCTGCCCAAGGAATGAGGACAGCAAACCCCCAAGCCACTGCCAAAACGAGTTGCGGAATGGGAAAGACTCGCTTCGCCAAGGGATAGAGCAGAATCACCGGCACTGCGGCCACCGCCAGCCAATACCCCAAGGGAGTGAGGTAAAACGCCAATCCCCAAGCACAGAGGAAAGCAATCACCATCAAGCCCAAGGCCACACTGAGGGAAAGGCGGCGACTGGCTAGGGGGCGGTTTTGAGTCCGCTGCACATGGGGGTCAATATTGCGGTCCCAGCAGTCATTGACAATGCAGCCCGCCGCACTGGTGGCGATCGCCCCCACCGTGATAATCAGCAGCAACTGCAACGACGGCAAGCCTTCACTGGCCAAGGTTAACGACCACAGCGCCGGAATGAGGAGAATCAAACGACCCGCAGGCTTATGCCAGCGCAACAGTTGGGCAATGGCCACCCAAGTTGGCACTGAGGTTCTCGAAACTTGAGAATTCACCACACCGCTCCCACCGTGAATGCCACTACACTTAAAAATCTTAACTTTTCAGGCGATTTTGGGACGTTACCGCCCCATTTGCCCTAGGTTTCTAGTTAGCCCGTTTGCACTCTGTCGATTTCCCCCTTTATGGCCAGAAAACCCTTTCACTTTTTCCGTAGTGCCCCCCCGCTAGACCCCACACCCCCCGCCGAGGAAGAAGATAACTATCTCGAAGATTACTTCTTTGATGAACCCGGCGCCATGCCCGGTACCCTCAGTATTGAGGCCGATGCGCCACCGCCGACAATTATTCTCATTGACTATCAGCCGGATCAGGCCAGCCGTCGCGTTTTAGAAACGCCGGAAGAATGTGGCCCCTACCTCAGCAGTCCCTCCGTCAGTTGGATAGATGTTCAAGGGATTGGCGATGAAGACGTGATGCGGCGACTCGGCCAAGTTTTTCACCTGCACCCCATTGTCCTTGAAGATATTGTCAATGTCCCCCAGCGCCCCAAAGTTGAGGATCATGACGATTACCTTGTGCTGATTACCCGCATGGTCACCCCCAAGGAAAATGAACACGGCTTTTATACTGAACAAGTGAGCTTTGTCTTGGGGCCGCATTTCTTGCTCACAGTACAAGAAGAACCCGAACGGGATTGTTTTGACATGGTTCGGCAGCGGATTCGCACCAGTCGCGGCATCATTCGTCGCTATGGCCCCGATTATTTAGCCTATGCCCTTTTGGATGCCATTATTGATGGCTTCTACCCGGTTCTAGAAGACTACGGCGAGCGCATTGAGGAATTAGAAGATGCCGTAGTTACCCGTCCTAGTCGCGCCATTCTCGAAGAAGTCCACCAAGTGCGCCGCGAATTACTGGCGCTGCGTCGGGCCATTTGGCCACAACGGGATGCCATCAATGCCATGATTCGCGATCCCAGCCCCCTTCTCTCCGAGGAAGTGCGCATCTACCTACGAGATTGCTATGACCATGCCATTCAAGTGCTAGATATGGTGGAAACCTACCGTGAACTAGCGGCCAGTTTGATGGATGTGTATCTTTCTTCCGTTGGCAATAAAATGAACGAAATTATGAAAATTCTGACGATCATTTCGACCATTTTCATACCGCTGACCTTTATTGTCGGTATCTATGGCATGAACTTTGATCCCGATACCTCCCCTTGGAATATGCCTGAACTGGAGTGGTATTGGGGCTATCCAGCCTGCTGGGCGGTCATGCTTACCGTGGCGGGCAGTTTATTTTTCTTTTTCTGGCGCAAGGGCTGGTTCCAAAGCAGCACCAGTATAGGCTCCCTAGATACTGAACGCTAGTTCCCCATCGACTTTAGAAACTTGCCCCTTGTCCCTTGCGTCAAATTGGCTTAGGGTGGGAAAGCAAAGGGAGTACTTCATATGTAAAAATACTCACTTGTTACGTGCATAAGTTTTGGTGTGAGTTAGGTACTACAGGGCGATCGCCCCTCTCTCCACACGTGAAGAATGGGATTGGGAGAGTTAACCGACTGCAATAAAGCATGAATTAGGAGACTGTATGAAAAGATTGGCACACTTGGGTGTTTTGGCAGGGTTAGTGAGTAGCCTGTGGCTAGCACCCGCCATCAGCCGCTATGACATTGCCACTGCCTTGCCCGAAGAACAAGTGCTGCGCATCCTCAACAATGTGCCCGTTTTTATGATCACCAATGATAAGGGGGAACCGCTGACCTTTGAGATGCCCAATCCCCAAGATCAAAGCAAGAAAATTCAAGTTTTTACCTTCTTTGTCAATCAGCAGGATGCCCAAACTGCCCTGAACACCATTAAAACCCAGCAGCCGGAGGTGGGTCGCGTGGCTCGGGTCTCGGCAGCCGCCCTCAGTGGGGCGGTGAAGATTGCCCTCGAAAGCCAAAAAAATCCTGCCATTGGTGTGGACATTATCCCCTCAAGGCCGCAACTGGAAGCAGCGGTGAATCTGCTCAAACAAAGTGGCGATCTAGTGGAACGCGATGGCAAAATTCTCACCAAGGATGGTAGGCCGTTCATGGGCGGCACCCCCCTCTTTTTCCTAGCAGATAGCAAAACAGGCAACCCCATCGCCGTAGAAGCACAACTGCGCGAAAACGGCCAGACCCGCACCCAGCGGTTTATTCCCTTTTACTTCGATAAAACCCAACTCCAACGGGAAGTGGATCAAGCCCGCCAGCAGCGTCCTGAACTGGCCAAGGATACCGGGATTCGCGTCGTCATGTTGGATAATTTGGTGGCAACCATGTTGAGCACCAACGATCCTGTGGCGGGTCAAATTCAACTGGTACAAACGCCGGAGGCGATTCAGTTTGCCGTGCAACAGAGCGGTGGCAATAATGCCCAGCGACCCAATCAAGCGAATCAACCCGCGTCTCCCCAGCGCCCAAATCAACAGGGGGGCGGTCAAGGCACAAACCGCAACCGCTAAGACACACCCATGCCTTGGCGACACCTGCTGACGGCAATTCTACTCCTTGGCTTCCTGTGGGGATGTGCCCTGCCTCAAGTGCGAGCAGAGGAGCGCCTGTTTCTGAACGTGGGAGTGGAATTTCGCGCTGAAGTGCAATTAGCCGTCGGCAGCCAGTGGCAGAATACCGAGGTGGGGGGGCTGTCGGGTTTGACCTACGATCCGCGTCAACAGCAGTTCTATGCCATTAGTGACGATCGCCAGCAACCTCGGTTTTACACCCTCGAAATCACTCCCGAAACCATTGCCCCCAAGGGCGTAACCTTTCTCCAGCAGCCTAATGGTGAGGTGTATCCGCCCAACACTGCCGACACTGAGGGGATTGCGCTGACGCCTGAGGGGCACCTTGTAATTAGCAGTGAAGGGGTAACGGCCACGGCTAGCCCCCCTTGGATCAAAGAGTTTGAGCGCGCGAATGGACGAACCATTGCAGCTCTCCCTATTCCTAAGTACTATCTCCCCAATGGTCAGCAGGGCATTCGCAATAATCTCGGTTTTGAGGCACTGACGCTTTCGCCGGCGGGCGATCGCCTGTTTGTCGGCGTTGAATCAGCCCTTGCCCAAGATGTCCGCCCCAATATCCCCATTTACTGCCGCCTGCTCCATTACCTGCGGGGGGATGTTGCCCCTGTGTTGCTGGCGGAGCATCTCTATCCCTTGGAACCCTCAGAGGCAGTGTTTAATGGCCTCGTGGAGCTACTTGCCCTTGACAATGGTGGCCATTTTCTGAGCTTGGAGCGCACCTATAGTCCGGGAGCAGGGCATGGCATTCAGCTCTTTGAAGTATCCCTAGCGGGGGCGACAGATACCCTTGGCATGGCCACGTTACCGGTTGATCTGCGCACTCTCCGCCCTGTGCAGAAACGGCTGATTTTGGATTTCAAGAGGCTGGGGATTCCCTTGACTAATTTGGAGGGGATGAGCTTGGGTCCCCCCTTGGCCGATGGGGCGCGATCGCTCTACATCATTGGCGACAATAACTTTGATGGCAAGACGCCGACCCAAGTCCTGATTTTTGCCTTAACCTTCCAGCGCTAGGCCTCAACGGTCAAGAGTCCCAGTTGTGCTAACAGGCGATCGCCCTCCACATGCTCCTGCATCATTTGTTCGACGCATTTGACTTTAGCGATTTCATGGAGGCGCACCTGACCAAAGGCACGATCCACAATTTCCACGGCTGTTAGGGTGTCTAAGTCCACTGAGAGAATGGGAATTTCCAACTCTTCGGCACGGGCAAGAATCGCCGGGGAAGGCGGCAAATGCCCCGTGAGGATCAGACAGTGGGTGGAGGTCTCCAAGGCCGCCCATTGAATATCGGTGCGATCGCCCCCGGTAATCACCGCCATATTGTTCGCTTTACGGAAATACTTCAAGGCAGCACTGACGTTCATTGCCCCAATGGTGAGTTCCTCCACTAGGAGATCCAAGCGATCCGGACGGCACAAAACTTCGGCATTTAACTGGCGTACCAATTCCTTGACACTGACACTGCGCAGCAACTGACTGCGGGGCAACATCCCAAAAACTGGAATTTGGTGTGCCTCGAGATATTGGCGAATAGCAGGCAAGGGTTGGGCTTCGGGTTGGGGAATATCGTTGATGATCACCCCCAATAGGCGATCGCCCAATTCCGACTTGGCGAGGAGGAGCGATTCCACCACCAAGGGGGACTCGTAGCGCACCACCAGTAAAATGGGTGCATCCAACACCGCTGCCATCTGAGCTAACCCCAAATCAAACAGCCGCCCCTCGGCTAATGTGGCTGGCCCTTCGAGGAGCACCAAGTCTTCACTGTTGATAGTGTGATAGGCTGCTAGGGCTTGGCGATAATCCTGCTGATCTGTGCCCATCAGCCGTGCCTTGATGGCTTCTGGCGTCAGCGTGAGCAATGTCGGTCGCACATTCTCTAGGTTGAGGGTTTGCTGTAAAAAACTGACATCGGCTTCGGTTTCTTCACTGTCGGTAGCGGGTTGGTAGGTGCCCAAGGGCTTACCATAGGCAATGCGCAGATGGCGATCGCGACAGAGCTTGGCCAAGCCTAAAACCGTTGCAGACTTACCGCTATAGGGCACAATTGAACCAATCAATAAATGCTTTGCCACCGTTTAGTTACTCCTCCCGCAACCCCAACCCTAAACACGCTATCCTTAGTCAAGCCGTAACAGCTTACGATAAAACGCTTTGGAAAAATCGGCAATACGATGTTTTTTATAGTTAATAATTACATCAATGAGATGATCCACCAGTTCAAACGTGGTGATAGACATTTCGTACTGTAGATCAGGCGAGTTATCAAAGGTTACCGTACAGCGGGATAAATCCGCCGGCAAATTGGCGATCGTCCATGTGGCAACAAAATCAACATTGTTACCGCCTTCAATCCCCCGTTGTCCCTCCAACTTCCCCAGACGGTAGAGGGCGATACCCAAGGGCAGCAGCGGACGTTTCTCAGCACGCATATAGGGGGCAAAGATATTGACGTCCCGGGGGTTGGCAGGCTGAAGCTGATCGAGGGCGGTCATGCAAGAATCCTTGTGTATTCAGTCTCACCGAGTGCTGAGGTCTATTCTACAGGCAGAGCAGGTAGCACGGGAGTCTTCGCTCTAGTAGCGCATTTCGGTTTGGTAACATATAGTTAACATAACTAACGAGCACTGCCTATGGTTTTTGATCCCGGAAACGCTAATTTCTACCAGTCTTCTACGGATGATGGGCAGCCCAATCTGCTCCTGAAGTACCTGCAAAGCCAATCGCCAGAAGTTTTGACCCGTATTGCCCGTTCCGTCAGTCCAGAAATTCGCCAAATTATCAGCCAGAATGTCCAAGGTCTCGTGGGCGGCCTTCCCTCCGAGGATTTTAATGTCCAAATTGCCACCGATCGCGACAACCTTGCGGGGTTATTGGCCTCAGCCATGATGACGGGGTATTTTCTGCGCCAGATGGAACAGCGCATGGAACTGGAAATGAGCCTCGGCGATCTACCTATGCCCTAGGTTCTACCCACATACTTATTGTGAGTCTTGCTTGTGTCCGATCCTTGGCAACAGTTTAAGGCACTGCCTTGGCGATCGCTGGTGCCCACAGGTCTTCTTGTTGCCCTGCTTGCAGCGCTGTTTGATACGGGGCTTTACTATATTGCCGGTGCCGTTGCCCCTGTCCGCGAGGCGTTGATCATCCTACTTCAGCCTCCTTTGGGTCTCCTAGTCCGCCTTGGTCTGAGCATTGGCCTTGGAATGGTGGCAGTGATCTCTTTGGAGGTGTGGTTTAACCCAGCGCCGATCTATAGCGGCACCCTCTGGGCGTTATTTCTGTGTGTCCTAATGGCCAGTGTGTTCTTGAGCTTTTTTGGCGGCACCTTGGGACTGCGACCCCTATTTTTTCCACTCACAGAGGTGTTCCTGATTGGCACAGCCGTGGGGATTTTTTGGCAAGGTCGTCGCTACTGGCGGTATTAATTCGCTTCCTCAAGACGAGACGCGGGGAGCTTCGGAACGACGGCACTAATCTCAGGATTGAAGGTGGCATCAAAGGCATCGGCTCCCTGAAACAAATACCACACAGCCTCAATCACACAGGCAATGCGAGCAATGCTACCCAGAGAACCGTAGGGCACTGTCGAAAAGAGTAGCCCCAGCATGAGGTAAACGCCACCCCACAGGGGTTGGCGCAAATAAAACTTATGGAGCCCAGGGAGAAAGATGCCGGCCAAGGCTAAGAGGATGGCGATCGCGCGATTACGGTAGCCCATTATTGCTCACTGTGAATGACTCTAAATGCGATATTCAGTTAATCTTTAGCAAAACGCAACCTTGAGGAGTCTGGATTGCCACAACCACTATCTGTTGCTGTCTTTATTTGCCTAGAATGGCAACCCAACGCCGGGGGACATGTCAAATGTTGGGAACGTTTTGCGGAAGCTGCCAGCCACTACCCAGACCGCGTTGACTTGACCATTTACTTCCTTGGCGCCAAACAGCAAACCCTAGAGGTAGCAGCCAATGTTCGCTACCAATTGCTACCGCCCCAGTTCAGCACGCACTCACTGGAAATTATGCGCCAAGGGGCAGGCATGACCGATGTGGCTCCCTTTCACTGGGCATTGCGCCGTTATTTACCCCAACATCAGGTGTTTCACATTACGGATACTTTTAGCTTTGCCCAAACGGTGCGCCGCTTTTGTCGCCAGCAGCATCGTCCGCTGCTCAGTTCAATTCACACGGATTTGCCCTTATTGACCCGCACCTATTCGCGGGAAATTATTTGGCGCATGAGTGGCCGCAGTTGGGGGCGGGAGTTTTGGCGGTGGCTATGGCTGGAGAAATTACAAGTGGATCAGTGGTTTGGTTACCGAGCCGAACGGAAATTAGCGGGCTTTATGCGTGCTAGCGATCGCGTCTTGGTCTCGCGACAGCAGGATGCCGATTGGCTGCTCACGTTTTTGCCCCCTGAGCGGGTGGCGTGGTTTCAGCGGGGCATCGATCGCGATCGCTTTCATCTGCGATTTCGCAATCCCCAATGGCTACGGGAGGAGTATCACCTGCCAGAGGTGCCGATCGCGCTTTTTGTCGGTCGGGTAGATGCCAGTAAAAATGTGCTCCTGTTGGCGCAGGCAGCTCAAGTGTTAGCCAATCAAGGAAAGGCATTCCATGTGTTGATTGTTGGCGAAGGGGCACAGGCTACCCTTGTCAAAGACCTTTTGGGCGATCGCGTCACCCTCACAGGCAAGGTACCCCAAGAAAAATTAGGGGCAATTTATGCCAGCAGTGATCTATTTGTCTTTCCCTCAGAGTCGGAAACAGGGCCCAATGTAGTGGTGGAAGCACGAGCGGCAGGATTACCCGTCGTTATTTCTGGGTTTGATGGCGGGCGCAAATATGTCCAAACCTCAGGGGAGGATGGGGTGGTGGTTTACAGTCGCGACCCCCAAGATTGGGCAGCCGCCATTACCCCGCTGTTAGACGATGCCCCCTATCGCCAGCGGATGGGAACACGGGCACACCAGATCACCCAAGCAACGTGCCCCACGTGGCAGGACGCCTTTGAGCAGAGCATTTTGTGCCAATGGGAAGCGGTTGCCCAAGCCTACGGCTGGCCTCAAAAAGCCTGATCCTCTAGGAGAGCCTCTAAAATCAAGGCCATATGGGTCCAGTGGGTTCCCCCCTGACAAAAGACAATATAGGGTGGACGCAAAGGGCCATCGGCAGACAGTTCCGACGTGCTGCCGTCAATAAACGTGCCCCCAGCCATCACTAGATCATCGGCATAGCCGGGCATGGGCGCAGGTATAGGATCAAGATAGGAACCCACCGGGGAGTAACGTTGCAACGTACGGCAAAAGGCAATCAGCTTTTCAGGACTGCCCAATTGGATCGCTTGAATGACATCGCGGCGGGGGGCAAGGGGGGCGGGGTTGACGGGATAACCCAATTGGTCAAAGACATAGGCCAAGAGATGGGCGCACTTGAGGGCTTCGCCGACCATTTGCGGTGCTAAGAACAGCCCTTGAAAGAGCAGACGATGTTGATCAAATGTGGCACCCCCTTCGTGGCCAATCCCCGGTGCCGTAAGGCGATAACTGGCTTGCTCAATGAGATCAGCGCGTCCTGCTAAGTAGCCCCCCGCGGTGGCGATCGTGCCGCCGGGATTTTTAATCAGAGAACCCGCAATCAAATCAGCGCCCACATGGGGCGGTTCTTGGGTCTCGACAAATTCGCCGTAGCAATTATCCACAAAACAAACCACATTGGGATTTTGCCCCTTGATCAGTTGGATCATTTTGCCAATGTCCTCAAGGCTGAGGCTCGGCCGCCATGTATAGCCACAGGAGCGTTGAATGAGCACCATGCGGGTTTGAGGTTGGACACAGGTGGCGATCGCCCCCCAATCGGGTTCACCCGTACTCAGGAGGGGAATCTCGCGATAGTGGATGCCAAAATCCTTGAGGGAACCTTGGCCGCGACCCCGCAGGCCAATCACCTCTTCTAGGGTGTCGTAGGGGGCACCCGCAAGGGAAATCAGTTCATCCCCAGGGCGCAGCACCCCAAATAGCGCCGTGGCGATCGCGTGGGTACCAGAGACAAATTGCACCCGCACCAAGGCCGCCTCAGCTCCCATCACCTGCGCAAAAACGCGATCAAGCACCTCACGCCCTAGGTCGCCATGACCATAGCCCGTCATGCTACTGAAGTGATGCACCCCCAGCCGCTGCTGACGAAAAGCTCCTAAAACCCGCCGCAAGTTTTCCTTGACGCGGCCATCAATTTCGTTAAACGTTGGGGCAAGTGCCTCTTGAGCAGTAGTTAAGAGTAGATTCGTCACGCGCAAAGAAGAAATCAGCTATTCATGTAAAAGAATATGCAAGGGAATCACGACTAACTATGAATCCTCACTGAAAAACTCATTATCTTCTAGATTAACATCCAAGCCATCAACCAGATCATCAAGTTTGGGTTTGAAATCAAAATTGTATAAAAAGTCAATATCTAGTGATTCAAGCAAAGCACGAATGTAGATTCTCAATGAGACGTAACCTAGAGATTCAATAAAACTAGGGATATCTAATTTAGGGATCCATTCATAGCATGAAGCATGAATATTAACCAAGAAGTGCATTATTTGCTCTAGCTGTCTTGATTCTACTGGAAGGAGCTTAGGACATTGATTTTCATCTAATGCCTGCTCAAAAAAGTTAATCATTTTTCTTTCATCAGTCTCATCAAACTTTTCTCTTGCTAAATTAGGTATTAAAGTCTTATCAAAGACTTTAATTTGAGATGAAGTCTCTTTCTTTAATTCAGTGTTGATCCAACGAGTTTGGAGGGGATCGGCTGCTGCACAAACGCAGTAGATAGGGAATAAATTGTCATTTGACCAGTTTAAAAGCCAATTTAAATTTCTGTAAGCATTCAACCTAGCCACCTTACCTAAACGTGCAATAAGCTCAACTTCGTCAATTAGGATAACCCAACCTTTATAACCACACCAAGTTAATACATCGGACATTAGCTCACAGTAAGCACGACTATGATTTGCAATCTTAAAAACAGGTAATTTTGGAAAATCTTGGCCTCTTTTTTTATGAACTCTTTTAATCTCAGATATTGGTAATCGGCATCCAATCAAATCACCATACAGCAACTCACTTTCTTCTTCATTAGCGTAAAAATAATTTTCAAGAACAATCAGTGGTAATTCATGGGTGTATCTATTTTGGGCATGAATATAAATATCATTTAAATCATCTGCTCTTTTAGTATTCAACTTATGCTGAATACCAAACAGTTTAGAATCTGGAGTTCTGATAGATGAGGCCAGCTTTGCATACAAACGCAACATATGCTGACCAGATAATTCACGACTAAGAGTAACTCTACTAACGGCAAAACCCATCTCCAGAGCTTTATATTCAATATTGGTTAATTCGTGAGTTTTTCCTTGACCGTAGCCACCCCATATAAATCTACCCTTTTGTTTATTACCTACAGCTAGCTGTTCTAAATCTCGAATAATTTTTGTTGTTAGATCAGGTCTTAAATCAGGAAGTTCACGTATTGAGACTCTGGTAGGAATACCAGCACGAAGGGACTCAATAATAGCAATTGCCGTTTTTCTATCTAAATTAGTAACCATATATCACTCAAAATCCTGTATCTCCATAAATCAATTTTTATTCATAATTCACGCTTTTTTTGATCCTTTACTGCCTTTACTACTGCCTCTATTACCACTTGTTGAAGTTGAGAAAAGTTCTTTAGATAGTTGCTAGGAAAATCAAGTTGATCATCCCTTAATGAAGCTTGTTGTAAGAGGCTATAAGTTTTTTGATTAATCTCAGGAAGATACTTGCTTTGTAATTCCTTTAGATGTTTATTAATGTCAAGCAAATCAGAAAAAGGATTAAATCTATCGCATTCCTTGAATCCATTTTGTAAACGTATCCAAAGAGCATCATAAGAACGAAAACCACGCTCATGATTTGTAACAAGATCAGAGTTGCCAGCAAAAATGAATAAGCAATATTCTAATACTTCAGTATCATCAATAAGCTGTCGAATAATTTCATAAACATCCGAAATAGCATTTTTAGTATAACTATATCTGTGAGTTTCAGGATTTTTCTCAGTTAGAACTTCAAGATCATCCACACTAATAACTAAACCTTTATTACCTGCAAGTCTTATTAGTTGAACAAGAGAGTTAATCCAGTCTCGAGCATTAAACTTTCTAATTTCTTCAAAAAGAAGTAAGGACTTAAATTCTTTTTTTTCTTCTTTAGTAATGTCATCGGCTGCAGAAAGCCACTTCTTTGCTTTTTCTATAGCATCCTGCTGATTAGCAATCATCCTATTGTATACAACTTGATAAACAAATGACTGAAATGATGGGGTAAAATCATATTTTTTAATTATTTTGGAAATTGCTTTTTTGATTTCACTAGTTGCAATTTGCGTATTGGGATATTGATCTCTAATCCTAGGAATGAACACTTCTGAACCATCATATTGATCATCAATAGAAAATTCCTGAGAAACTGTGCAGCAAATTCCTCTTACAATAAGCTCCAAGTTAATTTTTTTAAGTATTGATTGATAGAAGTCAACTAAGTTGTTTGGCCGGAAGTTCTTAGCAGATAAATAAACAGTTACATAGCCAGATGACTTTGCATCAAGCATAATCGAACGAATCAAATGGGTTTTCCCTGTTCCTTTATCCCCAACTAAAATTTTGACTTTACTGCCACCATTTGCAATAAAATAATCAAGTTGATATTTCTTAAAAAAATCAAGCCATATTTCTCGACCAACGGTCATTTTTTGAAGCAACTCTTCAGATTCAGGTGGTTGTCCATTACTTAGTAATTCAATATCATTGCGATTAATATTCACCTTGCCAAAACTCCAAATAATCAATCTAGTTATGCTCTATATTCTGACTTCTTGTGAATTGCTAAGATACCAAAAGACCTAGTATTATTTGGTGATTGAAATCTATAATTATTTTTTGAATCTCTATGAGAAGAAAATATAAAAATATAATCCTTATATTCTATGCTATTTTTTCTCAAAAGCTTTGATAAGTCGACCAAAAACATTGATTCAGTATATTTCTCTTTTGCTATTGACTTGATTGTCCATAGATTATAAATCTCTCTGATTAAAATGTTTCTACCCCATCTTACTTTCTGATCACTATTAAACCCAACGATGTATTGATAAGCGGTAAGTAGTTCTTGACAAATTTCATCTTCATCGAATCGCCTTGACCAAATGGCATTATATTTTTCACTAACCCATCGTACTATGCTTTCTGGATTTAAGTTGTAGTTTTTCTCTCGTATTTTATCGCCTACGATTTTTGCCTGCTTCTTTTTTATATTAAAGATTAGTCTGTAGGGAAAAATTTCGTATACAGGGAAGCGACCCAAAAATCCAATATTATGTTCTCCGAACAGTCTTTCTATAATAGCTGCATACTCTGGGCTTATAAATAATTCTTCTTTCTGCTTTACATTGTTTTCTAGTTCTTCTAGGTGATCTTTTATCTTTGAAAAGCTACTGCATATAGTTTCATGACAAGAATTAAAATCATGTATATTCCATTCTTTAGCTAGATTGACTAATTCTTCGTAACGCTTTTGAAGAACTTTAATATCTCTTTTAATATCTAGTTTAGATTCTAACATTCTTCCTTGATAACAGCAAGATCCGATTCCTTATCAATCATTATAGCACAAAAATCTTGTACTTAATCAAATTTAATATGGTATTCTCCATAAAAATTCTTCAATAAATATTATTGAATATTACTGATTATTTCTTTTGCTATCACTTTCAAAATTGTGAGTCTTGGCAGGATAAATGCGTCCTCGCCACTGCTTGGGACGTTGCCAAGAGGAGAGGGTAAGCCGCAGAGCCGCGAGGGGATCCGCAAGGGGGGACAGCCAAAAGAGCCAACGTCCTTGACCCACTTGCCAATCGTAGGCGGGGGCAATGGCCAGTGTCATGCCGCAGCGGATCAGCACCAGTAGGCCATTGAGCAGTGTCGCCATTTCTAAAGGAAGGGTGGGAGTAGTCACTGCCAGTGCCATCAAGCCCAAAACCAACAGGGGCAACGGTAATCCCTGTACTGCCCAGAGGAAATAGGCATCGCCCCAGAGCTGGGCGGCTGGGGTGGCATCCTTGAGATCCAGCGATCGCCCCCATTCTCGCCATGTTTCCGCCATACCCTCATACATCCGCACCTTGAGCACCTTGGAGCCATCGCGAAAGGCCACCCGTGCCCCCGTAGTCGCTATGGCTCGCACCAGTGTTACATCATCACAAAAGGAGGAAGCGGCAACTTGGTAGCCGCCCATTGCCTCGAGGCGCGATCGCCGAATGAGTAGGCACTGACCATTGGCCAGAATCCGCTCCGGCTGAGTTTCCACAGCGCGCGCTGCGCCAAAGCGGTAGATCAGCGTCAAGAGCAACGCCGGTTGCAGCCACCATTCACCGCCGGTCTTGAGGATAAAGCGAGGTGAGAGAGAAATCAGATCCAGTTGCTCCTGCTCTGCTGTCGCCAAAAGACTAGCCACAAGGCCGGGTTGCGGTTGGGTATCCGCATCAATGCCCAAAATCCACTCACTCTCAGGATGGGCACGACAAAAGCCTGTATGTAAGGCCCAAGGCCGCCCCACCCACCCCGGCGGTAAGGGGGGATCAAACTCCAGTCGCAGACGCGGATCGCGGTGTTGCGCTGCCTGCACAATCTCAGCCGTGCCATCTTGGGAATGACTATCAACAATCAGAATTTCCCGCACCTCGTAGCCTTGACGCATTAAGCCCTCTAAACAGGGTTGCAACCGCTGTGCCTCATTGAGGGTGGGGACAACAATTGAGACTTTGGCTAAGTTCTCTGGGCGGGAGGGCTGAGGGGTTAAGGGAGTCGGTCGTCGCCAACCCGATCCTAAACGGGCGATTAAAACAGCTATCCAAGGTGTCTGGGCCAGGATCGCGGCGCTGGCGATCGCTGCTATGCCAACTGCAACGGTACTCAACTTTCTTCTGCCTCGTCCTCTGCTGGCGAATTTTCGGGGGGCGGAACGTCCTCTGGAGACAGTTTCAGCCGTTTAATCGGTAAATTGGCAATCAGGGCCGTTGTCCGCTGATCCGACTCTAGGGAAACCGCTAGCCCCTCCGTTTCTAGCTCCACATAGCGGGAGACCACTTCTAAAATATCGCGCCGCAGATTGTCCAAAATTTGCGGTGTCAGGGCCGTGCGATCGTGGGCAAGAACTAACTTCAAGCGCTCCTTGGCAGTGGTGCGACTGGGGGAAGTCCGCGTAAACAGCCGCTCTAACAGTTCACTGATCATCCCTTTGCCCCAAACAAGCGTCGAATGCGACCAAAGAGTCCCCCGCTTGCCGCCTCTAGATCTAGAAACTCAACGGTTTCACCCTCCAAGCGACGGGCAATGTTCATGAAGGCCTGCCCCGCTAGGGACGGCGACTCTGCCAAGACCAAGGGTTCCCCTTTGTTGGTGGAAACAATCACCTTCTCATCCTCGGGGACAATGCCAATCAGGGGAATCGAAAGAATTTCTTGGACATCTTCGACGGACATCATATCGTTGGCAGCCACCATGGCGGGGCGCAAGCGATTCAAAATCAGCTGGCTGTTGCGAATACGGTAGGCTTCGAGCAAGCCAATCACGCGATCGGCATCCCGTACAGCGGCAATTTCTGGCGTGGTCACCACCAAGGCTTCCTGCGCAGGGGCAATGGCATTGCGAAATCCCGCCTCGATCCCCGCTGGACAATCAATGAGCACGTAATCATAGTGCTTGCTCAGGGCTGAGGCCAACTGTCGCATTTGCTCTGGGGTAATGGCATCCTTATTGCGGCTTTGGGCTGCGGGCAGCAACACCAGCCTATTCAGGCGTTTATCGCGCACAAGGGCTTGATCCAAGCGACACTGCCCGGTCAGCACATCAATGGCGGTGTAAACCACGCGATTTTCCAAGCCGAGTAGTAGGTCGAGGTTGCGCAAGCCAAAGTCGGCGTCAATGAGCACCACCGATCGCCCCAATTTGGCCAAAGCCACACCAATATTGGCACTGGCGGTTGTTTTCCCCACGCCCCCTTTGCCCGAGGTAATGACAATCGTGCGCCCCATTGAACTCCCTAGGAATTGGCTTACTAGAATAGATTATCTCAAGGCGCCTCGGATACAGCGAAGGATCGTCCCCAAGTATTGGCGGGGGCAATCTGAATCCCTTGGTGAGTGGCGTAGGCCACCTCCGGATAGGGGGGATTTGGCGGATCTGGGGTACGTGCCAACAGATCAGCAATCCGTAACTGTGTGGCTGCCATTTCAAGGGTCATAATCCGTGCCCCCCGATTGCCCTTGGCACCGGCGTGGGCGATACCGCGTAATCGCCCCCAGACGATAATATCGCCGGCAGCAATGATACTGGCTCCTGCATTGACATCGCCAACAATCACCACAGTGGCGTCATGGTGAATTTCCATGCCTGATCGCAGGGTTGTTTTCAAGTAAAGGGGGTTGGCCACGGGGTCTGAGTCCCCCTCAGTCTCTTTTGCAATTAAGGGTGGCAGTTCCCCCTGCTGGACACTGTAGCCAAGGGTAGCGGCAGCGATCGCCGTCTGGCGGCG
Organism: Thermosynechococcus sp. B3; assembly: GCF_030323045.1. NCBI lineage: Bacteria > Bacillati > Cyanobacteriota > Cyanophyceae > Acaryochloridales > Thermosynechococcaceae > Thermosynechococcus > Thermosynechococcus sp. B3. The sequence continues at coordinate 638,977 of NZ_CP097584.1, forward strand.
TTCGGTAATAATCTTGTCCAGTCGCAACTGATGCTCGCTGAGAGCCTCGGCCAACTGTTGAAGCTGTGACTGATCTAAAAGCCGCTGTCCGCAGGCACAATCTACGGGTAAGGTCTCTGACCAGAGGTGTTCTTGACCGACAAGGTAAAGTTGCAACTGCGGCCACAGGTCAATCCAATCTAAATCGGCCGGCAACGTGAGTCGGTAGCGCCCTCCACAGTGTTCTAAAGCAAGGCCGCTGACAATGGGTGTGCTTTGCTCCACCTCAAGAGTTACCGCAGGGCTTTCAGCAGGTTCCTCTACGGGGGTTGACTCAGACTCACTCATGGTTTTTCCACTCGCAGTCGCTGTGTAATCAGAACCATGCCCGTATCGCGAATTAAGGCCACAGAGACCCAGCGATTACCGGCTTCTTGAGGCGCACGTCCCACCTTAAAAATCCCGCCCGCAGAGAGAAGTTCCAATTTGACGGGGCTAGGATTGGCGTAGGTTTGGGCGTTGATGGGCTGATCGCTGGCGGCGCCGAGGAGAATGGCATTGCCAATAGGTTCTTGCACAATCGCATCAAGGCTAAATTCTTCACCCGCACGCACGGCTTGGGGGAGGGAGAATTGCACCGTAGGCGGTGTCGCACCAATCGTGATCGTAGTTTTTTCGCTGGTAATGTCTTGGCGGATGATTTTGCCGTTGCGGATGACTTGGGTGGCTTGCAGGTTGCCACGAATGTTTTGCGGGCGATCGCTCGTGCCGCCGGTTCCCTCAATGGTTGTACTAATCTCTAGAATCCACTCATTTCCCTGCTGTTGCCAACGGTTCACCGTCGTGCGGTAGCGGATGTCACGGTAGGGTTGCCAAAACGTCGGCAGTTGTTTGCGTAAGATTTCAAGGGTGAGGCCGTCCCCTGTTTTGAACTCAGGGTCATAAAAGGCTAGCACTGCCTCTAGATTCTTTTGACTGGCTGCTGTATCCAACCCGTTAACGAGGGATTGCAACGATTCTGGCAGAGCAGCCGGAGTGGCTTGCGCGAGGGGAGCCGCCCAAGTCTGCTCCTGTATCCCCCCACAGATCACTGCCAAGCCAAGAACTGAAACCAAAAAAGAGCGACGCATCATTCACTGCCTTTGCGACTCGTTTGCCATTAAGGTCTATTCATCAAAATTGGCGGAGTTATCTTGCTCGTCAGTGGGGGGACGATCCAAGGGTTGATAGGGCACATATTCACTGCCATCCGTTGTTCCTTCCGGACGGGGGCGGGGGGGTCGCCGTCGCACAGGGCGATCGCTCACTTCCGCAGTTTCCGTAATCGGCGGCGGTCGGCGGGTTGGCCGGCGGGTTGTCGGTGTTGGTGGGCGATAGGGTTCATCGACAATCTCATCTGCCGCTGGTGTTGTCGGTCGCGGACGTCTTGAAGGGGGACGCCGAACACTGGGGCGGCTAGGGGGTGGGCTACTGCGGCGCGAGGGTAAACGTCCTACAGGGGGGGTATCTTCCACATCTTCGTCTTCATAGCGCGATCGCGACACATCACGGCTACCACGAATTCGCCGCAGGGGTGGGTACTCCTCCTCTTCTTCCTCGTCGTCGTAGGGTTCGAGTTCCTCTATTTCCGCACGGTAGGTGTAGCTGCGGCTCACAGGTCGCTCTTCATCCACAATCGGGGTATTTCGCCGCGCCTGCTCTGTGGCTACCCGCCGCAAACGAATACTTTCGTAGGCAAAAAAGGCAGCGGTGCCCGTCAGCAGAAACTGGCCAAAGAGCAGAATTGGATCGAGGCGCCATCCTTGGAAAAAGAGAATCCCACCGCACAGGAGAGCCACTGCGGCAAAGAAAATATCATGATCCCGCGCTAACTCTGGTTGAATCGAGCGCAGAAAATAGAGGAGGGCTCCAGCAACCGCTAGGCCAATTCCCAAAATGCCAGCAGGCCCAAGCCCGACATTAACAATTTGACCAAGGAGGGGGGAAAAGGAAAGATACGTCATTTAACCCATTGTATTGAAGGGGCAAAATAAAACACAGAGTCACAGCGCAATGGCCATGACTCTATTTTAGCGATGATTGCAAAGCCCACCAGCCGCTTGGCTGCCTATGAAGAACGCTGCACTTTATCAATTTGACTAATGGTGATCAAAGCAGCGAAGGTTAAACCCAGCACCACCGCGCCGGACAATAGCCCAATAAAGAAACCTTTCAGAGAAGGGGTAATGGTCAACAGTAGAGGGTACGCAGAATGAATCATGGCTGTTGCTTGCAGGTCAAAGTGAACACTAGGATTTTAACAAAATCTGGCCTTGCTGCTCATTAGCCCCAGTCTCGCCAAGCCCGCAATCGCGTCAGTAGCCGCTGCTGAATCCGCTCCCAAAACCCAAAGGAAAGGGTGCCTCGGGGTTGCTCTCGTGGGACTAAGCCGATATTTGCCCCGACCGGTCTGAGCGATCGCCCCATGGCCATCGCCGCTTCGCGAGCCTCTTCTCCAGGAGGAATAAACGTGAGGGTGGGAGCGGGTAGCCAACGCGCCAGTTCGCAATAGCGATCGCGGGGATGATTTTTTACTTGTCCCTGCACCACCAACGTCGCCGATTCGCCACCATCCACCGCCGTTGCATCAGTGACGCCCTGCTCCAGTAAAAACGCCTGAAGCTGTGGAAAGGAGACCCCCGGCGAACCACCATTGCCCCGCCCATCGCTGACGACGAAAATATATTCATTGCCCCGTCTGCCGAGAATCGCCTTTGGGGACGTGCGATCGCTCCCATCAACGGGTAGCTTCCTGCCCCCTTCTAAAATTTGCTGCGAGCCACTCACCACATTAAAGGGTTGCTCTGGCAACCTACCGCGATAAAACTCGATCCCTCCTTGGGCAGGAAAATTCACCACCCCTGAATAGCCCCCCTCATAGGGACGCACCACCTGACCATTCACGATGTAGGCTCCGAGAACCCCCGCTGGAATCGTGCCTCGACCGCTCAAGCAGGTTTGCCGCAGTGCTCGGTAACTAATACCCTCAGGATGGGACTCGCCCATGATCCATTTTTGATAATCCTGAAAAGAGAGCAGGGATTGAGCATGCAGCCAGCGGAAAAAATTAGTATTCATCGCTGCCACAGCTCCCGTCCGCCGCGCAAAAGCCGCTGTCGTTTCTAAATAGGTATCTTGGCCATTGGGGGCAGGTTCTGTCATGACCACCCGATAGTCTGCCATCGGCGCAGCCACCATATATACCTGCGTTTGATCCACTCTATGGGTCGAGTACTGGAGAGTGGCTAACGAGAGGCCAACCCAAGGCAACACACTCAGCATCTATTTTCCTCCGGCACAGCCTTCAGTTTCGGTGGGCTATCTCTAACCTAGGACGCAAAAACAGATGATTCTGTCCCCAAGCTGCTTTAAGGATAGTGAATAAATCAACATAAATCTTTAGGTTCTTTTAACCCACATCCTTGGGGAATCTGCCTAGGATCAGGGTGGGATTTTCTGGACGCTTTGGCACCATGGAACAAATACCCGCTTCAATTTGGACACTCACCGCTGGCGTTGTTGTCACCCTGATTAGCTTTTGGGTTGGTCATCACCATGGCCTCCTGCCGGAACAGGCCTCTGAGCAGGCTCCCTTGGTGGATAACTTCTTTGACATTATGCTCACAATTGGTACCGCTCTCTTTTTGGTGGTACAGGGTGCGATCATCCTCTTTGTGATTCGCTATCGCCGCCGTGCCGGTGAGGAAGGGGATGGCCTACCCGTAGAGGGCAACTTACCCCTAGAGGCCTTCTGGACGGCCATTCCTGCCCTGATTGTGATTTTCCTTGGCATCTACAGCGTGGATATTTTCCAGCGCATGGGGGGACTGAATCCGGGGGATCATGCTATGCACGCGATGCATACGCCCAAGCCAGCAGTGGCAGTTGTTGCCGAAGCCCCCTCAAAAACCACCAGCGATGCAACTGCCCTTTTAGCAGCAGCGCCAACCCCTGAAATTGGCATTGGTGCCAGCCCCGATGTTCAAGGCAAAGCCCCAGATGTAGTGGTGGATGTGGCGGGTATGCAGTATGCATGGATTTTCACCTACCCCGACAGTGGCATTGTCTCCGGCGAATTGCATATCCCAGTGGGCAAGGATGTCCAATTGAACCTCTCCGCGCGGGATGTGATCCATTCCTTTTGGGTGCCCCAGTTTCGCTTGAAGCAGGATGCGATTCCGGGTGTGCCCACTGAACTGCGCTTTAAGGCTACCAAGGTCGGGACATACCCCGTCGTCTGTGCTGAACTCTGTGGTGGCTACCACGGTGCCATGCGCACGCAGGTGATCGTGCATACCCCAGAGGATTTTGAAGCGTGGCGCAGTCAAAACCAAGCGATCGCAACGACTCCCGTGATCCCCTCCCTGAGCGATCGCCATGTCGAGGAGATGGGCGTCACCCCCCAATTAGTGGCGCAAGTAGAAGCAATGACCCACCACCATTCTCCGGCAAAGCTTTAGTTTTCTTCCTACTGTTGCATTCTTGAGAGAGTTATGGCGCAAGCACAACTGCCGCTAGATACCCCCTTGTCGCTCCCTGAGCATCCCAAGGCGTGGAAGTGGTACGACTATTTCACCTTTAATGTTGATCACAAGGTGATTGGCATTCAATACTTGGTCACCGCCTTTATCTTTTACTTGATTGGCGGACTGATGGCGGTGGCCATGCGCACGGAGCTGGCAACGGCAGATTCAGATTTTCTCAATCCCAATCTCTACAATGCTTTCATGACCAACCACGGCACCATTATGATTTTCTTTTGGGTGGTGCCAGCGGCCATTGGTGGCTTTGGCAATTACTTGGTGCCCCTGATGATTGGGGCGCGGGACATGGCTTTTCCCCGCTTGAATGCCTTAGCCTTTTGGCTGAACCCGCCGGCGGGGGCATTACTCTTGGCCAGTTTCCTGTTTGGCGGTGCCCAAGCGGGTTGGACCTCCTATCCGCCCTTGAGTACGATCACGGCCACTACTGCCCAGAGTATGTGGATTCTGGCGATCATCCTTGTGGGTACCTCCTCGATCCTGGGATCGGTGAATTTCATCGTCACCATCTGGAAGATGAAAGTGCCTAGTATGCGCTGGGATCAATTGCCCCTCTTTTGCTGGGCCATGCTAGCCACCTCTCTGCTGGCTCTAGTGTCAACGCCCGTGCTGGCGGCGGGGCTGATTTTGCTGCTGTTTGATATTAACTTTGGCACCTCGTTTTACAAACCTGATGCCGGTGGGAACGTTGTCATTTACCAGCACCTTTTCTGGTTTTACTCTCACCCGGCGGTGTACCTGATGATTTTGCCGATCTTTGGCATTATGTCTGAGGTGATTCCGGTTCATGCCCGTAAGCCTATCTTTGGCTATCAGGCGATCGCCTACTCCAGTTTGGCCATCTGCTGCGTGGGTCTCTTTGTCTGGGTACACCATATGTTCACCAGCGGTACGCCCCCTTGGATGCGGATGTTCTTCACGATTTCGACACTGATTGTGGCGGTGCCGACAGGAGTAAAAATCTTTAGTTGGGTCGCCACCCTCTGGGGGGGCAAGATTCGCCTCAACAGTGCCATGCTCTTTGCCATTGGCCTACTGTCGATGTTTGTCCTTGGTGGCCTCAGTGGTGTGACCTTGGGGACTGCCCCCGTGGATATTCACGTCCACGACACCTACTATGTAGTGGCACACTTCCACTACGTGCTTTTTGGTGGTTCCGTGTTTGGTCTCTATGCGGGGATTTACCACTGGTTCCCCAAAATGACAGGACGGCTCCTCGATGAGCGCTTAGGGATTCTCCACTTTGTGCTGACCTTTATTGGCACGAACCTGACCTTTTTGCCGATGCATGAGTTGGGTCTTAAAGGCATGCCACGGCGAGTGGCCATGTACGATCCCCAGTTTGAGTCGATTAATCTCATTTGTACGATTGGCGCCTTTGTCTTGGCCTTCTCAATTATTCCCTTCCTGATTAACATCATTTGGAGCTGGAATAAGGGCAAAATTGCCGGCGATAACCCTTGGGGCGGTCTCAGCTTAGAGTGGACGACCAGTTCACCGCCGCTGATTGAAAACTGGGAAGTGCTGCCTGTGGTCACCAAAGGTCCCTACGACTACGGCATTGAGCAGCGCAAGGGAAGCACCGATGAGGATGAGGACGAGGAAGAGTAGGACACTGTAGGAGCAAGCCATGCAAGGTACTGTTGACTCTCAAGCGACGGCCATAGCCGTTGATCATGCCCATGAGCACCCTGATTTTCGGGTTTTAGGGTTGCTGGTCTTTTTGATTTCTGAATCCCTAATGTTTGGTGGCCTCTTTGCGGCCTATTTACTTCTGCGGGGCATGAATGAGCAATGGCCGCCCGAAGGCACTGAGGTGGAACTTCTTGTGCCCACCATCAACACCATCATCCTTATTTCCAGTAGCTTTGTCATCCACTACGGCGATGTTGCCATCAAAAAGGATGACGTTCGCGGCATGCGCCAATGGTACTGGATCACGGCGGCCATGGGGGCAGTGTTCTTGGGCGGTCAAGTTTATGAGTACCTCACCCTCGGCTACGGCCTGCGCACCAATGTCTTTGCCAACTGCTTTTATGTGATGACGGGCTTCCATGGCCTCCATGTCTTTGTGGGGATTTTGCTGATTTTGGGGGTGATCTGGCGATCGCGCCGCCCCGGACATTACAATGCCCACAAGCATACGGGGGTGGCCATGGCAGAGATCTACTGGCACTTTGTGGATGTGATCTGGATTATCCTCTTCACCCTGCTGTATATCCTGACTCGCTTTTAGGGACAGGTCTTGAATTGGGGCGATCGCGGATCAAAGTTGCACTGATAGACCACAGGTGCTTGCCAACTCAAGGGAATTTCCAAGAGGTCACGGGTACCCGTAATTCCCTGCAAGAGAAAAAGAACAAGGGCAAGGGAATTCAAGCCAATGTGAATCCGCCGCCACCTGAGCGATCGATCTTGGTAAATCTCCCCCACAATGGCCACAGAAAAAATCATCAGCATCACCGCCGCCAAGCCAAAGTAAAAGTGGGAAACCCACCACTCGTCATCACGGCGAAAGACCCCCGGTTGAAAAGCTAGAATGGTCACCCCCATCCCTGAGAGGGTGGCAAAAACAGCACGCCATAGCTTCGATTGAGCGCGATACAGCAGCGCCGTTGCTGCAATGGTGACAACAAACATCAGTGCCACGAGGACAACAGAGAGCGGTTGCAGTGTCTGATTCTCCGCCTGCATCAAGAAGCCCTGAAATCCAAACACCACTGAATAGGCCAAGGCCACCAATGTGATGCCAACCACGCCGGCTGCTAAAAGATTGCCCAATTTGACATGCAGGGTGCCCACTGTGGGTGGGATGGTGGTGTCTTTGAGACGACGCTGCCGCGTTTGCAGAGCAAAGAATGTGGTGATGCCAATGACCGGAAAGACAAATGTGCAGGCCAAGATGGGATGCAACAGCAAAATGATGTCTTTGAGGTTGAGAAACATACTGGCTAAGAACGATAAGGCCAGTTTTAAGGTAACGAATCTAGGGGCGGGGCAAATCAAAGAACAGCACTTTTGTCAGTAAGCCAACTGTGGCCACCAACAGGGTCACTAGGAATCCCCATAGCCGCGCATCTGTGCCCGCTTGTCGCTTAGAAATATCCTGCAAGGTGGACTCTACCGTATCAATCCGCTGCCCTAACTGTACTTCTATGGAATTGATACGCTGCTCCAGTTTGGCCTCCACAGCCTTCATCTGTTGTTCCAGCTTAGCTTCGACAGCATTGATGCGCTGCTCTAGTTTGGCTTCGACGGCGTTGATGCGCTGCTCTAGCTTAGCCTCCACAGCATTGATACGCTGTTCAAGTTTGGCCTCGACAGTATCAATTTTGTCCTCAAGCCTTTGGAATTTCTCGTTACTCGTGGCGATGTGAATATCCAGCTTTTTATCCATGGCTTGGATGGCAGCCTGCATTGACTGCATATCGGCCTGCATCCCTTGGATAGCATCTAAAACTTGGCTCAATTCGGAACGGCTAACGGGTTCAGTCATGATGCTGACACTTGATTAACGGACGTGGAGGGATTCGAACCCCCGACCCTCAGAACCGGAATCTGATGCTCTATCCACTGAGCCACACGTCCAGCCTTCTCATCATAGCATTAACCAAGGTAGGCTTGCTGAACCCGTGGATCATTCAGGAGATCCGCTGCACGACCGCTGAGGGTCACTTGACCCGCTTCAAGCACATAACCGCGATCGCCCAATTGTAAGGCTAGGTGCGCATTTTGCTCGACCAGTAGCATTGTCATCCCCTGTTGCCGCAGTTGTGCCAAGATGGCAAAAATTTCCCGTACTAAATTGGGCGCTAAGCCTAAACTGGGTTCATCAAGGAGCAGTAAGCGAGGACGACTCATCAGGGCACGGGCGATCGCCAGCATTTGTTGCTCACCGCCACTGAGGGTTCCCGCCAGTTGGTATTGCCGCTCTCGTAGTCTAGGAAAGCGCTTGAGTTGTTCTTCGAGGTCTTGTGCAATCTGCGCCTCATCTCGACGACAGTAGGCACCGAGAAGAAGATTGTCGCGTACGGTTTGGCGGGCGAGAACCTGACGCCCCTCTGGACAATGGGCAATGCCCAGCCTCACTAATTCATGGGGCGATCGCCCTGCAATCGATTGACCGGCAAAGCAAATGGTACCTTCACTGGGAACGAGTTTAGAGATGGCACGCAGCAGGGTGGTTTTGCCAGCACCATTGGCACCCACAAGGGTAATGCACTCGCCGGCTGCAATGGCCAGACTCACCTCGCGCAGAGCGCAAATGCCACCGTAGTGGACACTCAGGGACTCAATTTCCAAGATGCGCGCTTGAGAAGTCATCCCCTAGGCCGTGGTCTGTGATTCCTCCGGGTTGGGGGAGCCACCCCGCACCTCTTCCCATTCAGCAATAGCGGCATTTTCGGTTTGGGCAGCAGCACTGGTGACGAGGGCGGAAATTTCCCGAGGAGAGAACCCTTCTTCCAGTAGCTCCATATAGATAGGATGGAGGTTGCGTTGCAGTTCTTTGAAGATGGCGCGGGCGCGATCGGTATAGCGAAAGTTTTGGTCAAATAAGCTGGCCATCTGAGAAATCCAAGAGCACTGCCACTATCCTAAATCCTATCGGCACACCCATTGCCAGTGGTGGCGCGGACTTTTGTTTTCTTTCCCTTGGGCAATGATGACAAGTCAATTTGTTATTCATTTTTCGATTGAACTTGACTTGAAGGTGCTGGTGTTGTTAAAGGATGTGTTCCTGTAGATACACCTCAGCCTTGTCCGTAGTCAGCGGTGGGGCAAAAAGATAGCCTTGGCCAGAGGGACAGCGCAGCGATCGCAACAGTTGCAGTTGAGTTGTGTTTTCAATGCCCTCGGCAACGCAATCGAGGTGGAGGTTGCGCGCCAGCACCAAAATCGTGTGAACCACCTCTAGATCTTCTTGGCTGCGATCTATTTGGGAAATGAAGGAGCGGTCAATTTTAATGCCATCGAGAGGCAGATTGCGTAAATAGCTCAGGGAGGAATACCCAGTGCCAAAGTCGTCAATGTTAATGCGTACCCCCATCGCCTTCAACTCGGCAAGAATTTCGCGGGCAGAGTCCAAGTGTTGCATCAAGGTACTTTCAGTAATTTCTATCTTTAGAAAGTGCCCTGCTAAATGGTAATGCTCAAGGGTTTGTTGAATCTCAGCTACAAGGGTGGGCAACGAAAATTGGTTGGCGGACAGATTGATACTCATCGTAAAGCCCACGGACTGAAGCTTGGGATAACGCTGTTGCCACTGCTGCAACTGTTCACAGGCATTGTGCAAGACCCAGCGGGAGAGTTCAAAAATCAGCCCCGTTTCTTCAGCGACGGGAATAAAAACTTTGGGGGAAATCAGCGTATCCCCCTTTTGCCAGCGCAGGAGTGCTTCAAAACCTTTGAGAGATTGGCTCCGGAGCTTGACGATGGGCTGATAGTGGAGGACAAAGTCCCCCCGTTCAATCGCTTGCCGCAGTTCCACTTCTAAGTACAGGCGATCGCGCACCTGTTGCAGCATCACAGGATCAAAGACATCAATGCGATTGTGTCCCTTAGTTTTAGCGTGGTACATGGCCATGTCAGCATCCCGCAGCAGTTCCTCACTACTGGTGTAATGGGGGTTACCCATCACAAGACCGATACTCACCGTGCTGTACAGGGTGTAGTGATCGATTTCAAAGGGATGGTTGAGGCGATCCTGCAGTTGGTGGGCAATGGCTTGGGCATGTTCTATCCCCTCAATATCATTGAGCAAGACCGCAAATTCATCTCCCCCTAGGCGTGCCACTACGTCCTGAGGACTCACACAACGCGTCAGCCGCTGAGCAAAGGCTTGGAGGAATAAATCCCCTGTGCCATGTCCCAGACTGTCATTGAGGGTCTTGAAGCGATCGATATCCAAACAGAAAACAGCATAGTGGTAGTGGGGGTGCTCGGCTGCATAGCTGAGGGTAAGGCGCAACTGTTCCTCAAAGAACCAGCGATTGGGTAAATGGGTGAGGCGGTCATGGCGGGCTTGGTAGAGGAGTTGGGCTTCGATTGCTTTGCGCTCTTGAATTTCCGCTTGCGCCTTTTGATAGAGTTCTGCTTGCAGGATGGCGATCGCCAACTGGGTTGAAATCTGCTTAATCAGTTCAATTTCACTGTCTTGCCAGTCGCGGGGATGGGCGCATTGATGACAGATGAGCAACCCCCACAGCCGCCCTTCGACAACGATCGGTACCACCAGATTGGCCTTGACCTGATAATGAGCCAGCAGATCCCGATAGCAGGGAACTAGAGGGGCGGTGTCTAAATCATTTACCACATGGATGCGACCGCGCTTGTAGGCTTCAATGTATCGCTCTGTAAAGCAGGAATCCCCCACCACGTCCCCAAGAGCCGAGAACCAAGGGGGAACGACGGCTTCAACATCCATAATGCCGCGCCAATCCTCGAGGAAACGATAAACGAGCACGCGATCGCAGCCCAAGAGTTCTCGCACATCCTTGACGGCAGCTTCGAGAATCGTGGCCAGATCAAGGGATTGGTGAATGTGCTGGGTAATTTGTACCAGCAGGCGATCGTACTGGGCTTGGCGCAGCAGTTGTTGTTCCACCTGATGGCGATCGATGGCATGGCGAAAACTGCGCGCCAGCAAGTTGGGACTGAGTTCCTGAAAGCTCAAGTAGTCCTGAGCACCACTGTGGAGGATCTGAGTGGCCAGATCAGGGCGATCGCTGGGATCAATCACAACTAAGGGTAAGTGTGGATAGCGTTGCTGGAGTGTTTGCACTGCTTTAAGAACGTGATCCCCTTGAGCAATGAGGACAAGGAGATTGGGCTTGGCCTGAGCAACCACCCCGGGGGTTAAATGAGAATACGGACAGGTGTGAACTTGATAGCAAATGTAATCAATCTCGGCGAGATGGGGATATAAAATTTCACCCGATTGGGGGATGTTTTCGATCAGTAATATGTTGATGGATGGCAATAAGCATTTTTTTTGAGGATATTTTTGCGCAGAGTCTTCTGCGACGACTTCAACGGTCGCTAGTGGTTCTAAAGGGCAGTCATCAACAGCGGACAAAACAAGGAGTTTCTCAATCATTGCTAAGTCATCATTCAACACATTAAAATCACAAACTATACAAAAATTTATCAAGGAATATTATTTGTTGCTTCTTCCTAAGTCCATCATACAGCCCTTTTCTAAACTATTGGGGCAGCGATGGCACTTCATCCCCTCAAAGAGCGGTTTTGAGGCTTTTCTGACCGTGATCCCGTCACTGTGAAAAGGGGTGGGGATCGCTGTGAGATCGTGATAGAGAACACGTTTAGACTGCTATCAAAATTGCTAGGTTAGAAGCAGCATTCCCCAAAGGCAGGGGGTTGATCATTGTGCTGCAAAAACAACTTCAAAGCTGGCTGCGGGTTTCTTTACCGACATTGACGCTGGCGATCGCCCTTGTAGTTTCCCCATCCTCGGGTCTCGCCCAGCGGGATTTGATCCCCATTGACGGTTCCGATGAGGATATGCAGCTTCTCTTTGATCTGGTTTATTATCCGCGCCGCGATCCTGCCCGTTTTCGGCTGCAAAACAGTGCTGAGGTGGAAGCTTATCAGTTGATTCGCACCATTTTGCGTACGGGCACGACCCTCTACATCCGGCAGCGCCAAGATGATAATTACGGCTCCTATAGTTTTAGTCGCGATCGCTTGATCTTGCGTCCTCGCGCCCTTGCTCATTGGCCGATTTTTATCGAAACGCTGCGCCATGAGGGCTGGCATGTCGTTCAAGCCTGCTTTGCGGCGAAACGAGATTTGGATTCCTTGGTACCCGTGGGCATTCGCGTCAGCCCCGGTATCGTCGCGGATCTCTACCGCAAGAGTGGCTATAACCCCGCAGACATTCCAATTGAGGCCGAGGCCTTTGCTGCTGAGCGGCTACCCAATATGACATTGCAGGGGCTACAGCGTGAGTGTGCCGACTGGCTCAACCGCCCCAGCAAGGACTAGCCAGAAGAACGGGTCGATGCACCGCAATGACGACAATAGGGTAAGTGGCGATAGGTGGGCTGCTGACAATTGGGACAGGGCATCCACTGCAAATAACCACAGTGGGGACAGTGCTGATCGAGATCCCGTAGCCGCTTGCCACAACGGACACAGCGGTGTTTTTGGACTCGCCCTGCCGCCTGTCGCTGTGGATTGAGGAAAAGAGCTTGCGCCACTTTAATCATGCCAAACCCGACCGCTGGGATCAGCAGGATATAGAGGTAGCTGACCAAAAAAAGCAGACCGCCAAAGAGAGCAAGAATGACATTAGCCAGCCACTCAAAGAGTGCTCCCACCTGCAATAGTTCAAAAATCTTCAACACCAAAGGAATCAAGAAGATCACCAGCAGGTGCCAACTCATGAGGGCAAGCAGGCCATAACGGCGGCGATCAGCAAAACGATGCACCACTAGGGCGATCGCAATCAGCGGTAATAGAAAGAGGGCTTGTAAAACAAATTGGAGACTGGGATACCAAAACTGAGAGCGCTGATATTGGTTCTCAAGCTGGGCAAAGGTGGCGTCCTCGGCTAAAAATTTCAAGAAGGCTTGGCTATCGGCTTCTTGGAGAATCGCCTGTTCAAGGGCGGCAATCTCATTTTTGAGAGCGGCAATTTGGCGGTTGTTGGCCTCAAGGGTGGCTTTGGCCTTGGCGGCTTCCACCAAGTTGATCGATTGATCCGGGGGTTGCCCCGCAAGCTGCTCTAATAGTGTCGAGTCATACTCTTCACGAATGCGGGCATTGGTGGCCTCGAGGGTTTGAATTTGTGCCTGTTTCTGCTGTCGTTGCTTAAGTCGGGCTTGATTGGTGGGGTGGTTGACGGCATCTTGATACTTTGCATAGGTGAAGCAAATGGCGGAGATGGTTCCCAGTTTGCCCTTGCTGCTTTCCTGTAGGCGCTCCACAGCCGTCTGGGGCGGGGGGTCAAGGCTAATCTGCTGCTCTAGAAAACGAATGTCGCGCTCCCTAGCGGTGTCTTGGCGATAGGCTTGCCAAGGAGCATAACAGGGCTGGGCTTGACTGGGACTCAAAGGCCAATTGCTAATTTCGCTGAGGCCACTAAAGACATTAATGAGGATAAAAATATCCACCAAGATAATGACAATGAGACTGACCCAATTCAGGGGTTCGTCATTGACAAGGCGCGATCGCCGCCAAAATCCCCGCCAGAGTCGCCTCAACCCGCTTGTGATATTCATGGCAGCGTAAACCCAAAGGCAAGTTTTACCCGCTCTAGGGTTGCATTGGCCACACGGGCGGCCTGTTCTTGGCCTTTTTTGAGCAAATCCTTGAGATAGCTGGGGTCTGCCATAATCTCTTGGTATCGCTGCTGAATCGGTTCTAGGGTAGCAATCACCGCATCGGTGAGTAGGGGCTTAAACTGTCCCCAGCCCATATCGGCACATTCTGCTGCCACTGCCTCTTTCGTTTTTCCCGTGAGTACTTGATAGAGACTCAGCAGGTTATTGGCTTCAGGACGGTTAGGATCATCAAAGGTCAAGCCGCGGATTGAGTCGGTCTTGCAACGCTTGATTTTCTTGCGAATCTCATCGGGGGAGTCCAAAAGGTTAATGCGACTCAGTTCCGAGGGATCCGACTTCGACATCTTCTTGGTGCCATCGGTAAGGCTCATCACCCGTGCCCCCTCTTGGGCAATCAAGGGTTGCGGCAGCTTGAGAATTGGCGGCTGATTGTGGGCAAAGAGGTAGTTGACACGGGCAGCAATATCGCGGGTCAGTTCCAAGTGTTGCTTTTGATCTTCCCCCACAGGAACCAGATCGGCATCGTAGAGCAAAATATCCGCGGCCATGAGCACAGGATAGTCCAGTAGTCCTGCCGCCACGTTTTCCCCCTGCTTGACGGCTTTTTCCTTGAATTGAATCATGTCCTCCAGCCAGTTGAGGGGGGTAATGCAGTTCAGTAACCAAGTGAGTTCGGCGTGGGCGCTGACGTGGGATTGCACAAAAATAGTGGCGTGGGTGGGGTCAATGCCACAGGCCAAATACAGAGCAGCCACCGTATAGGTATTAGCCGCCAGTTCCGCTGGATCGTGGGGGACGGTAATGGCGTGTAAATCTACGACACAAAAATAGTTTTCATACTCGGCTTGCCCCGCCACCCAGTTGCGAATTGCTCCGAGATAATTCCCCAAGTGCAAGCTACCTGTGGGCTGGACTCCCGAAAGCACCCGTTTTTTGGTCACCCCAACCTCCTCTAATTGCATTCCTACTATGCTACAGCCCTTTTCCTATGGATGGAACACGGCTTAAAGGATGAAAGCCCCTCTCCCATGGCAGGGTCATCTAGGCTTGCCCAATGCCCGCAGGGGTCTGGGTGTCGCTATCCCTAACTTAGCGCTGCGTCCTGCTGGGTCGCTTTAGTGCGTGCTTCTAACTCTTCAAGGCGGCTTTTTAGGGTTTGATTTTCCTTTTGTAACTCGTTGAGGGTGGTCTCAAGGGTCTTGAGGCGGTCATCGCTGCCAAGGGCTTTCTGAACTTTGGCGATTCCTTCATCAACTGATCGTTTGATACGGCCGTCGGTGGTGCGATCGCCCAGCTGCTGCAGCAGGCCTAAAACTTGGGGATGGTCAATTTGACTCAGGGCTTGAACAACGGCCATCTGGGTAAAGAAAAAGGTCTCGTGGCTGAGTTGCTCTAGCCGTTCCAGAATTTGTTGCAGTTGGGGATGGTGGCGATCGCCAATGGTGCCAAGGGTACGAATGGCGGCCAAGCGTAGGGGTTGCGGGACATCAATAGCGGTGTAGTCAAGAACCAAATTCACCGCCTCTGGAGACTCCTTGAGTTCCCCCACGCCAGCGATCGCCCCACAGCGTACCACCTCATTCCAGCCTTGTCGTTTTTCCAAAGCCTTCCGCAGTCGTTTCAGCACTTTTTCGAGCTTGGGTTTCGGTTGCGGTTTGGCAGCGGCAATCACACCAATTCCCTTCAGGGCGGCAGCTTCAACGCTATAGCTGGGGTCGCCGTGCTTGGCAATGGGCTTGAGAAGTTCGTAGGCTTTGGCGGACTTAAACCCAGCAATGGCCTCCACGGCTGCTGCACGGACATGGGGATGGCTATCGGTAAGGGCGAGCCTTAGAGCCTCTAAGCTTTGATCCAGTTGAATCGTGCCCAGCACTTTGGCAATTTCACGCCGCACTCCCCAAAAGGGTTCCCGTTGCAGCGCCGCCGCCAAGGTTTGCACAACTTCTAGGTTTCCTTTTTTGCCTAGGGCAATGGCAGCTTGAACCCGCCCCAAAACATCGGGGTCGTACTGCAGTTGGGCTTTGAGTTCAGGGAGGGGGTACTCTAGGGTAACGGTTTTGAGGGTATGGTTGCCGGCATCAAAACTCACAAAGGTGGGCTGCTGTGGCAGCGGCAAATAGAAGGTGTGCTCTGGTTCATGAATGCGCAGGGGAATGGTTTTGACCGTCACCTGCCCCTGATCATCCACCGTACCGATGCCAACAGGGATGCGCAGATCAAAGAGGTTGCGCTCTAGGGGCGTGACCCCATCGGTCACCTGCTGCTGCTTGACGGTAAGAACGGCTAATTGATCGGCTACCTCCCAGCGATAGCTCACATGGAAGTCGGGATGTCCCCCACGAAAAACGTATTGGTCAAAGAGGGGAAGTAGGTTGCGGCCGGTGGCCATTTCAATCGCCCGCAGCAGATCCACCGTTTCGACAGTTTGATGGGCGTAGGTTTGGACAAAGGTTTGAATGGCTTTCCAGAATTGTTCTTCGCCGAGTTCCTGGCGGATCATGTGATAGACGCAGGCGCCTTTTTCGTAGAGGTGGCGATCGTAGAGTTCAATGGCTTCGCGATAGACATGGGTGACAATGGGGCGGCGGTAGCGATCGCTATCCTCACTGAGGTAGTTGCGCAATTCCCCAAGGCGATAATAGGCGGCAAAATCAGCGCCATATTCCTCCTCAAACCAGAGCACCTCGGCATAGGAGGCCATGCCCTCCTTGATCCAAGCGTGAGACCAGTGCTTGATCACCACCAGATCGCCAAACCACTGGTGTGCCAACTCATGGGCCACTAAACTTTCACTGCGAAAATCTTCAGCGGCGGCTCGCTCATCCAACAGACAGCGGTCTGTCAATAGGGTTGTCGAGGTATTTTCCATACCGCCAAAGATAAAATTGGCCACACAGACTTGGGCATATTTGGGGTAGGGATAGGGATAGCCGTAGATGCGGCTGAAAAAGTCCATCATCTTTGGCGTTTTGCCCAAGGTGCGGCGGGCATCAGCAGCGCGATCTTTAGCAACGTAGTAGGTGACGGGCTTGCCCTGCCACTGGTCATCAAAAACCGCAAAATCCCCCACCGCTAGGGTCATCAGATAAGTGGGATGGACCTGGGGTTGATACCAGTGAAAGATTTGCCACTCTCCCTCGCTGTAGCAGGCACGCAATTCCCCATTGGAAATGGCCTGTAAGGGTTGCCGCACCCGCGCTCGTACCTCTGACGTCGCCAGCTGCCCAGGAGAATCAAAGCAGGGAAACCAATAGCGGGAGTCCTCATCTTCCCCTTGGGTCCAAGCTTGGGGGGGATCAGTGGCAACAAAGTACAATCCCCGCTGGGGTTTCTGCAGACGGTAGTCAATGGTGATCACCAGCACCTGATCTGGGTGAATCCCCAAGCTCGCATCAAGGGAAATATCCAGAAACTCACCATCGTAGTGGAAGGCTTGGGGTTGGTGCTGCACAGTCACACTCTGGATCTGTTGCCCCACGGCATTGAGGCGCAGCTGGCGCACTTGGGAGTGCAATGGTCGTAGGTGGATATGACACTGTCCCCAGCATGCCTGGGTCTCTAAATCTAGGGTCAAGTCCAAGCAGATATGTTCCACCTGCCCCACTCGATCGGGACTGTAGTGGGGACGTGCACCGCTGAGGACAAAGGATTTGGCTGGAGTGACATCAAGAGTCATAGGTTATGTTGAGCCGCACTTGCTCTTAGTCTAAGGGGCATCAATCGAGGAGTTCAACCACCTTATAGCGACTGGTATGACCCTTGATTAACCGAACACGGGACTTAGGCACCTGAAAATAGGCTGCCAAGACCGCAATCAGTTCTTGATTGGCCTTGCCATCAGTGGCAGGGGCACGCACCGCCACCACTAGCTGACCGGCAGAATCAACAGCAACAGAGGACGCTCTTGCATTCGGTTTGACCACCAGATGGTATTTCTTCATGCCCTCCTAGCCTGAAGCATGGGCACAGATGTGCTGCCCAATTTGCTTGTCAATTTTCATAATGTGATTCACTAACCAGTCTGCTAACTTACCATGGATCCGGGTGGCGATCGCCGCATCCGCTTGGCTGTTGCGGTACTGCTGCTGCAGCTCTTCAATCATCTCGATGAACTGTTTATGGGCGCAGCGGTTAACTTCTGCTAGGGGGCACTGGTATTTTTCAGCACAGCTTTCTTCATTCCCGAAGTGCCACTCTGCATAATACTTCATGAAAGCAATTAGCTGTTTAATCGCAGCGCTTCCCCGACCCTGTTCAATGGCATCCGCCAGATCATTGACAGCACAGACGAGTTCCTTGTGCTGTATATCAATCATGGGCACGCCGGTCTGGAGCTGCTCTGTCCACGCGAAGCGTTGCATTGTTTTTTATCCCCCTAGACCGATTGTGGGTGGGTTTTTGTTTTCAGGAACGTAAAGATTCCCTCTAGAAAGGAAGAGCTAATTTCTGTTGTTTCAATGAGTTCTGGTTCCGTAGGGCTGGCGGCGGCAGCAGCAATGCCAGCAATTTCCTCGGCAATCCCCACCACTATCAGGCGAAAACAAATTTTTTGCACCTCTAGAATGGGTAAGTTCAACGCTTCACTGATTTCTTGGAGGGTTTTGGTACCGTTAGCGTACTCCCACACTTGCCACTCATGATGATTGAGGTGGTAGGGGGGCTGTCCTTCAATCGTGCTGGCAATGGTTGAACTCGGCAGGGGCAGCTTGTCCATTAGGGCTGTCCAATCCCGCAGCAGTCGTAGACCCGCCAAGGAAATTTCCATGGGTGAGGCACTCAGTCCCGTCATTTCCGCAAAGGGCAGTGGATGGTTGGCATCGAACTTAAACCAGCCCTCATTGAGGCTAAAGAGGTGAGGAATCGGTGTCAGTACCTGTTGCTTGAACAATAGCCGCAGCTGTTCTGGCTCAAGGGCACCTTGGGTTTTCAAACACAGCCCAAGGGATCCGGTTCGGGAACAAAAGGGTAAAAGGCGTTGAATGGTAGTTGGGCGCAGCCAGCCCCGCTGCTCAATGAGCCGTTGCAATCCTTGGTGATCCAAGGTCGTTGTTGCGGCTACAATCTGACCCAAGTGAAAGAAGATATAGTACTCCTGCATTTGGGGAATCAGCGGCATCATCCCCGCCATTTCCACGGGCTTAATGGAGAGGCAGCCCGTTTTTTGCCCCTGCTCCAGAAAATGAAAAATTTCCCCCAAGGAAAATTCCGATAGATAACCTGTAATTTTCATACATTCCCCCTAGTGAGTGATGTTGTTCTAAGTGGTGAGTGCACTGCGGTTTAATTGCGAGGATTGGGCACTGGCATAGGCTTGAATGAGTGCCATCATGGCAGCGGCAACGGAAGACTGATCCAAAGCATTCACAGGCACCATGGGTGGGCGGCGGTGGGGACTCAAGTAGCCAAGGGCGATCGCGATCTCTTCAGCAGGCCACGCATTGGGATTATCGGCATGGCTCAGACCCACTAGCATTGGAATCTTTGTGCGATGGCGCATGAAGGCCAAAATCCGCCGTGCGGCTCGAAAATCTTGGGGACGGTGAGAACTGACCAGTAGGATAAACGCATGGGCTTTGCGAATAAGAATATCCCACATAAAGTCAAAGCGTTCTTGGCCAGGGGTGCCATACAGATGCAGGGCAACATTAGGACCAAACTGCAGCCGCCCAAAGTCCATGGCCACGGTTGTTTTTTCCTTGAAAGCAGCAATTTCATCCGTTGCCTTGCGATCGGTATCCACCACCTCAATTTCGCTGATGGTACGGATGAAGGTGGATTTGCCTGCGCCCACTGGTCCTGTGATGACAATGCGCATAATTTCCATGGGTTGGCACCTCAATTACGGCAAAACACAGAGGAATCAGGCTGGTCTAAACATTCACGGCTTGCCCCATACCCATGAGTTGGGTTTGCAATTCAGCCAGAACATTTTTAATTTCAAGGTTGATAATGCCCAATTTGGCAGAGGCATCCGCCAGCACAAGGAAAACCGCATCTTCGGTGCAGCTGGTGAGAATGCCATACCCACTGGCACCCTCTACAAGGATGCGCTCGATTTTGCCCCGGCTTAGCTCTCGTCCAATACGTTCCCCCAACGACAACATGGCCGCTGACATCGCTGCCACCCGTTCATCATCCATTCCCCCCGGCAAGGTTGCCGCCAGCGTCAGACCATCGGGAGACACAAGCGCTGCCCCTTGGACATTACTGGCATTGGCAACAAAGTGTTGCAATGTGGCTTCAAGTTTAGCGGCATTAATTGGCATAATCTAATCCTCATATAAAGTATGGGAACTTTTGGAACAATGACTGCTAGGTCATCTACATGGCAGCAGCCCCTGTGGCAATTAGCCGTTGAAATAGTGCCTGGGTCCAACCGGTTTCCTTAAGAACCGCTTGGGAAGACACCTCGAAGTAGGCCTGTTCAATAAAGGCAAGATCAATCATGCAAATTTTGCCTAGGGCATCACTGAGGGCCTCGGATTTGTTGGCTTCCCTTAACTTTTGCCGCACGGCGTTGACAACAATTGCCATCGCGGGTACCACATGCTGTGGCCCAATGCCAATGCGCACGTGAACCAGACCAATTTTCCAGCGTCGCTCAGC
Organism: Thermosynechococcus sp. B3; assembly: GCF_030323045.1. Lineage (NCBI taxonomy): Bacteria > Bacillati > Cyanobacteriota > Cyanophyceae > Acaryochloridales > Thermosynechococcaceae > Thermosynechococcus > Thermosynechococcus sp. B3. The sequence goes on from NZ_CP097584.1 coordinate 659,447, forward strand.
GTAGGCCTTGCCCCAACTATCCATCCCTGTGAACATTTCATGGAACCAGTCGATGAAGGTTTGATGGAGGCGATGAATGCGTCCTTCTGTGGCGTTGAGAATGGCATTCATCTCTTCATCCCGCCCCAAGTAGTCATAAAAAATATCAGCCATCTGTGGAGCAATTTCCTTTCCCCAAGGGGCAGCCTCAGCTAACAGGGATTTGTCTTCATCAGTCAACTGGACTCGTCGCACCATTATTGCCATAAAATTGATTGGCTCAATTGTCATCTCTTTCGCCTCGAAACACTGAATAACTTTAATTACTAGATCAGGTGAATTGACTGGGCGTCCGTGATTCAGTGATTAGAATCAAGTCAGGCACTTGCTCCTGCAAGCTAACAAACAATATTCGGAAAAGCTGAAAATTTCAGAAACAATTAAAGATTCCCCCTTAAAAATCCAAGCACCGCTGGTACAGACCCCTGCATTAGATGCTTGAAAAGCGCTTTCTCACTCCACGACATGCAACCTCAACTCAGATTTAGCCGATTTCACAGGGACTCAACACAGAAATAAAAGTTGCTCCTCATTCTAAAAAGTATGAAGTTAGCTTACTTATCACTCTGCGTTGCAGAAACAGGCTGCGGTTAATGCAGAGAGTATCCCCCTGACTTTCTAATGAAAAGTATAGATTTCTCTGTAGTTCTCTGATTGTATTTCTCGACACACTACACAAAATAAAATGATTAGACACATTTTTTAATTATTCTTTAGTTTTTTAATTCGCTTTGTGTGGAAATGAAAGTAACTTTTACAAAATATCCCCAATGCCTTGATCCCATGGCACGGAGTATGCCACCCTTGCATTGTTATCCATCTAGGATGCTTTGAGTCATCGTAGGTATTTATCTTGAGCAAGGGAGGATAGTTATATGTCCGATCGCTTGACCTACCAAGGCGAAATGGAAACGAAGCTGCAACAACTCGGTGCCCAGCTTGACCAACTCAAGGCAAAGGCGGATCAAGCGGGTGAAGATGTCAAGGCAGATATTGAAGCTAAAATTGAAGCCCTCAAGACCAAACGCGATGAGATTACTCAGCAATTGGCTGCCCTCAAAGAAGCGGGCGATGATGCTTGGGAGTCCCTCAAAGCAGGGTTCCAGAGTGCGTGGGATGAGTTGAGCAAGGCCTTTGAGGAAGCAGCCAGTAAGTTTAAGGGTGAATAACTGTTTTCTTAGCTCCAGCCCTCAATGGTGACATCGACGCGATCGCTCTCGTGGGAAAGGGGCGCAATGTTCAAGTAGTACAGGGGCTGATCCGGCGATAAATTCCGCAGCCAATGGAGACATTGGGCATCCACATGGACATAGGAGCCGGTTTCCACGGGGGTACGGATCAAGGCGGTTGCCGCCACAGAACTCGCAGGGGGCGTCATCGGGTAGGTAATCAGTTCACCAACTCCCGATACAATCAGGAAAATATCGTCACCGCGATGGTGGTAATGGGGATAGTTGGCTTGTCCTGGCTCAATGCGATAGAGACTAGAGGCTAGCTCAGGGTTGTGGTGATCCAAGGGACAGACGGCATAGCCCGGCCGCTTTGGTGTCCAAGTTTGACAGCGCTCAACCAACTCAGGAAAAGAAAAAACTAACATCGTGCCTTTAGGACAAAATACTCAGCATTGGCTTATTGTATCGCCAAGCGATCGCGCTATCCTAGCCTGTGGTCTGTGTCGGAGTTTGGCATGAGTACATCCATCCCAGTGATTGTTGTTGGCGCCCTCGGTAAAATGGGACGCGAAGTTGTGAAAACAGTGCAGCAGGCTCCTGACACGACCCTTTATGCGGCTGTTGATCGCAAGCAGGTGGGGGAAGATATTGGTGAAGCCTTGGGGCTAGGAGCCTTAGAGATTCCCATTAGCAGCAGCTTGCAAGAGGTGTGTGTGGCGGCTGCCCAAGAAAAACAACCCGTGGTCATGGTGGACTTTACCCATCCCCAAGCAGTGTATGAGAATGTGCGCATGGCGATCGCCTACGGGGTGTATCCGGTGGTGGGGACGACAGGCTTGAGTCCAGAACAAATTGAAGATCTGGCCGAGTTTGCCGACAAGGCCGATATGGGGGTGGTCATTGCGCCGAATTTCTCAATTGGCATGGTGCTGCTCCAAGAGGCTGCCATCCGCGCAAGCCAGTACTTTGATCACGTGGAGATCATTGAACTGCACCACAACCAAAAGGCTGATGCTCCTAGTGGTACCGCCATTCAAACCGCGCAGCGTTTAGCAGAATTGGGCAAAACCTTTAACCCCCCCCAAGTGCAGGAGTCCGAACATCTCACGGGGGCGCGAGGGGCGTGCGCTGACGCTGAAATTCGCATTCACAGTGTTCGCCTCCCCGGACTGATTGCCCATCAGGAGGTGATTTTTGGGGCACCGGGACAAATTTATACGCTGCGCCATGACACCAGCGATCGCCAGTGCTATATGCCGGGGGTACTGCTTGCCATTCGCAAAGTCACGCACCTCAAACGCTTAATCTATGGCCTTGAAAAGCTGCTTTAGTCTAAACTTCAGGGGTTTGCTGCAACAACCAAAAGCCTTGCAATACATCTTGTTCCGGTCGTTCCTTCACTGCGATAAAGTGTAGCCCCTGGCTTTGAGTACAGGCGTCCCTAAAGGCAGCCAGTTCCTTCTGAATCTGGGGATTGCGGCCACTAATGAGAACCCAGCGATCGCTCGCTCCTGTTTCTAATACCAATAACGGTTGGGGGTTCTCCTCAAAACTCAAATAGGCCGGCTCTAATCCCGATAGCCAACCCGCTAAGGGCAGTGCGCGCTGCGAATAGATAATTAACCCCGGCAGTAGCGTATCGTCCCTGAGGGTCAAAAAGGGCAGTGGGGGTACCTCACCAAAGGGCAGTTCCCATTCACCAGCCGTTTTAATTTCCCCCAGAGGAAGACCACTGAATTGCCAGCGATCGCCCCGCAGGGCTGGTGGTAAAGGTTGAGGTGCAGGGGGGATCAACTGGGGTGGCGTTGCCAGATCGGCTTGGTAGTTGGGTAGGGTTGGATAGAGGTTTGTGGCGCGATCGCGCAGCCAATCATAGAGGGCAAACGTGCGCCGACTGGGCACCATCACTAATCCTGCCGCTTCTCCCCCCCGCGTAATAATGCTGGTCATGGCTCGGCGGAAAAAACGTACCCGATCGGGTTGAGCACTGTTTGCCAGTCCCAGTTGCTGCCGCCATTGATCCATGGCTTCTTTGAGGGCAGCTTCTAACCAGCGGGCATTGGCTTCAGCGCCGGCACAAGTTTTGCTGAACTGAAATTGTTGCTGGCGATCGCAAATCAGCAATTCCCAGATTTTTTTGTTGTTTTCATCCACAAGGGGACGGGAATAAAAATCCAACTCCCAGATCGTATCCATTCACACCTAGAGGAACGTTACCCGCAAACTTGAAGCTATTTGCCTTTCCTAGGATAGGCGGTTTTGGCCGTCAAGGTAAATGTATAACCCGATACAGATTTTCCACTGCGAGAACTGGTGCAATCAAAGGTTAATTGCGGGTCAATGCTTTGCTCAGCTCAAGCCAAACAACAGCCAGATCACTTTCTGGCGCGATGGTGCCGCAACTGCGATTTCTCCTCCGCTGAACTCATGTGCAACTCTACTCCATAATCGTTGAGAATGAAAGCGATGTCCAAGTTAAAACTGAAACGTGCGAGACGGCAAAAGCGCCCGTTACGCAACCTCGACCGGCAGCCCAATTTCCGCTGGCGATCGCCAGCCCTTGTCGCCTGCAGTCCCCTAGCTTTAATCATTGTGGCTGTTTGGGGAGTGGCTGCTCAGGCACAGGATAAACCCCTCACCCCTGAAACAGTTCAAGGAGTACTCAACACCATTTGGGTACTCATTGCAGCCATTCTGGTGATTTTCATGAATGCTGGCTTCGGCATGTTGGAAACTGGCTTCTGCCGCCAGAAAAATGCTGTCAACATTCTTTCTAAGAACCTAATTGTTTTTGCCTTGGCCACCCTTGCCTACTGGGCGATCGGATTCTCTTTCATGTTTGGTACCGAGGGCAATGCTTTTATTGGCCTAGGGGGCTTTTTCCTCAGTAGTGAAAACCCCGAAACCTACGGTCTTGATCCCTTTCCGGAGGGCTTACCCATCGCTGTGGCCTTTCTGTTCCAAGCTGCCTTTGCAGGAACCGCAGCCACCATTGTTTCTGGAGCAGTGGCCGAGCGGATCAAGTTTGTTGACTTTTTGATTTTCAGCCTCCTGCTCACTGGTATCTCTTACCCCATTACGGGTCACTGGGTTTGGGGGGGTGGCCTTCTCAGCAACATTGGTTTCCTTGGCCCAGATATTGCCTTTAAGGATTTTGCCGGTTCAACGGTGGTTCATGCCGTAGGCGGTTGGTCGGCACTGATGGGCGCTGCGTTTCTAGGACCACGGCTTGGCAAGTATGCCGCAGATGGTACGCCTCGGGCGTTGCCCGGCCACAACATGGGCTTTGCCATGCTGGGGTGTTTGATCCTCTGGATCGGCTGGTTTGGTTTTAACCCTGGTTCTGAACTGGCCGCGAATGAAGCTGTACCCTACATCGCAGTCACAACAAACTTGGCGGCGGCAGCCGGTGGGGTTGCGGCAACAATTACCGCTTGGCTAGCCATTGGTAAACCTGACCTCTCCATGATTATCAACGGTATTCTGGCGGGATTAGTGTCCATTACAGCACCCTGTGCAGGTGTGTCTTATTGGAGTGCCGTGATCATTGGTGCCATTGGCGGTGTGATTGTGGTCTATTCTGTCCTTTTCTTTGACCGCATCAAAATTGATGACCCCGTCGGCGCCACCTCTGTCCACTTGGTCTGCGGCACTTGGGGTACCTTAGCTGTTGGCTTGTTTGACAAAGAGTTAGGCTTGCTCACCGGCCACGGAGTGACTCAGTTGATTGCTCAGATTATCGGTATTTTGACAGTCGGTGGCTTTACTGTACTGCTGACCAGTATCTTTTGGCTGGCTCTGAAACAAACGCTTGGCATTCGTGTTTCCGAAGAAGAGGAACTCAAAGGCTTGGACATCGGCGAGCATGGCATGGAAGCCTACAGCGGTTTCTTGAAGGAGTAACTCGCCTGCCAATAAGTTTGGGGTCGTACCACGCCGCTGGACGATCCCATTGCCCTAGGTGGTTTTTGCTGTCCTCAGCGTTTGAGGGCAGTTTTTTCTAACTTTGCAGTGATATACGCTACGCTATAGCGGCAGTACATTAGGGAGTTTTGGATGAGCGATCGCGCCATGGCGGTACGGGTGCGACAACACGTTAACCCTCTCAGTCAAAAGTTCCAGCAGGAAATTGCTGTTCCCGATTGGTCAACAACTTACGAGAAACCCTCGCAGCCTTTACATCTCGATATTGGCTGTGCCAAGGGGACGTTCTTGCTAGAAATGGCAGCACTGTATCCAGAGCAAAATTTTCTGGGTCTGGAAATTCGCTACCCGCTGGTGGTGACGGCCAATGAACGGCGCGATCGCCAGCAACTTCGGAACCTCCACTACCTTTGGGGCAATGCCAATGTCCACTTGGGCAAAATCCTCGGCGGACTCCCCCTGCACACCGTCACGATTCAGTTTCCAGATCCGTGGTTCAAGCGCCGTCACCATAAACGCCGCGTCGTCACCCCTGAACTGGTGGCCACCCTTGCCGAACTCCTGCCCGCTGGTGGGCGTGTTGTCCTTCAGTCAGATGTCTTTGAGGTGGCTGAATCAATGGTGCAACAGTTTCGTGCCCATGCCACCTTTAGCTCAACCTGTACCGATTGGTTACCCCAGAGTCCTTGGCCCGTCGCGACAGAACGGGAAAAATGTGTCCTCAGTAAAGGATTACCCGTTTACCGCTGGCAATTTGAGCGGTGTGCCCTCTAACTGGCTTTCAAATACTGCTGCCAAGTAGCGACAATAGCTGGGGAACCGTACCAAGGGGCATCGGGGCGATCGCGCAAGCGGCTGCGAGGCGCATGGAGCACATCTTCATAGACCAGATTCTCTGCCCCCTCAAGGTGGGCTGCTGCCACCGGTGTCACCCCATCTCCCCAACAGGCACCCTCGCCACAGGTGAGTTTATAGCTTTGATACGTAAACCAATTGGCAAACGAACCGCGTGGTGTGCCATAGATGGCCTTGCCCGCCAGACACACATAGCGAACTTGCGGGTAATAGGCACCGGGGTACGTGGTGTTCACAAAGTCAAGATTGCGGCGCGTCCAACGCTCCTGACTCCGATGGGGAGTACCCAACGTGATTAGCGTGTGCACCCATTTGTGACCCGCCCAAACTTGGCCATCATAGGGTTGATCCCCTAGGTAAATGCGGCTAATCCAGCCCCCCGCTGAGTGGCCAATGAGATGCACGGCGGACGCCCCTGTTGTATTCAGAACATGCTGAATGGTGGTATCCAAGGCCTGTAAAATTGGCGCCACCGATCGCCCCCCCAACGTGGGAAACCACGAGCGTACCCTGAGGGGCACCACCTCCGCCACAAACCCCAATTGCCGCAGATAATCCCGCAGTGGGTAATAGTCAGGGGCAGCCGCTAAATATCCCGGTAAAAGAACGACAGGCAACACAGGACTAACTTGCTTGAGGCGTCGCCGGGAAGTGTATCACATTTGGATAGACGGAAATCATTAGCCCCTCGCGAGCCAGCAGCGTCTGCGGAAATCGTGCCCGTGCCAACTCACCAATGCGATCTAGACAGTCATCATCGTGGCTAGGGTCATGGTGAAACAAAATCAGTTGCTTCACTTGGGCGGCTTGGGCAAGCTTAACCGCCTCCTGCCATGTGGAATGCCCCCACCCCACCTTGCTCTGCTGCGGGTGATAGTATTCTTCATCGGTATAGGTGGCATCGTAGATCATCACATCGGCGCGATCGGCCAAGGCAAACGCCCCCGGATGCAACTGATCGGGCAAATGCTCCGTGTCTGTGATATAGGCCACATGGATACCCTGCCAACTCACACGGTAGCCCACCCCCCCACCCGGATGATTCAGGGCTTCATTACTCACCACCACACCACCGCCTAGGTGTACCTGTTCGCCCGCCTCCAAGTCATAAAAACGCAAATCTCCCCCCATAATCTGTAAAGGGACGGGAAAGTTGGGGTGCAGCATTTGATCATTCAGTCGTCGTTCAATGCCTTGGCCATTTTTCCCTGGCACGGCGTAGATATGGAACTGATTCCCCGGTACAAAGGCGGGCTGAAAGAAGGGAAAACCCTGAATATGATCCCAGTGGGTATGGGTAAAGAATAAATGTGCCGCCACCGGCTGTTGACTCATTAGGTGCTCCCCCAGAACCCGTAAACCCGTACCGCCGTCAAAAATGATGCGTTGACCATTAGCTTGAATTTCCACGCAGGGAGTGTTACCGCCATAGCGGACAGTGTGGGAACCGGGACAGGGAATACTGCCGCGCACGCCCCAAAACCGAATGGTGAGTGGGTTAAACATGGGCATATCGCAAATCTTGATCGTAGTGTGCCACAGAAAACACTCTTGACTTGTGATATGGATCATCTTCCCCCTGTGACGCTAGGAGTTGATAGAGTGGGGGCTAGCCGCCACGAAGGTTGGTAAAAAATTTTTTCTAAAATCTGCAAGGCGAGTGCATATTTGTAAAAACGCCATTGGATAAATGAATGGAGGGTTGTAACAGGAGGATGGATGAAAATGCCCAGTGAATAAAGCAGGCGGTCACGTTTCTCCGTACGGTTGTCCTTTGATTGATATCTAGTGAGAGCGATTGATGACACGCCAACCCTGCGATAAACTCATTGCTTTGCTCCGATTTGACGGTTCCGATCGCCCGCGCTGGTATTGCGATCGCCAACTACAGGCCTACTTCACAGCAGCGGGGTACAACCTCGAGGAGCCGGAGCCGACGGCTGTCTTCCTCCTCCAAAAATTCCAGAGTCAGCCGAACCATGATGATGCCCAGTACTGGCGGCGGGGTCTATTTTGCTATCTCCAAGAAACTAGTTGGTCTGTAGCCATGACCCTGCGGGAGAAACTGGGCGGGATGCATCAGGTCAGTGACTGTTTTCAGCAGGCTTGCTGTCTCACTAATGATCCCCTCAAGTTATTGAGCAAATTTAAGCCCGAGCGGGGTACGCGGCTATCCACCTATGCCTATCGCCGTATCTATGACGGTGTGTATGCTGCGCTGGTGGGGGTTCGGAAATCAGATTGGGGCCTACTCAAACACAGTAGTTCCCGTTCTCTTGCCTCAGCTTTGAGGAACCAAGGATACAGCGAAGGTGACATCAACCGAATCGAAAAGGTTGTCCAGCTCTGGAAAGAGTTGGTGGATCAGCCCACTGCTACCGATCAGGCACTGCTGGCTGAGGTGGCTAAAACCTATCGTCAATGTTATTCTCATCTCCCTGCTGTGACTCCTAGCGAAGTTGAAACCCTGCTTGGTAAAGCGATCGCTGCCTTGCGAGCTTATCACCAACCACAGGTGGTGAATCCTGCTGAGCAAAGGTTTTGGGACACCCTAGAAGGAGGAAATACGCCTTGGGAAGCAACCCTGAAACAGGAAGAACAGGAAACCCTTAAACGGGTCTTTGAAATGATGAAAAATGCGATTGCAGCACTGGATGACACCAGTCGTCAGGTGTTTTGTCTGTACTATTGCGAGCAGGTCAGCCAACAAGCAATTGCCCAGCACTTAGGCTTTGCAAAACAATATCAAGTGTCTCGTGCCCTAGAGCGGATTCGTGGTCATTTGGCGAAAGTGCTACTCGCAGGCCTTAACCAACCCACGCATCCTCAACGCCTTAAGGAGGTAACAGTGGCTATCAATCTGTGGTTAAAGGGGGGCTATAAAGTGTTAAGAGCGTCTTGTCAACGGTGTGGTCGGGTGGGTATGGCAGAACACTGTCGTTATGAGGGTGCATCTTGACTGTTTTGTAAACGGTATGAACTTTTGGGAGTTGTTGTACTTAGGTAAGAAACCATGACATCGCTATCACTTTCGTTTCTCACTGCCATAGATGCGCCACCGATGGCGCACACGGAACATGTTCACATTGATTTAGCAGATAGTGGCGATCGCCAGTGGATTGAGCAGATCACAGCGGCTGCCCGCGCTTACCGTCGTGGCAGTGTCCGAATAAATGCGATGGCCTATGTAGCTGTGCGTGACTGGTTCGCAGCAATGGGCATCAGTGCCGACCCCTTCCTCTCCACCGTCGAACTGCCCATCTTCTGGGAGTTTGTCAACGGCACCCTGCTGAAGACCGCCATTGGTCAAGTGTTGATTGTGCCTGATACTTCCATAGAGCTTGACGAGTGCCGCATTCCTCAGGAATGGTTGCACATTGCCGCTTGGAAACCCGATTACATCTTGGGTGTCCAAGTCTTTGCCGAAGAAGCGCAAGTCAGACTCTGGGGCTATGCACCGACTAGCAGCGTGAATCGTTCTGCCATTGATGCCTTGAGCCGTACCTACACCCTCGATCGCGAGGACATGATCGAAGATGTGCCCCTCCTCGCTGCCTTGCCGGCCTGCCATCACATCCCTGTTCCATCACCTGCCGCAACTGCGATTCCCACAGCCACGCTTCAGCAAATTGCCAGTGGTGAGATTCTCTTGCCCCGCTTGGTGTTACCCCTAGAGGAATGGCTGCACATCATTGGGCAACCTCGCCATCGCCTTGATCTCTTTTTGGCCTGTCATCCGCAGCGGCTGAGTCTCTGGCTTTATGCCAAGACCAAGGGCGTGAGCAACCTGTTGGGTCAAGTGTGGCAAGACGTGCAGGAACTGCTTGAGGAGGGCGCTATGATCAATCCCTATCTCAGTTGGAAGCTGGGCTGGACATCGCCAGAGTGGGCATTGCGCTCCAATGACACCTTAGAAGCCATGCAAGCTCAAGCTCAATTACGCCAAGCCTTGGCAACGGAGGATTGTCGCCAAGCGGTTGCCCTCCTCAAAGACCTGATTGCCACCACTGCCGATGAAGGATTGCGCTGGCTGGCGGCAGAATATCTCCACGCTAAAGATGCCACTGCCCCAGAAGCAGGGGTGTGGAAAACTCGTACCGTGGACTTGGGTCTTGCCCTCGGCGGACAGTCCTTCGGCTTGGTCATGGCCGTACTGCCGCGAGATACGATGTCTGCCAATATTCTTGTGCGCGTCACTGCCCTCAAGGTAGGTGAAACGTTGCCCCCAGACTTGGTTTTGATGATTACTGAGGCCAATGGCAATACCTTTGCCCAAGTCACTAGTCGGCAGCAGGATCAAGCGGTGCAGTACAAGTTTTGGGGACAAATTGGCGAAACTTTTGGCATCACATTGGCCTATGGAGATGCTAAGATCACGGAAACTTTTGTTGTCTAGCTGCATTGGCTCTTTTTGATTGCCGCTGCGATGAAACACGTCTGTCTCGAAATCTACGGGGGTTGCCTTGAGCAGCATTCCCTCAAGGGTCGCCTATTACTGGGGACAGAAAGCCAAGTGGATGCCTATGGGGTGTATCCTGTAGAGTTTCCAGCAATGCCTCACCTTCCGCACCGCTATCGGCAGTGGCGTGACGCCTATCACGGCTATGCGAAGAATACTCGTCTGGGGGCTAGCGGTAACCAGATTACGAACATTGGTACTCAGCAACCCACCCTCCTTAAAGAGGTACGGCAAAACTACACTGACCTTGTGACCACCCTTGGCACGTGGTTGCACAATACGCGCATCTGTTATCTCTGCGAGGAACAGATCAATGAGCAAACTTCACTTTCCAAGGAGCAGACTTCATTTTTTGGCCTAGGCAACTTTATCTTGCCGCCGCCGATGAACGAGATTCACCGCATTTCTGTGCAGACAGATTTTGTTGAACTGTGGCACTATCCATGGCACGATTGGACACCGATTCGCCAACACAGCAATCTGGATGTGGTGTTTTCACCAATGGTGTATCAGTCCCTGAAGTCTTCGACAGCGCACCATGAGGGAGTACGGATTCTGGCAATTTTTGGCGCGAATGGCGACCTTGATCTCAAGGGGGATCTTGAGGCTCTCAGGGCGTTACCCAATGTCGAACTCCACTGCCTGCGATCGCCCCAATTAAGTGAACTCTATTCCCTGTGGTGTCAGCCTTGGGACATTCTCTTTTTTGCTGGGCATAGTCAGGGTAATGGCATTATTATCAACAATGAAGAGGAACCATTAGAGATTCGCGAACTTTATCGCACGCTTGAACGTGCAGTGGCGCAGGGGCTAAAACTGGCAATCTTTAATTCCTGCAACAGTATTCCCCTAGGACAGTTTTTGATTCAATTGGGCTTGCCCCACGCGATCGTGATGCGCGAAGCGGTTCCGAATATTGCCGCTGAGTTGTTTTTGAAGTACTTTTTACAGAACTTTCACGGCGGTGCAGATCTCTATGCCGCTGTAGCTCAAGCGCGATCGCAATTACGCGAACTGAGTCGCTGCGATGATCATCTGCCGGGCACATCAGCGCTTCCCTTAATTTGCCGCCATCCCCAAGCCCGCTGCCTACACTGGCACCATTTACGCCGATCAGAAGCCCCTGCTGTTACAGTTGGTGTGTCTGGGGGCGATCGCCCCTCGTCAAAAGCTTCTGAATTCCCCAACTTCCTCTACTGGTGTCGCTGGCAATTGGAACTGGCACAACTGAGACCCCAAGCGCTGCAAGATGATCCGGGTCGCTGGGTAACGGTCATGCCCAAGGGGGTGAATTACCAAACGCCGCAGCAAAACTACCAACACGCCCTTGCCAATATGAGCCACTGGGCCTGTGGTGTCCAACAAACCACTGGCGGCTTTCCCCAGCAACCGGAGCTGGCCTTTTTCTTTCCTGCCCTAGAGGCTGAGGCTCGGCAACTTCTAGCGCGGATCTCTAGCCAACAGCTGCTGCCTTACTTGGAATCCTTGGTGGTGGAGCAGCGGGGTCTCCCCCGTGTCCGTGCCGCTTTTTTAATTGCGCAGCAATATCCCAATGTCAGCCACCTCAGTACAGCGTTTCAAGTTTTAGAGGATACCTTACGCCAAGACACCAAGCCCCAAGTGCGCGAAGAACTATTAGCGGAGTGTCAGCAATTTCTCAAGGAGCTAGATGCCAAGCTTGTCAGGAGCGTTTGGGACAGCACCACGGGAGAGCGCCTACAGCAGTTTTTACAGCGGCTGCTCCATTATCCCCAACAGTCTAACCGCCTGAAACTGGCGATCGCCTCTGTTCTGATTACGGCAAAAGGCCGTTGGGCGGTTGAAGCTAGCAATGTTGCCCTAGAAATTTTTCGTAACTCCTCATACCTAGAGGATGTGATCCTTGCCAGTCGCTGTTTACACCAAGCGGGGGTGCAGCAGTGGGAGGTTGTTGGCCGACTAGAGCGCTATTTGGGCTTGGCCACGGTGCAGTCCCACCAGATTGCCCTTGCCGGCGCCCTTGGCCTTGTTAGTCCGAATCATCCCCAAGCCATTGACACCCTTGAGTTAATCATTGAGCAGCAGGCCTACGATCTGGAAACATTGATGGCGGCGGTGCGTGCCCTTCACCGCATTTCCCCTGAGCATCCCCTTGTGTTGGCGACCCTGCGATCGCTCTTGGTCAAGGCACAGGAAACCCAAGATATTCTCGGCTTTTACTATGGGCTAGCAGCTCTCGATGACTTGCAGCAGCCCCTAACCCCCTACATCTCAACTACAGTCATCCCATGGGTTTGCCAGAAAATTGCGGTTTTTAAGGCGCAAGAAGAACCTTACCTGATGGCTCCCTATACCGTGCTGTGGTACTGTAGCCGCCATATTCCCTACCAAGAATTTGCAAATTTTTGGCAATAGTTAACTTCCCCGCAGGGGCGTGAGATCGAGCGCTTTCTGAGGATCAACCGTAGCGACTAAAGAAAAAATGGGGTCGTCGCAATGACTGACCCCGCCTGCCGATTCCTCAGAGAGGAGAACACTAAGACTTAGCCTAAGTCAGATGAGAAAAAATGTCAACAAGCTCGAAGAAAAAATTTGCCCAAGATGCCGCACACTCCCTTGCCCCCTCTCCCTCAGATTCCAAGCCATGGGCTTTCGCCCTAACCTCTGAGAAAAGTTACCACTGCTTAGGGGGGTGCTCAAGGTTGAAGAGTTGCTCAGCCCTCAACACCAATTGCGGGAGTAGCGTTGATCGAATTAGGGATTGTCCTGATGCATCAGTCTGGTTCCCGTGATGTTCGCAGGCCAGTGCGCACGCCAATGCCACCGGGGAAAATTTCGAAGGGTAAATGATTCGCCTTAATTTCGTTTTCAAGTGTGGTGAATAAAAATCAAATAATTGCGATATTAGGAGAGCAATTTCAGTTGCTGAATCACAGGTTCGGGCGATCGCGCAGCGCGCCCTTCAGGCGATCGCGGCATCTCTGGAGTGTCTTGACCCTCTTCTTCAGAGTGGTCATCAAGGGTTTGGAGTGCCGCTAGCAGATCTTGGTGCAGCGGTTCAAGGTCAGGGTGATGATCCAGATAGAGTTGCAGAGCATGGCTGGGGTCAAGGCACTGTTCGAGGGCAACTTCTGGCAGGCGGGCAATGGGCTGGCTATTCACCAGTTGAGGCAGAAGGCTGACGCTGTGGGCACTTTCAAGCGCTTTTTGCAGTTCATGGAGGTTGATCAGGGGAATTTGATCGGGGCGCAGTTGATACATGACCCGCACCACAGCCCCGCTGATCTCCCCGCGGGCGATTGCTCCCAAGAGGGCGGCTTGGGGATCCAGTTCCACCTCGGTTAAGTCCACACGAATGGTGCGGAAGGGGCGGGTGGGTAGGGGACAAAACTGAAATTCTGTTTTGCCCTTAGCAAGGTTCACTAAGACATAGCCCTTTTCTTCCCCCTCTTCACCAAAATCCACCCGCTCAATGCTGCCGGGATAGACCACGGGTGGATCGTGACACAGGACTTGATGGCGATGCACATGGCCAAGGGCAACGTAGTCAAAACAGGGGCGCGCCAAAAAACTCAGGGGAATCGTAAAACCTTTGCCGGCACTCAAATAGCGTTCAGAGCCGTACTGGGCGGTGTCCACCATGGCATGGGCAAGTAAGACAGTGGGCAAGGCCGGATCAAGTTGGCGAATTTCCCCCTCAAGGGCAAGGCGCAGCCGCTCTAGGAGCAGTTGATGCACATCCGCAAGGGAAAGGCCACTGGTTTCTGGCCGAGTGAGGAGCGTAGATCGCGTTAACCAAGGGAGGGTAATGACTTGAACACTGCCGCGGCGAGTCTCAATGCGATGGGTAGCCAAGCGATCGCCCACGATAAAACCGGGCACCCCAAGGGTGCGATAAAGACTGAGGCTCGCGCCCCCCTGTCCTTGGGCGTGCTGATCGTGGTTGCCCACCAGCAAAACCGTAGGAATGCGGGCATCGGCCAAGCGGCGAAATTGGCTGGCAAAGGCTTCATGGACGAGAGGGGGTGGCGTGGCATCGGGAAAGGCATCACCGCCAAAGAGCACCAGATCAACGGGTTCACTGAGGGCACGGTCAATACAGGTGGCCAGAGCAGCAATAAAATCCTCAAGGCGCGTATTCAAGCCGGTGGCCGGGTTAATGTGGCCATGACTGAGGCCACTGCCTAGGTGAATATCGGACACATGGAGAATTTTCATAGCGATCAGGTGATGACCGTGGGGCGATCGCGCCCCGTTAAGCCTTTGATATTCGCCACTTCATTGGCCAGTTGAATTAAATCGGCGAGTGCCACTTGGGCATCGAGGTGCTGCTGGGCAGGATTGGGTTCAAAGCGCTCCAAATAGACCCGTAGTGTTGCCCCTTGGGTTCCCGTTCCCGATAGGCGATAGACAATGCGACTGCCATCCTCAAAAATCAGCCGCATCCCTTGATTTTGGCTGACGCTGTGATCCACTGGATCGGTGTAGCTAAAGTTATCGGCAGTGGCCACGGTGTAGGCACCCAAGGTCTGACCCACGAAGCTGGGCAGTTTTTGCTCCAGTTGGCTCATCAGGGTGTGGGCGCGATCGCTCTCAATGCCTTCGTAGTCATGGCGGGAGTAGTAGTTGCGGCCATAGGTCTGCCAGTGGGCTTTGACAATCTCGGCCACGGAGGTTTGGCGGACGGCCAAGATATTCAACCAAAAAAGCACAGCCCAGAGGCCATCTTTCTCGCGCACGTGGTTGGAGCCAGTACCAAAACTTTCCTCACCGCAGAGAGTGGCTTTACCGGCATCGAGGAGGTTGCCAAAGAACTTCCAGCCCGTGGGGGTTTCATAACAGTCAATACCCAGCTTGGCCGCAACGCGATCGGCCGCCTGACTCGTGGGCATGGAACGGGCAATCCCCGCTAAGCCGTCTTTGTAGCCGGGCACCAGTTGGGCATTGGCGGCCAGAATGGCTAGGCTATCACTGGGGGTAACAAAACAGTGTGCCCCCAAAATCATGTTGCGATCGCCATCGCCATCGGAGGCCGCACCAAAATCAGGAGCCTGCTCGCCAAAGAGTTGCTGCACCAAGTCATGGGCATAGACCAAATTGGGGTCGGGATGACCACCACCAAAGTCCGGTAGCGGCACACCATTTTGCACCGTGCCTTGGGGTGCCCCTAGGCGTTTTTCAATGATCCGATGGGCATAAGGTCCCGTAACCGCGTGCATGGCATCAAAGACAAGGCGCAGCTTCCCATTGCGAATGACCTCAGCAATACGATCAAAGTCAAAAAGAGTCTCCAGCAATGTTTGATAATCGGCGACGGAGTCAATGACTTCAACAATCATTTCACCCAAGGGAAACTCCCCAAGGGTGTGCAGATTCACATCGGGGGCTGTGTAGATTTTGTAGCTGGTGAGGGCAAGGCTCCGCTCATAGATCGCGTTGGTAACTTTCTCTGGCGCAGGCCCGCCATTGGCAATATTGAACTTAACGCCAAAATCTCCCTGTGGCCCTGCGGGGTTGTGACTGGCTGAGAGAATAATGCCACCGATCGCCCCATACTTGCGGATCACACAGGAGGCTGCCGGCGTTGAGAGAATGCCATTTTGCCCCACCTTGACCCGTGCAAAGCCATTGGCTGCGGCCATCTTGAGGATGACTTGGATCGCCTCAGCATTGAAGTAACGGCCATCACCCCCTAGGACAAGGGTTTGCCCCTGCGGTGCCTCAATGGTGTCAAAAATCGCTTGAATAAAGTTTTCTAGATAGTGGGGCTGCTGGAAAACAGGTACCGCCTTACGCAACCCAGAGGTGCCGGGTTTTTGATCCTTGAAGGGAGTGGTGGCAACAACTTGAATACCCATTAGGAGGCTCCACAAGGGGACTGTCACTATAAGGGCAGCTTAGTCGGCTCCAGAATCGTGGTCAAGACCTTTCCATATAGTATGCGATAGTATGCCTTTGCCCTAATTGATTTTCTGAGAGACTTGTCATCGCACCTAGACGCTTGCTAAAATCATAAAGCACTTTCAAGCCGGGATAGCTCAGTTGGTAGAGCAGAGGACTGAAAATCCTCGTGTCGCCAGTTCAATTCTGGCTCCTGGCATCGCCGACAAGATGCGCCTCGTTTCGCTCCTACCGAGTGCCACAGAAATTGTTGCTGCCCTAGAATTGACACCGTTTCTTGTGGGGCGTAGCCATGAATGTGACTATCCGCCAGAGGTGAAGACATTGCCTGTTTGTACACGGGCAAGGTTAGATACACAGCAGTCAAGTTTAGCAATTGATCGGGCGGTTCAAGACCTCCTGCGATCGGCTCTGGGCATTTATGACTTGGAACTGGCGACCCTGCAAGCGCTAAAACCGACCCACATCATTACCCAAGATCAATGCGATGTTTGTGCTGTAACCTTTGCAGAGGTGCAGGGGGCAATCGCCAGACTCTTTGAGCCACCACCGCAGTTAATTTCCCTCCAACCCCATTGCCTTGAGGATGTCTGGCAGGATATTCGGCGGGTGGGTCTTGCCCTCGGTGTCTCTCCCGACCCCCTACTGAATTCGCTACACACCAGAATTCATGCCTGTCAAGCATGGGTGAGCGATCGCCCGCGGCGGCAAGTCGCGACCATTGAATGGATTGACCCCCTCATGGCCAGTGGCAATTGGGTACCGGAATTGATTGCCCTCGCGGGGGGTGAAAATGTCCTCGGTACAGCAGGAAAACATTCCCCCTACATTGAGTGGTCAACACTTCTGGCGATCGACCCGGAGGTGATCATTGTCATGCCCTGTGGCTTTGACCTCGAACGCAGCCGTCAAGAACTTGACCAAGCCTTGCACACTTATCCCCAGTGGCAGCAATTGCGTGCCCTGCAAACAGGTCAACTGTACATTGTTGATGGCAACGCCTATTTCAACCGCCCCGGCCCCCGCTTAGTGGATTCCCTTGAAATTCTTGTCGAGATTCTCCACCCACCCCAAGAACCAAAATTTCAAGGCATGGGTTGGCAACCCTACAGCCCTTTTCCCAAGGATGGCACACCCTCACAGCTGTGAAAGCCAGTGCCGGCAAGGATTTGATTTCCTATCCCCTATTTCAGCAAAGGGCAGCTGTACGCGCCATCAATCGCAGGAGGATGGCACCAACGATAAATCTGAAGAAAAGATAAAAATTACCCGTTGCAGATTTGGCTATTTCGCCTAAGATGAGGGAAACTCAACTGATCTCATTGATCCCCTGCCGTTGTCCCAAATACATAAATAGGCAAGCTTCCTATGGCAATTGGTTATTTAGCGCTGGTTTTGCATGCTCACCTCCCCTTTGTCCGCCACCCCGAGAGTGACTACGTTTTAGAAGAAGAGTGGCTCTTTGAGGCAATTACCGAAACCTATGTGCCCCTGATCTGGATGTTTGAGGGGCTAAAGCGTGACGGCGTGGACTTCAAAATCACCATGAGTATGACGCCGCCATTAATTTCAATGCTGCGGGATCCGCTACTTCAGGAACGCTACGATCAGCACTTGGCAAAACTAGAGGAACTGGCAGAACTAGAGGTAGAGCGCAATACCTACAATGGCCACATCCGCTACCTTGCCGAGCACTATGCCCAAGAATTCAACCGCGTACGGCAGACATGGGAAAACTACGATCGCGACCTCGTCAAGGCCTTTAAGCAGTTTCAAGACACCAATAACCTTGAAATCATTACCTGTGGTGCCACCCACGGCTACCTGCCCCTCATGAAAATGTATCCCCAAGCGGTGTGGGCACAACTGCAAGTGGCCTGTGAGCACTATGAACAAACCTTTGGCCGCCCGCCCAAGGGCATTTGGCTGCCAGAATGCGCCTATTACGAAGGCCTAGAGCGAATGCTGGCCGATGCGGGTTTGCGCTATTTCATTACTGATGGCCATGGTATTCTCTATGCCCGTCCGCGGCCTCGCTTTGGCACCTATGCGCCTATTTTCACCGAAACTGGGGTGGCTGCCTTTGGCCGTGATCATGAATCCTCCCAGCAGGTGTGGTCGTCAGAGGTGGGCTATCCGGGGGCGCCTGAATACCGTGAGTTCTACAAGGACTTGGGGTGGGAAGCGGAGTACGAATACATCAAGCCCTACATCATGCCCAATGGCCAACGCAAAAATACGGGGATTAAGTACCACAAAATTACCGGGCGCGGTCTTGGTTTAGGGGACAAGCAACTCTACGACCCCTATTGGGCACGGGAAAAGGCGGCTGAGCACGCTGCCAATTTCATGTTTAACCGCGAAAATCAAATTCGCTACTTGCACCACCTAATGCAGCGTCCGCCAATTGTGGTCTCTCCCTACGATGCTGAACTCTATGGCCACTGGTGGTATGAAGGGCCTTGGTTCCTTGACTTTCTCTTCCGCAAGGTCTGGTTTGACCAAGACACCTTTGCCATGACCCACTTGGCAGACTATCTGCGCGCCCATCCCACCCAGCAGGTGTGCCGTCCGTCCCAGTCCAGTTGGGGCTACAAGGGCTTCCATGAATACTGGCTGAATGACACCAATGCTTGGATTTACCCCCACCTCCATAAGGCTGCTGAACGGATGATTGAACTGGCCAAGGGGGAGCCGTGGGATGAATTGAGTTGGCGTGCCCTCAACCAAGCGGCACGGGAATTACTCCTTGCCCAATCCTCAGACTGGGCTTTTATTATGCGGACGGGAACGATGGTACCCTATGCGGTTCGCCGCACCCGTAGCCACTTGATGCGCTTCCACAAGCTCTATGATGACATCAAGGCACAAAAAATTGATGCGGGTTGGCTGGAAAAAGTGGAAGCTATTGACAATATCTTTCCCCACATTAACTATCGGGTCTATCGCCCCTTGTAATTGGGGCAGTGGTTAAAGAACGCCAAAGCCTTTGCGTTTCTTTTGCTTCTTGGGCTTTTTGGGAGCCTGAGCACGACCCCCTCGACCCATTGGGTTCATACCCGGCATCCCCATTCCCGGAAAGCCCCCTTGACCCATCTGCTGCATCAGCGATCGCATCCGCTGGAAATCGCTGACCAACTTTGTCACATCGGCCACTTGATAACCAGAACCTTTGGCAACCCGTTCACGGCGACTGGGGGAGCTAGCGAGAAGTTCAGGATTGCGGCGCTCTTCGCGGGTCATGGAGTTAATCATTGCTTCCGCCCGTTTGAGTTGTACTTCGCCCTGCTGGAGTTGCTCCGTTGAAATTTTATTCATGCCGGGGATGAGCTTCATAATTCCCGCAAGGGAACCCATATTTTTTAGGAGGCGCAGTTGCTTGAGGAAGTCATCAAAGTCAAACTGGGCTTCGAGGATTTTGCGGGACATTTTTTCGGCATCGGCCAAGTCCACTTCCTCTTGGGCTTTTTCGACAAGGGTGAGGACATCCCCCATCCCCAAGATGCGAGAGGCCAAGCGATCGGGATAGAAAGGTTGGAGAGCCTCGACTTTTTCACCAACACCAATAAACTTAATTGGCTGTCCTGACACCTGTCGCACTGAAAGAGCTGCACCGCCGCGTGTATCCCCATCCAGTTTGGTGAGAATGGCACCCGTAATCCCCACCTGCTCATGGAAGGCACGGGTGAGGTTGGCTGCCTCTTGTCCCGTCATTGCATCCACCACGAGGAGAGTTTCGTGGGGTTGGACCGCTTCCTTGATGGCCGCTAGTTCTGCCATCATCTCGGCATCAATTTGTAAGCGCCCGGCTGTGTCAATAATCACGGTATCTACACCGAGTTCCTTGGCTTTGGCCACCCCTTGGCGAGCAATTTCCACGGGGCTAACTTCTGTACCCATCTCAAACACGGGCACGTCAATTTGTTTGCCAAGAGTAATCAACTGATCAATCGCAGCGGGACGATAGACATCGGTGGCCACCAAGAGGGTGCTGCGGCGTTCTTTGCGCAGGTGCAGGGCGAGCTTTGCTGTGGCGGTGGTTTTCCCCGTTCCCTGTAAACCGGCCATGAGAATAATCGTGGGGGGTGGCTCCACGTGAGCAAGGGGACTGTGGGATTCCCCCATAACCTCAACAAGGGCATCGTAAACAATTTTGATAAATTGCTGATCGGGACGAACCCCGGCAATGACCTCAGCACCGATCGCCCGCTGACGCACATTTTCAATAAAGTCTTTAGCGACTTGGAGGTTGACATCGGCCTCTAACAGGGCACGGCGCACTTCCCTAAGAGCTTCTTGGATGTTGTTTTCGGTAATTTTGTCTTGACCCCGTAGGGTTTTCCAAGCAGATTCAAGGCGTTCGGCAAGGGCGTCAAACATGGATTACAGCTCAAGGGGCAACAAGAATTTCATTGATCTTAGAGTATCTATCGTAGCAAACCGTCTTCCCCATACCGTCTTGGCTGCCGATTTAAGCAAGGGGCTGCGAGTTGCAATTTGTAGCAAAGTTAGCAGTGGTCGTCAACCGTATCCCCTAGGCTTTCACGGTAAGATAAAAACATTAGGGTTAGAGTCTTTATTTTTATCAGGTTCTATAAAGACGGCCCATTAAAGGCTCTGATCGGCGGGAGGTGTCCAATGCTTGTGATCCTCACCCAAAATCAGATTTTACCGTCACAGTCTGTGTGTCAATCCTGCTTGTTTGCTGATCGCCAAGGCCAACCCCGCTGGCAGGAGGGTCAGCTCCGTTGTGGGGCGCCTCTAGGGAGTACTGCCGAAGCGGGATGTCAACACTTTCGCTGTCAAATGGGGTTTCATTTAGTGGCGGTGTCAGATTTGCCGACTCCTCTCGAGCAAGACCATTGAGGGAAATCGCCACCAAGGAATATCAATGCTGGAATTTGAGAACTACGATCCGGAAGACTTTTACGACGAGTGGTTTCTAGCCAAAGGCCAACCACGACCTTTTATTGAACCGCTGTTACAAGGGGTGCGATCGCTGCCAGCGGGAGAACTGCAACAGCGCCAAAAAACCGCACAACAGGTGATGTTTAACATTGGCGCCACATTCACGGTCTATGGTGCTGCCGAGGGCACCGAGCGGATCATGCCCTTTGATATTCTGCCGCGGGTCATTCCCGCCCAAGAGTGGCAAGCCCTTGAACGGGGTCTCAAGCAACGGATTGCGGCGCTCAATACATTTATTGCGGATGTCTATGGTGAGCAAAAAATTATTAAGGATGGTGTCATCCCACGGCAACTCATTGAGTCGGCCAAGGGCTATCTGCGTCCCTGCCATGACCTGAAGCCGCCGGGGGGCATTTGGTGCCATATTACGGGTACCGACTTAGTGCGCGATCGCGATGGCACCTTCTATGTCCTAGAAGATAACCTGCGCTGCCCTTCGGGGGTCTCCTATGTGCTGGAAAACCGCCGCGTGATGAAAAGCACGTTTCCCCTTGTCTTCAAAGAACTGCACATTCAACCTGTGGACGAGTACCCCAGCCATCTCCTAGAAACGCTGCTGAACCTTGCGCCCCCCGGCCTACCGGATGCGACCGTGGTGGTACTGACGCCGGGGATGTACAATTCCGCCTATTTTGAGCATTCCTTCCTTGCTCAGCAAATGGGGGTAACGCTTGTGGAAGGGCGGGATCTGGTGGTGGCCGATGGTTACCTACAAATGCGCACAACCAAGGGTCTGAAGCGCGTGGATGTGGTCTATCGCCGCATTGATGATGACTTCATTGATCCAGCGGTATTTCGTCCTGATTCGATGCTGGGGGTCAGGGGTCTGATGGAGGTTTATCGCCAAGGGCGGGTGGCGATCGCCAATGCCCTCGGAACTGGCGTGGCCGATGACAAGGTAATTTATGCCTATGTGCCGCAAATGATTCGCTATTATCTCGGTGAGGAACCCCTACTGCCCAATGTGCCCACCTACCTGTGTTGGGAGCCAGAACAGTTAGATCATGTGCTCAAGAACCTCGATTCCCTCGTGGTGAAATCTGCCAACGAGTCCGGCGGCTATGGCATGCTCATTGGTTGTCAAGCCACGGCTGAGCAGCGGGCAGAATTTGCAGAGCGCATCAAAGCCAATCCCCGCAACTACATTGCCCAGCCCACCCTTTCGCTGTCGCGCGTGCCCACCCTGCTGGGGGATGAAATTGTCGGCTGCCATGTGGACTTACGCCCCTATATCCTGTACGGTAAGGAAATTTATGTCCATCCCGGTGGTCTGACGCGGGTGGCGATGAAGCGTGGCTCATTGGTGGTGAATTCTTCCCAAGGGGGCGGGAGCAAGGATACGTGGGTGCTTAATGATTAGAGCCGTCTTTTGGGGACAGGGGATGCTAGCGGTAAGGCACCACCTATGTTAAACAATTATTAGCTATTAGCCAACGCTGATCGGTGAACTTAGCCTAAACTTGCTGAGGTACTGAAGGAACTTAAGCGCATGAATGAATTTGAGACATCCCCAACCACAGAAACCGCCCATACGGAAAAGCCTATTTTTGAACCAACGCCGGCACCAGCACCCTTAGCGGAAGTAGAGTCTCAGCCAGCACCGCCGAAGGTGGGCGGTCTCACGGATGAACAGTGGCAACAGGCTCGTGAAAAACTCTATTGGCTCCTCACGGTCTTCCCCGATCAGGTTAGTGCATTTCTGGGCGAATACAAGCAGCCCCTGCGCACCCTCCTCATCATTCTCGCCACTGTTCCTTTTGTGGCACTCGCGGTTGCCATTTTGGAAGTAGTGAATGCCATTCCCCTCCTAGGCCCGACCTGTGAACTCGTAGGCTTTGGCTACACTTGTTGGTTTCTCTATCGCTATGTCCTCTTTGAGTCCGGTCGCCGTGAGTTTGGCCAAAAGGTGAACGAGTACAAATCCCGTATCCTTGGCAACGAAGGCGGCAGTTCTTCCTAAGGGGATTCATGCGGCTGCACTACCTCCAGCACGTGCCCTTTGAGACCCCTGCCTACATTGCCCAGTGGGCGATCGCCCGTGGTTTTGATTGGCAAGGCAGTCATCTCTATGCGGGCGAGCCGCTACCCGCATTGACGGAGGTGGATGCGCTGATTGTGATGGGCGGCCCTATGGGGGTACACGATGAGGCTGTTTATCCGTGGTTAGGGGCTGAAAAGGCCTTTTTGCGCCAAGCGATCGCCAACGGGTTACCCATTTTCGGGATTTGTCTTGGTGCTCAGCTCTTGGCACAAGTCCTAGGGGCAGAGGTCACCCCAGCACCCACGAAGGAAATCGGCTGGTTTCCCATTGAACTGACAGCAGCCGCCCAAGCGCATCCTTGGTTTCAGGATTGGCCACCCCAACTGACGGTGCTGCATTGGCATGGGGAGATGTTTAGCCTCCCTCCGGATGCGATGCCCCTCGCCAAAAGTGCCGCCTGTCCGCAGCAAGGATTCTTGTGGGGCGATCGCATTGTTGGTCTTCAGTTTCACTTAGAAGTGACCCCCGCTAGCCTTGGGGAGTTGATTCAGCACTGTCAGCACGAGCTAGTCCCCGGCCCTTACATTCAATCCGCCACAGAGATTCAAGCTCAAGCCGCGCAAACCGCACTCTTGACTCCCTATCTGGAACGTTTACTTGAGCGCTGGATTCAGTTGTGATCATTACCAGTCGGCAGAATCCCTTGGTGCGCTCGATCCGTAGGCTGCACCACCGTAAATATCGCCAAGGGCACTTGCTTTTAGAGGGGACTCATTTGGTCCAAGAGGCACTGGCAGCCGGCTATCGCTTATCGGTGGTTTGCTATACCAGCGCTTGGCAAGCAAAGCAATCGCCAACATTTTGGCAGCAGGTTGTCCATAGGAGCGATCGCGCCGTTGAAGTCAGTGAAGAGGCACTGACTGCCCTCTGTACGACAACCACTCCCGATGGCGTCGTTGCTGTTGCCGACTATACACCCCTTCCTACCTTGCCACTCCAGCGTTTAGGTCTGTGCTTAGTCACGCTTCAGGATCCGGGCAACTTGGGAACGATTATTCGTACCGCTGCCGCCGTAGGTGTTGAGGGGCTATTGTTGACCCCCGATTGCGTGGACATGACCCATCCAAAAGTGTTGCGTGCCAGTGCCGGCCAGTGGTTTCGCCTACCGATGCAAACTGTTAGCGATGGTTTGGCAACTCTCAAAGCCTACCAAGCCCAAGGATGGCAAATAGTCGTCACATTACCAACCGCGCCACTGATCTATTGGCAAGCGGATTTTCGTCAACCGACCTTACTGGTCATGGGAAATGAAGGCCAAGGGTTACCCCCGGCCTACCAAGATCTCACGTTTACGGCACTGCGGATTCCTCAGGAGCCAAATGTTGAATCCCTCAATGTGGCGATCGCCACAGCAGTGCTCTTGTACGAAGTCTATCGCCAACGCTGGCTGAACTAAACCACAAAAAAGTTGAGAACGCCTACCACCAGCACTAGGGCAATCCATAGCCCAGAGCCAAGGAAAATTAACTGCTTTGAGCGATCCCAGTCTTGGGGCGAGGCGTAGGCCACTGGCACAGCCACCACCATCACAAAGGAGAGGACGACAAGGGCAGCAAGAGCCAGTTGAAAGAGAATCGTCATTGTTGCTAACTCCCAAATCTTATCAGCGGCAATGGTAGCGAAGCGGCTACCTCTGAACTAGCATTATCCCCCATTTCTTGACCCTAAACTAGGCTCAGCAGCGAGTTATATCGCAACTATTGCCAGCCCTGAGCCAGCCACGATCGCGGATCAACGCACTCGCCATTAACGTAGAGTCCCCAATGTAAATGGGGTCCTGTGGAGGCACCCGTATTGCCAACCGTACCAATGACTTGTCCTGCCTCAACCATTTGTCCCTCTTGAACGCGGATTTGATCGAGGTGCAGGTAAATCGTCAGCACCCCCTGCCCATGATCAATACCGATTGTGTTGCCATGGATGAGAAATCCTTGGGATTCTCGCCCCACTAAGGCCACTCGCCCCCGCTGCGCCGCTACTACGGGTGATCCCTTGGGGCCTGCATAGTCCAAACCACGATGGAAGTAGTCCTTGGCAAAAACCCCGTTGTAGTACCGCCGCACGCCGTAGGGTGTGGTCACAGGGCCACTGTTGGGGCGGCGAAAGGCACCTTGCCAGAGTCTTTCGGGGGTGACCAGTGCCTTAAAAGCATCCACGCGATCAAATTCCAAATCCGTTCCTGAGGCGTCTTTGCCCGGTGGGAGCCAAATACTTTGCACAGGAAAGGAGCGATCGCCCACCCACAGCAACAGATTGCGGGTTTCATTTCCTGAGCGAACCACCAATGAACGACGGCCGGGGGTCTGTAGTGGTGTTGTGGCCACAAACGCACGCCATTGCTGTGGCCCAATGGAGAAGACCGGCAGGGCTTTGCCCGCCACCTCGACTGTGGGTTGTTCTGCAGCGTTGACCACAATGGCCAGCGTATCTCCCAAAACAGCGCGACCGGGACTGACGGTGACCGTAATTGGAATCGTAACTTGACTACTGGCGGGCAGAATGGTGGTAGTGATAATGGCAGGTACTAGCCACGGGAGAAGGCGATCGCGCATAGCGGCAAGAAACAATGAGCCTCTAGATTGGACACGCAAAAATGCACTGGGGTTCCAAGCAGGAACGAATGAGAAAAAGCCGCCAGTAAATTTACCGACGGCCAGATGATTAAAGCATCGTTGAGCGTAATTTAACGCCGGCGGGGCACCTTGGCCAAGTAGTCAATATCAGCGGCACGCAACTGCTGGGCATAGCGAGTCTTGGGCGCGATCGCTGCTGCCAAATTGCGGTATTTGCGGGGGTCGCCCTCCGGTAGCCGCCGCTCTTGGAACTTGCGATCGTAGAATTTCTCCAGCGTAAACCGCCAATCCGTGGTAGTGGTGCCGACTTTGTCGCGGTATTCAAAGCCATAGCGCGGCGTCACGAGGTTAAAGGGACGTCCCTCCATCCGCTTGCGCTGGTAGGGCACCGTAAAGTCACCAAAGGCATTGGTGTATTCCTCACTGTCGAGGAGGGCATCGACAAAGCCATAGAAGCCAAGAGTGCCGATTTTAATTGACCAAGCAATTTTTTCCTCTTCGTTGTAGGCACTGCGCCCCAAGAACCGCCGCAGGCAAACATCCACCAAACGGTAGTTGTCGTTCACAGCCACCACCGTATTGTAGAAGCGCTCTGATTTGGCCAGACCGCGAATGAAGTCCCGCACCGTAATCACTCGGTTCACTAATTGGGATTCCAAGGTGATTTGACGGTTAAAGGCCAAGGTGGCATGCTCACTAAACACCTGCCGATAGCAGGCCCAAATCACCTCGCGGATTTCCGCGTAGGAGGCCGCATCCTCAAGACGATAGATATAGGGGGTATCTTCGTTTTGATCGGCAGTTCCAAAGCTAGCGACGCGGTGGTTTTGAGTCGTGGGTTTGTAGGTGAGTAGAGGTAAGTCCATGGATCTCTCCCAAGTCAAAGAGTGAAACAATAGCTAGCGCAGCGGAAAGGTCGCCGTCGGGTTGATCGACGCCGGTACAGTCGGGCGATCGCGCCGCGTGGTATCGGGGATTTGCACATTGGCCGTGGACACTGGTTTGAACTGCACAGGCGTCACCTTGACCGATCGTGCCATCTCCAAGAAGTTGCGAATGTCGCCCCACTTGTAGCGACTGTTCTCTAACTTATCGCGCCAGTAGTCACCATAGCGAGGGGTCACCAGATTAAAGGGGCGATCTTTATAGCGACGACGCTGGTAGGGCACGGTGTTATCGCCAAAGTTTTGCGTATATTCGTCACTGTCTACAAGGGTATCGACAAATTTCTGCCAACCGTCGGTGGCAATGCGAATGGACCACGCCAGTTCTTCATCTTTGTTGTAAGGGGCACGCCCAAGGAGCCGCTTCAGGGCAATTTCCACCAAGCGATAGTTGGAGTTCGTCTCCACCACCAAGCGACGGAATGTCTCCGATTTGGCCAAGCCGCGAATAAAATCCCGTACCGAAATGGCACGATTGGCTAGTTGGGACTCCAAATGGGGCTGGCGGGTACTCTTGAGGACAACGTGTTCACTAAACACTTGGCGATAGGCTGCCCAAATCAGTTCATCAATATCCGACTGATCCACTGCATCCTCAAGGGAATAGCGCCAAGGGGTGTCTTCATTGGGCACTTCATAGCCCGGTACCCGCTGATTTTGGGAACTAGGGGCATAGCTCAGCAAGGGAATCGTCATGGCTTACACCTTTGGTTGAGAGGGCAAATAACGATAGGGCAACGCAACGGGCACAGGTTTGACCGGTGTCGGCGGCAAATCCCGCTCTTGGGCGGTGTTGGGAACCGTCACCAAACTGGAGGTGGCCCGTGCCACATGGCGTTGAGTATCGAGGGTAGGCACCACAATTGAACGCGCCATAGAGAGGAAGTTGGCTGGAATCGCGCCGCGGATAATTTGCTTGTCCAGTGGCCCTGCGGTGTAGTAGCGCACTTGATAGTAAGAACGACCACTCAGGGACATTTCCTTGTTGCGCCAGTAGTCGCTGTAGCGGGGATTAACGAGGTTAAAAGGACGCGCCATGCGCCGCCGCCGTTGGTAGGGGACAATATCGGCACCAAAGTTTTGCTGGTACTCGTCGCTGTCCACCAAGGCATCAATAAATCCTTCTAGGCCACGGGTGGCTAAAATAATTGACCAAGCAATCTGCTCCTGCTGGCCATAGGTGGGGCGGCCAAGGAATCGCTTGAAGGAGACATCCACGAGGCGGTAATTGGAATTGACGGCTGCCACTTGCTCGCGATAGACCTCGGACTTACCCAAGCCACGGATAAAATCCTGTACGGAAATGGCACGATTGCGCAGTTGGGATTCTAGGAAGGGCTGACGGTAGGAGGCCAAAATCAGGTGCTCGCTGAAAATTTGGCGATAGGCTGCCCAAATCAGGGCATCCACGTCTGCGGCATCGGTGGCATCGGTGAGGCGGTAGATGACGGGATCATCCTCGGCGGGGACTTCATAACTGACCACCCGCTGGTCAAGGGTTCTGGGCTTCACAGCCAGCAAGGGTAACGACATAACTTTCCAATCCTTTTAGGTGTGCATGGACAGAGAGTCCCTCTGGAGGGCAAGTTGACAACGGGAACGCACAACAATGTCGGGGTCGCGATCGCTCAAATGATTGAGGAGGAAACGCACCGCTTCCCGAAGGGCACGAGCAGCCGCCTGCTGATGCAGATGATCGAGGGCAACACCCACGGCATAGCGAACCGCCCAATCCGCTGCTTCACTGTTGCGTTGAAGAACTGTGAGTGCTTCCCTTAATTGAGCCTCTCTTGCCGTCTCTTCAGGGATTAACTGCCAGCGGAGCGTTCCTAAGGCCTTTGTGGCGGCGCGACGAACACTGGGGGCAAAATCCGACTGCGCGGCAGCCAATAAGACCCGTAGGGCGGCAGGATGACCAATGCTTCCCAAAACTCGCACCCCATAGGCACGGGCACCGTAGTTGTATCCATCCAACTGTGCCAACAGCGGCTCCACGACAGCATCCCCAAGGGCAATGAGGCCTGCCACAGCGGCTTGGGCAGCAGCGGGGTTGTTGTACCCCAAAACCGCAATCAGCGTGGGAATGGCAGCGGTGTCTTTTTGCTGGGCAAGCTGAACCACCGCCTCGCATAGGGCAGGAGCAGAGGTGGCGGTCTCAACGGCATGGATATAGGGATGGAGATCACTCACAGCAGTTGATCCAATCCTTGAAAGAGGGAGAGGGTCTGTTCGGCTGGGGCGGCCTGCCGCAGTTGCTGGCTGAGGATGCCGTGGAGGGCAATGAGCTTGAAGCTCGCTTCAACACCCGCCTGCAAAATAGCCTCTGCTGCGGGTAGATAGCCCATCGCTCCCAAATCCAGAAGCGCTGTCCGCCGCAGTTGCACATCCTCACTGTTGAGAGCCGCCAGCAGGCGATCGCCATACTCGGCCGCTCCCGTGAGCTGAAAAAGTGCCCGCGCAGCGGCAAATTGGACTCGCGGCATTTCATGGGCCAAGAATGGCTCAATCAGGGCAATGGCTTCAGTGGCACCAAGGTGACCCAAGCTTTCAATCACAGCTTCCACCGGCTGCACCAGATGCGGGCGCCCGGGGACGAGCCGCGCCATTGCCACACCCCCTTCTAGGAGCGATTGCAGGGGCGCGATCGCTTGGGGATCTCCCAACTGACCAAGGGCAATGGCCGCCGCCTCACGGACATAAAAATCCTCGCAGCGCAAGCACTCAATTAACGCCGGTACGGCTTGGCGATCGCCCAACTTGCCCAAGGCACGGGCGGCATTTCGTCGCAGAGGGTAGCCCCCCAATTCTGTGCGATCGGCCTCATCGGCTAAAGCCATCATCAAAGCGCTGACAATGGCCTGCCGCTCCGCTGCCGTTGCCGTTTCTAGGCCAAACTTCCCCAGCCACCACGCCGCATAGTAGCGGAGACTGGTATCCGTCCCCTGAAGCTGCGCCAGCATTTGGGGAACCGTCAGTTGTACCGGTTCAGAGACCGCCGTCATTCCCTCTCCAGACCTCAGCCAATTAGGAGGCGACGACGGGGGTAATGGAAACGATTTTGCCCCCCATGCGGGTAATGCGCTGCATCTCTTCATTCATGCGGCTATAGGGCACCGTAATAAAGGTGCTACCGCTGCGCCGAATCGGAAACCCCATTTTGTCAGTTTCTTCGTTTTGACGCAGACCCACAACCTCGTAGCGGAAAACGCGAGCGCCGGAGGGGCTAAGGGCAGCACTTCCAGACGCAGTTTGACCAAACATGACACCTGACTCCCAATCTCAAAAGGACGCTAAACAAACATTCCTAGGCAGGATTGACACTGACAATGCGAGCACCCGTGCGCTGAAGCTGCTGCATTTTGCTCGACAGTTGCTCATAGGGCACCAAGAAGGCGGTACTGCTGCGGCGCACCCCCGGATAGCCCGGTTGGCGAATGCCCGCCACTTCAATGCGATAGACGCGGCCACTTTCACCAAAGGAACCACCCAAGCAAGCCCGTGGGGGCACATCGGCACTGGGGGTGTAGTAGGCAAAGGCCGTATCGCTACTCGAAGGCGGCACCACCGTATTGGGACTGTTGGTAGCCAGATCCCGCGCTAAACGGGACATGCTGCCTTCTGCTTGGGCGCGATCGCTATTGGCATAGCCACGATAGAGACGGAACATGCGGTTAAAGCCCACTGTTTTCTGACCCGGCTGGCTATTAAAGCCACGGTAATAGGGCACGACCCAATCCCCAAAGCTATCGGTGTATTCGGGGGAATCAATGTAGGAGTCAATGTCGGCATCAAAGCCCTCATTTTCGTAGAGATCCAAATGGAAGATTACTTCCGACTCGTCGTAGGGTGCCCGCCCCAACAAATGCTTATAGTTCAGTTCAATGACACGGGTTTGAAAATTGCCGTAGAGAAACTTCTCTTTGTATAGTTCCGACTTGGCCACTGCGCGCACAAACTCCCGCACGGTAATTTTGCCATTGCGCAACAGTGACTCCGCACTCACCAAACGCTCCGATGCCATGACATAGTCATTGCCCAAGACCTGACGGTAAACGGCACGGATGACAGTCTCTAGATCTTCCTCGCTCCAGTTGGCACGCAGCTCCACCCGCGGAGCATCACTGAAGGCGGAGGTACCCAAGCGCGAAGCAGCAGCAGTAATAGCCACGGTACAAACTCCTAAATATCGAGGGTACAAACAAGCCCGGTGTTGTAAACAAAGGGTCAGCCCAACGCCGACAACATCTGCTTACCTCACCGGGCAATGAAGGGAAACGCCTATTAGCTGAGGGCGTTAATGGCGTAGTCGATGTAGGCGTTGGCTTCCACCGCAGCTTGGCCCGTCAAGCCATGATTGGCTTTGATGTATTTCAGAGCTTCCACATACCAGCTTGGGGAGAGATCAAACGTGCTGTTGATTTCAGACAAGCCAGCGATGAGGTACTCATCCATGGGACCAGTGCCACCGGCAACGAGGCAGTAGGTCACCATCCGCAGGTAGTAGCCGATGTCACGGGCGCACTTGGCTTTGCCTTCGGGGGTCGAGGCATATTGAGAGCCTTGCATGGTGGTGGTGTAGGGGAATTTTTGGTACACCGCTTGGGCTGCGCCGTCAATCAGACTCTGAGCATTGTTGGTCAGGGCGCGAGCAGCTTCCATGCTGGCCACAGCGCGCTTGAAGCGACCGTCAACCGCTTGCAGCTCGGTGTTGCTAAGGAAACGACCTTGGGTATCGGCGGCGGCAATGGCTTCAGTAATCGGCGTTTTCATGGATAAAATATCTCCCTAAAAAATGTGCGTGTTCAGAACGGTCAAAGTTACAAGACGGTAGCTGTGTCTTAGGCAACGGCGGCAGCGGCACGATCAAAGTAGCCAGCAATCTCGGACATCAGGGCGCTGCAATCGCCAGGGGTGATGCCATTGGGATCATTGGCGATCGCGATCGCGGCATCTTTCATTTTTTGGATAGCCACAGCCACGGAGGAGCCGGGGGTACCAAGGGCTTGGTAGGTTTCCCGCAGACCGTTCAAGCAGCGATCATCGAGGACGCTGGAGTCACCGGCCAAAATGGCGTAGGTCACATAGCGCAAGATGATTTCCATGTCGCGCAGGCAAGCAGCCATACGACGGTTGGTGTAAGCATTCCCACCGGGTTGGATCAGTTGGGGTTGCTCTGCAAAGAGGGCACGAGCAGCGTTAGCAACGATCGTGGAGGCATTGCTGGTGATGCGGTTGACGGCATCCAGACGCTTGTTGCCTTCTTTCACCAAGTTGGACAGGGCATCGAACTGGGCGTTGGTGAGGAATTCACCGCGGGCATCGGCCTGAGCGACAACTTTGGCAAATGCATCTAGCATGGATCAATTCTCCTTAAAGGTTGTTAAAGAAGTTAGAACTTCTTGACATTCCTGCCCCTAGCGGGATTGCAGGATTTTTATGGTGTTTTTGTGTCAACCCATAAAGGCTGTGTCAAGCAACCTTAGAGCGACCAAGCTGATCCTTGGTGTGGATATGTTAGGTCACGAACACCACAGTGGTGGGTGCCGGAAAGGTCGAATAACAGCCTGTGTTTCCCTAGGTGAGGTCAACAACCGTGCTGTTAAACCCTTCAGGTATTTCTTATACAATGCGGTGGGAAACCTGTTTCGCCGTAGTTATTAATTTGTAAAATACTTTTGTGAGATAAATTAAGGTTCTGGCGATCGCCATAAAATTGGTGCGATTTGTCCTAAGTTTTTCCTAAGTTTCGTGAAGTTTCTTTAACATTATTCTCAGGAAGTTACGATCCACATGAGTGAACCGTTGCAATTTAGCTTATTTGACACCCCCACCGAGGCCGAACCTGCACCAGCGACGCCCCTTGATGCTGCCACCTACGATCAAATTCCACTGCGGGCTGAGGTGCCCATTCCCACCGGTACCTACCGCGACTTGGAGGCGCTTGCGGCGCATTGTCAGCAGTGTCAACGCTGTGGCTTAGCGGCCACCCGTACCCATGTGGTGGTCAGCCGTGGTAATCCCGCCGCCAAGCTGATGATTATTGGGGAAGGACCGGGTCAAGCGGAGGATGAAACAGGTCGCCCCTTTGTTGGCAAGGCAGGGCAGCTCCTCGATAAAATCCTTGCTTCGGTCAATCTCGATAGTGAACGGGATGCCTATATCTGCAACATTGTGAAGTGCCGCCCCCCCGGCAACCGCGTCCCAACACCCGTTGAAGCAGCAGCCTGTTTGCCCTACCTCCTAGAGCAGATTCGCTTGGTGAATCCCCGCATTATTTTGCTGGCGGGGGCAACGGCTGTCTCTGGATTGCTGAAAGATAATCGCGGCATTACCAAAATTCGTGGCCAGTGGATTGAATGGCAGGGACGCTGGTGTATGCCGATTTTTCATCCTGCTTATCTGTTGCGAAATAACTCGCGGGAGCCGGGCAGTCCCAAGTGGCTAACGTGGCAGGATATGCAAGCCGTGCGCGATCGCCTGCGCCAACTCGATGCTTAGATTACTCCTGACGGTGGGGATGTTCCTGCAAATAGCGTAGCCAAAGCTCCGAAAGTTCCCGCGCCTGTTGCTCCTTTTCGCCAACAATGTGGTACATTCGCCGCGGCCGACCGCGACCTTCCACCTTCTTCCAATAACCATCAATAATTCCCTCATCCTCGAGGAATTTGAGGGCGCTGTAAAGAACCGTATCAGAAAGGCGGTAAAGAGGATATTCGTTTTCAATGGCTTGAATCAGCGCCGTGCCATAGGAGTCCCCCTTTTCCACAAGGGTATAGAGCACATAGCACACCGCAACTTCCTTGCTCAGGTAAACAGGCGGTGGCTGGCGGAAAAAGGTGTAGATATCTTCCAGTTTCATAACCTTATCCTCAGCAATGGGCTACTGCTGATCCATTGACTCCCCAAAATTCCTCAGATCATGGAAGCGTCTGAATTCAACTCTGTTGCTCCAAACGATAGAAAACACAAATACTCCCCCCTTAATATCAGCACTTGCCTCTAGCCTCATATAGCGCATGAAAGTCACTAAGTATTTATCACTACCAAGACTACAATATTGTTTTACAACCCTTTCCTGAAATATAGGAGAAACAGTCTTCTCCCGTATCGGCTTTCACGATTTTAAGCGTGGGCCATCCTTGGGCAAAGGGCTATACTTCTGATTTTAGGAAGTCTGAGAGAAAAGTGTTCCTTGCATCATAATTCCGCAGTTGGCAAAAATCAAGTCATTGGCTTGTTGCAAATTGATTTCAAGGGGCATCAGGGGCAAGATTTCTTAACAAAAATTCACGATAAATCTGCCAGCGGCGGCCATTGTGCACCAGCAGTGTGAGGTGGGATACCCAACAGCGAGCCGCAAAGGATTGTGCTTGAAAGTCTGCCCAAGCGTGGCGAAAGTTGTCCTTGGTTAAATCACGAAAGGCGATCGTCATGTGGGGGGTAAAAGGGTGCCGCCGGGTGAAGGGAAGGTTCAAGGGTTGAGCTACGCTCTTAACTAAGTTGGCTTGGAGCATTTTCAGATCTGGGGTGGCGGCAACATGAATGTAAATGACCCGCGGCGGAAAGGCAGCAAAGCCATTGAGAATCAATTCCACTGGAGCAGCTTGGCGGGAAAAGGTTTCTAGGGCTTGCTCTAGATCTGCTACTGCTACATCTGGCCACCAAAAGGGGGGATAGAGGGTGACGTGGGGTGGGGAGCGTAGTGCTGCTTGGGTTTGGTAGCGATCGCAACAATACTGCTTGAGGCGGGTGACTTCCGCCTGAATGTCAGCATTGGGCAACAAAGCAATAAAGTAATGCCGCCGGTTCATTAGCGCTGTGCCACAACGGTCCAATGGCGATCGGAGGTGAGGGTGGCTTGCCACTGCTGCGGCGGCTGCGGCAAGGTTTTGAACAGATCCCCCATTTCCGTTAAGGTCAGTGCCGCATGGAGCGAATCGGCAAACAGTTGCCGTTGCTGGGGCGGGTCTTGACCCGCATATTGCTCAACCAAGGCTTGCAGTTCGGCCAATGTTTCTGGGCGATAAAGGTCACGGATAAACAACGTCCCTTGGGGACGCAGCACCCGCAGCATTTCGCCAAGGGCAGGCCGCGGATCCGCTAGGTGATGGATCAAGCTATTACTGATCACAACATCAAAACTCGCGTCGGCAAAGGGCAAGGCTTTGGCATCCCCTTGAATAAAGTTTAATTGCGGACTGTGGTGGCGGGCGATCGCCAGCATGGCTGG
The DNA here is from genome assembly GCF_030323045.1 of Thermosynechococcus sp. B3. NCBI lineage: Bacteria > Bacillati > Cyanobacteriota > Cyanophyceae > Acaryochloridales > Thermosynechococcaceae > Thermosynechococcus > Thermosynechococcus sp. B3. The sequence continues at coordinate 694,532 of NZ_CP097584.1, forward strand.
ACTGAGGTCAATCCCTGTTAGTTGCCAATGGGGATAGCGTTGATGCAGCATTTGCAGAATCCGCCCGTTTCCTGTACCCACATCTAAAACTTTTAGAGGTTGCTCAACACTGGCTAAGACTGCGGCTAAATCTTCACAGAAGGCGGCATTAACAGCAGTAAAATCCATGGCGTCATAGGCGGCAGCCGTTTCTGGCGTCTCCATGACCTCAGGTTCAAGAATGCGTTGCAGCGGCATAGGCTATAGACCCGTCGCCGATCGCCCCTGCTTGGGTAAGCGCACAAACACAAAGTAGCTCAGATAGAGCATATAGATGACAAGGGCAACGGCGGCAAAGAAGCCAAGGGTACCGGCGCGGGCTTGGGCATGGAAAATATCTTTGAACATCAGGGGTGGCTCGAGCCAGACTTGGCAACTGGGGGTCTGAACGGCACCAGCGACAAACGCACAGGGCAAATAAAAGGCCTGACCAATGGCGGCAAGGATACAGTAGAGCGTGATTGCCCAGCGCCAGCTACTAAAGACCTGACCAATCAAATCTTGGCGATCGCTAATTTCCTCATTGAGATCCACCCAAAACCAGAGGCTAATGGGAATCAGCACCAAGGCCATAAATCCGGTGACGTAGGCCACTGGCCACTGCGGCATCATCAGGTACACCGTAATCGCCAATAGACTGGCCACCCGCCAATAGATAATCAGCAGTTGGGTAATCGCTGGCACATTTTTAACCGTTGACCACAGCAACAGGATCAAGGGAATAATTACAGTAAAGAGCACCGCAAGGCGGTAGTCCATCCACACGAGCGATCGCAGAAGTTCCAAGGACATGGCAGGCCACAGACCCAAGTGCAACGGTTCTATTATTAGGGATCGCCTTCCCAAGGCACAAGGCTAGAGCGATCGCACGCGTTCATACCAACGCATCAGAATGGCTGCTAACTTTTGCGAATCATGGCGCACGGTTGGCGTGGATTCGTCCATCACATCAGCAAGGATCAGCCGACAGTTTTGGCGGGTCAGGGCTTCCCGATCAATAGCCACAGCGGTACTTCCCTGCTGCGCATAGCGTTCAAGGTGAGCAGCACTGGGGGGATATTTTTGCACCAGCACTGCATCAAACAGGCGATCGCCCGTGACCGCATCAAGAGCACGCACATGATCACTCACAGCATAGCCATCGGTTTCCCCCGGCTGCGTCATAATGTTGCAGACGTAAACACAGGGGCACTGCCGCTCCGCTAGGGCTTGGGCAATCTCAGGCACCAAAAGATTGGGAATGATACTCGTATAGAGACTGCCGGGGCCAAGGATAATGTAGTCGGCTTCATGGAGAGCTTGAATGGCGCGGGGTAGGGCTTTGGGGGCAGGGGGAGAGCAACCAATTTCGACAATTTTGCCGCGGGCGGCTGTAATGTTGGACTCCCCATGAATGAGGCGACCATCGGCAAGGCGTGCCCAAAGGGTCATATCTGTTAGGGTGGCTGGCAACACTTGACCACGAATGGCCAAGACCGCTGAACTGGTGGCGATCGCTCGCTCCAGATCCCCCGTGATATTTGTCATCGCCGTCAGAAACAAATTGCCAAAACTGTGCCCCGCCAAGCCATCGCCCGCCTCAAAGCGGTACTGAAAGAGTTCGGTGACGATTTTCTCCTCATCCGCTAGCGCCGCCAAGCAGTTGCGAATATCCCCCGGTGGCAGCACCCCAATTTCTCGCCGCAGTCGTCCGGATGAGCCGCCATCATCGGCCATCGTCACAATGGCAGTGATATTGGAACTATAGAGCTTGAGTCCCCGCAAGAGGGTTGACAGCCCCGTACCGCCCCCAATGGCCACAATTTTCGGGCCTCGCCCCAAGCGCCGATGGGTGAGGAGTCGCTCCACAAGCGCCTTATCGTCCTCTGGCAGTAGGACTTCCGTAATGGAACCAAGGGTACGGGCATAGCCCCAAGCAATCAGTGCCAACCCCCCAAGCAGCAGTAAAGGGCCACTGATGTAGCTGGGCACAAAACGGGCAATACTTTGAACAAACTGCTCTAGAAATTGCAGGAAGTAAAAAATGGGGGTGAGGTTGATGCTAATGGCAAAGCCCAGACTAGCCAGCAAAACGCCAACTGCACTAATTAGGAGCCATCGTTTCACCAGTAGCCCAGGGAGCAACCATTGGGACCACAAACGGATTTTACGACGGGCTGGACGCAGTCTTGCTGAGAGTTGTTGAGCCTTATTCGCTCTCCTCATCCGCACCAATACCCAAATAGGTTTTACCGAGGTAGCGGGCGAGGCGCTGGAGTGGATTGGTCACTTGGGTTTGGTGTTCAGCGTGGTCACTATTCACAGGAACGCCTAAAATGCCTGAAAATTCGTCATCACTGATTTCCCCCGCCTGATGTTGGGCAAAGGAATCCACCACCTGCACCAGTTCATCGGTGGAAAACTCAAAACCATGCTGACTGGCAAAATCCACCACTTTCGGTGCCATTTTTCCCCGCAGCGCGGCCAGTTCCTCGGCATCGAGTTCGGCAGCCCCGCTGATATTGCCATCCCCTACCCCCAGAAGGTTTTCCAATTCATCCCGCAGTTTGGCATCCTCAGCGGTCTTTTGCATGAACGCTAATACCTGTGCCGTGGCCATAGGCTTCCTTCCTTCGGTCAGTAAACGTCTGCACGAACCGATTGGATTATAACATTCTCTAATGAGAGTATTTTTAGGCAACAGTTCTTAAGAAGGGTACCTCGACCACTTGGGCAGTCACGCCCTCTGGGGTGTGCAACGTCAACCCAGCACCGCCCACTTTTGTGCGCACATAGCCGAGGCCAAAGGCACCCTTCTCTAGGGGAGTACAACTGGTGAGCAGACCCACTTTTTCACCGGCTAGGAGTAAGGGGGTGGGGGGTGTCACTACGGCACTTAAGTCCAGTCCCCAGAGATGTTGTTTGACCCCTTGGTAGGTGTTGAGGCGAGCGATCGTTTCTTGGCCAATGTAGCAGCCCTTATTGAAAGAAATCGTATGCCCCAGTCGGGCTTCGAGGGGGTTATAGTCTTCGGTGAGTTCAGCCTCGGCAGCCGGACGGCCTTGGCGGATGCGTAGGTGCTCCCAGTCGGCATCACTCAGTTGGGGATAGGGATGAAGTAAATCGCTGAGGGGGCGATCGCTCCAAAGGGTGAAACCCGGAATTGCTAGGCCACTGGTGGCAGCAAGGGTTAAGGGAACACCTTCGTGGGTGACAGTGACATGATCATAGGGATGCGCTAATCCTTCAAGACCAAATTGAGCGCTGATCTTCTCAGCAACACTCCCAAAAACTCGATAGCAGTAGCTCTCAGCAGTGCGATCGCTCACCTGCACATCGTCGCCAAAGAAGATGTACTTATCGAGCCATTTCAAGAGAAACTCGCGGCGCTGCGGTGACACCAGTAGATCCACCCACTCTATATGAACAAGTAGGGTGACAAGATCAAGGGTGCGCGCCGTCGAGGTCAGAAAAACCGTATCTGCCCCTTGGCCGGGTTGCAGGACAAGGCAATTATTGGAGCTTTGATTGTGCAAAAACTTCAGGCGATCGCCCCCCGTGAGGCGTAGGCGCCCCCAATGACTGCAATCATAGACTGCACCACTGGCAGAGACTGTTTCCAGTAGATCCGTCATTCTTTTACTCCTAAGAGAAGTAAGTCCCGCTCAAGGAGCGATCGCACCCCTGCAAGATTGAAGTCCGGTTGCTCAGCTAATACCTCAGCCACGTTTTTTTGACCCGTCGCAGCCGTCAGGAATTGCTGCTCAGCCTGATTGAGCTGAATCACATCATAGTGACAGTTAAAGACACAGGCTCCTGGCCAGCCATCTAAGCAGGGGTGTCGCCACGGAATGGCCACCAGCAAAGCCGCATCCTCAGACCAATCGTGACGGGGCAGCGGCGGCTTGGCCAAAAAGAACTCAAAGTGGGTCATTGCCTCAGGGTCAAGGCATTCAATGAGTTGATATTGCTGGATCGGATCTAAGTGCTGTGCCCGGTGCAAAAGTTCTGGCTGGCTGCCCAATAGCCGCTCCAACCGCCACACTTGGGGATTGGAAAAGCCAACGAATTCTAGGCCAGAGGCAGCAATGAGATCAAAGAGGCTGGCGATCGTGTAGTCAATTTCTTGGGGATGCACATACATATCAGCAAAGCATTCATCCCGCTGATTTTCGAGGCTCCAGCGCTCCTGCTCGCGCTTTTTCAGGCGGTTGTTCTGCGGCAATGCGGCAAAGAGTTGTCGTCCAATGGCCACCCCCTCGCGATAGTTGTGGCGATCGCTCCCTAGAAGGAGGGCAATGGCCTGCTGCATCAGTTTAATTTCCCAGCGACCGTAGGCTCCATAAACAAAGATGTGCAAAATGCCGCCGGGGGCAAGAACATCGGCGAGAGCTTGAATGCCCCGCTGCGGATCCGGCAGATGGTGCAGCACGCCCACGCAGTTAATCATCTGGAACCTTTGCCCCAGTTGTGCCACATCCTCTAGGCTCAGGTGGTGAAATTCGACATTGGTGGCGCCCGATCGCCGGCAGCGTTCGCGGGCAATCTCCAAAGCACCCTCACTGAGATCCAACGCGGTAATCTTTGCCTGCGGATTCAAATGGGCGAGATATTCCGTTCCTACACCGGTGCCACAGCCGGCATCGAGAATGGCAACGTCCAACTGGGAGGGATAGCGTCCTGTGCAAAAGCTATAGGCCGCCGGCCAAGACCAGCGCCAGTTGTACCCCGGTGGTGGCTCATCAAGGAGCGGTTCCGGCGGAAAAGGATAGGTATTGTACAGTTGCCGCACAGCAGCAGTAATCTCAGCCGCCGAGGTCATGATGGTTCCCCTTGAGATAAGCGTCGTAATAATTCTCGGGTGGTTGCCTCTGGGTCAGCCGCATCCATAATGGCGCGGACAACGGCCACCTGAGTCGCCCCGGCCTTGACCACCTCATCAATGTTACTGAGATCAATGCCGCCAATGGCAAACTGCGGCATCGGGGCGTGTTTGCGGGCGTATTGGAGATAGTCAAAGCCCACAGCCGCTTTACCGGGCTTGGTAGGAGTCGCAAAAATCGGCCCAACACCCACATAATCGGCACCTTCAGCAATGGCGCGCTCCAGTTCTTGGGGATTGGTGGTCGAGCGTCCCACGAGGCGATCGCGCCCTAAAATTTGCCGAGCCAGTTCCATGGGAATATCCGTCTGTCCGAGGTGGACACCATCGGCATTGGCACCAACGGCAATATCCACGCGATCGTTGACCAAAAACAGGGCGCCGTAGCGTTGGCAGAGCGCTTGTAACTGGCGAGCCGTGGTTAGACGGGTGTGATCATCACTGGTTTTGTCGCGGTATTGCACAAGGGGCAGTCCCCCCTTCAAAGCAGCTTCGACGGTTTCCAGCAGGCGATCGCTGGGGGCAGTCACCAGATAGAGCTTTGCCCCTTGCAGGCGTTGCGCTCGAGCTTGGCGCGGGTTGAGGATCAGGGCTTGCTCGAGAATGTAAACGCGATAGCGGAGGGCTTTGGCGGTGTCACTCAGCTCAGTGTCCGTCAATTTCGCGTATTCTTCAATCACCCGCAGGGCTTCTTGGACACGGGCAAAGTTAGCGGTGAGCACCTCGCTGAGGGTCTGGCGATCGCGCTCTTGGGGATGACTCAAAGCAGTCCCCGGATCCTGATCCGTTTGTCGTGCCGCCCGCAACTCTGGGGTATGGTAGCGGCCAAGGGTTTGGCGCAAATCTTTACATTCTGCACTCAGGGCAGCATCTTCGCGGCCAAAGCGGCACCATTCCTCAATCACCCGCAGACCTTCGCGGGCACGGTCAAGGTTGGCATCGAGAATCCGCCGGATGCGTTGCCCCTCAAATCCGGGAGCTAAATTTTGCATAGCACGTCCGATCCCCACAGAAAAGAATCAACACAGTTCTGTTCACCGTTCATCGGCATTGTTGATAGCGCAATGAAGTTTTTGATGAGCCGTTTCAGCATTCACTCCCAGCCGTGGTTGAGTCACCTATGTTTGATCCTAATGGGTTGGGGGACGCCCGTATTGGCGGCAGAACCGATTCCCATCCCCGTGCCACCGCCAGAGGTGAATACCGTCATCCCGATTCCCGTGCCTGCCCCAGAGGTGAGTACCGCGCCAATTCCCACCCCACCGCCGCAGCAGCTTGACAACTCCCTCGAACGATTGCCGGTGCCTAGTGGCCCGATTCCGATGGGATTTGTGGGTCGCGATCGCGCGATGAATCAATTGCCGCCCCCACCAGACATTTCTGATGCAAACTTGGCAACACTAGCTCCCGTAGCCCCCAGAACGCGGTTTCGAGTCATTGTTTTGGATTTGCGGGAGGATGATCTGGCCAATCAAGAACGCCTGCGATCGCTCGTTCCCGAAGTGATACCCATTACCTTGGGTCAGCGCCGCGCCCTACAAGTGGGAAGTTTCCAAAACGAGGCCAATGCCACCGAAATGCGCGCCTTTATGGAGGTCAATGGCTTCCGCGCTGAGATTCAACGTCTGCCCTAAACGACCTCAATTGGATCAAGAACGCTGCAAAGAGGCCTAAAGAGTGCCCGCTTTTTGAGGCAGTGAAGTGAACCCCCTGCCAATGCAGTCAATTTTTCATAGACTTTAGAGGATTAGGAGCAAATCGCCACAGGAGTTGAGTTGCTAAAACATTCTAAGGATACAACCGTTCCCAAAGACAATGGCAATATCAACAAGATAGATGAGCAAGACCGCGCCTTTCATGACTGGTATCGGTTTGTGCTCTCTTATCCGCCCCATCTTGTGAGGGATTATATAGAAGACTTTGGCTTGAATGCAGAGAGTGTCATCCTCGACCCCTTTTGCGGCACAGGCACAACGCTGGTTGAGTCGAAGCTGCGTGGAATCCCCTCATTGGGTACCGAAGCCAATCCATTTGCCCATTTTGCCACATCGGTAAAGACAGATTGGCATGTTGATCCGGATTTACTCTACCGTCACTCCTGTGAGATCGCAGAATTTGCCCTTGACATCCTGCGGCAGCAAGGGATAGAGGACTCGCTGCCTTTTGAGGGGAATATTGCGGATCTACCGTTACGCCAACTCTCGCCAGAGCAACATAAACTCATCCTTACGGGGTCGATCAGCCCGATTCCCTTGCACAAGGTCTTGGTACTCCTTGACTGCTTAGAGAAATACAGAATAGAACAGGTCTATCGGCATCAACTGCTAGCGATCGCCAACATACTGGTTTTTGCCGTGAGTAATTTGCGCTTTGGCCCTGAAGTGGGTGTTGGCAAGCCTAAAGTTGATGCACCAGTGATTAGTGCTTGGCTCGCCAAAATTGATGAAATGGTGGAGGATTTGCGGCAGGTCAAAAATCAAAATGATGCCCCTGCCCACGTCTATCTGGCGGATGCAAGGTGTCCTGACCGAGTATTGCCGCCGCAGTCCGTTGATGCGGTAATCACGTCGCCCCCTTACCCCAACGAAAAGGACTACACCAGAACAACTCGCCTTGAATTGGTACTCCTAGGTTTCATCAAAACCAAGGCGGATTTACAGGCTTTGAAAAAGAGTCTACTGCGTTCCAATACCCGCAATGTGTATAAGGCCGATGACGACGATCGCTGGGTTCAAAATCATCCCGAAATTCAGAGGATAGCAGCTGAAATTGAACGCCGCAGAATTGAGCTGGGTAAAACGTCTGGCTTTGAAAGGCGCTACAGCAAAGTAACAAGGCTTTATTTCGGCGGTATGGCGCGCCACTTGGCTGCCTTGCGATTGCTCCTGCGCCCCAATGCCCAACTAGCCTACGTCGTGGGTGACCAAACCTCCTATTTGCGCGTAATGATTCCCACTGGCCAGCTGTTAGCCGACACCGCCCAATCCCTTGGCTATGAGGTTGTGCGTACAGATCTCTTCCGAACACGGTTTGCCAGTGCCACCAAGGAGCAACTGCGCGAAGAAGTGGTGATCCTACGCTGGAAAGGATAGTCGAGTCAGTCCAGATGGGCTGTACCTTAAGAATTACTGTAAAATAAGGCATCAACTGGCAGTACACCCACCCTATGGTTACCTCTTGGGCGAAATGGTCATTGCCGCGACCTCAACGGCACTCAGCTGTGTTGCACCACAGGCGATTGCCCAAAGGGCACGCGACGCGATCGCAACGGCTGCGCTGGAAATCCTTCGTTTTTAATCTGCTGTCTGAGCGTCTTTTGCTGGTCATCGGCGGACTGGGGGCCGGCCTTCTCCTGTGGCAAACCGATGGCCCCTTGATGGTGGCCACCCTGAGCGGTGTGGGTACGATTTTTCTCCTCAGTCGCTGGCAATGCCGACTGTTGACCCTATGGCAAGACCTGCGCCAACAGATGTCCCAATGGCTACACCATCCCTTCGCCTTTACGGTGGTCGCGGGTCTGTTGGCCTGTTTGGGCACCTATACCCTTTTACATTTGGGTCAGCACACCGCAGATCCATGGCTCGTGGTGGCGCTTGTCATCCTCGGCATTCTTTTAGTGGCCGTCATTGCCCTGCTTGGGACGCTCATGGGGCAACTGCAACAGCAGCATCAGACCCAACAGGTGTCCCAATGGTTTGCTGACCTCACCCATCCGCAACCGCTCCATCGGCTAGTGGCCATTCGCCAGTTAGCACGTGTCCCTAGAAATACTGATTGCCGCCAGGTGCAGGAAGCCCTGTATTTGCTGCTGGGACAGGAAACGGATCCAATCGTTCGCCGTGCTGCCCTTGAGGTGCTCGATCAGCTTGACGATGCCGCCTGAGTCCCTCAACTGGCTAGAGCGATGGTGCTTGGCTCGGTTGATTCGAGCGATCGCTAGTGTCATTGGAGTTGAGCCACAGCGATTCGACTATGTTGGTTTTGTTGAAATCACACGGCAAGTGAAGCAGGGGCGATCGCCCGTGCAGCAGCAGGCTATCGTGGCCACCGTCTTTGATCGGTTAGTCCCCCCTGTCATCAGCACCTTGGTGCGCACACTCTTTCGCCCGACCCGTTGGGTCTGTGAGTGGAATGCGTGGTTTGCCACCCGCCTCACGGGCTGGTTAGTGGGAGCCAGCGATCGCTACTGGGTCGAGGTCATTCCCCCCGATCAACCCCGCCAATGGCAACACAGTGGCGTGCGCATTCAAAAATGCCGCTATCTTGCTGAATCTCAATGCGTGGCACTCTGTATCAACCTGTGCAAAAAGCCCACAGAGCAATTCTTTCGGCAGCGATTTGGCATTCCCTTGACGATGACGCCCAACTTTAGCGACTACAGTTGCGAAATGGTTTTTGGTACCCCTGCCCAGCCGATTCCTGAGCCGACGCTGCCGCCGTGTTGGGAAGATCCGAGTCAACCCCCCTGCTCCCACGTTTAAGAGCATTCCTTTCAGAAAGAATTTTTGCTGATTGACAATTCAAGATTATTTGAAATAACGTAGGGATGTCCCGCTGGAGCAGCAACGATGGGCGTTGGCATCGGCATTAATGGCTTTGGCCGCATTGGTCGCTTGGTTTTGCGTGCCGCGTGGGGTTGGCCTGAACTCGACTTTCGCCACATTAACGAGATTAAAGGAGGCACAACCGCTGCCGCCCATTTACTAGAGTTTGACTCGGTGCATGGCCGCTGGCCCCAAGCCATTCAGGCCAAAGAGGGGGCGATCGCCATCAACGATCAGATCCTGACCTTTTCGGAAGCAAAAACCCCAGCAGAGGTACCTTGGCAAGAGCGCGCGGTGGACATTGTCCTAGAGTGCTCCGGTAAATTCCGTACCGCTGAGCAACTGGCGGCCTACTTTGCAGTTGGGGTGAAAAAAGTGATTGTTGCTGCCCCCGTCAAAGAACAGGCTCTCAACATTGTCATGGGCGTCAATGACCATCTCTACAATCCCCAAGAACACCACTTACTCACCGCCGCCTCCTGTACGACAAATTGCCTTGCCCCCGTCGTTAAGGTCATTCACGAAACCCTTGGCATTCGCCACGGCTTGATCACCACGATCCACGATGTCACCAATACGCAAACAGTGGTGGATACCCCCCACAAGGACTTGCGCCGTGCCCGCTCTAGTCTAATGTCTCTTGTGCCGACAACCACGGGTTCAGCCACTGCTATTGGGCTGATTTATCCAGAACTCCAAGGCAAACTCAATGGCTTAGCCGTGCGGGTACCGCTGTTGAATGCGTCGCTCACCGACTGTGTTTTTGAAGTCAGCCGCCCCACTAGTGTAACAGAGGTGAATGCAGCCCTGAAAGCGGCGGCAAACGGTCAGCTCAAGGGAATTCTCGGTTATGAGGAGCGCCCTCTTGTTTCCATTGACTATTGCAACGACCCCCGTTCAAGTATTGTCGATGCTCTTTCCACGATGGTTGTGGATGAAACGCAGGTAAAAATTCTCGCGTGGTACGACAACGAATGGGGCTACAGCAATCGCATGGCCGAATTAGCTCGTCACGTCGCCACTACTTTGCCCTAGGGAGTCTGCTATGGCTGTGTCCACCAGTGTCCGCAACTATATGATTGTTACCCTCGCCTACTGGGGGTTCACGATTACCGATGGCGCACTGCGGATGCTAGTGCTGCTCTACTTTAACCAAATTGGTTACACACCGCTGCAAATTGCCTTCCTCTTTCTCTTCTATGAAATTTTTGGCATTGTCACCAACTTTCTCGGTGGCTGGATTGGTTCCCGTTTAGGGCTGAATGTCACCCTCTACGCGGGCATTGGTTTACAGGTGATCTCGCTGATCATGCTCACGCCCTTAACGCAAGAATGGCCCTTGTGGTTTGCGGTGCCCTATGTGATGGCGGCACAGGCGATGTCGGGGGTGGCCAAAGACCTGACAAAGATGAGTTCTAAGAGCGCCATTCGCTTAGTGGTGCCCCAAGAGGCGGAGTCACGGCTCTTTAAGTGGGTGGCGATTCTGACGGGTTCTAAAAATGCCCTCAAGGGGGTGGGTTTCTTTGTTGGCAGTGTGTTGCTGACATTGGCGGGCTATAGAGCGTCCCTGTGGATTATGGCGATCGCGCTTATCTTGATCCTGTTCAGCGGTTTGTTATTGCCACGGGGGATGGGGCAGATCAAAAAGAAAATCAAATTTCGCCAACTCTTTTCCAAGAGCAAGGAGATCAATATTCTTTCTGCCGCTCGCTTTTTCCTCTTTGGTGCGCGGGATGTCTGGTTTGTGGTGGGTTTGCCCGTCTATCTCCAAAGTGTTCTCAACTGGTCATTTTATGAAGTGGGGGGCTTTCTCGCCCTGTGGGTCATTGGCTATGGGGGTGTTCAGTCCTCGGCACCCCTGCTGTTGAAATACCTCAATCGCGGTCGCCCTCCCCAAGCCGCCACTATTCAGTTTTGGACGTTTACACTGACGATTGTGCCAGCAGTCATTGCCTTGGGCTTGATGAGCCACTGGAATCCCAATGCCGTCATTATTGGCGGCTTGCTCCTTTTTGGCTTGATTTTTGCCATGAATTCGGCAGTCCACTCCTACTTGGTGCTGGCCTACACCGATGATGAAAAGGTGGCCTTGAATGTTGGCTTTTACTACATGGCCAATTCCGGCGGGCGACTAGCAGGAACGGTTCTCTCTGGCCTCATCTATCAAATTTGGGGCATTGTCGGCTGTCTGTGGGTTTCGATGGTCTTTGTCCTCTGTGCTGGACTCATTTCCCTAAAGCTCGAGGATCCGAAACGGCAGCAGCCCTACCCCTCGTTGGCGATGGGCGATGGTGAGTAACTGCAACATTTCCTCAGATCGGCTACAACTGAATAGAATTAAGGTAAGGTACAGTTCTTTTCCTAAGGATGAGATATCCTCAACACGGTAAAAGCACACGTGAGACAGGGTAGTACTTCCAGAAAAGGGCTGTAGGAGAGGTTCCCCGAGGAATTGCCATTATGATGCTCCCCCAAGAAATCATCGGCCAAAAAGTATGGTTGGAAGTGGAGCCCGAAGATGCCTACTATGCGGGTGAGAAGATTCGGGTACAGGCGGAAATTAGCCAGCCCACTGCTCCCCCGTGGTACTATGCTCGCTACATTAACCCACCCCGCTGGTTCCGCACCCCAGGCCAGTGGCTCACCCACCATGAGGCGGAGATGGCAGTGCTCTTGAATCCTGTCTTGGAGGATTTGGAGCTAGAAGAAGAGGACTACGACGGTGATGAGCTGACGAATGGCGATTTTAGCGATCGCTAGGAGCGTCTCGGGTCTGTTGGTCAGGGTGGCGATCGCCCACTGTTAGCTGCTATACTAAGTGCTACGAAGAGTGGTGTATTGGCAGCACCCATGAACGTTCTGTTGTGAACGGTTCAAAAGTCTCCTTCCCCTAGGGAAGTGGGGTTGTCATTTTCTGAGATTGTTTGGGTGTGGTGGGCAATGTCCCGCCTTTTTTATTTCCTATGCAGATACAGATGCTTTTGCCTGTGGTGCAAACCCTTGCCCAGCAGGTTGCCGACCAAGAACACCTTGATCTGGTGAGTGTGCAGTGGCTGACCCATCAATCGCCCCCGATTTTACGGGTGGAGGTGCGCCATCCTGAGAATGACACCAGCTTAGAGGATTGCGAACGGCTGAGTCGGGCACTGGAGATGGCTTTGGATGGGCTGCCAGAGTTGGAGTTTGCCTACGTTCTCGAGGTGTCGAGTCCCGGCCTGTCGGATTACTTGAGTAGCGATCGCGACTTTGATGCCTTTCGTGGCTTTCCTGTACGGGTCACGACCACCGCACCCCATCGGGGCAAAACCCTTTGGGAGGGCAACCTGATTCGCCGTGACGCGGTGAATGTCTATCTCAATCAACGGGGGCGATCGCTGGCGATTCCCCGCTCACTCATTGCCAGTGTCCAACTGTACACCCCCAGCAGTGAGCCTTAGCAGCAGTTGATCTACTCAATGAACGAGGTTGTAACAGACGATGACCATCTATCGCTTACCCGGCCTACGGGCCATGATCAATGAAATCAGTCAAGAGCGGAATTTGCCCAAGCACGCAGTGCATCAAGCCCTCAAGGAAGCACTGCTCAAGGGATACGAACGCTATCGCCGCAGTCTGCGCCCGGATCATAGTCACTTTGAAGAAGACCACTTTGCCAACTTTGAAGTGGAACTAGACACCGAGCAGGAGGGCTTCCGCGTTTTGGCCACCAAAACGATTACGGAAACAGTGGCGAACCCCGATCGCGAAATTGCCCTTGCCGATGTGATTGAGGTGGTGCAGGATGCCCGTGTCGGCGATACGGTGCTGTTGGATGTGACCCCTGACCACCAAGAATTTGGCCGCATGGCCGCCATGCAAACCAAGCAAGTGCTGGCGCAGAAATTGCGAGATCAACAGCGTCGCCTCGTCCAAGAGGAATTCAAAGACCTCGAGGGCACCGTACTCATGGGGCGCGTCCTGCGGTTTGAGCGGCGATCGGTGATTATGGCTGTGCGCAGCGATGCTAGCCAACCGGAAGTGGAGGCCGAACTGCCGAAACGGGAACAACTTCCCAACGACAACTATCGCGCTAACTCCACATTCAAGGTGTATCTCAAGCGCGTCAAAGAGGGACCTCAGCGCGGCCCCCAATTGGAGGTTTCCCGTGCGGATGCTGGCTTGGTGGTCTATCTCTTTGCCAATGAGGTGCCAGAAATTGAGGATGAAGTGGTGCGGATTGTGGCCATTGCCCGCGAAGCCAATCCCCCGAATCATAAAGTCGGCCCCCGCACCAAAATTGCCGTGGATACCTTAGAGCGGGATGTCGATCCGGTGGGTGCCTGTATTGGGGCACGGGGATCCCGCATTCAAGCAGTGGTGAATGAACTGCGGGGGGAAAAAATTGATGTGATCCGCTGGTCGCCGGATCCAGCCACCTATATTGCCAATTCCCTCAGTCCCGCCCCGGTAGAGGATGTGCGGCTAATCAACCCCGAAGCCCGCATTGCCCATGTCCTTGTGGCACCGGATAAGGTCTCCCAAGCCATTGGTAAGGAAGGCCAAAATGTGCGCTTGGCAACTCGCCTAACGGGCTGGAAAATTGAGGTGCGCGATAGCTCCCAATACAACTATGAAGAGGAGGATCGCTTGGCCATGGCCGCCCTCGAAGAACAAGTTGCCAGTTAGGGATGATGGCTGTCCCCCAACGCCGCTGTGTGTCCTGTGGCCGCTTGGCCGATCGCTCGGACTTTTGGCGAATCGTGCGCTGCTGGCCCGATCAAAAGGTGCAGTTGGATCGGGGGATGGGGCGATCGGCCTATCTGTGTCCCACTGCCGAGTGTCTCAAGGTGGCCAAACAAAAAAAACGCTTGGCGCGATCGCTCCGCTGTCCCATTCCCGAGGATATTTTTACGACCCTTGCTGCTCGCTTAGATGCCCATCGCAACTATGACTGACTCCCCCATTTGGCAGCCCTTTACGCAAATGAAAACGGCGGCTCCGCCCCTGAAGGTGGTGCGTGCCCAGGGTGCTCGCCTTGAACTGAGCGATGGCCGTCAGATTATTGATGCCATTTCCAGTTGGTGGGTGACGCTCCATGGCCATAGCCATCCTGTGCTGGCTAAAGCGCTCTATGAGCAGGCACAAACCCTTGAGCACGTCATTTTTGCCGGCTTTACCCATGAGCCAGCGGAGCAGCTTGCCCAACTGCTGTGTGCCCACACGCCAGCGGGGTTACAACGGGTCTTTTTTTCCGACAATGGCTCAACCGCCGTGGAAGTGGCGCTGAAGATGGCCTACCAGTATTGGCAGCGGCGAGATCAACCCCAGCGATCGCGCTTCATTGGCTTTGCCGGCGGGTACCATGGCGATACCCTTGGGGCAATGACTGTCGGCCAAAGTTCCCCGTGGTGGCAACCCTTTCAACCGCTGCTCCCCCCCTTAACAATCCTGCCCTACCCAGCAACCTATGCAGGGGATCCAGAGGTCGAGACCAAGGAAGCACAGGCGATCGCTCAACTGGAGGATACCCTGAAGGCAGACCCCGATGCCTATGCCGCTCTCTTCATTGAGCCACTCGTACAGGGGGCAGGGGGAATGCGCATGTGTCGTCCCCAGTTTTTACAAGCCCTTTCTGCGATCGCCAAGGCCTATGGGGTGTTAGTCGTCTATGACGAGGTGATGACGGGGTTTGGCCGCACAGGTGCCCTCTTTGCCTGTGAGAAAGCGGGGACACAACCCGATCTCCTTTGTCTCTCTAAGGGGTTATCGGGAGGCTGCTTGCCCATTGCCGTCACATTGGCCACTGAGGACATTTACCAAGCCTTTTATGCCGATGATCCGGCGCGCGCCTTTTTCCACAGCCATTCCTATACCGGCAATCCCTTGGCCTGTGCGGTGAGTGTGGCTTCATTTCAATTGCTGCTTGCCAAACCTGAAGCCTACCAAGGTCTAGAGGCGCGCCATTGGCAGTGTTACCAGCAGTATCTTGCCGATGTCAGCAATCTCAAGCAATTTCGCACCTGTGGCACGATCGCGGCCATGGAATTGGCGACGGCGGCCTCCTACTTTAGTGACCTTGTGCCCCAACTGCGCCGCCGCTTTATTGAGTTGGGTGTGCTGCTGCGACCTTTGGGCAATACGCTCTATATCCTGCCCCCCTACTGCATTAGTGATGAAGAACTGGCCGCAGTCTATCGCGCCATCCGCCAAGTGGCGATCGAGGTGGCCGCAGGTTATTTCACCGCAGCCTCGGCTTGAGTGGCCATGTAGCTGAGGAGCCAATTGACCGCAGTGGCACGGCGCGTACGGCGGGGGTTGAGTTCCTTGATTTCATAGCCAGCAAAGCCCAACTGTTCCTTGAGAAGTTGCTTGTGGGCAGGGGGAATAGAGCGGGTAAGCTTGACGATGGCGGGGCGGCTGCCAATGAAGTCGGGGGGTTGGGGATAGTCTTGTCGCCATTCTGGAGGCACGCGATCGCTCTGCCAAGTTTGACTGTGGGCGTCATAGCGATAGCCCAAGCAGTGCCACAGGAGCTGATTGACCGTAGCATCATCCAATTCATCATTGAGAATTTGCCACAATGTGGCTTCTGTGAGAGGGGGGAGTGGCGAATCAGAGCTATCCATTCACACTCTTTGTAATCAGTCGGTCTACTGAAACCGGTACCATAAAAAGGGTGGTTTCTCTAAATCTGCCCTTATATGTCTGCTTCGGCAACGAATTCCCCTTCCCGCTGGCGATCGCTACGCAATAATGCCCTGTTGATTGGGGTGGCTGTGCTGATCACGCTACTGATTCGTATTTTTGTGGCGGAGTCGCGCTTTATTCCCTCAGAATCTATGGAGCCAACGCTTTGGCCGGGCGATCGCATTGTGGTGGAAAAGATCACCTATCGCCAGCGATCGCCTCAACCGGGGGATATTGTTGTCTTCTATACCCCACCCCTCTTGCAGACCCTTGGTTATCGCGCCGATCAAGCCCTCATTAAACGAGTGATTGCCACCGCCGGGGATACGGTTGCCGTGCATGATGGTCAAGTTTGGGTCAACGATCGCCCCCTTGAAGAACCCTACATTGCTGAGCCACCCTTTTATACGCTCTCCCCAGTGACAGTGCCAGAGAATATGCTCTTTGTTATGGGAGATAACCGCAACCACAGCAATGACTCCCATATCTGGGGATTTTTGCCCCTTGAGAATGTCATTGGTCGGGCGATCGCCTGCTATTGGCCCCTCAACCATGCGGGTAAAATTTCGTCCCCCGCTGCTTAATAGGTGACTAGCCGCATCAGTGTGGGGTTAGCATCCTCCACCAGTCCCCATTCAACTGGTAACGGTACCACTTGTCCCACAGGAGTTGTTTGCGTTGCTTGGAGACAATCAGTCTGCAAACTGTAGTTGCCATTGCGCAGGCTTGACGGTTGGGCAGGGCGGCTGACTTGACAGGTTTTAATGACCGTCGCTCCCACCTGTAGCGTGCTATGGGTTTGGCTGTGAGCCAAAGGTGTCCAAGAAAACACGGCTAACAAACTCAAGGCGATCGTGGCGACAAGAGACTGCCGCCAAAACTGCATGCTGAACATAATTCCCCCGCCTTCAAGTCATTGATGAAATCACTTGTAACAGTTCCTTAGATTCCTTCCCCCGCTTTTGCAAACGTGAGGCTTTGAGTCTTGAACAGTGAATACTAAAGGTATTAACTGCAAAAAAGTAATAAGAAAATGTGAGGAGCTGTTTAGAGTTGTAGGGGACTCAGTCGCTTTCCCTACACTTCTATTGTAGGCTTTATAGCCAAACCTAGTTACGATCCTGTACAAAAGTTCATGATTGAGTCTTAAATACAAGTCTTGTCCCATGGATTGAACACACTCAACATTTTGAAAATGATTACAGGAAAGACTTATATCCGATGTTTTAGAAAGGTGAAGAAGTGACACATTGACAATTGGCGCAGCCCCAAGCGATCGCTAGGCTAGAGGCAAAACCTTGGAACCGCCATTATGTACAGTGAGTCGGAACATACTCCCCAAGCGATCGCCAACCGCCCCTATCAAGTACGGATTGGTCAATACCTCAATGAGGGCTGGCAAATTTTCAGCACTCAACCCGCTGCCTACATTGGTTTTCTCATTCTGGCAACCATTATCAATGGTGTGCTCAACAATATTCCGGGGGCCGGCCCAATTGTTAGCACGATTTTGGCAGGCCTCTTCGCCGCAGGCTACTACTTTTTCAGCTTTCGCATTGCCCGCAACCAAAGAACCGAATTTAGCGACTTTTTTAATGCGTTCAAAAACAACTACTTTCTGCCCATCTTCTTGACGAACTTGATCATCGGTTTGATTACGAATGTGTTTGTGATCAGTGCCAGCATTCTATTTGTGATTGCGGGGTTGCCCTTCTTGCAAAGCATATTAGAGCAGGCGGCGGCTGAAGCAACGGAACCCGATGCCGACTTAGAACAACTGCTAGCGTTACTGGAGCAGCTTCCCTCTGTGCCGAATGCCCTGACCCCCGTTTTCATCTTGGTGGGTGCCATCCTGCTGCTGCCGGGGGTTTACTTTGGGGTAGCCTATATGTTTGCTGTGCCTTTGGTGGTGGAACACCGGTTTGATGTGTGGCCGGCACTAGAAACCAGCCGCCGCTTAGTTTCCCGCGATTGGTGGAGCTTCTTTTTTCTCAGCGTGTCAATCATTTTCTTCAATATCTTGGGCTTTTGCCTCTGCTGTGTGGGGATGCTGGTGACTATTCCTTGGAGTAGTTGTGTCATTGTGGCGGCTTACCGCGATATTATTGGCCTCATGCCCACCACTGACAATAGTAACCAGTTTTAGTCCGATGACGCTGCCCACCCTTGCAGATCTGAATCTCGACCCCTTTTGGATGCCCTTTACGGCCAATCGCCAGTTTAAGCAAAGTCCTCGGCTCCTTGTTTCGGCAGCAGGGATGTACTACAGGAGCATTGATGGCCGTGAGATTCTCGATGGCACCGCCGGGTTGTGGTGTGTCAATGCCGGCCACTGCCGTCCAGAAATTGTGAGGGCGATCGCCCAACAGGCAGCAACACTGGATTTTGCCCCCACATTTCAGATGGGACATCCGGGGCCATTTCAGGTGGCCGATCGCCTGCGCACGATGACCCCTGACCCCCTCAACCATGTCTTTTTTGCCAACTCTGGCTCTGAGGCCGTGGATACAGCCTTGAAAATTGCCCTTGCCTACCATCGGCTGCGGGGAGAGGGGACACGGCAACGGCTCATTGGTCGCGAGCGGGGCTATCACGGGGTCGGCTTTGGTGGAATTTCAGTGGGGGGAATTGCTGCCAATCGCAAGTTCTTTGGTTCTCTCTTGGCAGGGGTGGATCATCTGCCCCACACCCACAACCTTGAGCACAATGCCTTCAGCAAGGGACAACCCACTTGGGGAGCACATTTAGCCGACGAGCTAGAACGCTTAGTGGCGCTGCATGATGCATCGACGATCGCAGCGGTAATTGTTGAACCCCTTGCGGGTTCGACGGGGGTATTGATTCCGCCCCAGGGGTACTTGGAACGCCTGCGTGCCATTTGCGATCGCCACGGCATTTTGCTGATCTTTGATGAAGTGATCACGGGTTTTGGCCGTCTCGGTGCCCCCTTTGCCAGTCAGTACTTTGGTGTGACTCCAGACCTCATCACGGTTGCCAAGGGTCTAACCAATGCCGCTGTACCCATGGGAGCGGTGATTGTCCGCGATGAGATTTACGACACCTTCATGCAAGGCCCTGCGGGGCAAATTGAGTTTTTCCATGGCTACACCTATTCGGGACATCCCCTTGCCTGTGCGGCCGCCTTGGCAACCCTAGAGATCTACGAGAAAGAAGCCCTATTTGAGCGGGCGGCTTCCCTTGCGCCCTATTGGCAGGAGGCCATCCACAGCCTACGGGGTCTGCCCCATGTCATTGATATTCGCAACTTGGGCTTGGTGGCAGGGATTGAATTGGCGCCACGGGAGGGGCAAGGAGGGGCACGGGGCTATGATGCCCTCTGTCGTGCCTTTGAGGCGGGACTACTGATTCGTGTCACGGGGGATATTATTGCCCTCTCACCACCGCTGATTGTGGAGCGATCGCACATTGATCAAATGGTGGATATTTTGAGTCGTGTTCTACGGGAACTTCCCTAGGCACCGCAGCGTCGGAATCAGAGGATCACTCTCTCCTTGGAGGCTTCTATGTTACGCTTCCTGCCGTTGGCCATCAGTAGCTTAGCTACGCTGGTGGCGATCGCTCCCCCCAGTCGTGCCGCCTATCCCCTCTTTCCTAATCAGCCGGGAGTTGATGTCTTCTTCCCAGGGCTAGAGTCCTTTGGGCGGCCGCGGACACCGCAGTACAGTCCCTACAATCCTGTCATTTACCGTCCGCCGGGGCAATCTCAAACGTACATTATTGTGCCAGTGCCCTATCCACCTCGCCCCGTAATTTACCCGCCCCCCTATTCACCCGTTTATTATCCCTATTACCCCTGTTATCCATTCCGTTGCCGATAAACAACAATACTGGGGATTGATACTTGACTCGACTTGGGAAGCAGACCGAGAGCCGGTTCTCCTGCTAAAATAGCGGCTAATTTAGCCATTTTCAGTTCGAGAGAAATCTATGGCTCAGTTGGCGATCGCTCCCGTTTTATTTCACCTTGCCTTTCCTGTCAGTAATTTGGCGGACACCAAGGCCTACTACATTGATGGGTTGGGCTGTGAACCGGGGCGCGAAAATCCCCACTGCCTGATCATGAAGCTCTATGGCCATCAACTGGTGGCTCACGTCACGGATGAACCCTTAACCCCACCCAAGAGCATTTATCCGCGCCACTTTGGCTTGATTTTCTTGGCCCAGGCCGATTGGCAAAACCTCTGCGATCGCGTGATCAAGAAGGGACTTGACTTTTACCAGCCACCGCGTACCCGCTTTGCCAATACCCCCCTAGAGCACCAAACGTTCTTTCTCGCAGACCCCTTCCACAACCTGATTGAGATTAAGCACTACCGCCATGCAGAAGCCATTTTTGGCCTGCGGGATCACCGTCATATTGGCGATACCCCCCTCGTTTCTGCACCGCAACCGTGACCCATCTGATTCTCTATAGCAAGCCCGGCTGTCACCTCTGTGAAGGACTACAAGAGAAGCTGGCCACTCTGAAGGAATTTACCCTTGAGGTACGCGACATCACCAGCCGCGATGATTGGTGGCAAGCCTATCAATACGAGATTCCTGTTCTCTACCTAGTGATTGGAACGCAAGTGCTTCCCGTACCGCGCTTTTCTCCCCGTGCCAGTGCTGCACACATTCGTCAGCGACTCCAAGAACTGACCCATTCAGGCGGCTCAGCGTCCACTCCTTAAGGGCATGATCAATTACAGCCCTTTTCACAGCGATCGAATACGGCCAAAAATTTAATTGCTAGATTGCATCCCCCCTATGTATCCCATATGTTAGAAAAGGGTCGTCATCGGCATCGCAAAGCCAATAGGAAACTCAGGAATGGTGGATTTTGGAGCAATGCTCTTTCGCGGGCGGGGGGTCAAGATCTCGCAGCAGTATGCAGTGATTGGCCTAGGGCGGTTTGGCCGGGGGGTGTGCGAGACCCTGCACGGCATGGGCTATGAGGTGCTCGGCAGTGATAACCAAGAGCGATTGGTGAATCAAGTGCTTCAGGATCACATTGTGGATCATGCGATTCAACTGGATTCCACGGATCCCCAAGCCCTGAAGGAGGCGGGTCTCTTTGAGTTTGAAACGGTAATTGTGGCCATTGGCAACCATCTCGACGCCAGTATTATCACCACATTGAACCTAAAGGAGGCAGGCGTGCCCAATGTCATTGCCAAGGCTTCCTCAGAGATTCATAAAAAACTCCTAGAGCGAGTGGGGGCAGATCGGGTGATCTTTCCAGAGTATGAGGCGGGTTGTGAACTGGCGCGATCGCTCACCCGCCCAGCGATTCTCGATTGGTTCGACCTTGACCCCGAAAAAAGTATTGTCGAAGTCAAAGTGCCTGAGGCATTTCACAATCGCACAGTTGCCGAGGTGGAACTGCGCAGTCGCTATGGCCTCAATTTAATTGCCCTGCGCTTTGATGATAAGTTTGAGATCAATCCCAGTCCCAACCAGAAGCTCAATAAAGGGGACATTATGGTGGTGATTGGTGCCAATAACGATATTGATCGCTTTTTGCGGAGTCAACACATTAACTAGGGCATAACCCTTGAGCTTTCACTGCTGGTCGCCACCGGCACGGGTGATGGCGATTCTCCTGTGGATTTTTTGCATTAGTAGCTTGCGGCGGTGGGAAAGTCTGGCGATCGCGACCTTGCTTGTGGCGCTCCTCTATCTCCTGAGCCATGTCCCTTGGCAGCGCTTGGGCAAACGTCTGCAGCAGATGGGGCTCTTTTTTCTGGGACTGTGGTTACTGTTGGCGGTTACGGCGTGGCCGATCGCACTGCTCCTCACATGGCGCTTGGTCTTGTGTCTTGCCCTTGGCGGGGTGTTGCTAGAAAGCTTGACGTTTAGTGAATGGGTGCAGGTCTGTCGCTGGTGGGGGCTACCGCCCTTGTTGGTGGATACGTTGGCTTTGACCTATCGCTATCTCTTTGAGCTAGAGAGTCAGTTGACACAAATGCAGCAGGCACTCTTTCTGCGGGGATTTCGCTTGAGTTGGCGCCGCCTTCGCCCGTGGGCACAGGTGATTGGTATCTTTCTCATTCGCGCCGAGGAACGGGCACAGCAGATCTATCTGGCAATGCGCTTACGGGGCTATGGGCAAGTGCTTCAGCGTCATCCGCAATTTTCTGAAGGGGCGGTTTGGAGTTGGGGGCTAACGCTGAGTGCTGGCTTGGGGGCAGGATTGTTGGCAATCTATGATGCCCTTGGTGAAATCCAACTGCCTTTTTGAGGTGGATAGACGACAGTGGGAACAGTGGTACATTAACATATTAACATTTGTAAACGATTGCCCCTTTGAGATTGCCCCTATGAAACCCAAGAACGCGCTTTTCGTTGCGGAGCAGGTGTGCCTAGTTGGCCACATTGTGGCGATGGCCTTTGGCTTAGCGGGGTTGCTCCTCGTCGTACCCCATCCCGAGTTTATTCTGGCATTGCCCGCCTGGGGTCAGCAGCTTTTTCAATGGAGCATGGGGAGTGGGGGTGTCGTTTATATTGTCCTCGGTGCACTGGCGATCGCCCTTCACACCTATCGCAACTTTGGCCTTGGCAAACTGCTTGGCTTTTTACTGCCAGCGGTGGGCATTTCCCTTACCAGTGAACTGTTGGGGACGAGTACCGGCTTTCCCTTTGGCCATTATGGTTACCTCAGTGGTTTGGGGTACAAAATTGCTGGGCTGGTGCCCTTCACGATTCCCCTCTCCTGGTTTTATATGGGGCTAGTTACGTTTCTTTTGGCCTACAGTGGCTTCATCAGTCGTCCGCTGCGGGAAGGCAAAGGCGTGGGCTGGGGGGCAGCCCTGATCACCGTGGGCTTGGGAGCAATCTTTTTAACCGCTTGGGATTTTGTCCTTGATCCGGCCATGAGTCAAACTGCCATTCCTTTTTGGCAATTTCAGGATGTCGGTGAATTCTTTGGTATGCCCTACCGCAACATTCTGGGATGGACGGGCACAGGAGCCGTGTTTATGGGGCTGGCGATGATCACTTGGTGGCCAAAGCCAATGGTGGTGAACCGTGGGCAACTGATTACTCCCTTGGTGGTGTATCTGGTGAATTTTGCCTTTGGGGCGATGATCACGCTCACATCCTTGGATCAACGTTTTTGGATTCCGGCAACCTTGGGATTTGTTTTGGGGGTCGTGCCGGTCACAGCACTGTGGTGGTTTACTGAAGCCCCCCTAGAGAAAGTTCAGGGGGTCAACATCAATACTGAGGCGGGTTGAGCGGGGACACTGCGCCTTGAGGTGCATCAGGGCTTGGCTCAGTTCAGAACTTTGCGGTGATTTGCCCTTGAGTAAAATTTGCCAGCGGTAGCGGCCAGCAATTTTGGCGATCGCCGCGGGGGCGGGGCCAAGCACTTCCCATTCTCCCTGAGAAACTGGGGCTAACGTTTGGAGCTGTTGGGCGATCGCCTGAGCCGTTGCGGCCACGTCCTCAGGATCGGGACTACTCAAGCGCAGAAGGATGAGTTGGGCATAGGGGGGATAGCCCAAGGGGGCACGGCTACTTAGCTCCTGTGTGGCAAAGGTGTCCCAGTCATAGGCTTTGACCGCTGTAATCACGGGGTGTTCGGGTACATAGGTTTGAAGAATAACTTTACCGGCGTGGGCACCCCGCCCCGATCGTCCGGCCACTTGGGTGAGGAGTTGAAAGGTTCGTTCTGCCGCCTGATAATCCGGTAAGTGCAGGAGGCTATCGGCTGCCAGAATGCCCACCAGCGCCACCTGGGGTAGATCAATGCCCTTCGTCAGCATTTGCGTCCCCACCATCACATCGGCTGCGCCGGCGGCAAATTGAGTCAATAACTGGCGATGGGCGCCCTTGCGTTGGGTGGTATCACTGTCAAAACGCAGTACTCGCAGCTGTGGAAAGAGGCGATTCAGTTCACTCACCACCCGCTGCGTCCCGCCACCAAAGGGCTTGAGATAGGGAGAGCCACAATTAGGGCAGCGTTCGGGCACAGCTTGGGTGTAGTTGCAATAATGACAACGCAGCACTTCCATTTTATCGTTAAAGAGGTGCCCAGTGAGAGACACGCTGCAATGGGGACAGTACATCACTGTGCCACAACTGCGGCAGGAAAAAAAGGTGCTGTGACCGCGCCGCGGCACAAAGAGAATTGCCTGCCGGCTCTGTAGGTTGCCAAGGGCCTCCTGGAGAAGGTAACTGAGCATGGAACGGTTGCCCCGGTGTAATTCTTGGCGCATATCCACGATGGTGATGGGGGGTAGGGGGGTGGCATGAATGCGCTGGGGTAAAGAAAGAAGCTGAATCTGTCCTGTTTGGGCGGCTTGCCAAGTGCTGAGGGCAGGGGTAGCAGTGCCCAAAATCAGGGGACACCGTTGCTGGCGCGATCGCCATTGGGCAACGGTACGGGCATGGTAACAAGGCTGAGGTTGATCCTGTTTGTAACCACTGTCGTGCTCTTCATCGAGAATGATCAAACCCAAGCCCACCAAAGGCAGCAGAACCGCCGATCGCGTGCCAATGATTACCCGTGGCTGCGGCATCAGCGTCAGTCGCCAAGTATCGTAGCGCTCCCCCTCACTGAGACCACTGTGATACACCAGCAAGCGTTCACCAAAGCGTGCTCGCACTCGATCCGTTAATTGCGGTGTCAAGCCAATTTCCGGTACCAGCAGTAGGGCCGATCGCCCTCGCCCTAGGCACTCAGCAATTGCTTGCAGATAGACTTCCGTTTTGCCAGACCCAGTGACCCCGTGCAGGAGAAAGGTTTGGGCACAGTCTAGGTGTTCGGAAATAGCTTGCAGGGCAGTGGCTTGGGCAGGGGTGAGGGCTTTTGGCCGATCCGATGTCACCGTTACCCCCTGTTCAATGCGGCAATGCTGCTGCTCGACAATGGCAATGTATCCCTTGGCAGCAAGGCGATGGAGCGTTTGGGCGGTGGTGCCAGTAGCCTTGAGTACCTCTTGCAGCCAGCAATCGCGACCCTGTTGCTGCAAATAGCGGAGGATTTGGCGCTGCCGCTGGGTTAAGGTCTCCCCTTCACTATTGAGGAGTACCACCGCCTGTTGCTGTTTTGGCTGTTGACTGGCGGGTGCCGCTAAGTAGGTTTCCACCCAGCCAAGGCGTTCGAGTTCTTTGAGGGCACGCTGAGCCTTGGGAAGCTGTTGCTGGAGGTAGCGCACACTGTAGTCCCCACTCCCTTTGGTCTGGAGAAAGCGCAGCAGATGTTGCCCTTGTTCTGACAGGGGGGGAATCCCCTGTTGTGGCCGCAGGCGCACCCGCCGTTGCGATCGCCCCAAGACCCCTGGCGGTAGGGCAGTGCGTACCACTTGAATTAAAGGCGTGCAGTAGTAGGTGGCAATTTGTTCTAACAACGCCCAATAGTCCTTGGGAAAAAGCTGCTGGTCAACCACGTCAAGGAGCGATCGCAAGCGTTGTGGCTCAACTGATGGCGGTACAGTTTCCAGTACCTCGAGGACAATCCCCCGCACCACTTGGGAGCCAAAGGGTACTTCCACCACCTCGCCCCCTTGAAGACACCAACCCGCAGGAACTTGGTAAGTGTAAGCCTCGCTTGCCGCCGGACAGTCCACAAGCACACTGGCGTAGAGAGAGGGTTGTTGAGGTGCTAAGGCCATCAGATGGTTTGATTGGTTTTCACTCAGACAGGCAGATAAAAACGTCCCCAACCACTGTACATACTTCTTCTTTAGATTTTCGCTATTCCACAACGCAGATTTGCTCGCTAGGCTGGGAGCTGGCGATTATGCGCTGGCCGGTGGTGCACCGCTTTCCCACAGGAACCGTTCTAACGGCCAATATCACTCCCGCAGGCTTTGCCACGATTACCGATAGTCGCGGTTTGCCTTGGCTGAAGGTCTCCATTGGTGACGAGGATCGCATTTGCTTGGTGCGAGCCAACCGCCGATTTATTCGTCCGCGCTGAGAATTTAGTTGTTTACTTTAGTTTGCTTGAGAGGGCGTGGGAAAATAGGGAAGACTGCTCCTCACCCAAGATTCTTCATGACTGGTCTTTACGAAGCACAAACGATCGCGATCGCCCGTCAACTGTGGGCGGCTAGTCAAGAGTCCCGCAACTTTTTCAGTCAACTGCGGGAGCAAATGCGCATTGAAGATAAACTCCTCAGCTGGGCGATGGAACATCCGGGGCTACGGGTGCAACTCTTTCGCCTCATTGACTGCCTGCCGAGTCTGCGCAGTAAAGCCGAGGTGGCACGCCACTTGCAGGAGTACCTCAGTGACCCCAGTGTGGAGTTGCCGGAAGGCCTAAAAAAACTCTTGAACTTTGCTCAGCCGGATTCCCTGCCCGCCCAAGCAGCGGCAACCACCTTCACAACAGCCGTTCAAGCCCTTGCCCACAAGTACATTGCTGGTGAAACTACCGAGCAGGTGCTGAAAACCATTGGCCGCCTACGCAAGCAGGGCATGTTGGTGACGATGGATATTCTTGGGGAGGCGGTGATTACGGAGGCAGAGGCACAGCAGTATTGCGATCGCTACCTTGACTTGATGCAGCAACTCAGCCCCTTGGGTCAGCGGGAAGGGGTGAATCCAGTCCAAGTCTCCGTGAAGCTGACGGCCTTTTACTCCCAGTTTGATCCCCTAGATGTGTCTGGCTGCCGTGCCAAGGTAGGGGAACCGATTCGGCGGTTGTTGCATCGTGCCCAAGAATTGGGGGTGGCGGTGCACTTTGACATGGAGCAGTACGCCTACAAAGACATTACCCTCGCAATCTTGAAGGACATTTTGCTAGAGCCAGAGTTTCGCGATCGCGCCGATGTCGGGCTGACACTACAAGCCTATTTGCGGGATAGCTACCAAGATGCCCAAGACCTGATTACTTGGGTGCAACAGCGGGGGACACCAATCACGGTGCGGGTGGTCAAGGGCGCCTACTGGGATCAAGAACTCATTAAGGCGGTACAAAATGACTGGCCATTGCCCGTCTATCAACACAAGCAAGATACCGATGCCAACTTTGAGCGGGTGATTGAACTGCTCCTGAGTCACCACACGCTTTTGCGCACAGCAGTTGCGAGTCATAATGTTCGTTCCCAAGCGCGGGCGATCGCGATCGCCCAACATCAGCACATTCCGCCCACGGCCATGGAATGCCAAGTTCTCTATGGTATGGCCGATAAACTTGCCAAGGCTCTTGTGGAAGCGGGGCAGACGGTGCGGGTCTATTGTCCCTACGGTGAGCTGATTCCGGGGATGGCCTACCTGATTCGGCGGCTCTTGGAAAATACGGCCAATAGTTCCTTTTTGCGCCAACAATTGGGAGCGGTAAATATTGACGCACTCTTGGCACCGCCAGAACCAACGGCAGACTTTAGGGCAGTGAACGTTCATCTGACCACGGGCAAGACCTCAACCTTTCTCAATGCTGCCAATAGCGACTATGCCCGCGCCAGCCAGCGGGAAGCGATTCAAGCGGCCTTAATTCATGTCCATCGCCAACTAGGGCAAACCTATACCCCCATCATCAATAGCGATCGCGTCAATACCCTCGAATACAGTGAGTCCCTCAACCCCTCACAGCCCGAAGAAGTTGTCGGTCGCGTTGGCTTGGCCACCATTGAGGATGCCGAGCATGCAATCCGGGCTGCCAAAGCTGCTCAAGCGCAGTGGCAACAGACTCCCGTAGCCGAACGGGCCATCCTGCTCCGGCGGGCAGCGGATCTCCTCGAGGCACAACGCCATGAACTGGTGGCTTGGATGT
Source organism: Thermosynechococcus sp. B3 (assembly GCF_030323045.1). Lineage (NCBI taxonomy): Bacteria > Bacillati > Cyanobacteriota > Cyanophyceae > Acaryochloridales > Thermosynechococcaceae > Thermosynechococcus > Thermosynechococcus sp. B3. The sequence goes on from NZ_CP097584.1 coordinate 722,364, forward strand.
GCTACGAAGTGGGCAAGGTGGTGGCGGAAGGGGATGCTGAAGTCTCCGAAGCTGTTGATTTTTGCCGCTACTACGCTGATGAAATGGAGCGCCTCAGCAGCGGCTATGACCGCAACTTTCCCGGCGAAACCAACCATTACCACTACCAAGGTCGCGGCATTGCAGTCGTCATTTCCCCTTGGAACTTTCCCCTAGCGATTCCCACCGGTATGACCGTGGCCGCCTTAGTCACAGGCAACTGTACCATCCTCAAGCCCGCGGATCCGGCGGCTGTGGTTGCAGCGAAGCTGGCTGAAATTCTCATTGCCGCTGGTTTTCCCCGCGGGGTATTTCAGTTTCTCCCCGGCCGTGGCTCCGTGATTGGCCCCTACCTCACCAAACATCCCGATGTGCATCTCATTGCCTTTACTGGCTCCCAAGAGGTGGGCTGCCGCATTATTGCTGAGGCAGCGGTGTTGCAGCGGGGACAAACCCACATCAAACGGGTGATTGCCGAGATGGGGGGCAAAAACGCCATTATCATTGACGAAAGTGCCGACTTAGATCAGGCAGTGGCGGGGGTGGTGCAATCAGCCTTTGGCTACAGCGGCCAAAAATGCTCCGCCTGTTCACGGGTGATTGTCCTCGAGTCCATCTATCAACCCTTTGTGCAGCGCTTAGTGGAGGCCACCAAGTCCCTCAATATTGGGCCTGCCCATTTGCCCAGTACCCGTGTTGGACCGGTGGTGACCGCAGCCGCCCGCGATCGCATTCAGGAATACATTGCCAAGGGACAGCGGGAAGCGGAACTGACCTTGAGTGTACCGGTACCGGAGGTGGGGTATTTTGTCTCTCCTACCATCTTTACCAACGTCCCCCCCACCGCCACGATCGCCCAAGAGGAAATTTTTGGCCCGGTGCTAGCGGTACTGCGGGCAGAAACCTTCAGCCAAGCCCTTGAAATTGCCAATGCCACGGCCTATGCCCTGACGGGGGGGCTGTATTCGCGGACGCCGTCCCATATTCAGCAGGCCAAAGCCCAATTTGCCGTAGGGAACCTGTACATCAACCGTGGGATTACGGGGGCGATCGTGGATCGGCAGCCCTTTGGTGGCTTTAAGCTCTCAGGGATTGGTTCCAAAGCGGGTGGCCGCGATTACCTGCTGCAATTTCTGGAACCGCGTGTCATTACCGAGAATGTGCAGCGCCAAGGGTTTGCCCCCATTGCCGGAGTGGATGATTGATGTCAAAGGGCACTCAGCTATTGGCCGACCTTCAGGAGCGCATCAGGGCAGCGGGCGCCATTTCCTTCTGTGAGTTTATGGCCTTGGCTCTCTATGCACCGCAGTGGGGCTACTACAACCGTCCCCAAATACAGATTGGTCGGCGCGGCGACTTTATCACGTCCAGTAGTCTGACGAGGGATTTTGCGGAACTGCTCACTGAGGCTTTTGTGCAGATGTGGCACGCCTTGGAGCGACCGCAGCGGTTTACCCTGTTGGAGATGGGGGCGGGTGAAGGCCAATTTGCGGCTGGGGTCTTGGGCTATAGCCAAGCGACCTACCCCGATTTCTTTACCGCCCTGGAGTACCAGATTCAAGAGCAGTCCCCCACTTTACGGGAACGCCAACGGCAACGCTTGGCTCCTTGGGGCGATCGCCTGTGCTGGCGAGGCTCTGACACTCCTGCTGAACCAATCACCGGCTGCATCTTTAGTAATGAACTCGTGGATGCTTTTCCCGTGCATCGGCTGCAATGGCAGGGGGACGGTTGGCAGGAAATTTATGTCAGTCTCGATGCCCAAGGGGCGTTGCAAGAAGTCTTGCGTCCCCTTAGCGACGATCGCATTCACAAATACTTTGCCACCGTTGGCATTAATCCGCAGCAGCAGGGCTACAGCGACGGCTACCGTACCGAGGTTAATTTGAACCTCATCCCCTGGCTCAAGGATCTGAGTCAGCACCTAGAGCGGGGCTTTGTTCTCACCATTGACTATGGTTATCCCGCTCAGCAATACTATCATCCCGCCCGCTGTGAGGGTACCTTGCAGTGCTACTATCAACACCGCTGCCACGACAATCCCTACTGTTTTGTTGGCGAGCAAGACATTACGGCTCATGTGGATGTGACCGCCTTGACGCGCTATGGGGAGCACTTTGGCCTTGAAACCCTCTATGTCACCCGCCAGAGTTTATTTCTCATGGCCTTGGGTTTGGGCGATCGCCTACTGGCGCAACAGCAGAGGAATGGCAGTCTCCTCCAAGCCCTGAACCGCCATCAATCACTGCACCAACTCATTGACCCCCTTGGCCTCGGTGGCTTTTACGTCGTTCTCCAAGGGAAGCAAGCCACCCTCGATCTGCCGCAACTCAGGGAAGCGGATCAGGGATTCAGTTAATGACTAAGAGCCACATCCCGCTGGGGGACTGGCAAAACTGATCGGTAGTACTGCTCTAGTTGCTGGGTGGCCGCCGCCCAACTCCAGCGTTCAGCTTCTTGGCGGGCATTTTGGCGTAGGGTCTCGCGATCGCTCGGAGAGTCAAAGAGGCGCTGACAAGCCGTAATCGCTCCTGTAGAATCCGCTGGGTCAAACAAAAACCCATTCACCCCATCAGTGACAATATCCGGAATTCCCCCACTGTTGGCAGCCACCACAGGACAGCCTGCGGCCATCGCTTCTAAAAGAACCAAGCCAAGGGTTTCCGTGCGCGAGGGAAAGACAAAGACATCCGCCGAGGCAAAAGCTGCTGCCAAGCGTTCACCGCGCAGATAGCCGACAAAATGGGTGGGGGTACCGGCAAAGTGTTTTTCAAGTGCCTCCCGATGCGGACCATTGCCCACGAGTGCCAGTCGCGCCTGAGGAATCTGCTCCAGAATGGGCTTAATCTGCTCAATTTCCTTTTCCGCGGAGAGGCGACCAACGTAGAGCAATAGGGGCGCTTCTGGATGCCCTTGGCTGAGAAAGAAACGCATTTCTTGACTTTGGCGCTGCGGATGAAACAACTCCACATCTACCCCCCGCTGCCAGAGATCCAGATGGCGAATGCCGTGCGCTTTCAGTTCTGCCACCATGGCCGTTGAGGTACACAAGTTGAGTTGAGCACGGTTATGGGCCAACCGCAGCAGCGACCAGAGCATCTCTTCAAGAAACCCCAAGCCATAGTACTTCAGGTATTGCGGCAAATGGGTGTGGTAGGAAGCGACCAAAGGTAAGTGGAATTTCTGCGCATAGTACAGACCCGCTACCCCCAAGACCGCTGGGTTCGCCACATGGATCAGATCGGGTGCAAAGGCCTCTAGGGCTTGACCAATGGCGGGTCGTGGCAGGGCGAGTTTGAGTTCAGGATACAATGGGAGGGGAAAACCGGAGACACCATAGATCTGCGCACCTTCATAATGGTCTAGCCCGCCCTCGGGAGCCACCACCAACACCTGATGGCCATTCCGTTGCAGATGTCGGACGGTTTGACACAAACGGGTCACAATGCCATCAATCTTGGGAAGAAAGGTCTCGGTAAATAGCGCGATCCGCATTTCGCTAACCTGAATGGGAGGGGGATTTTTCCCATTCTCGAATTAGGGGGGTCTTGACGCAACCCATAGGGGCAAAAAAGTTGCTTGTACTAGGAGGGGTGAACTGTGGCAAAGACAGAATTACTGATGGCGATCGCTGGCCTGAATCGAGGCATTCTAGCCACACCGCGCGATCGCAAACAGGTGGCCGCCCTTGCCGCTTCCCTTGAAACCATGAATCCCACCCCCGATCCCCTCAATGCCCTCGAAAAACTGGCCGGGGATTGGCGACTCATCTACACCAGTAGTCAGGCGCTGCTTGCTCTAGATCGCTCCCCAATTGTCAAGCTGGGGCAAATTTATCAGTGCATTCGTCCGCAGCAGCAGCGCATCTACAATATCGCTGAACTCTACGGCTTGCCCTTCCTAGAGGGGATTATCAGTGTCTTGGCGCGGTTTGAACCCTTGACCCAACAGCGGGTACAGGTGTACTTTGAACGCTCCATTGTTGGGTTGCGTCAGTGGCTCAATTACTATTCTCCCTCCCAGTTCATTCCCCAACTCCACAGCCGTCAACCCCTGATTGCTCTGGATGTGCCCCTCAACAGCAATGATCAACAGGGCTGGCTCGATATCACTTACCTTGATGAGGATTTGCGAATTGCCCGCGGCAATGAGGGGAGCCTTTTTGTCTTGAGCCGGGTTTAGGGACAATTCCCTGTACCGTTAAACTAGGGAAGAGTGGCACGATTCTCACCCCTGCTGCAATGGAAGCACAGCTGCCCCAGCAACTCAGTTTTCCATGGAATCCGATGCCTTCTGAACCGCTGGCTGAAGGTTCCCTAGCGGCTACTCCTGTTGCAGGGAGTGATAGTAGCCAAGAGCGCATCCGTTATTTAGAGCAGGCTATTGACCAATGCGAACACTATATTAACGAGCTGAAGCAGCAACTGCGCAATCAGGCCTTTTTGGAAGACTTACTTGCTCGCACTGAGGAAACCGCTCAGATTCAACAACAGGCGATCGTTGCCCTCCAAGAACAATTGCGCTCCCAAGCCACCTGTGCCCACGAGTTGGCCGAAATGAGCCACCATCGCCAATCCTTGGAAACGATTCTTCAGCAATCGCAAACGGAAATTGAGCACCTGCATCAGGAGGTGGATCGGCTCCTCAAGGCTCAAGATGCCCTCGAGGCTAAATTGGTGAATAGCCATCGCCTCCTGCGGCAACGGGAACAGGAATATCAACTCCTTGAATCCCAACTGCGCCAAGTCCAAGAGGAAAAAGCGCTGCTGCAAACTCGTCTTGAACAAGCCCGCTCAGAGTTGAGCGATCGCCAAACCCAACTGGATGATCTCAACCGTCGCCTCACCCAAGCCAACCATTTAATTGAAACCCAAGAACGGATCATCACTGCGCTGCAACAGGCGCAAGGATCAGAGGCCAGCAAAAACAGTGTTATTCAGGGACTGAGTAAAACCCTGCTAAAAACCCAAACCAAGTTACAGGAATTGGAACGGGACTATCAGCAGCAGCGCCTGCAATATATGACCACCCAGCACTACAACCAAGAGCTGGAGGCGCGCACTAGTCAACAACAGGAACGCCTACAACACCTAGAAGCCCAAATTGCCGAACTCCAAGAGCAAATTCTCCATCAGGCACAGCAGGCACGGGAGCAGGAAACCGCTGTTCAACACTGGAAGGATCGCTACACCGAGGCCGAGCGATCGCTAGCGCAGTTACAACGCGTCATTGCCCAAATGGCCACGGGTGGTTCCATTTCCCTGAGTGAGGTTCCTTCTTAAAGAGGATGTTTGAACAAACCTAAGTTTTGTATAATAAGCCATAGTCATTACGAGTTTGTTTATGCTCAAATTCATTGGTTGGGCAGGGAGTCTGCGGGATGGCTCCTACTCTCAAAGCGCCCTAGATGTTGCCATTGCCAAAGCCGCCGCCCAAGGGGTTACCGTTGAACGTCTGGATTTACGGCAAATGACGCTCCCCTTTTGTACCGGTGCTGAGAGCTACCCCGACTACCCCGATGTCGCCATCTTTCAAACCAAGGTCAAGGAAGCCGATGGTATTTTGCTGGTGACCCCGGAGTACCACGGCAGCGTTAGCGGTGTGCTCAAGAACTCCCTTGATCTCCTCAGCTTTGAACACCTCAGCGGCAAAGTGGTCGCCATGATGAGTGTCCTCGGCGGCCAAACCAACAGCAATGCCCTCAACGATCTACGGGTGATTCTGCGCTGGGTGCATGCTTGGGTGATTCCAGAGCAGGTAGCCATTGGTCAGGCGTGGCAAGCCTTCACACCCGAAGGGCAATTGAGGGATCCCAAGCTGGATGAGCGAGTGGACAAAATGATTGCCAGTTGGATTCAGACCACCCGTCAACTACGAGAAGCAAGCGCCTAATTCAATCCCTCTTGCAGCCACTGCGCCACCTGCTTGGCATGGTAGGTGAGAATGACATCAGCACCTGCCCGCTTAAAGCCAAGGAGAGTTTCCAGCACCACTTTTTTCTCATCAATCCAGCCATTGCGGGCGGCGGCTTTCACCATTGCGTATTCCCCGGAAACGTTGTAGGCGGCCACCGGAACATCGCTCACCTGCTTGAGTTGGGCAATGACATCCATGTAGGCAAGGGCAGGTTTCACCATCACCAGATCGGCGCCCTCCTCAATATCCAAGCTGACCTCCCGCACTGCTTCGCGGACATTGGCGGGATCCATTTGGTAGGTTTTTTTATCACCAAACTTCGGTGCCGAATCTAAAGCATCGCGAAAAGGGCCATAGTAGGCGGAGGCGTATTTCGCAGAGTAGGCGAGAATCCCCACGTGGGTATAGCCTGCGGCATCTAGACCCGCCCGAATGGCACCGACACGGCCATCCATCATATCTGACGGAGCAACAAAATCAGCGCCCGCAGCCGCTTGACTCACTGCCTGTTTGACCAGCACCTCTACGGTTTCGTCATTGAGAATTTCGCCATCTTTGACAATGCCATCGTGGCCTTCGCTGCTGTAGGGATCAAGGGCGACATCGGTAAAGATCAGCAGATCCGGTAAGACGGCCTTAATGGCGCGTACCGATCGCTGGACAAGACCCTCAGGATTGTAGCTTTCAGTACCTGCGTTGTCCTTGAGGTGCTCAGGCACAAGGGGAAATAGCGCGATCGCCCCAATTCCCAAGGCATAGACCTCCTTCAGCTCTAAAATCAGGCGATCCAGCGTATAGCGATAGCAGTCGGGCATTGAGGGGACTTCCTGCACCTGATCTTCCCCCTCCATGACAAAGACCGGATAGATCAAATCGCCCGTGGTTAGGGTATGCTCGCGCACCAAGCGACGAATTTGAGCCGTGCGGCGTAAACGGCGAGGCCGATGGGTTAGCTCCATAATTCAACAATCAAAAACTCAGTAATGTCCCAGTTCAAACAGCTGTGAATCAGCACGTACAACCTTTGGATTATTTCCGCATTATCTCACCTTGAGGGATCAAAACTGTGGGCGGTGCAGGATGCTTACAAACGTTTACGAACAACTTCAGTGTTCAAGCGGGTTGCAGATAGGGCAAGGCCAGATAGAAACTGGTGACGGTCTTGGCATCTTTCACTTGACCACTATGAATCGCAGCGGTCAAGTCAGCTAGAGAAAACTCCACAATTTCAATGTGCTCGTCGGTGTCCTGAGGCGGGGGTGTCTCTAGTTTTTCCAGCTCAGTGGCCAAGTAGGCGTAGATCACTTCATCAGAATAGCCGGGGGCAATGTAAAACTCTCCCAGTTTTTGCCAATGGTGGGCGCGGTAGCCCGTTTCCTCTTCAATTTCCCGCTCAATCGTAGCAAAGGGCTTTTCGTGATCCTCAACGGTGCCGGCTGGGAACTCCAGCAGATATTCCTCAGTGGCAAAGCGGTATTGTTTGACAAGGATCAGGTTGCCCTCTGGGGTCACCGGCACAGCTAATGCCCCCCCTGGATGCCGCACAGTTCCCAAGATCGAGACAGACCCATGGGGCAAGCGATATTGATTGACCTCAAAGGTAAACTTACGACTGCGGCAAAAGCAGTGGCGTTCGAGGACTTCGGGGGGGATTTTCGTCATAGGGGTTAGACAAGGGTGCGATCGGTGAGAATTTCGTAGCCCGTTTTGGTGACCAAGACCGTGTGCTCAAATTGGGCAGAGAGGGAATTATCAACCGTAACCGCTGTCCAGCGATCGCGCAAAATCCGCACCTGCTTTGACCCCGCATTGACAATGGGTTCGATAGCTAGGGTCATCCCTGCCCGCAGCCGCACATTCTTGAGTTCAGTGGTGCGAAAGTTAAACACCGAGGGTTCCTCGTGGAGATTGCGACCCACACCATGCCCTGTGAAGTCCTCCACCACCACAAAGCCATTGGCTTCGACATAATCTTGAATGGCACCCGCCAAATCCATGAGGTAGTTGCCTTCTTTGACCTGCTCAATGCCGCGGTAGAGGGCTTCTTCGGCAACTTTTACAAGCTTGGCCGCCTCCTCAGAGATCTCCCCCACCGGAATCGTAATGCAAGAGTCGCCATGGAAGCCGTTGTAGTAGGCACCGGTGTCAATCTTAACGATGTCGCCATTGCGAATCACTTTGCGGGGGCTGGGAATGCCATGAACCACTTCATTATTGATGCAGGCGCAAATGGAGGCCGGAAAACCCTGATAGCCTTTGAAGCTTGGTGTTGCCCCCATTTCGCGGATGCGTTTCTCAGCATAGGCATCGAGATCCGCCGTCGTCATGCCCGGCTCAATCATTTGGGAGATTTCCTTGAGCACCGTCGCGACAATCCGCGAGGCCTGCCGCATAATCTCAATTTCTCGCTTAGATTTAATTTCAATGCCACGGCGGGGGCGAGTTTGGACAGGGGTGGTGGGGGGAGTGAGCAGACTGCCAAGGATATTCATGGGCGCGATGCAACCGCAAAAATCGTTCTTTTTCAGGATAACGCTGTTGCGCTGATCAGGGGAATGTCAATTTTATCCTTGAGGGATGGGTGAACGAAAATGCGCTTGATAGAGCTGCTTAAATCGCCGCTGTTGCTGCCCGTGATCCACAATTGGCAAGGGATAACCGCAGCGATGCCGCTCTAGGGGAGAAATATTTCCCGTCACCAAATCTGCCGTGTCTAGGGATTTCAATTCCGGCAGCCAACGGCGAATGTACTCCGCCTCAGGATCAAATTTTTGCGCTTGACTGGCTGGGTTAAAAATCCGCAGCGGCTTTGGATCCATCCCACTAGAGGCACTCCACTGCCAACCGCCATTATTGGCTGCCAAGTCGCCATCAATCAGTTTTTGCATAAAGTACTGCTCACCCCATTGGGGATTGATGATTAAGTCCTTGGTGAGGAAACTGGCCACAATCATGCGGCAGCGGTTGTGCATCCAACCCGTTTCATCGAGTTGGCGCATGGCGGCATCCACAATTGGGTAACCGGTGCGCCCCTCACACCAAGCCGCAAAGTGTTCTGCGTGATTCAGCCAAGGAAAAGTGGCAAATCCTTCACGATGGGGACGCTCCGCCAAGTGGGGAAACCAATAGAGGGCGTGCTGATAAAACTCCCGCCACGCCAATTCCTGCTGCCACGTGCGAATACTCGTTTGTGCCTCTTCACTGCGGGCTGCGGCCATAGCGGCCTGACTGGCTGCCCAGACACGACGAATACCAATGACACCGAACTTGAGGGCAGGGCTTAAGAGGGAGGTTCCAGGTTGCGCTGGATAGTTGCGCTGCTCACCATAGTCTTGAATGTGCTGGTCAATAAAGGTCTCCAGTTGTGCTTGGGCAGCGGCTTCACCGGGAGCAAGGATCAGTTCTCCTGACCAGTGAAATCCCAAGTCCTTGGCAGTGGGCAGCGGTATCGCCCCTAGGGCTGTGGCTGTCGCTTGTTCAGCTTCTGTCAGAGGTTCGAGGCGTTGGGGAGTGGGAGCTGGCTGCGGTTTGGCAAGGCTCGACCAGTTGCGCCAAAAGGGGGAATAGACGGTGTAAGGCTGCCCCTGTTTTGTTTGTACGGCCTCTGGGGGATGTAGGAGTTGATCCCATGTGGTTTCGACGGCAATGCCTTTTTCCTTGAGGGCAGCAGCCACAGCGCGATCGCGATCGCGACCGTAGGGTTCCACATCCTCATGCCAATGCACCGCCACCGCCCCTAAGCCACCGGCCACTTGGGGCAGAATTTGACGCGGGTCACCATGAAAAATTAAAAAGCTCCCCCCAAGTCGCTGATAGGCTTCTTGCAAGGCCTGTAGGCAACCCATGAGGTATGTCACCCGCACCGCCGCAATGTCCGAGGCACTGAGAATCGCCGGGTCAAAGCAAAAAATGCCAACCACTTTGGGAGTTTGGGTGTAGGCAGCCGCCAACCCCACACTGTCACTGAGGCGCAGATCGCGACGATGCCAAAACAGGCGCAGGCTCATCGCCCGTCCATCCTAGGCGCCCTAGAAAATAGCGCCAATACATTCATTGGTTGCGGCTTTAACTTCCGGGGGTTCATTGTCGGCAGTCATTTTCTGAAATTCCTCATAGCTCATTTTTTGTTGGAGGCGGTTTATCAGGCAAGTGCAATAGCGATCGCCGCGATCGCCAAAGCCGGGAGGCGCTTGCGCCGCAAATTTGGTTTGACACTCCTGCATAAAGACCGCGATCGCCTCTGGGGGATAAGTCGCCGCTGGCATTTCTTGGGCGAAAATAGATAAACTCAGCAATCCCAGACCGCTACTGCTGAGAAGGCTCATCACGAGTTTGGAGAATTTCATTGGGGCGGTACCTGATCCGATTCTGGCAAAGAGCTTCCTGCGGTTGCTGCACTTCCAAACTTTTGTTGAGTTAGCGATCAAGTCATAGACAAGGATGCCACGTTTATCTATACTTGTTTTCTATCGTTTTGTGTGTCCAGTTATCGGCAAAGGAGGCTCTCATTTCTGAACCACTTGCCCTCACCCAAAGCCTAAGGGGTACCCGTGAGATTCGCGATAACTATCAAGTGTTTCGCCTGACGGGTCTCATTGATGCGTTCTCCGAGTCGGCCTTTCGCAAGGTCATTAGTAAGTGTTTTGACGATGGGCCTGCCAACGTCATCTTAGACCTTTCAAAAATTGAGTTTATTGACAGCTCTGGCCTCGGCATTTTGGTACAACTCGCCAAAAAAGCCCAAGAGCATCAGGGTCAACTGCAAATTGTCACCAATCCCCGCATCACCCAAACGGTCAAACTCGTGCGTTTAGAAAACTTTTTGCCCCTTCAGCCGGATCTGGCGACGGCGATCGCCCAAATTACTGGCGAAACCCATTCCTAAACATTCTGTTCCTGTGGCAGTAAAACCAAGGGGGGTCTCTTTAGCTGAAACGTCATGCTGGACTCTGCTGGATTATTGCCCCTTGTCCCCCCCAAAATTCCCGCCCATCAACTGCCACCGGCGGCTTTGGCCTACTTTGGCGACGCCGTTTATGAACTCTTTATCCGCTGGCTTTTTCTAACCCCGCCCCAACGCATCAATACCTACCACCGCCAAGTGGTGGCGCATGTGCGTGCTGAAAGTCAAGCCCGTTATATGGACTTCCTTTGGCAGCATTGCACCGAAACCGAACGCTCGATTTTTCGTCAGGGTCGCAATGCGGCTGCCGATGGCCCAAAGCGAGTTGCCGCAAAAATTTACCGCCAAGCTACTGGCTTTGAAGCCCTACTGGGATACCTCTACCTCACCAATCCTCAACGTCTACAGGAGATTTTTCAACTGCTTGAGCGGCACATTCGCAATGAAATGAACAGCAATATCGACGAAGCAGAATCCCGTAATGAAATGTAACCACTGCGTGATAGGATGCTTAGTGGCCAGTTCAAGGCATCCTCGGATGCTCCCTATTCTGCTGTGACTGTTCCCGATTCTGCTTCAGCACCCTCTGCGCCATCAACCATTGCCAATTCCCCAAAGAAGGGCGGCTCGATGGCCGAGTTTTATCAACTCTGTCGCGAATTATTCACGACAAGCCTCGTGCTGATGGCGATCGCCTTTGGAGCGGTTTGGCTGATTCACGGCCTGAACACAGCGTTGAACTACCTTTTGGGGGCAAGTGCGAGCCTAATTTATCTGCGGCTCCTCGCCCGCAGTGTGGAGCGCCTAGGAAACGACCAGAAAAAGCTGGGGAAAACGCAGCTCCTTGTCGTCGTGGTTGTGATTATTTTGGCAGCCCGTTGGCAAGAGCTACATATTATTCCAGTGTTCTTGGGGTTCTTAACCTACAAAGCCGCCATTCTGGTCTATATGTTTCGTACGGTTTTGCCGTCCCCTTAACGCTGGCTCACTGTAGTGCTTAGACAACCGAGCGCGGAGGCATGATGCCTTTGATACACCTTTGGACAGCTCTTCCCCTTGCCAAGTTGGAGGTGGGGCACCATTTCTACTGGCATATTGGCAACCTAAAAGTTCACGGTCAAGTCTTCATCACCACTTGGTTTGTGATGGCCATTCTGATTGCGGCGGCCTTTGCCGCCTCGCGGAATATCCAACGGGTGCCCAGTGGGATTCAAAATCTGATGGAATACGCGCTGGAATTCATCCGCGATTTGACCAAGAGCCAAATGGGTGAGCACGAGTACCGAGCTTGGGTTCCCTTTGTGGGGACACTGTTCCTGTTCATTTTTGTTTGTAACTGGTCAGGCGCACTGGTACCGTGGAAACTCATCGAACTACCAGAAGGGGAGCTAGCAGCACCCACCAATGACATCAATACCACCGTGGCCTTGGCTTTACTGGTCTCCTTGGCCTATTTCTACGCCGGGCTACGCAAGCGGGGGCTGAAGTATTTCACCAAGTACATCGAGCCAACGCCCGTCTTACTTCCCATTGCCATCTTGGAAGATTTTACAAAACCGCTTTCCCTGAGCTTCCGTCTTTTTGGCAACATCTTGGCGGATGAATTGGTGGTGGGGGTCTTGGTGTTGCTGGTGCCCTTGTTTGTGCCCTTGCCCGTGATGGCCTTGGGACTCTTTACCAGTGCCATTCAAGCCCTTGTGTTTGCCACCCTCGCAGCCACCTACATTGGGGAGGCCATGGAGGGGCATGGCGGCGAGCACGAAGAGGCTCACTCCTAAAAGGGGTACATACCCTGCTATTGTTATCTCTGGAAATTTTGTTTCGTCCTACTACGTCTCGAGGAAATCAACTATGGATCCGTTAGTCGCTTCTGCTTCTGTTTTGGCTGCTGCTCTGGCAATTGGTTTGGCATCGCTTGGGCCTGGGATTGGTCAAGGGAATGCCTCTGGTCAAGCCGTGGAAGGGATTGCGCGGCAACCGGAAGCGGAAGGTAAAATTCGGGGTACACTGCTGCTGACCTTGGCATTCATGGAGTCCCTGACCATCTACGGTCTGGTGATTGCGCTGGTGCTCCTGTTTGCCAACCCCTTTGCATCCTAATTAACCCCAGTGGGGGAGGCTTGGATGAGCTTTCCCCCGATCCCCCATTCTGGAGAGGCTGATGTTTGATTTTGATGCCACCCTACCCCTGATGGCTGTGCAATTCTTAATCTTGACCGTCATTTTGAATGCGCTGCTGTACAAGCCCTTGGGTCAGGCGCTGGACAATCGGGATGAATATATCCGAACCAACTTGCAGCAGGCCAAGGAGCGGTTGCAACAGGCAACTGAACTGGCTCAGCAGTATGAGCAGGAATTGGCCAGTACCCGTCGCCAAGCCCAAGCCTTGATTGAAGAGGCCAGAGCCGAGGCACAAAAAATTGCCACCGCCGAAATTGCTGAAGCACAGCAGGCCGTGCAGGCAGAGTTACTCAAGATTCAAGCAGAAATTGATCAGCAAAAGCAGGCGACACTGCAAGCGCTTGAGGGTCAAGTTGCCAGCTTGAGTGAACAGTTATTAGCGAAGTTACTGGCCTAGGAGTGTGGGTCATGGACGCAGTATTTTTATTGGCAACGGAAGAAGCGGGGCATTTTGGCATTAACACCAATTTGCTCGAAACCAATGTGATCAACCTTGCCATCATTATTGGGGTATTGGTGTATTTTGGGCGGGGCGTACTTGGCAAAACCTTGGGCGATCGCCAGCAACAAATTGCCACAGCCATTGCGGAAGCCGAAGAACGCCAGAAAGTGGCCGCTGCCCGCCTCGCCGAAGAGCAACAAAAACTGGCTCAGGCCAAGCAGGAGGCACAACGCATTCGCGAAGACGCCCTTGCCCGTGCCAAGGCTGCCAAGGAAGAACTCATTGCCCAAGCCAAGCGAGAAATTGAGCGCTTGAAGGAAACCGCTTCCCAAGATACCAGTGCCGCCACTGAGCGGGCGATCGCCGAAATTCGTGAGCGGATTGCTGCTATGGCACTTGCCGAGGCCGAAAACCAACTCAAAGCGCGTTTGAGCCAAAATCCAGACCTTCAACGCACCCTTGTTGATCGCAGTATTGCCCTACTAGGAGGCAAATGATGCAGACCACTGTCCGTGGTGAACTTGTTGAACCCTATGCCGAGGCGCTGCTGTCGTTGGCGCAAACCCACAACCTCATTGATCAGTTTCAGCAGGACACGCAGTTAATTCTGGAACTCCTTGCCAGCTCCAGTGAACTGCAACAGTTTCTTGCCAATCCCCTGATCAAGCCTGAGGCCAAAAAGAATGTGCTGCGGCAGTTGACAGTGGATAAGGTGCACGGCTACTTCCTCAACTTCTTAATGTTGCTCGTGGATCGGCGGCGAATTAACCTTCTTGGCCCTATTTGTGAGCAGTATCGTGCCCTTGTGCGCAAACTCCGCAATGTGGTCTTGGCGGAAGTCACCAGTGCTGTCGAACTCAATGACGATCAACGCCGTGCCGTGGTCGAAAAGGTCAAAGCCATGACCGGTGCTGCCGATGTGGAGCTTGTCACTGCCTGCGATCCCGAACTGATTGGTGGCGTGGTGATTAAAGTTGGCTCCCAAGTCTTTGATGCTAGTCTGCGGGGTCAACTCCGCCGCCTCAGTCTCACCTTGGCGCAAGCCGCTTAACGTCCCTTTGTAAACTGTTCAACCCTTGAGAGCGACTTCTATGGTAAGTATCCGACCCGACGAAATCAGTAGCATTATTCGCCAGCAAATCGAGCAGTACGAACAGTCGATCAAAGTCGATAATGTCGGTACTGTATTGCAGGTGGGCGATGGCATTGCCCGTGTCTATGGCCTCGACAAAGTGATGGCCTCAGAATTGGTGGAATTTGAAGACGGCACCGTGGGGATTGCCCTTAACCTCGAAGAGGATAACGTAGGGGTGGTGCTGATGGGCGATGGCCTCGGTATCGAAGAAGGCAGTACGGTGCGGGCCACCGGTAGAATTGCTTCCGTGCCTGTGGGTGAAGCGGTCATTGGTCGGGTCGTGGATGCGCTGATGCGCCCCATTGACGGCAAAGGGGAGATCCACACGACGGCAACCCGCCTGATTGAATCCCCTGCCCCCGGTATTGTCCAGCGCAAATCTGTGTGTGAGCCGTTGCAAACGGGGATTACGGCTATTGACGCCATGATTCCCATTGGTCGTGGTCAGCGAGAACTGATCATTGGCGATCGCCAGACCGGAAAAACGGCCGTTGCCATTGACACAATTCTGAACCAAAAAGGCCAAGATGTGATTTGCGTCTATGTGGCCATCGGTCAAAAAGCGTCCAGTGTCGCTCAAGTGGTGAACGTGCTGCGGGAGCGGGGTGCACTCGATTACACGATTGTGATTGCCGCTAACGCCAGTGATCCAGCCGCTTTGCAGTATCTCGCTCCCTACACCGGTGCCACGATTGCTGAGTACTTCATGTACCAAGGCAAGCACACCCTCGTCATCTATGACGACCTCTCCAAACAAGCGCAAGCCTATCGGCAAATGTCGCTGCTGCTGCGCCGTCCCCCCGGTCGTGAAGCCTACCCTGGGGATGTGTTCTATCTCCACTCCCGCCTGCTGGAGCGTGCCGCCAAACTCAACGATGCCCTCGGCGGTGGCAGCATGACGGCGCTTCCTGTGGTTGAAACCCAAGCCGGTGACGTGTCTGCCTACATTCCCACCAACGTCATTTCCATTACCGACGGTCAAATCTTCCTCTCCTCTGACCTCTTCAACGCTGGCTTGCGTCCTGCCATCAACGCGGGGATTTCCGTGTCACGGGTGGGTTCTGCTGCTCAAATCAAAGCCATGAAGCAGGTGGCTGGCAAACTGAAGCTGGAATTGGCGCAATTTGATGAACTGCAAGCCTTTGCCCAGTTTGCCTCTGACTTGGATAAAGCCACCCAAAACCAACTGGCACGAGGCCAACGCCTGCGGGAAATTCTCAAGCAGCCCCAGTACTCACCCATTCCGGTGGAATACCAAGTGGCAACCATTTACGCCGGTACCAATGGCTACCTTGACGACATCCCCGTTGAGGCAGTGGCCAAGTTTGTTGCCGGTCTGCGGGACTACCTACACACAAGCAAGCCCGAATACGGCGAAATCATCCGCACCACCCAAAAACTGGATGAAAAAGCTGAAGCCTTGCTGAAAGAGGCGATCGCCGAATACAAAGCTGGCTTTACTGCCTAGGCGCGATCGCGTTATATCATGCTCTGAACCTGCCCTCTACCCAGGGTAGGTTTTTTTATGCCTAGGCTACTCTCAAGTGTCAAAAATCATTGCAGTTTCCTGAAGCCATCCCCCTGAGCCTGCCGTCCTCTCCTACACTGGGATCCTAGGGCGAGGTTTGACAAAGGAGAAAACAGTGCGTGTCGTCCTCATGGCCGGGGGAAGTGGTACTCGGTTGCGTCCCCTCACCTGTGATCTACCTAAGCCAATGGTGCCGGTGGTCAATCGTCCCATTGCTGAGCATATTCTCAATCTCCTACGCCGCCATAGCCTTGATGATGTGGTCATGACATTGCACTATCTCCCCGATGTCGTGCGCGACTATTTTGGCGATGGGAATGAGTTTGGGGTGCACCTAAGCTATGTCGTTGAGGAAGAGCAGCCCCTTGGCACAGCAGGTTCAGTCAAAAACATTGCCAATTTGCTAACGGATCCTTTTTTGGTGGTCAGTGGCGATAGCATTACCGATATCGATTTAACCGATGCCCTCCGTTTTCACCAGCAGCACGGTGCTCCCGTAACCCTGATCCTTGCCCGTGTACCTCAACCGAAGGAGTTTGGCATTGTCTTTACTGATAGCGATGGTCGCGTGCGGCGGTTTCTCGAGAAGCCCTCAGCGGGGGAAGTCTTTACGGATACGGTGAATACAGGCATCTACATCCTCAGCCCTGCTGTCATGGACTATCTCAATAGCGGCATCGAGCGGGATTTTTCGCGGGATTTATTCCCGTTGCTATTGCAGGCGGATGTGCCGATGTATGGTTATATCACCGATGCCTACTGGTGCGATGTCGGTAGTCTGCAAACCTATCAACAGGTGCAACAGGATGCCCTCTATGGCCGCGTGCACTTGGAAATTCAGGGGCACGAAGTTCAGCCGCAAATTTGGGTAGGGCACAACACCACATTGCCGCAAACAGTTCAGCTACAGGCGCCGCTAGTCTTGGGCAATAACTGCCGCTTTGGTGCGGGGGTCACCCTTGGGGCAGGGACGATCTTGGGAGATAACGTGATTGTTGGTAATGGCAGTCGGTTGCGCTCAGTGGTGGCTTGGAGTGGCTGTTTTATTGGGGATGACAGTGAATTAGAGCACTGCATTTTGGCTCGCCATGTCCATGTCGATCGCCATGTGAGGGTGCACGAAGGGGTAATTATTGGCAGTCGCTGTGTGGTCGGGGAGGAAGCTAGCCTCAGTCAGGGGGTGCGGCTTTGGCCGGGCAAACGCATTGAAGCGGGTGCAATTGTCAATGAAAGCCTGATCTGGGGCACAACGGGGCAACGCTATCTCTTTGGCCAGCGGGGGGTAGCCGGTGTGGCCAATGTGGACATTACACCGGAGTTTGCTGTGCGGCTGGCGGCCGCCTATGCTTCAATCCTTGAGCCCGGAACTAGTGTGCTGGTGTCGCGAGATCAGCGCAATGTGTCGCGGATGGTGTCCCATGCTCTGATGTCGGGTTTGATGTCGGTGGGGATTCATGTCCTCAATTTGGAGGCGATCGCCCTACCGATTGCCCGCTTTGCTGCCCAAACCCTTTCAGTCAGCGGCGGAATTCATGTGCGTGCCCATCCCGATCGCGCCGATCAACTGTTGATTGAGTTTTTTGACCATAAGGGCATCAACCTGAGCAAAGCCAAAGAGCGGCAAATTGAAACCGCCTACTTCCGCGAAGATATTCGCCGCGCCCTACTTACGGATGTCGGTGTCATGACCCATCCCAACAACTGCGTGGCCGCCTATGCCCAGGGCTTTGAAAAGTGGCTAAATACCCAACTGTTTTATGGTAGCGCCGCCAAAATTGTCATTGACTATGCCTATGCCGTTTCTGGGGTTGTCTTGCCACAAATCCTCAGTAAGTTTGGCTGTGATGCCGTTGTTCTCAATGCCACCCTGCACCCAACCCCCCTCAATATTCTCGAGCGACAGCGACTCCTGCGGGAACTGGGACAGGTGGTGACAGCGCTATCTGCCAGTTTGGGGGTGCAAGTCTCCGCCAATGGTGAACGGTTGACCTTAGTGGACAATGCCGGTCAGGTGTTCAGTGATCAAGAACTCACAGCGTTGATGACCTACTTGATCCTCTTGACCCATCCGGGGGGCACTGTCGTGGTGCCGGTCACAACTTCTAGTGCGGTGGAGGCGATCGCCCATCAACAGGGCGGACAAGTGATTCGCAGTCGCACCAACCCCACTGATCTCATGGAAGCCTGCCAACACCACAGCGGTGTGGTTCTCGGCGGTTCTGCGGAAACGGGATTTATTTTCCCACAACTGCATCCGGGATTTGATGCCATGTTTACGATCGCCACCCTGATCGAACTGCTGGCACTGATTGGCAAACCCCTCACCGTCATGCGCCAAGAACTGCCCCGCGTCCACTACTATCATCGCCCGATTCGCTGTCCTTGGATTGCCAAAGGGTCATTGATGCGCCACTTGGTGGAAACCCATCCCCGCAATCACTTGAGTCTCATTGATGGCGTCAAAATTGGTGAACCCAATACTGACCACTGGGTACTGATTCTGCCCGATGCCAGTGAGCCATTGGTACACCTCTACGTCAATAGTCCCGATGCCACTTGGAGTGAGCAGATGCTGCAACGCTATAGCCGCCGCATTGAAGAGTTTGCCCGCTTGGAACCCCTCTCAGATGCCACAATAAAAATGTGAGCAAAATCCCGTAGAATCAGGGAAAATTTTTCGTACGTTAGGCGCAATGGTGGTGTTGAAAACCGAGAAAACCCAAGGGGACTTGAGCGATAAATTGCGGGGCATTGCCCGTTGGTGGTCGGAATTCAAAATTCAAACCCGCCTCATGGCCACAGCAACCCTCGTGGTCTCGATCATCATGAGTGGTTTCACCTTTTGGGCGGTGAATACCATTCAAACCAATGCCCACCTCAATGACACCCGCTATGGCCGCGATTTGGGGTTGCTCTTAGCTGCCGATGTGGCGCCCCTCGTGGCCAAGGGGGATACCGCCGCTGTTGCCGAATTTTCCCGTAAGTTCTATGAGCGCAGTGCCAGTATTCGCTACATCCTTTATGCCGATCCCGATGGCGAAATTTACTATGGCCTCCCCTACTCTGCCCCCCAAGTGGAAAGTGCGCTGACCCTGCGCCGCCGTATTCAACTGCCGGACACCTACCGTGCCAGCCAAGAACCCCTTGTGCGCCAACACCAAACCCCCGACGGCCTTGTGGCCGATGTCTTTGTGCCATTGATATTTAATGATGAAAATCTAGGAGTTGTGGCTTTGGGCATTAATCCCAACCAAACGCTTATTGCCTCTGCCAATCTCACCCGTGATCTGACCATTGCCGTGTTTGTCTCCCTCTGGATCATGGTGATCTTGGGCGGAGTGTTCAATGCCCTGACCATTACCCAACCCATCAAAGAGTTGGTACAGGGGGTGAAAAACATTGCCGCAGGAAATTTTAAGCAACGCATTAACCTGCCCTTTGGTGGTGAACTGGGGGAGTTGATTGCTAGCTTTAATGACATGGCAGAGCGGCTTGCTTCCTACGAAGCGCAAAACATTGAAGAACTGCAAGCGGAAAAAGCCAAGCTGGATACCTTGGTTTCCACCATTGCCGATGGGGCAATCCTGTTGGACACTGACATGCGGATTATTTTGGTCAACCCCACGGCTCAACGTCTCTTTAATTGGGAGGGGATGAATGTCATTGGTCAAAATGCCCTGAACTGTTTTCCGGCGCCGGTGTGTGAAAAACTCACCTGTCCTCTCTACAAAGCCTCCAAGGGCGAATCGGAAGGGGGAGAATTTCGCGTCACGCTCCAAGAACCCAGCTCGCGATCGGTACGCATTTTGCTGACAACGGTTATGGATGTGCAACGGGAAAAACCCAAGGGCATTGCGATTACGATTCAGGACATCACCCGCGAGGTGGAACTCAACGAAGCCAAAGCGCAATTGATTAGCAATGTTTCCCACGAATTGCGCACACCTCTATTCAATATCAAATCGATCATCGAAACCATTCAAGAGTACGGCAGCAGTCTTAGTGAAAAAGAGCAGCAGGAGTTTCTGGAAACCGCGAATCACGAGACCGATCGCCTGACTCGTCTTGTGAATGATTTCCTCGATATTTCTCGCCTCGAATCGGGTCGCCCCTATCAATTTGGCTCGGTACAGATGGCGCAGGTGATTGATCAGATCATGCGCACCTACCAACTCAATGCTGCCAATAAGTCCATTACCCTCACTGCCGAAGTGGAAAACCCCTTGCCACCGGTTTGGGGCAACTACGATCTACTCATTGGTGCCCTCACTAACTTGGTGGGGAATGCTTTGAAGTTTACCCCCGAAAATGGACGGGTAACCATTCGTGCCTATGTCTGGCATCCCCCCAGCGATCCAGAGCAGGAACGGGTGCGCATTGAAGTCGCCGACACGGGTATGGGCATTGCCCCAGAGGATCAACCCCGCGTCTTTGAACGGTTTTTCCGCGTTGAGAATCGCGTGCATACCCTAGAGGGGACAGGGCTGGGGTTGGCCATTGTCCAAGATATTATCCACAAGCACAATACACAAATTCATTTAATTAGTGAATTGGGGGTCGGCAGTACCTTTTGGTTTGATTTGGCCATTGATGAATCCGCCCTCGTTAATAACCCTGATGGCACTGCTGAAACGGCACTTCCCCCCGCTTGAAACAGGTTCGGAGTCAGTGTTGATGGGGGCGATCGTTGCCAACAACCACAAATGATCCGCTAAAATCTGAAGGCAAGAATCAATAACTCCTCACGCCGATGGTTCCTTGGGCTTGACCCTCAGGAAAAGAGACAAATTTTTGTATTGATTTTGCTGCCCTATCTAAAACCAAATAACTAAGCATTGGGGTTGAGGACGTGAAAACAAACTTATTTGCACCCGTTGCCCTTCTCTCTGTTCTCGGCAGTACGGGAGCGGTGTTACCTGCTTTAGCGATTCCAGTTATCACCCCCACCCAACAGGATATTCAGCCCCCCCTACCGGAACCACCCCCTCTACCCTCCCCTTCGCCACCCGCTCTTGAACCGCCCCCTTCACCCCCTAGCCCAACCCCCGAGTCAGAAAATGTTTTAATACCTGTACAAAAAATTGTTGTTGAAGGCAGTACTATCTTTGGGCCTGCGGAATTTGATCCGATTATTAAGCCCTTGGAAGGGCGTCAGGTGACGCTTGCGAAGCTACAAGGCGCTGCCGATGCGATTACAAAACTCTATCTTGAGGGGGGCTATTTGACCTCTCGCGCCGTTTTAGGCGAGCAGGTGGCACGGGATGGGGTAATCACGATTCAAGTGCTTGAAGGCCGCCTAGAGGACATTCGTATTGAAGGGAATAAAGGAATTATCCAACGCTATATTCGCAGTCGTATTGCCCTCGGTGCCGGCGTGCCCCTCAACTCCAATCGTCTGGAAGAGCAGTTGCGCCTGCTGCGAACGGATCCTCTCTTTGCCAATCTTTCTGCCAGTCTGCGACCCGGCACGACGCCCCAGGACAGTATTTTGGTGGTACGGGTGGTACCTGCCCGCTGGTTTAATGCTGCTTTTGGTTTGGATAACAATACGCCGCCAGCGATCGCCCCGGATCGGGCCACGGCCTTTTTGGGATACAACAACCTCAGTGGTCGCGGCGATAGCGTCTACGGTTCCTACGCCATCGGTAATAACCTAGGCACGTTTGACTGGGGAGCGTCCAACACTGTGGAGTTTGGCTACAGTCTGCCCCTCAATGCCATGAATGGCACACTCACCATTCGCACCGTACAAGCAGACAGCGAAATTACCCGCCCCCCCGCCCTTGCTGGCTTGAATATTCGCAGTGAGTCTTCTATTTACGAAGCCAGTTTTCGCCAACCGGTGATTCGCAATATCCGTGAGGAACTAGCCTTTGGCATTGGCTTCCTGATGCAGTCGGCACAGACTTTTGTTTTGGGAGTGCCAACCCCCATTTCCATTGGTTCTGATTCATCGGGCTATAGTGCCACCCGAGTGCTGGAAGTGAGCCAAGAATATATCCGCCGTGATCCCCAAGGGGCATGGGTCTTTCGTTCGCAGTTCAACTTTGGCCTGCCGATCTTTGGCGCCACCGAAAACCCCAGTCCAACCCCTGATGGTACTTTCTTTAGCTGGCTGGGACAGGGACAGCGGCTGCAACGCCTCTGGGCAGATAACTTCTTGATTTTGCGTACGGATGTGCAACTGAGTCCCAATAGCCTGCTCCCCTTTCACCAATTTGTCATTGGTGGCCCCCTGTCGGTGCGGGGTTACTCAACCAATGCCCTCTCTGGGGATAATGGCCTGCGGTTCTCTGGGGAAGCCCGTTTTCCCGTACTGCGCACTGCCAATCGTCGCCCAATTATTTCCATTGGGCCCCTGTTTGATCTGGGGGTGGTCTGGAACAATAGCCGTAATCCTGCGGGTGCAGTGCCTAACAATGTGATTGCCGGTTTAGGCATGGGACTCTTGGTGCAACCAACACCCAACTTAGACATTCAGTTCCAGTACGCGGCACCATTGATTGATCTGCCCGGTCAAACCCGCAGTTTGCAGTCCGATGGCATTTACTTTACGTTGACGGTGCGTCCCTAGGGCGTATCGAGGGCTGTGCGGAGTGACTGACAAAACTCGGCGACAGCGGCAACTCCCTGCTCTGGTTCTGCCAGCCGTTTGACAAAGGCACTACCAACAATGGCAGCATCGGCGCCCCAATCGCGCACTTGACGGGCATGCTCTGGACTGGCAATGCCAAACCCGACACCAATGGGCTTGGGAGTGATCTGGCGTAGGGTGTGCAACAGTTCCTGAACCCGAGTGGCCATTTCTTGGCGCATGCCAGTGACACCCGTGGTGCTGACAAGGTAGATAAAACCTTGGGAGGCGGTGGCGATCGCCTGCATCCGTTCGGGCGATGTGGTGGGCGCAATCAGTAGTGTCAATTCCAAGCCTAGATGCGCTGTTTCTGCAAGAACGGGTTCTGCTTCCTCAAGGGGCAAATCCGGAATCACTAAGCCCTTGATCCCGGCTTGGGCAACGGCTTTCAGAAATGAAGAGACCCCTCGATGGTAGATGGGATTGTAGTAGGTAAATAAAATGAGTGGTGCCCTCAGTTGGCGGTGTAAGTCCGTTGTCATTTCTAAGACTGCCTCGAGGCGAGTTCCCCGTTGCAGGGCGCGGGTAGCGGCTGCCTGAATCACGGGACCATCGGCCAAGGGATCGGAATAGGGCATTCCCAGTTCAATCAAATCTGCACCATGGGCATCTAAGGCCTTGAGGGCAGCAACCGTCGTTTCTAAATCAGGGTCACCGGCAGTCAAAAAGGGAATCAGGGCACAGCGTTGGCGGGCACGACATTGCTCAAAGCGTTCAGAAATTGTAGGCAAAGTCACAGGCAGTCGCTCTAAAAGATGCATAATAATTGTGCCAGATTAGATACTGTTCCTATAGTGGCCGATGCCAGTGAGGGTCATCTAAGCGTGAGTTGGTGGCGTTTTCTCCCCTTTGGCGATCGCCTGCGGCGCAGCGAAGCGGTTGGCGACCTGCGGCAGTGGACCCTAGAAGCACGATTGCTCCACTGGTTGACCCTAGTGTGGATTGGTCTTGGCTTGGTCGTCCTCTTTTCCGCTAGTTTTCCCGTCGGTTTGGCCGAAACAGGGGATGGGCTGTACTACTTTACGCGCCAGTTGCTGTGGCTTGCCCTTGGCTGGATAGGCTTTCAAGTGTTTCTGCGGCTGCCGCTGCGGCGATCGCTCCAGATGGCCATTCCAGGTTTCTTTTTGTTTCTGCTGCTGATCTGGGCAACACGCCTACCGGGGGTCGGGACAACGGTGATGGGCGCCACCCGCTGGATTAGTCTTGGTCCTTTTCAACTCCAGCCCTCGGAAATGATGAAGCCTTTTTTAGTCCTGCAAGCCGCTTGGGTGTTTAGTTCTTGGCGGCGGCTGCATCTCAAGGCACGCTGTTTTTGGTTAACGGCCTTTGCCCTGACGCTGCTGGGAATTTTAATCCAACCCAACCTCAGCACCACCGCCCTCTGTGGCATGACATTGTGGCTGATTGCCCTTGGGGCAGGTTTACCCTTGGCGCCCCTACTGTTAACAGCCATGAGTGGCTTGGGCTTGGCAGTCCTCAGCATCAGCATTAACGAGTATCAACGGCGGCGGGTGATGTCCTTCCTCAACCCTTGGGCGGATGCGATGGGGGATGGCTACCAACTGGTGCAGAGTCTCTTGGCGGTTGCTTCGGGGGGCGTTTTGGGCACGGGCTATGGCTTTTCACAGCAAAAGCTCTCCTATTTGCCCATCCAGCACACGGATTTTATTTTTGCGGTCTATGCCGAGGAAATGGGGCTATTGGGGTGCCTCTTGCTCCTAGGACTGCTGGCGGCCTACGGTTGGCTGGGAATGCGGGTGGTGAATCAGGCGCGGGATCCCCTGATCCAGCTCATTGCCTTGGGGGCAACGGTGATCATGCTCCTACAGGCCCTGATTAATATAGGTGTCGCCATTGGTATCCTACCGACAACAGGATTACCCTTTCCCCTCTTTAGCTATGGCGGTAGCTCAATTATGGCCAGTATGGCGATCGCTGGCCTGTTGATTCGCTGTGCCCGTGAAGGACAGCAGGCAGAGGTGATTGCCTTCCCCGCTGCCACAAACACTCGCGCCAAAACGTCTAGAACCCACCGCCGCCGGGCTGCCCCAGTCGTACCCCTGCGTCCTGAAGGGATCAATCGCTATTCTTCCCGCAAGCCCTAGGCTGACACTTCCCGGCCATCTGAGCGCCATACAGCAATGACGGCAGGCCGAGGCACGACCACCTCTTCTCCATAGGGCCAGCGTGTTGGCAGATCAGCTGTGGATTTTGCCCCTTCCCCCGGATGCTGAATAGCACAGAAGAAGGTTTGATAGTCACTGCTAAATTCAGGGCCACAAATTTCACAGCCGGGCACGCCAGAGAGGAACATCTTCAGTTCGCGGCGCTGCGGATTGAGGACATAAACGCCATCATTTTTGCCCAAGCGGGTTGATCCGCCATTGCCATCGGTGGCAATCCAGACATTGCCGGCGCGATCGAAGGTCAAGTTATCGGGGGCTGAGATTGGCGGTACCTCTGCGTTGGTGGGTTCACCATACAGCACTAACTGGCGGTTTTTCTCTGGGGCGGAGGGATCTCCACAAAGCAAAGGTAAACGCCACTGAAACTGCAAGGCGGTTGGGTTATTGCCCTGCTCAATCATTTCAATCACATGCCCCATCACATTTTCAGGACGCGGGTTGGCGCCATCCGTGGCCTTAGCCTTCCGTTTCTCGTTGTAGGTCAGCGCCAGCCAAACACTTTTGGTGACCGGATTCCACTCGAAGTCCTCGGGTCGATCCATTTTTGTTGCCCCTAGGGCATCAGCGGCGGCGCGGGTGTAAATAAAACACAGGGCAGGATCCTGTTGGAAGGCTGTGGGCAGATTGGGGTTGGGGGTAATTGTACTGCCCTCAACGCGGGCGATCGCTCGCCATTCACCCGTCAGATCGTCATTAAAGCGAGCAACGTACAGTTCCCCTTCATCCAACAGGTTCAAGTTGGCGGCGCGATCGTTGGCTTGGTACTTGCCCTTGGTAATGAATTTGTAGGCATACTCAAAGCGTTCATCATCCCCCATATACACCACAACTCGACCATCGGGGGCAATCACCGTTGTCGCCGCCTCATGGCGAAACCGTCCTAGGGCTGTGCGTTTAATGGGGGCGCGATCCGGAGAAAGAGGATCCACTTCCACAACCCAGCCAAAGCGAAAGGCCTCTTGGGGTTCCTTCGCGATGTTGAAGCGATCTTCATAGAGATAAAAGCCATAGCGATCGGCCCGCTCATTGGGAATGTCATAGCGCTTATGCAGCTCCTTCACCATGCCCGTGAGGTTGCTATCACTGCCGCCAAAATAGCTATGGAAGTTTTCCTCGCAGGTGAGTACCGTGCCCCAAGGGGTTTTGCCCGCTGCGCAGTTATTGAGGGTGCCATTCACCCGTGTCCCCGTGGGATCCGCAGCCGTTTTCAAAAGGGCGTGGCCTTTAGCAGGGCCAGAAATCTCACAGGGCGTTGAACCTGTGATTCGGCGGTTGTAGGGCGAGGCTTTCACATATTGCCAGCCACCATTGGCGTTTTTGGCAATCTCGACAATGGAGAGTCCATGGGCCTCCCGCTGGAGTGCGGCTTGCCATTGATTGGGGCGATCGCCCACGGTTTGAAACATGAGTTCGGGATTGGTGTATTCATGATTCACGACCAGCAAATGCTTGCCATCGGGTGTGGTCTGATAGCCAACAAAATCACAGTTGTAGCCAAAGCACTGCTGCTGCCGCTGGACATCGGCTGCGGTGACTGTTTGGTGAATGCGATTCCAATTCAAGTTTTCACCACCATCGAGGGCATCGCCCCAGCGAATCACGACGCCATGCTCAAAGCCCTCAGGCAGCGTAATTTTATCGTCGGTGTTGGGGTAAATCGTTGGAAAGCCTAAAGCCGGTGCAGTGGCACACCCCTTGGTCAGGGTTGCAAGGGTTAAACCCGCCGCGCCAAAAAGAGCAGTTTTTAGTACGGTGCGTCGGCTTAGGACACGGGGTAACAGATCACCAAAATATTCAGCCATGAAGCGTATCTCGTTCCAAATTCATCCACTGTGGGCAGCCAGTTCCTAAACTTTAGGGAAGTTGGGTTAGGGTTTGCCTAAGAAATGGGGGAAAAATGGTTAAGATACGCTACAGAGCAGCGGCCAGCAATTTTTGCGTGTAGGGATGCTGCGGCTGGGCAAACAATTGGGCAGTGGGAGCCAGTTCAACGATCTTACCAGCGTACATGACGGCAATGCGATCGCAAAAATAGCGGGCGATCGCCAGATCGTGGGTGATAAAGAGATAAGTGAGTTGGAATTGTTCCTTTAACTGTTGCATCAGCGCCAGCACCTGGCGTTGGATATGGGCATCGAGCATACTCACTGGTTCATCACAGACCACCAGTTGGGGATGGGTAATCAGGGCACGGGCGATCGCCACCCGTTGGCGTTGTCCCCCCGACAGGGCATGGGGATAGCGATGAACATACACTTCACTGGGGGTTAATTCCACCTGTGCCAGCATCTCGCGTACCCGTTCTTGGGCAGCCTCTTTGGCCATCAGCCGATGAATTAGCAGTGGCTCCAGCAAGTTTTGCCCTACGGTCATTTTGGGATTGAGGCAGGCATGGGGGTCTTGGAAAATCATTTGCAGATCGCGGCGGACTGGGCGCAGTTGTGCCGCTGGTAATTGAGTTAAATTGCGCCCCAAAAAGACCACTTCACCGGCGTTGGCGGGAATCAGTTGCAGAATCAGGCGCGAGAGCGTACTTTTACCACAGCCGGATTCGCCCACAAGGCCAAGGGTTTCTCCGCGGCGCAACGTTAGATCGACGCCATCAACCGCTCGAATCGTGGTTTGCGGTTGTAGCCATCCCCCCAAGCGGTAGTGCCGCTGTAAATTGTGAACCCGCAGCAGTTCTGGGGCAGTGTCCAAGGGTGGGGTTTCTTTAGGGGTGAGTTGGGTGGCCGCAAGTAGGGACTGGGTATAGGGGTGGTGGGGCTGTTGCAGCACTTGACGAGCCGCTCCCAGTTCAACAATCTTGCCTTGGTGCATGACCGCAAGGCGATCGCAATACTTGGCCATCAATGCCAAATCGTGGGAAATCAGCAGCAGTCCCCGCTGCTCCGCTTGGCACAGGCGCGTGAGTTCATCGAGAATTTCCGCCGCGACAGTCACATCTAGCGCCGTTGTCGGTTCATCAGCAATGATCAGGGGTGGGTTCAAGAGCAACGCAAGGGCGATCGCCACCCGTTGACGCATCCCGCCACTAAACTCATGGGGATACTGATGCAGGCGATTGGCCGAAATTTTCACCCGATCCAACACCTCAACAATGCGCTGCCGCCGTTGGGAGCGACTCCAAGCAGAGCAATGACTCCGCAATAGCTCATCGCAGTGGTCATAGACGCTCATGAGGGGATTGAGGCGCGTCATCGGATCTTGAAAGACCAAACCAATTTGCTCGCCCCGCAGTCGCCGCAATTGGGAAGTGGTCAGCCCCAAAAGGGATTGCCCCTGAAGGGCGATCGCCCCAGCAACTTGGGACCCCGGCGGCAATAATTGCAAAATGGCCTTACCAATCGTGGATTTGCCACAACCCGACTCCCCCACTAAGCCAAACCGCTCCCCTGCGGCCACACAAAAAGAAACACCATCCACCACGCATGTTGCAGCAGATGATGTCTCCGTTGTAGGGTAGGCGACCCGCAGTTCCCTGAGTTCTAAAAGAGTCGCCATGGGCTGGTCGATCCTAGGCAGGTTCGATGCGGGCGTAAAAGACCCCTTGAATTTTCACTTCGTGAGGTTCGTGGGCACCCATATCATCATCGGAGAGTTGCTCACTTTCAAAGGTGCCAGCAATTTCACCCGTGCGGCCATCCACTTTCGCCACATTCAGAGAAATTTCACCCTTGGTCAGGGAGAAGCGTTTGACGTTGGCGCGAGCCAGCTCTTCTTCTTTACCTTGGGGAATGGCGATCGCCGAATCATAACCAGAGGCCAAGCCCCGTCCTTTGGGATCGAGGAAGTTGGCGGTGCGGTAGGAAGGAACGGTGAATTCCCCTTTGAAATCCGTTGAAGTGGTGATCCTGCTAATGTTGGGCTGAGTGCTCGCCACCAAGTTTTTCACCGTAAACAGCAGTGGGATACGCTCGCCACCGGGCATTTGCACGGTCACTGGTTGGAAATCAATCCCATCCTCTTCTATGAACGTGAGGCTGCCATCGCTGTTGACCTTGAGTTCCCCTTGAATTTGATCCAAGCTCGTGGTTTCGCGGGTCACCAGTTTTGTGGGAACAAATTCGGCCTCTTGGCGTTTGTTCTTAGGCTCTTCCTTGACCAAAAATGTCGTCGGCTGCAAGCACAGTTGGGCAATGCGATAGGTTTGGGAGCTATCAATGGGGTAGGCACCGCGTGCCGTATCATCAAGCGTGGGGCACTTGTTGGCCAGACCAGTGCCGACAATATCGTCATAGGTTAAAGTCTGTTTTGCGGCAAAGGCGGGGGCGCTCAAGGAAAAAATCCCTAAACATACCGCCAGCAGCGTCGCCATTAAAATGCGATATTTCATGGTTAACCTCAGAAGTCAAAGCATCTCAAAGCAGTCAGAGTGTGGGAGATACCCCTGCGTAAGAGTCCAGTGAAGGCAGCCATGCAACTACCTTATCAATCCATGATTATACGGAGCTTTGCGATCGCCTCAGAAAGGAAATTTTCCCAGATGTTTTAATTTCAAAAAGTAAAAATGAATTGGCTCCCCCTCTCCTGCTGGTGCGGCCCAGCGAACTGGCTACACTAAGAGAGAAGCAGAATCGGGAGTGGATACATGGATGACAGCGAGTTGTTTGCTGTTTTTGTTGCCGATGTTGTCAATGGGGCTGAGAGCCTTGCATCGAATCCCAACTATCGCATTGAATCCGTCTTAGGGACTTGGCAACTGGTGGACAACAAAGCGGGCGTCATTGCCACAGGCAAAAGTGAAAATGGTCAACCGCAGATCATGGTCAAGCGCTACTGCGATGCGTGGGAATCTTTGCGACAAGCATTGACCCATGGTTCATTTTTCCCTGATCTTGCTCAAAATAAGGCACAACTGGTGCCCTTTACCCGTGCCGCCATTCCCGAAGGCTATCAACTCTATGATTGTGCTGCCAGTGAGATGTGGCGCAGTTGGCGACGGGGCGCCGTTGATCATGTGCACATCTATACCGCGAATCAGTGGCGATCGGTGGGGGAGATTTCCTGTAGTGGCGGTGTGGTCTTTATCCCTGTTCCGGATCTGGAGAAAGAGATTCAGATTACCAGTTCTTCACTGATGTCTTGGTTAGGCGTTCCCAATGCTTAGAACCCTAAAAAGGCTTAAGAAACTACGGATTGGGGGGAGCGATCGCCCCAATGGATCAAACAGAACCTAAAGACTCTAGAGATAATAGACGTATAACCATAGCGACCTAGCAACACAATACTTGCCTGTTTGCGACCTCGTCAGCCGATTTCCCCTTGAGGCAACTATGTCAGAACCGCACCGCGATACCAACATTGGCCAAATTCTGATGAATCGGTACCAGCTGACGGAGCTGATTGGCAAAGGCTCAATGGGGCGGGTGTATCGAGCAGAGGACATTCTCCTTGGTGGTGTTCCCGTTGCCGTTAAATTCCTGTCGCAAACCCTGCTCAACGATCGCATGAAAACCCGCTTTGCCCAAGAAGCGCGCGCGGGTGCTCTCCTCGGTCAGAAAAGTATGCACGTGGTGCGGGTGCTCGACTACGGCATGAACAACGAGGAAATTCCCTTCTACGTCATGGAATTTTTGGAAGGCGAAAACCTCAGTGATTTGCTCCTAGAAGAACCCCTGCCCTTAAGCCGATTTCTGCGAATTGCACGCCATATGTGCCTTGGTCTGCAGGTAGCCCATGAGGGAATTATCATCGAAGGCCAAAAATGCCCCATTATTCACCGTGACATCAAACCTAGCAACGTCCTTGTGATTCAGGATGGCACGATGGGGGAACTTGCGAAGCTATTGGATTTTGGGATTGCCAAATTTTTGGGGGATGTTTCTGAAAAAAGGCAAACCTCGTCGTTTATGGGCACTTTGGCCTACTGTTCCCCAGAGCAAATTGAAGGGCGAGAGTTGGATCACCGCTCGGATATCTACAGTCTTGGCATCACCATGTATGAGCTACTCACCGGCAAGATGCCCATTCAGGCGGACACCCACTCCATTGGCAGTTGGTTTAAGGCACACCACTTCCAAAAGCCAGTGCCCTTCAATGTGGCCAGTCCAGGGTTGTATCTTCCTCCTGTCCTTGAGGAACTGATCATGGCCTGCATGGCCAAGTCCCCCAGCGATCGCCCCCAAAACGTCGGTGAAATTATCAACGTCTTAACAGCCCTTGAGGAACAGTTTGGGAGTAGTCGAGTCACCCAGCCGGGGGTAGAGGTTGCTGCAAAAGTCTCTCAACCCTCAGAACGCCAGTCTCAACCGCCTGTTGCCCTTGCAACAGTTGAAGAAGTCTGCTGGCAAAGTGTTTGGCCTGCCGATAAACCCGTAGCGGAAATTGTCTTTCCGATGCCTTTGTATGCACAGCGGGAATCAGCCGCCTCGCTGTGGGTGATGCTGCCTCGCCCAGAAATTGATCGGCGCATGCTCAATATTCGCTACAACCAGTTTCTCTTTACCACCAGTCCCCACCCGATGATCCTCTGGATTACTGCTATCTACGATCCCAAACAAGGTCCCCGCTGGTTGCCCTGTTATTTGGATATGAAACTGCCACGCAACCAAGAACTCTGCGTTTTGCTCTCGGAGACCGGCTACTATCCGCTGCTCTTTTTCTCCCTTGAGGATCCGCAACACTGCATCAATGTCCGCATGTTTACGATCGCTACCTTCCAGCGGCAACTGCTACGGGATTGGCTGCAAACCAGTAAAAGCTTACCCAGTTCTGCCCCAGCAGTTGTGAGCCGTAATCTCCTCAAGGCAGAGTTTGAAAACTACAAGCCGCAAATCCTCGCCAAGCTGGAGAACGTGAAGATGGCCACAGTCATTGATTAGGGATACCGCGATCGCCCTCTAGGACAGCAATAGAGAAAAATATATTAAGAGATGTTGCGGAATTAGTAAAGAATTGTTACAGTGAGGGTACAGGGTTCGATCAGGAGTCAAAACCATGGAAGATACCAAAACCATCAAAGCTGAAGATCGCAACGCATGGGTCTTTGGATTCACCCCCCAAGCTGAAATTTGGAACGGTCGCCTCGCCATGATTGGCTTTGTGGCGGCGCTACTCACAGAACTGATCACCAAACAAGGCGTGCTTCACTTCTGGGGTCTCCTCTAGACCTTAACTCTCTCCCAATTTTCAGCGGTCAAAGTGTCATTTTGAGGTCAGTAATGGCCTCTTTTTTTTGGCCAATTGACGGCTAAACACAACCCTTTTCCCAAAGAGAGCACACACGCAAAACTGCGAAAGCCAGAGAATGGCACTCCCCCTATAGATTCAAACTTAATAGAAAAACTGTAGCGGGAAATGCCGCTGTCAAAGCACCTGTTAAATAATCCGCGATTGAGGATGAATGAATCTAGCAGTGATTCACACGGGGAATCCCCAGACTGTAGTTACGCACACGACTATTGAGGTTGTAACCAATTTCACCTTGCATCAGTAACGAGCGAATAAAGTGCTCCAAGTCCGAGCCAATCCGCCGCAAATTGTATTCCGTCAAATCTTCCCCTGCGGCATTCGCCACCAGCTCCTGAAACTTGGCTTCCACCTTCGCTAGGGCGGCGTCGTTCCACTCCAACTCGTTATCGGGATCCACATTCAGCGTCAGTGTTTCCGTATCAGGATGAACTTCCCCATCAACCACATGGCCGGCATAGATGTGAACGTGACGTGTTGTGGACTTCAGTAGCATGGCTGACCCAATGACGAGTGGACAGTAGTTCGTAAACGCTTCTACTATACCAAGAATCCTTTCGCGGAAAGTTTAGAAAAACTCATGCCTTAACCCAAGAATCCGTAATAGAACTAGGCTGGATTCTAGGCTGATTTTGGCTAGCGATCGCTGAAAATAAAAGGGGCAATCGCCCCCTCTATCCATCGAAATTTTTAGCTACCTCACAAAATTTTCCAGCGGCCTATGTGGTAAAGTGGTTTATCCTAACGTGCCTGTCGTTGCTCCCAGCGTCGCCGGCCACCCGCCCAAGGGGGAGGCCCACCATGGGGACGAATGTTAATCACCTCTCCATTGGCGCGGGTAATACGAAAGGCGTCAAAATCATAATCATCATATTTCCCCACCACCGTGACCGTTTCGCCGGGCTGGAGATTGATTTGGTGAAACCAACGCGGCCCCGCATCCACAATCACTTGGCCAGTGCCATCCTCGAGAATGAAATGATTGCCAACAACACTGCGTACAGTGCCGCGAATGGTAATGCCATAGACATTGCCTAAATTACGAATCGGGGTTACCGACTGGGCAACGCTTTGAGCCATCGGCGGCATAAAAACGCCCGTAGTACCAACAAAAAGAGACATACTCAGGATCCACAAATACTTCCTAACCACCTTCTGTGTCCTCAATGCTTCAATCCCTAGGTTAGGGAAAAAAAATGACAGAACTATGTCAACGTCCGCTTGGGAGTAAGGTAATGGTCACCGTTGTTCCCTTCCCCACGCGACTGTGAATTTGCAGCTGTCCTTGATGAGCATCAACAATTTGTTTGACGATTGCCAGCCCTAAACCAAAACCCTTTGGTTGTTCCTGGCCTTGAGCAATGCGATAAAAGCGTTCACACACATGGGGAAGGGCGCCCTCAGGAATACCAATACCTGTATCGGCTACAGCAACTTGAACACCGCGATCCGTTGGCTGTAGTCCTAGTACCACCTTGCCACCCCTAGGGGTATAGGCACAGGCATTTCTCAAAAGGTTTGCAATTGCTTGCTTGAGCAGCAAAAAGTCACCCTTTACCATGACGGGCAATTCAGGGAATTGAACCACAAATGTGATCCCTTGGTTATCCATGAGCTGCTGCCACTCTTCAGCTAATTCCTTAATCAGCGCATGGGCATTAAACGATTGGCAATTGGCCAACTGACCTTCATGGCGAGCCAAAAACAGCAGATCGCTGACTAAATTGGCCATTTGTTTTGCAATCTGGCAGATGTTGTTTAAGTTTTGCTGCACAGTTGTAAAGGATTCACTGTCATCTTGCAGCTCTTCTTCTAGGATCATTAGAGCCAGCTGACTATTACTTAAAATTGCTGATAAAGGTGCCCTTAGCTCATGGGAAGCATTGGCTGTAAATCGCTGAAGCTGATGACAAACAACAGATAGTTTTTCATTATTTTCCCTAAGGGAATTTTCGCGAAATTCTAGCTCCGCAACCAGCTGATAAAACAAGCGAACAGAGAGTAAGCTAGCAATACCACCAATCACGGCGGCAGCAATTATAATTGACCATGCCAATTCTCGATACTCAATTTGGTGCTGCCGGCGATCGCCCAACAGCACCTCCTCATTTTTATAAAATTCGTAAATGCTTTGCCGTGCTCTTTCCATTAAAATTCGACTTTTATTCCAATCAATATTCTGCTCTTGGTTGGACTTACTGAATACATGAGTCGTAGATGCAAAATTTTCTGAATATACGTAACGATCAAAAATCTGAATGTTTTGATGAAGGGTTTCCTCGATGGAGTCTAAAGCTTTAAGTTGCTCAGGATTATCCTGTACCAGCCCTCTAATTTTTTCCAATGATGGAACAATGCGAGATTTTGCTGTGATGTAAGGTTGCAGAAAGCTGTGACTGCGTGTCAGGCTATAGCCACGCACACCTGTTTCCAAGTCCAGCAGTAAGTTAAGTAGTTTTTGCGTTTCTAGTCGTACTTTTTGCGTATGCAACACCCATTCATCATCTTCAATTAGGTTTAGCTTCAACCATATAAATGACGCGACAATAATGAACAGACAGATAATCGGCATGGCAATAATTAAGCCAGCACGATAGCGAATTGATCCAACTACTTTCCTAAGAAACATTTTGCTGGGGATTCAAGGAATAACCACTACCGTAGTGGGTTTTGAGCCAATGCTCTACCCCCAGTTGTTTCAATTGCTCCCGCAGCCGTTTCACTCGCACGGCAACCGCGTTACTCTCAGGGGATTTATCCCATTCCCAGAGTTGACTTTCAATTTGCTGGCAGCTGAGAACTTGGCGTGGATGGCGCATCAGGTAGCTGAGCAACTGAAAATCTCGACTTTTAAGCTGAATTTCCGCACCTTGATAGCTCAACTTCCGAGTCTCTAGGTGAAGAGTTAATCCCTCAAGGGTTAGTTCATCCCCCTGCCAGAGGGGCGATCGCCGCCGCAGGGCGCGGATGCGTGCCAATAATTCCAATAGATCCACGGGCTTAATGAGATAATCATCGGCACCCACATCCAAGCCAGTGACTTTATCCGCCGTCGTGTCCTTTGCGGTAAGAAAGACAATTGGCGCAGTTTTTTGCTGCTGGCGGTAATAGCGACACAGCTGTGTGCCTTCACCATCGGGTAAAAGCCAATCTAAAATGAGCAATTCATAATCCACCTCATGGACTAACCAGTAGGCTGTTTTCAAATCGGGTGCAGTATCAACGGTGTAGCCCTGCCGCTGCAGTGCTAGGTAAATGGGCTGCCGCTGATGGGGATCATCTTCGACAAAGAGAATGCGCATGATCGAGTGACCGCTGCTATAAAGAACGATGATAAACCTGCTGAAATCCAATTTAGGTTAGACAGAAAGGAATAGGATTCGGTTCAGGCCAGAGGCAAGTTGAGCAAAAGGGGAAGGCATGCTTAACTGAGTTAAAGAGTTTTGAGCCTTTGCTCCTATGCCTTTGATAACGCTACTGTTTGAACCCTTTTTTGCCAATGCGGCAGCAGAACCAGTGAACTTGGCGGAAGCAGCACCTTTAATTTTGGCCGCTGTTTTACTGAGTCTGGTGGTGATTTACTTGGCGAGCAAAATGGGCGGTGAAATTTGTGCCCGCATTAACTTTCCACCGGTGTTGGGTGAGCTGGTGGGCGGGGTGGTGGTTGGTATTTCGGTTTTGCACCTGTTGGTCTTTTCCGAAGGGGGAACCACTGAGCCCTCTGTGCTGACGATGTTTATTCAGCAGACCACCGGTATGGATGACCCGCTGGCTACGGTGGTTGCCAATACTGCCAGTGAGGTCATTGCCGTCCTCTCAGAAATTGGCGTCATGATCCTGCTCTTTGAGATTGGCTTGGAATCGGATTTAGAGGGCTTGCTCAAGGTGGGGCCCCAAGCGGCTGTCGTCGCCGTGGTGGGGGTAGTGGCTCCCTTTGTTGCGGGAACCTTCGGCCTCGTGACGCTCTTTCATGTGGACTTGGTACCGGCCATCTTTGCGGGGGCGGCTCTGACGGCAACCAGTATTGGGATCACAGCCAAAGTCCTTGCCGAAATTCAACGCCTCACTTCTCCGGAAGGTCAAATCATCATTGGGGCAGCGGTTCTCGATGACATTCTCGGCATTATTGTGCTGGCAGTGGTAGCCAGTCTAGCCAAAACGGGCACGGTCGAGATTAGCAATGTGATCTACTTGATCATTAGCTCTGTGGTCTTTTTGGTGGGGTCTGTTGTCGTGGGGCGGCTGCTGAGTCCCTTCTTTCTGGGGATGGTCGATCGCCTGACAACGCGCGGCAACTTACTGATTCCCTCTCTTATCTTTGCCTTTGTCCTTGGTTATGTGGCAGTGATGCTGCAATTGGAAGCGATTCTCGGTGCTTTTACCGCTGGCTTAGTCTTGGGGGAAACGGAAAAACGACGTGAGCTAGAGGAGCAGATTTTGCCCATTGCCGATATGCTAGTGCCAGTTTTCTTTGTCTGTGTTGGCGCACGCACCGATATTAGCGTTCTCAATCCCTTAGAACCGGCCAATCGTGCGGGTCTGATCATTGCTTCCTTCCTTGTCGTTGTGGCCATTGTTGGTAAGGTGGTAACAGGGGCAACGGTCTTTGGCCAGCCGGGAATTAACCGCTGGGCAATTGGCATTGGTATGGTGCCTCGCGGTGAAGTGGGTTTGATTTTTGCGGCTGTGGGGTCGGCCAGCGGTGTGCTCTCGAAGGCTCTAGATGCCGGTATTATCGTGATGGTGATTGTGACCACGTTCGTTGCGCCACCCCTGTTGCGCTTGGTCTTCAAGCCAGAGGTAGAAGACTCAGAGGCGTTACCCGGCTCAGAAGTTGCAGTGGAGTCTCCCCCAGAAGGATAGCAATGGAACCGATTACGGTCATTGGTGGTGGTCTAGCGGGTACAGAAGCGGCTTGGCAAATTGTTCGAGCGGGTGTGCCGGTGGTGCTGTATGAAATGCGCCCCCATGTGCCTAGTCCAGCTCACCATACGGCGGAGTTGGCAGAGTTGGTGTGCAGTAATTCCTTTGGTGCCAAGGCGAGCGATCGCGCCACGGGGTTATTGCACCATGAACTGCGTGCCCTCGGGTCGTTGATTATTGCCACTGCCGATCGCCATCAAGTGCCCGCCGGCGGTGCTCTAGCGGTGGATCGCGCCCAGTTTAGCCGTGAGTTGACTGAAACCCTCGAACGCCATCCCCTTGTGACATTGCGGCGCGAAGAACTCCCCCATTTGCCAGAGACTGGGATTGTCGTACTAGCCACCGGGCCGCTTACCAGTGAGGCGCTGAGTGCGGATCTCCAACGCTTTACGGGACTAGACTACCTGAGTTTTTTTGATGCTGCCAGCCCAATTGTGGTCGGGGAGTCCATTAACCGTGAGGTGGCCTTTTTGGCCTCCCGCTACGACCGCGGGGAAGCGGCCTATCTCAACTGTCCCTTCACTGCTGAAGAATATCAGCGCTTTTGGCAGGCTCTCTGTGAAGCTGAACAGGCACCCTTGAAGGACTTTGAGCGTGAGAATGCTCAATTTTTTGAGGCTTGCTTACCTGTAGAGGAGTTGGCGCGGCGGGGGGTGGATACCCTGCGCTTTGGACCTTTGAAACCCGTGGGCTTGCGAGATCCGCGTACGGGAGAGCGTCCCTATGCGGTGGCACAACTGCGCCAAGAGGATCGCCACGGCCAACTGTGGAACTTGGTGGGCTTTCAAACGAATCTACGCTGGGGGGAGCAACAGCGGGTGTTTCGGATGATCCCCGGTTTAGAGCAGGCGGAGTTTGTGCGCATGGGGGTGATGCACCGCAATACCTTCTTAAATGCGCCGAAGTTGTTGAGTGCCAGTCTCCAGTTTCGCGATCGCCCCACCCTCTTGGCGGCGGGTCAAATTACGGGTACCGAAGGGTATACAGCAGCGGCGGCGGGGGGGTGGTTAGCCGGCACGAATGCGGCTCGCTTGGCACAAGGACTCGCCCCCTTGGTATTACCCCCAACCACGATGGCCGGTGCCCTCTTCCACTACATCAGTACGGCGGAGAGCAAAACCTTCCAGCCCATGCCCCCCAACTTTGGTATTCTGCCACCCCTAGAGCAAAATGTTCGGCAAAAGGCCTTGCGCTATGCCGCCTATCGCGATCGCGCCCTCAAAGATTTAAGCACTTGGGCAACAGCGATGTCGCTGCCCCTACAGCCTCTAAGGTTAGATGGGTGCGATCCTGCTGTCGTTGAAGCTGGAGCCTAAGGTAGTCTGGGGGTAGCGTTGGCAGGCGATCGGGCCACTCTATGGCAACAATTCCCAGATCAATTTCTTCCCCAAGCCAATAGCGTTCCGGTGCCAACTCCGCCACTTCAGCGGGGGTAAGGCGATAGAGATCAAAGTGATAGAGGGGCACACGCCCTTCGGGGTATTCCTGAATCAGCGTGAAAGTGGGGCTTTGGATGACATCCGCAATGCCCAATCCCTCCCCCAAGGCTTGCACAAACGTGGTTTTCCCTGCCCCTAGATCCCCCGCTAACAAGAGCACTGTCCCCGGCGGCAGCCATGTCCCCCACTGGCGCCCCAAGGCTTGCAGATCCGCCAAGCTGAGGTTGAGGTTCGTCATCTAGGCGCGCACTGCTTCTAGGAGTCGCGAAAAGTAAAAGCGGGTTTTGATCATGGCATTGCGTTCAATCCGCCAACCCAAGTCTCGCAAAATCCCCACAATAAATTCCTCACTGTGGAGATAGGCACGGGTGGCCTTGCTGGAGCCGGGGAAGAATTCACCAATTTTTTTCAGCAGCGTATATTTTGGTGTTTTGGGGGCAAAGCTGAGGATCAGTCGCTCCATCGCCAAGGAACTCAAGTGGGCTAGCATCCCTGCCATTTGGCTGTCGGGATAGTGGATGAGGACATCGAGGCAGATGACGGTATGGTATTGTCCCCGCAGGGCTTCAAGATCACTGACACTGAGGATGAGTTCATGGTGGCCATTCAATTGAGCAGCGGCGCGATCGCGGGCTTCGGCCACCATCTTCTCGGAAATATCACTGGCATAGACCCGTGCCCCCAATTCCGCTAGGGGAATGCTCAGACTACCAACACCACAGCCCGCATCACAAATGAGTTTACCCTTGAGGGAGCCATCAGCCTTGAGCCATGCCAGCACCGTATCAATGGTCTGTTGGTGTCCCATGCGGATATCCGCTTGCACCTTGCTGACCTGATCCGTGCCATAGATGCGCCGCCAGCGATCGAAGCCGGTCGTGTTGAAATAATTTTGAACAATTGCTTTCTCGTCAGCCGTAAATTGTGTCATAGCCCTTAGAATCAATCGTCATTGCCCCATTTATTGTGGCATAGCCGCCTACCGCTGAGAGGTGGTTGGCAGGGCTAATCGGGTACTCACCAGTCCCAAAATCACGCCGCTGAGAACCAAGAACACCCCCAAAGCGGGTGACCAGACAACAGAGGCATGGCTAGAAAGAGCGCGAAAGCTGGCCTGTTGGGCTAACCACTGCTGCAGCTGTTGACTGCTACCCCAGCCAACCATCCACGCCAGTAAACCGCCGCCGCCCCCTAGACTAGCAGCTTGAATAAATAGGGGGGTATAAATCCAAGTTTGGGTGGCGCCCACTAGAGTCATGATCTCAATTTCAGGTTGGCGCACAAGGATAATCAACCGTAAAATGGCGCTCACTAAGGCAACTACCGTTAAACTCAGGAGCAGCACCAAAATGAACGTGATTCCCCGCACTACTCGCTGCACACTTTGCAGACCTACTAGGGCGCGCTCAAGATACTGCACCGACTCAATGCCTTCCTTTTGGGCAATTTGGCTGGCTAGGGGAGCTACCTGATCGAGGCTTTGGGCGCGGATCTTGATTTCATCGCTGAGGGGATTGGTGTCAAAGAGGTCTAAGCCACCCTGTTCACTTTTGAGGCCTAAATCAGCTTGCAATTCTGCCCAAGCGCGATCGCGATCCATCCAAGTGAAGTCGGCTACCCCCGGTAATGCCGCCAACTGCTCCTTAAGGCTGGCCACTTTGGCTGCGGGAAGTTTAGGCGACACATAGGCCGTAATTTCTAGGCGATTGCCCAAGGACTCAACACTAGCGCCAAGGAGGTGCGACACTTGCCAACCCCAACCAAAAATAAAGAGCGTCACGGCCACAGCAATGACGGCTGCGCTATTGAGCCAACCACCGCGCCAGAGACTGCGGCGCACTTCTGGAAGCAAAAAGTCAAGGGTGGGTAAGGGGCTCAAGTTTGCCATGGTGCAAATGGAGAATCCGATGGGGGACTAAGCGAGTCAAGGCTAAGTCATGGGTGGTAAAGAGAACCGTTAGCCCATGTTGATGGAGGCGATGGAGCAGGGCAAGAATTTGTTGGCTGGTTTGCGGATCCAGATTGCCCGTGGGTTCATCCGCCAGCAATAGCTCAGGCCCACCAACGATCGCCCGAGCAATGCTCACCCGCTGCTGCTCTCCCCCCGATAGAGATTGGGGATTGGCATTGGCTTTGTGGCTCAGGCCCACCAGTTTGAGCGCCGTTTGTACCCGCTGCTGAATTTCTGCTTTGGGAATACCGCGCACCAGCAGCGCAAAGGCCACATTCTCTGCCACGGAGCGATCGCCCAAGAGCTTAAAGTCCTGAAAAATCACCCCTAGGCGCCGCCGCAACTGTGCCATCCGCCGATCCTGCTGGGGATTGACTTCCTCACCAAACAGGCGAACTATGCCCTGATCTGGGCGAACTTGGCCACAGAGAAGTTTTAAGAGGGTGGATTTACCCGACCCCGAAGCACCCGTGAGAAAATAAAACTCTCCCCGTCGCAGTTGTAAATTGACGCGATGTAAGCAGGGCAAAGTGCCACCAAAGGACTTCGTGACTTGCCACAGTTCTGCAACGATTACCCCCTGAGAGGTGGGTTCGCAGGGGGGTACCACTGGGGTCACTGCTGTCATCGGGACGAGAAACGCTGTCGCCCATACAAACGACTTAGGAGCGCCTTCCATGCAAATTGGGGCAAAGCCAACATCCGCCGCCAGCGCCACGGTTCCTGATACAGGCGATAGAGCCATTCTAGATGGAGTTTTTGCATTAGCTTGGGTGCCCGTTTTTTCACCCCCGCCCACACATCAAAACTACCGCCCACGCCAACCCAAATCGCCTCTGGGCAAATGTGACGATGGCGATCGATCCAGTATTCCTGCCGAGGCACCCCCAAAGCCACAAAAATAATGTGGGGTTGTGTCTCCTTCAGCGTTTCAATGAGAGCAACCTCTGTATCGGCATCGTGGTAGCCTGACTGCACACCAACAATGTTCAGGTTGGGCAACTCTCGATGCCAGCGCTCAGCCACTTTTTCTGCCACCCCCGGCGCTGCCCCATAGAAAAAGACTCGCTTGGGCTGGGGAGCTTCATTGGCGAGTCGCAGGAGGGCTTCGGCAAATTCAATCCCCGGCAGACGGCGCACCGAGAGGCCATGCAACTTGAGGTAGAGAATGACCCCCGATCCATCGGGAATCACCAAATCAGCACGGTGTAAAACATCGGCAAACTCTGGTGTGCGCTCCGCTAGGATCACCATCTCTGAATTGAGCGTGATTACGTGCTGACCATGGCCATCCCGCTGCTGCATCAAGAGCCACTCTGGGGCATTATCCACCAAGTGCAGTGGAAAGCCAAGAACAGAGACCTTTACGGGAATGGCGGGAATTAGAACTGAGCGACCCATAGGGCAAAATTCAGCGCAAGAAACACCGAGTATCTTACAGCCCTTTTCACAGTAATTGCACCCTCCCGGCAAAAACAGCTTTTAACAGGGATGCTGAAGCAAGGGCCATAATAGCTACCGCCCTATCTTGGGATCTATGCGTTGTTGAAATCCACAAAACGCCTTTGCTAGATTAGAGTCGTTATTAAGATTCGTAAACTTGGCTCTTATCATCCCATTGAGCTACCTCACGAATCTGCCTTTATCACTTCCTTTTGGAGTTGAGTTTTATGACGATCGCAATTGGACGAGCGCCAGCAGAACGGGGATGGTTTGACATCCTCGACGACTGGCTCAAGCGTGACAGATTTGTCTTTGTCGGCTGGTCAGGCATCCTGCTGTTTCCCTGCGCCTACCTTGCCCTCGGGGGCTGGCTGACCGGTACCACCTTTGTGACCTCTTGGTACACCCACGGCCTCGCCTCCAGCTACCTCGAAGGCTGCAACTTCCTCACCGTTGCCGTTTCCACCCCCGCCAACAGCATGGGGCACTCCCTTCTTCTCCTTTGGGGTCCCGAAGCCCAAGGGGACTTCACCCGCTGGTGCCAACTCGGTGGTCTGTGGACCTTTATCGCCCTCCACGGCGCCTTTGGCCTCATTGGCTTCATGCTGCGGCAATTTGAAATTGCTCGCTTGGTGGGCATCCGTCCCTACAACGCCATTGCCTTCAGTGCCCCCATTGCCGTCTTTGTCAGCGTCTTTTTGATCTATCCCTTGGGGCAATCCAGTTGGTTCTTTGCCCCCAGCTTTGGGGTGGCTGCCATCTTCCGCTTCCTGCTGTTCTTCCAAGGGTTCCACAACTGGACTTTGAACCCCTTCCACATGATGGGGGTGGCCGGTGTGCTCGGCGGTGCCCTGTTGTGTGCCATCCACGGTGCCACAGTGGAGAACACCCTCTTCCAAGATGGCGAAGGCGCCAGCACTTTCCGTGCCTTTAGCCCCACCCAATCGGAAGAGACCTACTCGATGGTGACGGCGAACCGTTTCTGGAGCCAAATTTTTGGGATTGCCTTCTCGAACAAGCGCTGGTTGCACTTTTTCATGTTGTTTGTGCCCGTAACGGGGCTGTGGATGAGTGCGATTGGCGTGGTGGGTCTGGCGTTGAACCTGCGGTCTTACGACTTTATTTCGCAGGAGATTCGGGCCGCGGAAGACCCTGAGTTTGAGACGTTCTACACGAAGAACCTGCTCTTGAACGAGGGCATTCGCGCTTGGATGGCGCCCCAAGACCAACCCCATGAAAACTTTGTCTTCCCAGAAGAGGTACTTCCCCGTGGTAACGCTCTGTAGAGCCTAATCGTATCCTCGTCTGAGTGTCCCTCTCCAATTGGGGAGGGATTTTTTATCTCAAGCAAATAGGGGAAGTTCGTTGAAAGACTTGCCCTGCTGATCCTTGGCAGAAAGGAGGGGTTCGCTGTCGATCGGCCATTGAATGCCGACGGTTGGATCATTCCACAGCAGTGTATATTCATCCCCCGGATTGTAGTAGTCCGTTGTTTTGTAGAGCACTTGGGCAGTGGCTGATTGCACCCAGAAGCCGTGGGCAAAGCCAGCGGGAATCCACAGTTGCTGGAAGGTGTCTGCACTGAGCCAAGCCCCTACCCATTGGCCACAGGTGGGCGAGGAACGCCGCAAATCGACTGCGACATCAAAAATTTTTCCTTCGATGACGCGAATGAGTTTGCCTTGGGGCTGTTGGTGCTGGTAGTGTAATCCCCGTAGCACGCCCTGTTGTGAGGCAGAGTGATTGTCTTGGACAAAGGTCACCTCTAAGCCTGTAGCGGCCATAAAAGCCCGTTGATTAAAGCTTTCTAGGAAAAAGCCCCGCTGATCGCGAAAGACACGGGGTTCCAAAAGCAGAACATCAGCGATCGCCAGCGGTTGTACCTTAAGCATGAATGCCTCCAGTGACTTCTGCCCACACCTGCAAGAGATATTGACCGTAGCTACTTTTGCGCAGGGGTTGGGCGAGTTCATAAAGTTGCTCTGGGGTAATGTAGCCCTGATGCAAAGCAATTTCCTCTAAGCAGGCAATTTTCACCCCCTGCCGTTCCTCCAGCGTGCGAATGAAGCTGCTGGCCTGTTGCAGCAGATCATGGGTACCCGTATCCAGCCACGCATAGCCGCGTCCC
Source organism: Thermosynechococcus sp. B3 (assembly GCF_030323045.1). Lineage (NCBI taxonomy): Bacteria > Bacillati > Cyanobacteriota > Cyanophyceae > Acaryochloridales > Thermosynechococcaceae > Thermosynechococcus > Thermosynechococcus sp. B3. The sequence goes on from NZ_CP097584.1 coordinate 766,382, forward strand.
AGCAATTCCACCCGCAGTTGTCCCTTTTCAAGGTAGAGGCGGTTGAGATCGGTGATTTCCAGTTCCCCCCGTGCCGATGGTTGCAGTTGGGCTGCCAGATCACACACTTGATGGTCATAGAAATAGATGCCGGGCACCGCATAGTTGGACTTGGGTACTGCTGGCTTTTCCTCAATGCCGAGGACGCGACCGCTGGCATCAAACTCAATCACACCGTACTGCTGCGGATTGGCCACCCGATAGCCAAAAATCATTGCCCCTTCCGTCAATTGCGCCCCCTGTTGCAATTTTTGGGGTAAATCATGGCCGTAGAGCAGATTATCCCCAAGGGTGAGGCAGACGGGTTCTCCTTGTAAAAACTCCCGCCCTAGGATAAAAGCTTCCGCGAGACCATTGGGCTGAGGCTGCACACAATAGCTGAGGGACAAGCCCCACTGATGACCATCCCCTAGAAGCTTTTCAAAAAGATAGAGGTGCTCTGGGGTAGAAATAATGAGGATCTCCCGAATCCCCGCCAACATCAGAATTGAGAGGGGATAGTAAATCATTGGCTTGTCGTAGATGGGCATCAGTTGTTTACTGATCACCTGCGTCAGGGGATAGAGGCGGGTTCCAGAGCCACCAGCCAAAATAATTCCTTTCATGGGCAAGGGGTTAAAAGACTGCCATAGTGGGTTGCCAGCCAAGCACTGTAGTCGGCGGTGCGCGCTGCTTCCACCCAATCTTGATGGGCAAGATACCACTGCACCGTCTTTTCGAGGCCACTGCTGAAGGTTTCTTGGGGCTGCCACCCCAATTCTCGCTGAATTTTACGGGCGTCAATGGCGTAGCGGCGATCGTGGCCGGGGCGATCGCTCACAAAGGTAATCAAGCTGCGGTAATTCAAATCAGACCGGGGCACAAGGGTTTGCAGCAGATCACAGAGGGTTTGCACCACCTCAAGGTTCGGCTTTTCGCAGTTGCCACCAATGTTGTAGGTTTCCCCCACCTGACCCTTTTGCCAAACGGTATAGACCGCGCGGCAGTGATCTTCAACGTAGAGCCAATCCCGTACATTTTGACCATCGCCATAAATGGGTAGCGGTTGCCCCGCTAGGGCTTGGCAGATCGTCAGGGGAATCAGTTTTTCGGGGAACTGGTAGGGGCCGTAGTTGTTGGAGCAATTCGTTGTCAGGGTGGGCAGACCGTAGGTGTGGTGGTAGGCACGCACAAGGTGATCTGAGGCGGCCTTTGAGGCGGCATAGGGGCTGTTGGGGGCGTAGGGGGTGTCTTCGCGAAAGGGCGGATCCTCAGGGCCAAGGCTGCCATAGACTTCATCGGTGGAAATATGAATGAAGCGGAACTGCTCCTGTGCTCCAGTGGGTAACTGTTGCCAGTAGGTTTTGACCTCCTCTAGGAGATTGGCGGTGCCCACAACATTGGTTTGGATAAAGTCTTGGGGACTATTGATGGAGCGATCCACATGGCTTTCGGCAGCAAAGTGAATCACGGCATCGGGCTGAAAGGTTTGCAATAGCTCTTGGACAAGGGGGCGATCGCCCACATCCCCCTTGACAAACTGATAATTGGGCAGTTGCTCCAGCATGGCCAAGGTTCCAGGGTGGCAGGCATAGGTCACTTTATCGAGGTTGAGCACTGCACCCCAGCCTTCCGTAAGGGCTAAGCGCACAAAGTTGGCGCCAATAAAACCACCCCCACCCGTTACCAAAAACTTGATCATGGACACTGACACCAGCAGATTCTGGCTTGCATCATACCAAGACTAGACACCTGTTCAGAAAAAGACGTTTACTAGGAATGAACATTTGCTCAGGCGGACAATCATGGATGAATTTATGGCGGCAGCGATCGCCGAGGCAGAGCAAGGACTCAAAGAGGGCGGCATTCCCATTGGCTCGGTCTTGGTGCGCAATGGCCAAATCATTGGTCGCGGCCACAACCAACGGGTGCAGCGGGGCAGTCCGATTCTGCATGCGGAGATTGACTGTCTGGCCAATGCGGGTCGCATCGGTCGCTACGATGATACAGTACTGTACTCAACCCTCATGCCCTGCTATCTCTGCGCCGGTGCGGTGGTGCAGTTTGGCATCAAAAAAGTGATTGCGGGTGAATCCCAGACCTTTCCGGGGGGCGCGGGAGTTCATGGCAGCCCACGGCGTTGAGGTGATTGACCTGAACTTGGAGCGATGTCAGCAGTTAATGCGGGACTTTATTACGCAACATCCCCAGCTCTGGTTCGAGGACATTGGCGAACTCACCTCTGAAGGAGAGTAGCAAAATTCAGGAGACAGGAATACGCGGCAAGCGGTTCTTGAAACCGCAGAGAATTTCCCAAGTAATTGTGCCTAGGGTATCCGCCCAAGTTTCTACGGTTAGGCAGTCCCCGCCATCTTCGCCAAGAAGGGTCACCACATCCCCCTCCTGAAGGCCATCAATGTCACTGACATCAATCATCAGTTGATCCATCGTAATGGCTCCCACTTGGCGCACCCGTTTTCCTTGAACCAAGACTTCAAGCTTGTTGGAAAGAAGGCGGGGCACCCCATCGGCGTAGCCAATGCCAACAACGGCAATTTTCATCGGCTTGGGGGCAATGAATTGGTGGCCATAGCTAATGCCCGTATGGGCGGGAATCTCTTTCAATAGGGTAATGCGCGATCGCACTTGCATGACTGGTCGCAGCGGCACCACCTCCCGTAAATGGGGGGCAGGATACACACCGTAGAGACTCAAACCAATCCGCACCATGTCATAGTGGCTACTGCGATTGGCCAAGGTGGCGGCTGAATTGGCCATGTGACGCCGCACCGATCCCAACCCAAGGGGAGCAAGTTCTTGACACACCTGCTCAAAATAGGCCTGCTGCTGGTGCATCAAACTGGGGTCAGGGTCATCGGCACTGGCAAAGTGGGAATAAATCCCTTGGATGCGGAGGTTGGGTAACCGCTGCACAAACTGCACAAAACCCACGGCATCCTGCCACGGACAGCCCAAGCGAGACATGCCCGTATCAATCATCAAATGGACATCAAGGGGTTCCCGCAGATGATCGGCGTAGTCGGAGAAAATCAAGGCTTGCTTGGGTGTAGAGAGGGTGGGCTGAAGCTGCCACTCGGCCATCATCTGCACCTGCACGGGCAAATTGACGGATCCCAAGACCAAAATTGGCGCTGTAATCCCCGCCTGCCGTAGGGCAATCCCTTCGGGAATTGTTGCCACCCCTAGCCAAGTTGCACCGTGGGCTAAAACCGTCTGTGCCACCGTGAGGGCACCATGACCATAGGCATCTGCTTTCACCACGGCTAAAAGTTCCGTTGTTGGTGCCAGCCATTGGCGAAGATGTTGGGTATTGGCTGCCAAGGCCGCTAAATCAATTTCAATCCACGCGCGCTCACACTCATGGGAACTGGTGAGCTGTTCCTGACTGAGCATTGTTTTTCCTATCCTCACACCATAATTCCCCAGTAGGGGGTGACGAAACTTACAGCCACAGGTGCTCTGTGATTCAATGTATAGCACCCGATGTTCGGTCTTGGCGTCAATTATTCGGTTCTTGGCAAAACCTGCTAGAGTGGCACTACAGCCCTTTTCTCAGACCTAGCGTCCATAGAGGGGATGTATTGTGGCTCTCACGGTTTGGAGCGTGTTTCATCCCGGTGAAAAGGGCGGTAGATTGGCTGTGGTTGCTCTCTTGCTGAACGGGGCAATGTCATTTTTGTTGGTGTGAGGTCGAGGTTCGAGTGGACAACTGGCACAAGACATCCCTAGGGCTAAATCCTCTGGGAGCGATTGGCGTGTTTGACAGTGGGGTGGGGGGCCTAACGGTTTTACAGGCACTCCAACGCCTTTTACCCCAAGAATCGTTTCTCTACTTTGGGGATACAGCACGGTTGCCCTATGGAACTCGCCGCCGCAGTGAAATCCTGCAATATGTGCGGGAGATTTTGACGTGGATGCATTCCCAAGGCGTCAAGATGGCGGTAATGGCCTGCAATACTAGTTCAGCCCTTGCCTTGGCACAGGTTCGCAGTGAGTTTCCCTTTCCGATCCTTGGCTTGATTGTCCCCGCTGCCAAGATGGCGGTCACGCTGGGAAAGCGCATTGGTGTCATTGCTACCCCCGCAACGGTTAAAAGCGGTGCCTATGCACGGGCACTTCAGGAACTCTCACCCACAGTGGCGATCGCTCAAGTGGCTTGCCCTGAGTTTGTCCCCCTTGTGGAAAGCAATTGCCTAGAGGGCGATCGCGTCCACCGCATTGTTTGTCAGACCCTAAACCCCCTAGTTCAATTTGACCCCGATACCCTCATTTATGGTTGCACCCATTACCCCCACCTGCGCCCTGTGATTGAGCAGTATTTGCCCGCAACGGTTCATCACCTTGATCCTGCCCATGCCGTTGCCCGTGCAACAGTGCGCAAACTAGAAGCCATGAATTTAGCGACTCCTTGCCCCCAAGGCCAAGTGCACTTTTATGTCAGTGGGATACCCGAACAATTTGCCCAGTTAGCCAGTCAATGGCTGGGATACTACCCAACGGTGGAGCATCTATCCTTGAGTGTCTTGACCCAATTCTATCCGCCATTAGAGATAACCGCCCCGCCACCAGAGGTCTCCGTGGTTGTTGCCAGCTAGGTGCCCTTGGGAATTTTGGCACAATAGAACTATGCCATCTGGCCATGTTGTCTATTCACCACCCTTGGAGGATTCCCGTGAGTAGTACCAGTAATTTTCAAGAGGCGATTCGCGAGGCGCGTAGTAGCGCGATCGTCGGTCCCAATGTGATTCGCAATGCCCTGCCCTTTGTCGGTGGTGGCCTCGTCCTGACGGCGGTGGGTAGCTGGGGTGGTCTGGGCGTGCTTGCTGCTGCGCCCCAACTCTTCATGCCCACGTTTATTGTGGCCATTATTGCTGAACTTGTCCTCTTTTTTGTGGCGCAGGGAGCCGCTCGCAAAGGGAACAATGGGCTAGCCCTACCCCTGTTGGCCACCTACAGTTTGCTGTCGGGTTATACGCTCTCTGGATTGATTGCCCTTGCCCTCAGCACCGTGGGCATTATGGGGATCATCATTGCCGCTGGCGGCTGTGGCATCACGTTTATGGCCGCTAGTCCCATTGGTTCCAATCTGTCGGAACGCGATGGCTTTGCCCTTGCCAAAACGGTACAACTGGGGATTATTGCCCTGCTGGTGGTGCTCGTTCTCCAGTTAGTCTTCAGCTTCTTTGGTGTCTTTACACCCACGTTTCTGGAAATTGCGATTTCTGGCATTGGTGTCGTGCTCTTTGTGGGGGCTGCGGTGGTGGACTTCTTTGTGCTGCCCCGTACCTACCGCGATGATCAGTACCTCTCTGCTGCCCTTTCGATGTACTTGACCTACATCAACCTGTTTATCTTTATCCTGCGGTTACTGATTGCCCTCAATCGCAGTCGCTAAACAGCAGATGACACTGGGCATGATCCCGGAGCAGATGGTCACAGAGAACGAGAGCTACCATTGCCTCGACCATCGGCACCGCTCGCGGTAACACACAGGGATCATGCCGTCCTTTTGCCGCTAGAATGGTTTCTTCACCTGCTTGGTTCACGGTTTTCTGGGCTTGGCCAATGGTGGCGGTGGGCTTAAAAGCTACCCGCAAAATAATGTTTTCGCCATTGGAGATGCCCCCCTGAACCCCCCCAGAACGATTGGTGCGGGTGCGAATGCGCCCCTGTTCATCGGTATAGAACTCGTCATTGTGCTCTTGACCCGTGAGCAGGGTACCGGCAAAGCCAGAACCAATTTCAAAGCCCTTACTGGCGGGCAGCGACATCACCCCCTTGGCAAGATCTGCTTCTAGTTTGTCAAAGACGGGGGAGCCTAGGCCGACAGGCACATTGCGAACCACGCACTCAATGACACCGCCAATGGAGTTGGCTTGCCGCCGCACCTCATCCACAAGGGCAATCATCTTTTCTGCGGTGGTGGCATCGGGACAGCGCATGATATTCGCCTCAACGGCAGCCGCTGCCACGGTATCAGGATCAACAATGGCTTCAATGTCCTTGACCCGCTTGACGTAGGCAATGATTTCGGTACCCGCGACTTGAGCCAGAATTTTGCGGGCGATCGCCCCCGCGGCCACACGCCCAATGGTTTCCCGTGCCGAGGAACGCCCACCCCCTTGCCAGTTGCGAATCCCATATTTGCCGTCATAGGTAGCATCTGCATGGGAGGGACGATAGACCTGTGCCATTTCGGCATAATCTTCGGGGCGAGTGTCCTTGTTGCGCACCAGAATCGCAATGGGCGTGCCGAGGGTTTTGCCCTCAAAGACCCCGGAGAGAATTTCACAGCGATCGCTCTCTTGGCGAGGGGTCGTGAGACGACTTTGGCCGGGGCGGCGGCGATCCAGTTCCTTTTGAATATCCGCTTCTGACAGTTCCAATCGGGGAGGGCAGCCATCCACAACCACCCCCACACCGCCCCCGTGGGATTCACCAAAGGTGGTGACGCGAAAGAGATGCCCAAACGTATTGCCCATAGTGATTTCTGAAACCTACGATCCGCTCACCCGAAAGGCCATGCCACAGCCACAGGTTTGACTGGCATTGGGATTGTGGAAGCGAAAAGCGCCCCCCATTAAGTCTTCGATGTAATCCACCCGCAAGCCCCGCAACATCTCAGCCGCTTCCGCCGCGATCGCGATCGTCCAGCCTTGGGACTGGGTGAGCACATCCGTCGGCTCGGGTTCGGCCACAAGGGCAAGATCGTAGCGCCAGTCACTGCACTCACTGGGTTGCACCTGAATCCGCAGAATGGCTGCTTGGCCTCGACTGACGCCATGGGCTTGGAGACGTTCCAACTCTTGAATGGCTGCGGGGGTCAATTCCACCATCTTGCACCAAACTAGCGGGAACCATCAGTATATCGTGGTTTTAGGAGGTTGGTGAGAGCTGCCTTGGCGTTGGGGTAGTCAAATTGAAATCCCGTAGCCAGCGTTCGCTCCGGCAAGACCCGCTGCCCCTTGAGCACCACATCAGCTCCTTCCCCAAGCAGCAATTGGAGAACTGGGGCAGGCACAGGCAACCAAGAGGGGCGCTGCATCACCTCTCCTAATACCCGGCAAAAGTCCGCCATCGTCAGTGGCTCTGGGGCGGTGGCATTGTAAACCCCCTGCATTCCCGCTTGATCCACTGCGGCTAGAATCAGGCGCACTAAGTCCTGCTGATGGATCCACGAAAACCACTGCTGACCCGAGCCAAGGGGCCCCCCTAGATATAACTGAAAGGGCAATAGGAGCTTGGCCAGTGCCCCCTGCTCGCCGAGGACAATGCCAAAACGCAGAATTACGAACCGCACCCCTAAATCCGTTACCCCTTGGGCAGCCGCTTCCCAGTCCACACAGACCTTGGCCAGAAAATCATTTCCCGCTGCATGGGTTTCGACAAACATTTCTGTATCGCTAGTGCCGTAGTAGCCAATGGCAGAGGTGGAGACCAATACCTGCGGGCGCTGTTGACATTGGGCGATCGCCTGCACCAACTGCTGTGTGCCGACAACCCGGCTATCGTAGATCTCCTGTTTGCGCTGCGCTGTCCAGCGACCATTGGCAAGGGGTTCTCCTGCCAAGTTAATTACTGCATCCGCCCCCTCAAGGGCAGCAAACCAGTCCCCGGCGGCTTTGGGGGTATAGCCCACCCATTCAACATGGGTCATGCCAGCGAATTGTTTGGCGGCTTTCGCCGAGGAGCGTACTAAGGCAACCACGTGATCGCCGCGATCGCTCAGGGCGCTGACGACCTGCTGCCCGACAAATCCAGTAGCACCGGTTACAACGACTCTCATAGATGCCTATCCATGGGTTGCGCTGGACGCTTTTGCCTCAAGGGCTGCCACCATGGGTTGCCACTCTGTACCGTAGCGTTCCCGCAGGGCGTGCCAAGCTGCTACTTGACCTGCGGCGTATTCACCGGGTTTGCCCCATTGCAAAAAGGCGCTGAGGACGGATTTCTCATTGGCATCGAGAAAGCGAATGGCGTAGGTGGGAAAGTTGCCCCGCTTGGCTTGCCCCTCCTCGAAGCGAACTTTGGCCACCTGATCCATATTCAGGTGAAACTCAAAGTCCTCCGTGTGCATATTGGCATAGCGCCCCTTGGGCAGTTCGGCATAGAAGACCTTGGTGAGGGGCGATCGCACCTCCAGAACGGCAGTTTCGTTTGTAACCACAAGGCGCAGTAGCCCCAATTGCTCACAATCCCTGAGGAATTGCTGAAAGGAGGGAGAAGTATCAGACATCGTTGGTGCATCAGCCATGAACACTTCTTCCACTGTGACGCACAGGGGATGCCGATGCAAGCCTGCCGAGTTAGCTCTCTATTTCGCCTTAGCCAAATGCAGCACAACGCCCAGACCCGCGCCCATATCCTCTGGCGTGACCTTACCATCGTGGTTGGCATCGAGGGCATCAAACACTGCATCCGTTCCCAGCCACTCTTCGCGGGTAATAATGCCATCGCCATCGAGGTCATAGACATGGAAGAGTTCTTCTGCTGCATGGGTGAGGGTTTCCGCCCCTTCAAGGCGGGCCAGTCGCTGCGTCAAGAGATCCTCAAGGGTCTCCAGTGCCTTGGTGAAGCCCTTAATGCCCTCATCCAGTTTTTCACTGGCCATCTCATCAGCCGCGTGCATCCTGCGGAAGGTGGCTTCATCCATAGCGACTTTTTCAATGTCAAGGGTGGCAGCGATCGCCGGATCCAACTTGCGTTTTAGCTCGCCACTGGTATTTTGTAGCTCTTGGAGCAAGGCCGGGGAAATGGTGAGCAAATCGCAGCCGGCCAGTTCAATGATTTCGCCAATGTTGCGGAAGCTAGCGCCCATCACTTCGGTAGGATAGCCGAATTTCTTGTAGTAGTTGTAGATTTTGGTGACGGAAATCACCCCTGGATCCTCAGGCCCCGGATACTCGGCACGACCTGTTTTTTTCTTGTACCAGTCGAGAATGCGCCCAACAAAGGGGGAAATCAATGTCACACCCGCCTCAGCGCAGGCGATCGCCTGATGGAAGCCAAACAGCAGGGTTAAATTGCAGTGAATGCCCTCTTTTTCGAGAATTTCGGCTGCACGAATGCCTTCCCAAGTCGAGGCAATTTTAATCAGCACGCGATCGCGCCCCACACCTGCGGCTTCGTATTGGCCAATCAACTCCCGCGCCTTTTGCACTGTAGCTTCTGTATCGTAGGAGAGCCGCGCATCTACTTCCGTTGAGACCCGACCGGGGATAATTTGCAAAATTTTCAAGCCAAAGGCCACCGCCAAGCGATCCACAGCAAGGGAGACAATCTCACGGGGAGTAGCACCAGACCCCAAATCAGCTTTGGCTTTGCGCAGGGTTTCATCGACAATGGGCTGGTACTCCTTCATTTGGGCAGCAGCCGTAATCAACGAGGGATTCGTGGTGGCATCGCGGGGGGTGAATTTTTCAATGGCGAGGATGTCTCCCGTATCAGCGACCACAACTGTCATTTGTCGCAACTGTTCCAGCAAGTTCATGAGACAGGTCTCCCAAAGGTGTCCCTTTCATTATCGTTCGCCAGCCCAAGGGTCGGGGAAAGCACCGTAACAAAGCGCAATATGTCACCCCTAGGTTCTCTCAGTGCGATCGCTGAGCAACCAACCTTGCGCCTCAACCCGCGATCGCCAGTGCTGCCAGTGCTGCTCAAGTTCCTGCCCCATTTCGGGAGTATTGAGGTGATTGCGCCAAAGAATCAGGGCATCCTCTGGGGGGTTCTCGTAGTAGTGGGGACGCCGTCCGACCAGTTCAAAGCCAAAGTGCTGATAGAGTCGTTGGGCGGCTGCATTGCTGGCGCGTACTTCCAAAGTTGCCCACTGGCGATCGCCCCCTTGATGCCCCAGTTGCAAGAGCCGACACAGCAGTAACCCCGCTAACCCCTGCCGCCGGTACTGCGGATGCACCATCAGCAACACAAGGTGCAATTCATCGGCAATCCCCCAGCTCACGCCACAGCCCCACACTTGATCAAGGGTGGCCACCACCAGCAGCGTATGTTGCGGATTCTCCAACTCACGGGCATAGCCCTGGTGCGACCAAAAGCCCCCCAGACACACCTGATCCAGTTGAACGATGCTATCTAAATCCTTGATCGTTGGGCGTCGTAATTCTAATTGCCCCATGGCCGTTGCCTGCAAGGGAGAGTGCTATCATGCAGAGGAAATGGTACCGTGTAGCAGCGCTATGGCAGAAGAGACGCCCACCCAAGCCCCCAAAAAAGAAAAGCCCCCCGCCATTGAGGATAAACCCTTTGCTGAGTTTATTAATGAGGCTTTTTTGCCTGCTCTCCAGAACGCCCTCAGCGCCAAAGTGGGGGATGTGAGTCTGCGCCTAGAGGAGAATACCGTGATGGGTGAGTGGGGCAAGGGAATGTATCAGTTTCGCCTCTACTTCCTAGAGGGGGATATCCAAGGGCCGAAGGCTTTTGTCTGTAGCAGCGGTGGCATTACCCCCAGCACCATTGAGCCATTTTTGGGGGATGAGCGTAAAGTAACGCTTGATCTCCTAGTCTTTGGGGTGATGCAGCGCCTGAATGGCCAAAAGTGGTTGGGAGGCAATTAGCGAGAGTATGGCCACAGCAATTCAAGTGGGCGATCGCGCCCCTGACTTTGAACTCACGGCTGCCGATGGCCGCAAGGTGAAGCTCTCCGACTTTCGTGGCAAAAAGAACGTTGTCCTCTACTTTTACCCCGCCTCAGAAACCCCCGGCTGCACGATTCAAGCCTGTGCCTTTCGCGATGCCTACAGTGTTTTCCAAGAACTGGGTGCTGAAGTGATTGGCATTAGTGGCGACCCCGTGGAGCGGCAGCAGGGCTTCCAGAAAAATCACCAACTCCCCTTTCTCGTCCTCAGTGATCCCGGCAACAAGGTTCGCCAGCAGTATGGTGCCTCTTCGCTCTTTGGTCTCTTTCCGGGGCGGGTCACCTATGTCATTGATCAAGAGGGTGTGGTGCGCTACGTTTTTGACTCTATGCTCAACTTCAAAGCCCACGTAGATGAGGCGCTCAAGATTTTGCGTCAGTTGGCCAGTGCCACTGCCTAAAACAAGCGATCGCAATCACACCCCAACGGTAAGCGAGTTCACTGCCAAGGCCGACTCCTTAGGGCTAGGGTAGAGCCATTCTTCTTAGGAGTTTGGCCATGCGTTCCTACCTTGCCCTTGTACCTGCGGTGACCCTCTTTCTGTTGCCCCTTGGTTCTCTCAGCCTTGCGCAGGGAACGACCCCTGTGGTGAGTCAGCCTTCCAGTCTTGTGGCGCGGCTGCGGGCGAATCTGCCGAACCGTGGTGTTCCCGGTAGTCGCTTTGGGGGGGCAACCCGTGGAGCCTGTGTTAGCGGCAGTGAACGTTTAACCGCCTTACTCCCTGATACCCACCTTGGCCAAACGGCTGTGGCGACACCAACCCTCTTTGTTTTTGTGCCCAAGAGCAAAGCCACGCAGGGGGAAGTGGTGATTGCTGATGCTGAGCATCGTCCCCTAGCAACAATGGTGGTGGATCTACCCGCTGAACCGGGGATTCTGGCACTGAAGCCCAATGTGCAACTCCAACCCGGCCAAGACTACCGCTGGACCTTTACCCTACTGTGTGGTGCTGATGCCGATGATCCCTCCGCCTTTATCTCTGTCAGTGGCGTGATTTCGCGGGTGCAGCCGGCAACGGATTTGGCAAAGCAACTTCAGGGCAAGAGTGGGGGCGATCGCCTTGGGGCAGCAGTTGATGCGGGTCTTTGGTACGAAACCTTGGCGATTTTGGCCGAGCTGCAAGGGAATGAAGCCACACGGAACCTAGCCCGCAGTGAATGGGTCGCCGTATTATCTGCCGTTGGTCTAGGGAGTATTGCCCAAGCACCCCTAGTACAATAAAACTGAATGAGTTAGCGCGGTGGTTGCGGGAGTCTCTCACTCCTGAGGAAAGTCCGGGCTTCCAAAAGACCAAGCTTGCTGGGTAACGCCCAGTGCGGGTGACCGCGAGGATAGTGCCACAGAAATATACCGCCGATGGAGGGAAACCTCACAGGCAAGGGTGCAACGGTGCGGTAAGAGCGCACCAGCAACATCGAGAGGTGTTGGCTCGGTAAACCCCGGCTGGAAGCAAGGTGTGCTAGCGCTAAGGAACCAGGGTTGGTCTTTTCCCCAGTTCTTTGCTAGCCAGAGCCGCTAGAGGCACTTGGTAACAAGTGTCCCAGATAGATAACCACCCTTTGAACAGAACCCGGCTTACGTCTAACTCATTCATTAATCATTTTTTATGATCTTGAGAAATGCCCCCTGGGGACGTGCCCTTGACTCTTTTCTGCCTCTGTATTGAAGTCCATCTATGGTGAAGCTGGGTTACCTTGGCCCAGTGGGCACCTACAGCGAAGAAGCTGCCCAAAGCTATGCCCAATGGCAGCAACAACAGGGAGTATGCCTTTGCCTTGTGCCGATGATCACGATCGCCGGCTGTCTGGAGGCATTGGCGGTAGGAGAATTAGATTTAGCGCTGGTGCCCAGTGAAAACTCGGTTGAGGGCAGTGTCAACATTACCCTTGATTCGCTGTGGCGACTGGATACGCTGCACATTCAGTACGCCTTTATCCGCCCCATTGTCCATGCCTTCATTGCCCAAACCACAGATTTCGCCCAAATTCAAGCGGTCTATTCCCATCCCCAAGCTCTCGGGCAGTGCCAGCGCTGGTTACAAGCCCATCTTCCCCATGCGCGCCAATGTCCGGTGACCTCCACCGCCGAAGGGCTGCAATACGTGGCTCAATCCGATCGGGTGGGGGCGATCGCCTCCGTACGAGCCGCCCAACTCCATCAACTACCCATTGTCGCCACCGAAATTCAGGATATTCCCGACAATTGCACGCGGTTTTGGGTGGTGAGTCGCCAACAGGGGGATGGCTGGCCCCAGCCGGGGGATACCCACACTTCCATTGCCTTTAGCCTGAAGGCCAATGCCCCCGGTGCCCTGCTCAAGGTGCTGCAACTCTTTAGCGATCGCCAGATTAACCTCAGCCGCATTGAATCGCGCCCCAGCAAACGTGCTTTGGGGGATTATCTCTTCTTTGTTGACCTAGAGGTGAATGGTCGCCCTGATGTGGTGGCTGATTGTCTGCTGGCGCTTAAGGACGCTACAGATGTGTTGAAAGTCTTTGGTAGTTATCAATTTCTAGACCTCGGAGAATAGATTGGCCATGCGTATCGGTGTCCCCAAAGAAATGAAGGATCAAGAATTCCGCGTCGGTCTGACGCCAGCGGGGGTACAAAGTCTGCGGGAGCGCGGCCATGAGGTTCTCATTGAAAGTGGCGCGGGGGTGGGTTCAGGCTTTCTCGATGAGGCCTATGTTGCCGCAGGTGCCCAAATTGTGTCCACGGCTCAAGCCGCGTGGGATGCCCAACTGGTGGTCAAAGTCAAGGAACCCTTGCCCTCGGAGTATCGCTATTTGCGTTCTGGCCAACTGCTCTTTACCTACTTGCACCTTGCCGCTAGTCGGGAGCTGACGGTGGCTCTGTTGGAATCGGGGATTACCGCGATCGCCTACGAAAGTGTTGAAGAAACGCATCACCAACGCAGCTTCCCGCTGCTAACCCCCATGAGCATGATTGCCGGTCGCTTGGCAGTGCAGTTTGGTGCCCGCTTCCTAGAGCGTACCCAAGGGGGGCGGGGAGTGCTCCTCAGTGGCATTCCGGGGGTGCGGCCGGGGCGGGTTGTCATTTTAGGGGGCGGTGTCGTCGGCACAGAAGCGGCGCGGATGGCTGTGGGTTTGGGGGCACAGGTGAGCATTCTCGATATTAATGTCGAGCGTCTCAAGTACCTAGAAACCCTCTTTGGCGCCCGGGTGGAGTACCTCTACAGCAGTTCTCACCTCATTGCTGAGCTATTGCCCCAAGCGGACTTAGTGATTGGTGCTGTCCTTGTGCCGGGTCAGCGTCCTCCCTGTTTGGTGCCCAAGTCCCTTGTGCAAACGATGCGCCCCGGAGCAGTGATCATTGATGTGGCCGTGGATCAAGGGGGCTGTGTGGAAACGCTGCGACCCACTACCCATTCCAACCCCACCTATACCGCCTTTGGTGTGGTTCACTATGGCGTGCCGAATATGCCGGGAGCCGTGCCTTGGACAGCCACCCAAGCCCTGACGAATAGCACCTTGCCCTATATTCTTTGCCTCGCCGATCATGGCGATCGCGCCCTCGAACTCTCCCCTGCCCTTGCCAAGGGTCTAGTGGTCAAGCAGCACCATTTAGTCCATCCCGATGTGCGGGTTGTCTTTCCTGATCTTTAGGCGGACGATCAAGTACCTCTGGACAGGCTGAGCCCCGTTCTCATTGACGCTCATCCCGCTAACGCTAGGCGTATAGCAGGAGATTCCCCGTTCACAGCATCTCTACGAAAAACCTAGGCCGTGCTAGTTGAAGTCCGTCCGAGGTGGAGAGAAAGTATTCCAGACCAACATCGAGGCCAACCACCCGCTTCAAGACTTGCTGCAATGCTTGGGTGTTAACCGACGCTAAATCAGGGTTGGTCTGCTTTGCTTGGGTTAATCGTTGGCACTGCACGTTGAAGCTGGGGTAAGGGGCATCCGCTGAGATGATGTACTCGCTATGCACAGAGCAGGCATTGACTGGACATTTGCGCGAAGCAATCCAGTCTTTGCGTTCCCTCAGCGCATCATTCCAAACTTGGCGACACACCTCTAGATCGTAGTCGATCTGCTTGGCCTGCTGCTGGGTTAGTTTTAGCCTGTACTCGTACGTCAGGGTGATCATGAGTGGACTATAGCTATCAGTCGCACCCGATGTTCGGTGCTAGCTCAATATATCCAGCAACAAGCTGAGATTGAGTGACTGCTCCCTATGGTCGCCCGCCGCCTCACCACTACCTAACCGCTTTGCGGTATAGACGGAGCACTGCGGCGAATTTTGGTAGATTGAATGGCAAGAAACTCATTGACACAGGGGCAATAGTAACGTCACAAAGTAAAACACAAGGGGTGCCGTAAAAACATAGCTATCGGCGCGATCCAAAATGCCGCCATGCCCGGGAATCAACTGGCCAGAATCTTTGACGCCGGCATCCCGTTTCATCATTGACTCCGTTAAGTCCCCCAATAGACTGGCAATGCCAATCATGAGGCCAAACATTGCACCCAAAAGCCAAGGGAGTGGCCAGCCGAGGGAATGTGCTCCCCAAAGGGCGACGCCTAAACTCCCTAAAACGCCAAACACTGCCCCTTCTACGGTTTTCTTGGGACTGATGTGGGAAAGCCGTGTCCGGCCAAAGAGCTTACCAACAGCATAGGCACCAATATCTGCCGCCCAAATACAGACAAAGGCCAAGAGGGTTACCTGCAACCCCAAGGGCAAAGCGGTGAGTTGAAACTGCTCTGGCCAAAATCCTCCCAAAGGTAATGTTGCCTGTTGCTCCAATCCCCGCAAGCGCACCCAATAGCTTGGCAAATAGCCGCCGTAAAACAGCCCCATGATTGAGGTGGAAATGTCGGCGATCGAGGCCAGCTTGGGTTGAAATAGCAAGTAGAAGCAAATGAAGGTACCTGCGACGGGAAAGACAGCATCCGCAAGGTCTGGACGCAGCAGTGAGGTGATGAGGAGCACTTGACTCACCACGAGGGTGGTTTTAGCCGCCGGCGCACTCCCTTTGGCACGGGCTAATTCAAAGTATTCCAGTTGACCCAGATAAATCAGTGCCCCAATGCCCAGACAAAAATACCAACCGCCTAGAAAGGTCATTAGCAGCGCGAGAGCGATCGCGACAAGTCCACTGGCAATGCGGATCCAGAGCATGGTGGTGAGGGGCGGTGATAAGGGGTTACATTGAGCCGCGCGTTGAGTGTTTGCGTAGCGCGTCCAAAGAACGATCGCCGCTACAATAAAAAGTTTAATCTAAATTCACCAACGTTAAGGGAACATTAACAGACTCGCAGCCAAGACAGGATGCATGGCAGTGTCCTTGCCAAGCTATAACGGATTATGGAACATCATGGGGGCAAGGGCGTCATGAAAAGCGATTGGTCTGAGGTCGATTGTATCCATGACATCCAGTCTTCCCCTTGCTTGGACGCGTGTTGAGGAGACCAGTGCTCGGGTGACGCTGCCGCTGACAAAACTTACACCCCAAGAGTTGGTTGTCCGCTGTCAAGCCGGCAGAACCCCAGATCGCGCTGCCTTTACTGAATTGTTGCGGCGATACCAATCCCATGTGGAGCGAATTATCTATCACCTCGCGCCCGACTGGGACGATCGCGCCGACCTTGTGCAAGAAGTCTGGATTCGGGTCTATCGCAACATTCACAAACTGCAAGACGCCAGCAAATTTCGGGGTTGGCTCAGCCGCATTGCCACCAACTTGTTTTACGATGAGTTGCGCAAACGCAAACGCCATCAACCGCCCCTGTCGCTGGATGCACCCCTGAAAACCCAAGAGGGTGAAATGAGCTGGGAACTTGCCGCCAGTGATGCCAGTCCCGATGACCGGTTGCGTACGGATGAATTCTATGATCAATTACGGCGGGCGATCGCCAACCTACCGGAAACCTTTCGGACAACGATTGTTCTGCGGGAAATTGAAGGCCTCTCCTACGAAGAAATTGCCCAAATCACTGGGGTTTCCCTCGGAACCGTGAAATCGCGAATCGCCCGTGCCCGACAGCGACTCCAACTAGAACTCCAACCCCACCTCGATCTCCCTTCAACCTGATGCGAATCACCCCTACCCTTTTCCTGCAAGGACAGACCCCTATGATGGACGAACTTGATCACTGCAAACGCGATACCTTTGAACTCCTGAGCGCCTACCTCGATGGTGAAGTGACGGCTGCAGAACGGCAACAGGTGGAAGCATGGCTGGCCACTGACCCCGAAGGCCAACGCCTCTATCAGCGACTCCTGACCCTCAAGCAGCAGATGCAAGAACTGCCCGTACCCTTGACCCCCTGTCCAGCGGATCGTTTGGCCGCTCAAGTGATTGCTAAGGCCCATCGCCCCCGTCGTATTTGGGTCTTAGGGAGTGCGGGAGCAACCCTAGCGGCATCCTTCGTGGCAATCCTGACGGGTCTAATTCCCAATCCCTTCCCCAGTCTGCCTGTAGCTATCACCAGTCCTGCTGGCATTGAGCCAGAGGTATCTCCCCTACCGATTGAGCCAACGGCAGTCGGCTTGATGCTCAGTCTTGACCGTCCCCCTGTGGCCATTCCCGTCAGTGAAACGGCTCCTGCGGCGCTGCCGGCACCCCAGGCAAGTTCACAGCCAAGGACTGAAGCTACTGACTAGGAATAATCTCCGGCTTGAAGGGACGCTCCAAAAGACAGTTGAGGGCAGCTTGGGGAGTGAGATGGCCACTAAGAACGGCATTCACCATCGCCGTAATCGGGATATCTAACTGGTGCTGCTGGGCATAGGTGCAGAGCACGCGAGCAGTGTTCACCCCTTCAGCCGTCCCCTTGGTCAGCGCTAGGGCTTGGGAGAGGGACTTACCGTGGGCAAGATGCCACCCCACTTGATAGTTGCGACTCAGGGCGCTGGTACAGGTGGCGAGGAGATCTCCTAACCCTGAAAGGCCGTAGAAGGTTTCCACTTGTCCGCCCCAGTGGGTACCCACCCGCACCATTTCCACCAGTCCTCGGGTAATCAGGGCAGAGCGGGCATTGACGCCCAGACCCAGACCATCATTGACGCCACAGGCGATCGCAATCACATTTTTGAAGATGCCCCCCATTTCCACACCCCGCCGATCCTCATTGCTATAGAGGCGAAAGGTGGTACTGCCCAAACAGTCCTGCACTTGCTTGGTTGCTGCTAGGTTGCCCCCCACCACTGCCGCTGCCGGTAATCCCTGCTGAATTTCACTGGCTAGGTTGGGTCCTGAAAGCACCACAAGATCGTGATGCGGGCAGTAGGTTTGCCAAATATCCGCCGCTGTGGCAAAGGTTTCTGCTTCTAAACCCTTGGTAGCACTGACAAGGATCATTTCTAAGGGGGGTTGAAGGGCGGCGACTTGGGCAGCCACTTCCCGTACGGCTTTGATGGGGAGAGCCGAAACCAGTAAATGAATGTCTTGAAAAAGAACAGCCGAGAGTGCCCCCTGCGATCGCCCCCAGCAGGAGACCGTGCAGCCCTGTTGCTCAAATAGGTATGCCAGTGTTTGTCCCCAATGACCTAAGCCCAAAATCAATACCCTTGGGGACATACCATCCCCGTCCTAGGGGGTAACCGTTAGATTTTGAAATTGTTGCTGCTGTCGTTTGCGAAAGGCCTCTGCTTCAGCATTAAGATTTTCCATTTGATCCGCCACTACTTCGTTGGGATCGCGACCATCCATCAAACGCAGGCGATTCATCAGTCCGGGCACGGAAAAGTTGCCATTCTGGGGATTAAGAATGCTTCCCAAATCATTGGCATTGCCGTTTTGTTGCCAGCCTTCCATTGGGTTATTCGTGTTTGCAGTCTGGGCAAGCGCCATACTCCCGAGATTGAGAGTAAGTGCAGCAAGGGCAAGACTGGTTAGATAGCGAGGTGTCATGGGTCACTCCTCAAAACATGCGCTAGGAATGCAGACGATAGGATGGCTCAATCGGTGCCGAGGGCTGTACAAGGGATTATACCAAGTCTTTGTCGTTGCCTAGGGGTTGCAGAAGTAGCATTGACTGGGATCGGCAACGGTTTCAGGAACCGGTACTGTGAGTTGGTGCAAACAGCGTTGACAGTGGTAACAGCTGGCTTTGATGGCGCTGGTGGGTGCGCCACACCGTTCACAGGGTAGCCCCGGCAGTTTCTCACGAGCCACAAACCCCGGCCAACCACACTGAGGACAGCCCTGAGCCATTGCTTGAACGAGGTCAGCAGCCGCTTGAGCAATCACCTGCATGCGCGTCGGGTTCATGTGGGCCCGCATATCGGTTTCAAGGTGAATGGTGGGGCGATCGGTTTGCAGGGTGGCGATCGCCCTTTGCAACTGTTCCTCGCTTTGAATTCCTTTGAAAATTGGCGTATTGGGTAGAGGATCCGCCTGCGCCATCGCAATCAAACCATGTTCTGGAAAGCCCACCCGCTCGGCAAAGGCCAAGGCCTCTTCAAGATTGCTCACGGTGGCATGGTTAAAGTTCGTTTCTAGGGAGAGCACTTCCCCCCGCAAGACAAGGTCATGGCGGCGATCCACAAGCAGGATGAGTTCGCGATCGCTCGGAAGCATCGGAAATTGCGGATGGGGGCCAAAGCTCCCCTCACTGGCAACCACTAAGTCTGCGTCCGTTTGTGCCAGCACTGCTTCTGCCTTGGCGAGAGCCGCCTCTTCTTGGGTGCCACAGCGGGGAATTTCACGGCTAAACGTCCCAAAGCGATCGCTATCAAAATCTGAGGCCACAACTACCGTTACCCCTAAGCGAGCCAGCACCGGAGCGATCGCCTGCTCTTTGCCATGCTTGGTGGCAAGAATTGCCGTGCGTCCTTGGAAGTAGCGATCTGTAGCTCTAAACATCACCGCCAAGATAGGCCTCAATCACCTTGGGATCATTTTTAACCGTCAGGGGATCGCCCAGAGCAATGAGTTGACCAAAGTCCAATACTGCCAAGCGATCGCACAAACTCATCACCAAGGGCACATGGTGCTCAATGAGAATCACCGTCAGGTCAAAGGTCTCCTTGAGGCGGCGAATTAACTCACAGAGGTCTTGCTTTTCCTTGGGGTTCATACCCGCAGCGGGTTCATCTAACAAAAGCAGGCGGGGTTGCAGTGCCAAGGCACGCGCCAGTTCAAGGCGGCGTTGTTCACCATAGGGTAAGTTGCCTGCCCGCTCGTGGCGCCGCTCATAGAGATTCACCCAGTAGAGAAGTTCCTTGGCGCGGTTTTCCAAGCGCTCCTGAGCATACCGTACAGGGGCTGCTCCCCAGAGGTTTGCCCAAAAACTGGCAGGGGCATGGAGATGCTGTCCCATGCGCACATTCTCCCAAACACTCATCTCTGGAAAGAGGCGAATATTTTGAAAGGTGCGAGCAATGCCCAACCCAGCAATCTGGTGGGGCTTAAGCAGGTGCAGGGGCTGCTGCTGAAACTGAATTTCTCCTGAGGTGAGAGGAATTAACCCCGTCAGCAGGTTAAAAAGGGTGGTTTTACCAGCGCCATTGGGGCCAATAATGCCAAAAATCTCCCCCGTTGCCACGCTAAAGGACACGCGATCAACCGCCTTGAGGCCGCCAAAGTAGCGGCACACATTCTCTAAGGTCAGGAGTGGCTGCGACATCTAGGGCTGAGGAGGGGGAAGTTTCTCGAAGGCTTGGTAGGCCATGCGCGAGACTTGGCGAATGAGTTCACTACCTCGGGGATCATTGTAGGGGCGTTTCACCATCATTGCTGCCACATAGCGTTGGCCATTGGGCATATCCACCATGCCCGCATCTCCCACCACAATACCAATATCGCCAGTTTTGTGGGCAATGGTGGCCCCTTTGCCAAGACCAGCGGGCAAGAGGGTATTAGTGACCGTGCGCCGCATAATGTCCAGCAGACGATCGCGACTACGGGGGGAGACAATTTCCCCCTGACCAATTTTCAGCATCAGCGTTGCCAAGTCGCGGGGGCTAGTGGTGTTGGTGCCCTTCATATCCGGTAGCAGATTGTTGATCACCGTATTTTCTAAGCCCCATTCCTGAAACTGTTGGTTGAGCACGGCGGCGCCCCCAAGGCGATCAATAATCATATTCGTTGCCGTGTTGTCGCTAATGGTAATCATTAAATCGGCCACCTCAAGGGCGGGGTACTGGGAATTCGGCTTTTGGTATTGCAATGTGCCCGCCTCAGAAGCAATCAGATCGGGGCGCATCGTCAGGCGTTCATGGAGCGTGACTCGTCCCTCATCCACCGCCTTGAAAAAGGCAACAAGGATGGGAAATTTAATCGTAGAGGCCGCTGGAAAGACCGCATCGCCGCCTACATTCAGAGATGCCCCGGAGTCGAGGTTAAAAAAGTACAGCCCCGCGGCCAGATTGGGTTGACGGCTCACTAATTGCTGAATTTGCTGTTGCAGGTTTGTCAGGGGACGTTCTGGGGGCAAGTTGGGGATTGGTGCTTCGGGGGCGATCGCCTGACTGGCCGTGGTCTCTAGGGACAGTTTTTCAGGCTGCAACACCGACAGCAGTGTGCCGACTATGGTGGCAAGGGCAACCACACTGACGCCAAAGCGAAAAGTCATTAAGAACAAATTGGGACGGGGAGGCGTTGGGCTAGGAAGCGGTGCTGGACGAGACAGTGAGGAAAGAGTAGAGGACGGAACCATTGAACGCGACTGAGCAACCATGCCATTTACTGTAGAGGGAAGGTGTCCGAAGCAATCGTGGCTGCGTGCTGAATCGCCCACTCCACCTGACGCAGTATGCCCCGCAACAGCGCTACTTCAGCAGCCGTGGGGTAGGCGCGCCCGAGGAGCGATCGCACCTTGGCCATACGACTAGCAGCGGTATGGGGATACAAAAAACCAATCTGGAGCAGCACCTGCTCTAAATGGTCATAAAACCCCTGCAACTGCTCAAAGGGGACGGCAGACCCTTGGGAAAAAGTTCCCGCGCTGTCGCAGGCCGTCAACCACAACTCATAGCAGCATACGGCAACAGCTTGCGCCAGATTCAAAGATGGATAAGCATTAGCCGTAGGAATCTGCACCAAACCATGGGCACACTCCAATTCTGCATTCGTGAGTCCCCGATCCTCGCGACCAAAGACCAGTGCCGACTGCGGGACAGCCAACAGTTGCGGTGCCGCCTGACGCGGTGTCCACAGAGGTAACGCCAAATCCGCCACATCTCGCCCCACCGTGGCAAAGACCCGCTGACAATCCGCCAGTGCCGTTGCGAGGGAGTCCGTCATTCTGGCTTGCTGGAGCACATCCTCTGCATGAACCGCCCAGCGACGGGCTAGCTCTCCCTTGGGATCACAGCGGGGACTGACAATCCACAACTGCTGTAACCCCATATTTTTCATCACCCGGGCAATGCTGCCGACATTGATCTCCCCTTGGGGTTCAACGAGCACAATGCGTACCAAAGGCAGGGTATCCACGCTTGCTGGCTGAGCCAAAATAAAAAAATAATTAACATTTTCTAGATGATTTTAGAAGACTTCTTTAATCTTTCTCAAGTCCTTACAAATTCAGGACTTTGCTGCATATTTCATAAAATTTAATAACTGTAACACGCTTAGTACGGTTCTTAGCGCAATCAGTAGAATTGGAAATAACTTTTTAGGTGTGACCCCTACTCGCAAACCGCGTTCCCTTGCTTAGGAAGTTCTCCAGAGATTTCCTAGGTACAGTCCTGTTCTAAAACATGGGGGACACAAAGGGGGCTTCTCTCCTATAGAGACTTTCATCGTTTTAACTGTGTTCCATCCCTGTGAAGAGGGCTGGGTTTTGGGCTGGCAGCAGGGGTCTTGATTTATGTGGTGTGGTTCTGTCAACGAGGAGTCAACTCATGTGGCGTTTTATGAGCTTGCATTGGCCAAAACTCAGTGCCGTCGGCCTCCTGTACTGTGGTCTAGCCGCTGGCTTAGGTTATCTTACGAACCTACAACTGGATGCAATGCACAATCAAGCAAAAAACCAGGCAATCACCGTGCAATTGTCCCATAGCCTGAATGATCTCAATCCCTGAGTCAAGAGGCTTTAGCTTCGAGGGGGAGATCTTCCGTCAGACCAATTTCCCGTTTCAGCAGTTCGACCGACTGCGGATCAATGTAGCTTTCGCAGCAAATGAGACGGGGGATGCGAATCAACTCATGGCGGGCCGCCGCAATGGCTGCTTTGACCCGTTCCCCACTGGCGCGATCGCTAATGATCGTATGGGCACGGTGCACCAAGGCATTGAGCTTATAGCTATCGTTGGCTTGAGCCGTCACCAAGAGTAGCTCATCCCCCCGCAAACTGTGGATCATCACCTCTGCGACACCAAGGGTACCGGAACTGAGGCTGACCAACCCCAAGCAGGAGCCTTTCGGCAATTGCCGTACCACTTCCAGTTCCCGCTGGTAGTTGTAGATGTCGATGAAAAATACTCGCACGTCCTTATCGCGGGTGATGGCTTCCGTCATGCTGGCAAAATAGCGCACGGTAACGACAGTTGCAGAGGTATCGCCATCAAGGACGGTTTCTAAGTCTTCAAGAAAAATCAGCTCGACGGGAATCGGCAGCAGTTGTTGCAGTTCCTGAACAATCAGTTCGCCAGCCCCTTGATCGTGGCGGGGCACCGTCACCAAAACCCTCACCCCGGCTTTTTGGCGGGCATCAATCTCCGCAAGGAATAACTCGCGAATTTGACTTAGGGAATAGCCCATTTCGAGGAGGGTATCAACGCTTTCTTGAACAATGCGGTGCACAGGCACAACAGCGGGTCGGCGTTGGCGAGGACGGGTTTCCTCTTGGCCGAGGGCACGCACATAGATGCCCGACCCCACTTGGGGCACGACTAAACCAGCAGCTTCAAGGCGTTCGTAAACTTTGCTGATCGTGTTGCGGTGCAATCCAGTTTGCATGGCCAGCTGCCGCGTACTGGGCAAGCGATACCCCGGCGGAAATTGCCGTGCAGCGATCGCAAAACTAATTTGATTAAAGAGCTGAGTTGAAGCAGGAATTTCGCTATCTGGTTGGATGTGGAATTGAACCATACGTGTCCTTTCGCCCATCAGGTACTGTCCTAGAGGGATACGCCCTCCTTGGTGTGGCTATGCCAGATGCAAAACCTACCCCCAATCGCTGCATAAACCGTCACAGTTAGTGAGTAATTTTACCGCACTTGCTACCGATCGTTCTTTTTGGGGCGATAAAGCACGGTTACAGGGTCACCACCAAGTTGTCGCGGTGGACAATTGTATCGGCAGCGGCATAGCCGAGGATCTTGGCTAGTTCGCTGGACTGTTGCCCCTGCACACGCCGGATTTCTTCACTGTTGTAGTTGACAAGGCCACGGGCAATTTCAGTGCCTGTGGGGTCACAGAGCTTCACGGCATCTTGGGCTTGAAACTCCCCTGCAACACGGGTGATGCCTGCTGCCAAAAGAGACTTGCCACCCACAGTAATGGCCTTAACGGCACCCTCATCGAGCCACAACTCGCCTTTGGGAATGAGGGCACGAGCAATCCAGCGTTTGCGGGCATTGATGGTTTTGGGACGAGGTTCAAAGTGGGTGCCCAAGGGTTCACCCGCAAGGATTTTTAGCAGGTTGGTGGGCGATCGCCCATCGGTAATGACAGTGCGTACGCCAGCTTCGGTGGCAATCTCGGCAGCCCGAATTTTGGTGGCCATGCCCCCGGTACCCCAAGGGGAGCCAGCAGCACCAATTTGAATCGTTTGGGCTAACTCGGCTAAGGAGACCACCCGCTCAATGGGAACGGCTGTTTTATCAATGCGCGGATCTGCTGAGTAGAGGCGATCGACATCCGTGAGCAAAAATAACCAATCGGCTTCTACAAGGCTCGCCACAAGGGCTGAGAGGGTATCATTATCGCCAAACTTGAGTTCATCCACCGCCACCGTATCGTTTTCATTGACAATGGGGATGACGCCCAGTTCAAACAGCGCCTGGAACGTGTTGTAGATATTCAGGTAGCTCTGGCGATCCACAAAATTTTGCCGCGTCACGAGGATTTGGGCAATCGGCTGGCGCAGGACTGAAAAAAGATCATCGTACATGCGCATTAGGTGTCCCTGCCCCACTGCTGCCACCGCCTGTTTTTGGGCTAATTGTTGGGGACGCTCTGTTAAGCCCAAGCGCACAGCACCCACACCCACCGCCCCAGAGGAGACGAGTACCACGCGATCGCCCCGCCGTTGACAGTGACACAGCACCTCCACTAATTGGGCAATGGTGGCCAAGGCCAGATTTCCTTCTTTACCCCCCGTTAAGCTCGATGTGCCAATTTTGACGACCAGTGTTTGTGCCATGGGGAGTCGGGACGGATATTGACCAGTGGGTATAGGATCAGACGTGCTCATTGTATCGCGGTGGGAGACAGCCAATGAACTCAGGGTTTTGGTCTGAGGTGCTGCAAACCTGTCAACAGATTCAACAGGTGGTTGCCCCCCGTTTGCTGGAGTGGACAGGGCAATCCCCCAGCGATCGTAAAGCCGATGGCAGCCTTGTTACCCGCGCCGACCTTTGGGCCGATCAGAAAATCACCGAAATGCTGCAACAACGCTTTCCCCACCACGGCTGTCTGAGTGAAGAGGGCAACCATACCTACGGTGGTGAACAGTGGTGTTGGATCATTGATCCCATTGATGGCACGACTAACTACAGTCATGGTTTGCCCATTTGGTGTATTGCCCTCAGTCTGCTCTACCAAGGCACACCCGTATTTGGCTATGTGCACGTTCCCGGCTTTCAGCAGACGTTTCATGGCTTCTATCAAGCCCCTGACCATGCCAACGGTGCCTATTTGAATGAGAAACCCATTCGCGTTAAGGTCAGTGAGCCAACGTTGCAGACGTTTTTTAGTCTTTGTGCCCGCAGTACCGATGTGCTCAAGCGCTCCTTCCCCTGCAAAATTCGCATGTTAGGAGCCGCCAGTTACAACTTGCTGACCGTTGCTGCGGGTTATACCCTCGGTGCTGTGGAGCGCACACCTCGCATTTGGGATGTTGCCCCCGCTTGGCCGATTGTCCATGCTGCTGGTGCCCACTGGCAATGGTTAGACCCGCCAGAACCTTGGCAAAGAATGTTTCCCATTCAGCCGGGGCAGGAAGCCGGCAGTCGCATCTTCCATACACTGGTGAGTGCTAGTCCTAGCTTGGGGCAATTTTTTGCGGCGTACATTATCTAAAATGCAGCTGGAGGGGATCTGCTCATCAAAAATCATGCAAAGCAATCTTTATGAAAGCGACTTTTATGCTTGGACCCTAGAGCAGGCAAAGTTACTCAAGACAGGCGACTTTGGCCATCTTGATATTGCCCACCTAGTAGAGGAAATCGAAGCCTTGGGACGGCAGGAGCGGCAAGAACTAAAAAACCGCCTCGGTGTTTTGATTGGGCATTTGCTGAAGTGGGAGTATCAGCCAGAAAGACGCAGTAAAAGTTGGCGAGTCACGATTCAGATGCAACGACGCGAGATTAAGGATTTATTGGAGGAAAATCCTAGCCTTCAGTCTTATCTAACGAAGGCGATCGCCAAAGCCTATTTGGCAGGACTCGACTTAGTGTGCTTGGAAACGCCCCTAGACTATCCAGATTTACCCCCAACCTGTCCCTATACCCTAGAACAATTGCTTGACCCAGACTTCCCGCGAGATTTGTATCCCACGGAATAGTTCACCATCAAAGGCCATGACCTCTCCTCTGTATGACACGGACTTTTATGCTTGGACCCTAGAGCAGGCGAAGTTGCTCAAGGCAGGCGACTTTGGCCATCTTGATATTGCCCACCTAGTAGAGGAAATCGAAGCCTTGGGACGGCAGGAGCGTCGGGAGCTAGAAAATCGCCTCGGGATTCTCATTGGACATCTCCTGAAGTGGGACTATCAGCCGCAAAAACGCAGTAAAAGCTGGCGAGCAACCATTCGCGAACAACGGCGAGCTGTGCAGAAACTGATCCATCAAAACCCCAGCCTGCAACCCTACTTACCCCAGGCGATCGCTGAGGCCTATGAATCTGGCAAAGATTTAGTGGTGCGTGAAACCCCCTTGGACTACTCAGATCTCCCTGAAACCTGCCCCTATACACTGGGGCAACTCTTTGATCCCGACTTTCCTGCCACGAAGTAAAAAACTTCAGCGTTCTGAAGCATACTCATGGCATCAAGGCTATACTGGCAGTGACGACGTGGAGTCGCAGTATGGATACAGCCCAAATTAAAGCTCTAGTGGAAAAAGCCCTAGAAGATAAAATTCTTACCCTCGAAGAGCATGGCCAAATTATTGACGCAGTGCTTTCCGATGGCCAAATTTCCGAAGAAGAGGAAAAAATTTTACAGGAACTCCTCGAACGGGTCGCCTCTGGGGAAATTGATTCCCAGTATTAGGGTGTTTTAATCTGCACTCGCCCTTGGCGCAGGACGTACCATTCCCCCGATTGCCATTGCACGACGGTTGAAGGTTCTGGGGGGGTAAGGGGTAACTGCCACGGGTGGAGCGTCAGCACTTGGGGAAACTCACAGGCGATCGCCCCCCATTCAATGAGTGGCGGCTGACCTGAACGGTTAATACTGGTGGTGGCCAATGGTCCTGTTTGCTCGAGGAGGGCTTGGGCAGGCGGCCAATCGGGAACCCGCAAGCCAATCGTGCCTGTACCTAGGGGGTTCAAACCCGCAGGAAGTTCAGCAGCGGGCAACACCAAGGTCACGGCTCCCGGCCAATAACGCGCCGCCATGGCAGACCACTGCTCCCATTCAGCCGCACTACCGCGCACAAAGGGCCAGAGTTGCTCAGGATTGGCACCCATGAGGATCAAGGGTTTAGCCAGTTGGCGCTCCTTGGCAGCATAGATCAATTCCCCGCGATCGCACCGACTGGCCAAGGCGGGCACCGTATCGGTGGGAAAACTAATCAACCAATGGCCCGCTCGCACTGCGGCGACTAAGGCGGCCATACTCACCTGTGCCATATTTCTCCTCTACCAACCCATGGCAGCTCCTTCCCCCCGAGGATCCGCTGCCCCTTCCAATTGTCCCTGATCCAAAACGCGAATTAAGCTGGCATTCCCCCAAGGGCGGCTTTGTTCTACCCGATAGCCCCACTGCTGCCACGTTTGAATCCAAGAACTTGGAATCGTTGGCTCGACAAAGAGGGTATCCGGCGCCCACTGCTGATGAATGCGGGGACGGGCAACGGCGGTGGCGGCATCCTGCCCTAAATCAACGACGTTCAGAAACAGTTGCAGCACAGTTGTAATAATGCGACTGCCGCCGGGGGAGCCTAAAACCATATTGAGGCGATGATCCTTTAGCACAATTGTTGGACTCATGCTCGAAAGGGGACGCTTGCCCGGTTCGATGCCATTGGCTAGGGGGGCGTTTTCTGATTGAATACCAACCACACCAAAGAGGTTGGGTTGATTGGGGGCAATGGCAAAATCATCCATTTCATTGTTGAGGAGAATCCCCGTTTGCGGCACCACCACACCCGCCCCAAAGGGACCATTGATCGTAAAGGTTAGGCTAACGGCATTTCTTTGGGCATCGACAACATTCAGGTGACTGGTGTTGTCTGACTCTGCAAGTTGAATTGGGGTTGCGGCACTCACAGCACGTTGGGGACGGGCACGACGGGGAAGAATTTCGCTAACCCGCTGTTGGGCATAGCGAGGATGGGTGAGGGTCGTGACCGGCACCGGCACAAAGTCACTATCCCCGAGGTAACGGGCGCGATCGGCGTAGGCAATTTGCATGACGCTGGCTAGGTAGTGACCGCGATCGCTGGGGGTAGAAGCAGGGGGCAACAGTTGCCAGAGGTTGAGCATTTGCACAAGGGCAACGCCACCAGCAGAGGGGGGTGGCATCGAACAGACCTGAAACGCACGATAGGTGCCACAAATTGGCTCTCGCCAAACGGGGGTATAGGTTCGTAAATCCTCTAGGGTGATCTTGCCCCCTTGCTGCGCCATAAACTCGGCAATCGCTCTGGCAATCCAACCCTCATAAAAGCTGCGCGGCTCGCGGGCGATCGCCCCCAAGGTTTTTGCTAACTCTAGCTGTTGAATCACCGTGCCCAAGGGGGGAACTTGGCCATCCCTGAGGAAAATGCGCGCGGCGGTAGCATCGTGCTGCAGAACGGCTTGGCGCATCGTTGCCCACTGCTGATAACGTGGGGTAACCGCAAACCCCTGTTGGGCAGCCTGAATGGCGGGTGCCACCACCTGCGACCAAGGCAGTTGACCATAGCGCTGGTGCAAAGCGGCTAAGCCAGCAACGGTGCCGGGGGTGCCTGCGGCCAAGACTCCATCCAAACTGGCGCGGGGAATCACCTCTCCCTTCGCGTTGAGATACATCGTTGGTGTCGCTTGCAGGGAGGCACGCTCCCGAAAATCAAGGGCACGCAGGGTTTGAGATTGGGCGTGATACACAAGGGCAAAGCCACCGCCACCAATCCCAGCGGCATAGGGTTCAACGACGGCGATCATGAATGCGGTTGCCACGGCTGCATCCACGGCATTGCCCCCTGCCTTGAGGATGTCTCTTCCTATTTTTGCTGCTGCGGGTTGAGCTGCTGTCACCATTCCCCGCTGGCTAATCGTTTGAGCTGGGGCGGGTGGGGCGGCAAAAAACGTTACCGCTAGGACAATAGCGAGGAAGGGCGATCGCCCCCATTGCTCAACCTTCCCTAGAGTGAATCCTTGCCCCATGATTGATTTGGCTCAAAACTGCTGCGGAACCCCAGCCTGTAAAATACACGAAGAGAGCAGTATTGCAAACGTCCTCAACCGCCAAGGTTCATTTTTGCCATGCCAAATTCACTGTTAGAAACCAGTTGGTGGGTGCCCTGTTATGGCTTAGTGGGTGCAGCCCTGACGTTGCCTTGGGCCACCGGTGTTGTGCGGCGCACCGGGCCTCGACCCGCAGCCTATTTCAATCTGCTGATGACGGTTGTTGCTTTTGTGCATGGCTTTTTCCTATTGCAACAAACTCGCAGTGGCGCCACCGCAACGATTGTTTGGCATTGGCTACAGGCACCGGGACTCGATCTCTCGTTTTCATTGCTCATCAACAGTGTCACCACGGGGGCTATGGAGTTGGTGACGGGCCTGAGTATCCTCGCCCAGATTTTTGCCCTGGGTTATCTCGAAAAGGACTGGGGTATGGCCCGCTTCTTTGCCTTAATGGGCTTTTTTGAGGCGGCCCTCAGTGGCATTGCGATCAGTAACTCGCTGCTCCTGAGCTATGGCCTGTTGGAGATGCTGACCCTCTCGACCTATTTGCTGATTGGCTTCTGGTATGCTCAGCCCCTTGTGGTCAAAGCAGCACGGGATGCCTTTCTCACCAAACGGGTGGGGGATATCTTACTCCTCATGGGGGTAGTCGCTGTCGGCAGCCTTGCGGGGAGTTATGATTTTCCCAATCTCTACCAATGGGCAGAAGACGCCAATTTACCAGACGGTTGGGGCTTTTTACTGGGCTTAGCCTTGATTGCAGGTCCCACGGGTAAATGTGCTCAAGTGCCTTTGCACCTGTGGCTCGATGAAGCGATGGAAGGGCCCAACCCCGCTTCGATTATGCGCAACTCAGTGGTGGTGGCGGCGGGTGCCTATATTCTCATTAAGCTACAGCCGATTCTGGTGGCCTGCCCGGGGGCAAACATTGCGCTGATCCTGATTGGGGCAGTCACAGCCATCAGTGAATCCCTTGTTTCCATTGCCCAAATTGACATTAAACGGGCACTGTCCCACTCGACGAGCGCCTATCTGGGGTTGGTGTTTATTGGTGTCGGCACCAACTGGACAGATTTTGCCCTGTTTGTATTGCTCACCCACGCGATCGCCAAGGCACTGCTGTTTATGAGTATTGGCAGTGTGATTATGACCACCAACTGTCAGGATTTGACGGAATTGGGGGGCTTAGGCGGACGGATGCCAGCCACAAGTTCAGCCTTTGTGATTGGCGGTCTCTCCCTAATTGGCTGTCTGCCCTTGGGTGCCTTTTGGTCGTTTTATCGCGGCATTGACTACTACTGGCAAACCCAGCTTGGCTTGGTGGGTCTGATTTTGCTGGTTAATACCCTAACGGCGGTCAACCTCACCCGTGTCTTTCGCTTGGTCTTCTTAGGGCCTGCTCAACCCAAAACCCGCCGTGCCCCTGAAGTGCCTTGGCCGCTGGCAGTGCCAATGGTCACCCTGAGTATTTTGAATGTGCTGGTGCCCTTTATCTTGCAGCGGGTGCAGTTGTTACCGACAACGATTGATTGGTGGATTGTGGTTCTGCTTGTGGTGTCAGGATGCACTGGAATTCTCCTTGGGGGTTTTGTCACCCTCAAGCGCCAGTGGACACGTCCGATCAAGGTGCCCTTGCGCTTTGTGCAGGATCTGTTAGCCTACGATCTTTACATTGAGGAACTCTATCGCTATACCGTGGTTTGGGCAGTGCGATCGCTCTCGCAGTTCAGCGCTTGGGTGGATCGCCACGTTGTGGATCGCATTGTGAATACAACGGGTGTGGCATCCCTTGTGGGGGGTGAGTTGCTCAAGTACAGTGCCAGTGGTCAATCCCAAGCCTATTTGCTGCTGGTGTTTATTGGTGTGGCAATTCTTGGGGGGGCGATCGCATGGCTATTACTGTAATGCCGCTGTTAAGTTTCCTTCTCTGGGTGCCCTTACTCGGTGCCCTTGCCCTCAGCCTGTTACCCGCTGAAAGTCTGGGACGCACCTACCGCAGTTTAGCCGCTGTCGTGATGGCGATCGCCCTTGTCGTCAGTCTCGCGATCGCCCGTCTATTTGACCCCGCCAATGCAGCACCGCAATTAACCGAGGTGATTCCTTGGTTGGAGCCACTGGGCTTGAGCTATCGCCTGAGCGTGGATGGCCTGTCGCTGCCGCTATTGGTCTTAAATAACTTCCTGACGCTGATTGCCCTCTTGGCCACTTCTGTCAATCTGCCCCGTCCGCGGTTGTATTACCCGCTGGTACTGCTGTTGAATGCGGGTGTCAGTGGCGCTTTTTTGGCCGATAATTTGCTGCTCTTTTTCCTCTTCTATGAATTGGAGTTGATTCCCCTCTACCTTCTGATTGCGATTTGGGGTGGGGCACGGCGCAGTTATGCGGCCACCAAGTTTTTAATTTACACGGCCATTTCTGGGGTGCTGCTTCTAGCCGGATTCCTAGGACTGGTGTGGCTTGCCCATGCCCCCTCCTTTGACTTTGACCCCCAGTTATCCACCCCCCTGCCCCTCAGTTCACAGCTGGTTTTGCTAGGGCTGATTTTGGTGGGGTTTGGCATCAAGATTCCCCTCGTGCCCTTCCATACGTGGTTACCCGATGCCCACGTTGAAGCTTCCACGCCGATTTCTGTGCTGCTGGCGGGGGTACTCCTGAAATTGGGTACCTATGGGCTAGTGCGCTTTGGCGTGCAGTTATTCCCGCAGGCATGGCAAGTTTTGGCGCCGGGGTTGGCCACTTGGGCGGTAGTCAGTGTCCTCTACGGTTCCCTAATGGCGATCGCCCAAACGGATATGAAAAAAATGGTGGCCTACAGTTCCATTGGGCACATGGGGTTTGTTCTCTTGGCCACTGCCACTGCCACTCCCTTGAGTATTTTGGCGGCTATTGCCCAAATGATGAGCCACGGCTTAATTTCCGCCCTCCTCTTTTTGCTGGTGGGGGTTGTCTATGAAAAAACTGGCAGCCGCAACATTGAGGTACTGCGGGGATTGCTGAACCCTGAGCGGGGGTTGCCCCTGATTGGTAGCCTGATGATTGTCGGTGTCATGGCCAGTGGCGGTATCCCCGGCATGGTGGGCTTTGTGGCGGAGTTCCTGATCTTCCGCAGTAGTTTCCTCACCTTCCCAGTGCAAACACTCCTGTGTATGGTGGGGACGGGCTTAACGGCAGTGTATTTTCTCTTGCTGGTGAACCGCGTCTTTTTTGGTCGTTTGCCCAATGAATTGACGGATTTGCCGCCCGTGGCGTGGGGCGATCGCCTGCCGAGCCTCCTATTAGCCACGCTAATCTTGATCTTAGGGATTGTTCCTAACTGGCTGATCCATTGGAGTGAAACCACCGTTAGCCTTCTCACCACTGCTGTTGCTACGCTGCCCGTACCATGACCCTGATTACTGCTGCTCCAACCTCCCTGCATCAAGAACTGCGTACCGCCATCCTAGAGCGGTTGCTGAATGGTCAAGCCCTGTTACCGGATACGCCAACCCATGTGATGGAAGTGGTGGGCATCCTCAAAAGCTATGGGGTGGTGCTCAAGGCCTATGCCGAAAATCTTTGTGACATTAGTCAGCGGCAGTTTCTGGTGCTCTTTCCCTTTTTCAAATACTTCAACGGTGAGATTACCATTCCCAAGCTGCTGCGCCACTGGTGGCACGACCGCATTAACTACGAATACGCCGAATACTGTATGCGTGCCATGATGTGGCATGGGGGCGGCGGTCTTGATGCCTTCCTTGATTCGGCAGAATTTCGGCAATTGGCGGCCAAGGCGATCGCCGCTAAACTGCGGGGCAATCCCCTGATGCAATTCGTGAACCAGCTTTTTCCAGAGTTTTTGCTGGAAACAGTGCGGATGCTTTGCTACTACAGTGGCTTGGGGCAGTTTTGGACGGTGATGTATCCCATCTTTCTCACCTTGAGCGATCGCTACGATGCGGGTGAGATTCGCAGCATTCCCGATGTCGTAGATCATATTCGCGCGGGACTGATTGCGGCTGCCGATCGCCCCATTACCTACAGCGTTACCATTCACGGCCAAACTTACGATATTCTGCCGGCTAGCGCTGGTCTTACCTTTTTAGCTGACACCGCCATTCCCTATGTCGAAGCGGTGTTCCTGCGGGGTACCCCCTTCTTTGGCCTCATTTCTTTCAATGCCCAAGCGCAACAAATTTCCCGCGATCAAGCCGAATTTGGCTATGGCGCCCTGTTTGCGGATCCCATTCCCACGGGTGCGGCTGGTATTCCTCCCACACTGCTCATGCAGGATATGCGCCACTATCTCCCTCCCTATCTTTTAGAGTTCTATCGTCGCCAAGGCCGAGGGGAAGACGATCTGCGCGTGAAAATTTGCCAAACCTTCCAAAAATCAATGTTTTGCGTCACCACAGCGGCAATCACCGCCCTTGCCCCCTATCCTTGGACGACCACTGACCCCCAAGAGCAAGCCGCCAATCGGGCATTCTACGAAACGTGGCTAGATCGCCTCGAAACCTCCCGACTCTGGAACGTGCAACTGAGCAACTAACCAAGGCTCAGGCAGCGATCCGCGATAAGATAGTAAGGCAGTTCATCTCCCTCCATCGACAATAAAATGACCCATATTGATTGGCTTGCGCAAACGGATCCCTTGGTCGCTGAAATGGTACAGCGGGAAATCCAGCGGCAGCAGCAACACCTTGAACTGATTGCCAGCGAAAACTTTACTTCTCCTGCGGTGATGGCCGCTCAAGGCACAGTTCTCACCAACAAATATGCCGAGGGATTGCCCGGTAAACGCTACTACGGTGGCTGCGAATTTGTGGATGAAGTAGAGCAACTGGCCATCGATCGCGCCAAGGAACTCTTTGCCGCCGCCCACGCCAATGTGCAACCCCACTCCGGTGCCCAAGCCAATTTTGCCGTCTTTTTGGCACTGCTCAATCCCGGCGACACGATTATGGGGATGGACTTGTCCCACGGTGGCCATCTCACCCACGGTTCCCCCGTCAACGTTTCTGGTAAATGGTTTAACGTCGTTCACTACGGTGTCCATCCTGAAACAGAACGCCTCGATATGAACCAGGTGCGGGATTTGGCGCGGCAGCACCGTCCTAAGCTGATCATCTGCGGCTATTCCGCCTATCCACGCGTCATTCCCTTTGCCGAGTTTCGCCAAATTGCCGATGAAGTGGGGGCCTACCTCATGGCCGATATTGCCCACATTGCCGGTTTGGTTGCCACAGGTCACCATCCCAATCCGGTGCCCCTTTGCGATGTGGTCACCACCACCACCCATAAAACCCTGCGCGGCCCTCGCGGCGGCCTGATTCTTACCCGTGATGAAGAGTTGGGCAAAAAGTTCGATAAAGCCGTCTTTCCCGGTACCCAAGGGGGGCCATTGGAGCACGTTATTGCCGCTAAGGCGGTGGCCTTTGGTGAAGCCCTTAAGCCCGAGTTCAAAGCCTATTCTGGCCAAGTGATCCGCAATGCCCAAGCCCTCGCTGCGGGGCTGCAAGCGCGACAACTGCGCCTTGTCTCTGGGGGCACCGATAACCACTTGATGCTGATTGACCTGCGATCGGTAAATCTAACGGGCAAAGAGGCCGATCGCCTGATGGGGGAAATCAATATCACCACCAATAAAAATACGATTCCCTTTGACCCTGCCTCTCCCTTTGTCACCAGTGGTCTGCGGTTAGGAACCCCAGCGTTGACAACCCGTGGCTTCACTGAGGCTGAGTTTACGGAAATCGCCGAAATTATTAGCGATCGCCTGCATGCCCCCGAGGATGAGGTGATTAAAAACCGCTGCCGCGAGCGGGTGGCTGCCCTCTGTGCTCAATTTCCCCTCTATCCCCACTTGCAATTGCCGCAACCAGTGCTAGCCTGAGGGGGAATCCTGCCAATGGTCTAATCAGATGCTGTACCACCTGATTGCCTTCCTTGCTGCCATTGCCGTTGTTCTGTTGGTCACCCCCATTGTCAATGACTTTGGCCAGAAGGCAGGGTTTGTGGATAGACCTAATGAACGCAAAATTCACACCCGCCCAATGGTGCGCCTCGGTGGCGTCTCCATTTTTCTTGGTAATCTGGTGGCACTGCTGATTGTCTGGAATGCCGGCGGATTTGGTGTTTTACCCCAGCCAGCGGAGTATGAAATTTGGGGGGTCACTCTTGGCGGGGTGGCCTTTTTCCTCATTGGCCTAGCGGATGATCTGCTGACTTTACCAGCGCTTCTACGCCTTGTCCTGCAATTTCTGGTGGCGGGTATTGTCTGGGCGGTGGGGGTCAAAATTCGCATTATCACAGTGCCTTTGGTGGGAACTGTTGACCTCGGCTGGCTCAGTTTGCCCCTGACCACAGTGTGGCTAGTGGGCATTGCCAATGCCATTAACTTCATTGATGGGGTAGATGGGCTAGCAGCAGGGGTGTCGGGGATTGCTGCCTCAGCAATGCTGTTTGTCTGTATGCTGATGGGGGAGCCGGAGGCAGGACTATTGGCAGCTGCCTTGGCAGGAGGTGCCTTGGGGTTTCTACGCTATAACTTCAATCCTGCCCAAATTTTCATGGGCGATGGTGGTGCCTACTTCATGGGCTTTACCCTTGCTGGCTTGGGGGTGATTGGCCTTGTGAAGGCTTACACAGCGGTGGCAATTTTGCTGCCCCTATTGATTCTGGCTGTGCCTATTGTGGACACCTCAACCGTTGTTTTTAACCGCCTCCTGAAAGGGCAGTCTCCCTTTGCCCCCGATAAGGGTCATCTGCACCATCGCTTGCTCAAGGCTGGTCTTTCTCAGCGGATGACGGTGCTGTTTATCTATTGCCTAACGCTATGGGTGGGGAGTCTGGCCTTGGCCTTGGCTGGTTTGCCGGGGGGATGGGGCTATGCCGTGGCTGCCTCCCTTTTGATGGGCTTTGCCGCTTGGTATGTATGGGAACGGGTGCGCAACAACGAAGATGACTGAAACAATGAGCGCAGAGATTATTTGCGTGGGCACAGAATTGCTGCTGGGGGAAATTCTCAACAGCAATGCCCAGTTTTTAGCGCAACAACTGGCGAGCTTGGGTATTCCCCACTATTACCAAACTGTCGTTGGCGACAATCCCACGCGGATTAAGAAAGTCGTCGCTATTGCCTGCGATCGCGCCCGCCTATTGATTTTCACGGGTGGCCTTGGCCCCACGCCCGATGACCTGACAACGGAAACCCTAGCGGATTTCTTTCAAGCCCCCCTTGAAGAACGCCCGGAAATTATTACTGACCTAGAACGCAAGTATGCCCATCGCGGCGGCTTTAGTCCCAGTAACCGTAAACAGGCGCTCCTGCCTGCGGGCGCCCAGATTTTGCCCAACCCGATTGGCAGTGCCCCCGGTATGATTTGGCAGCCGCGCACGGGTCTGACAATTCTCACCTTTCCCGGTGTTCCCGCCGAAATGAAGCAGATGTGGCAAGAAACTGCGGTGCCC
This sequence comes from Thermosynechococcus sp. B3, assembly GCF_030323045.1. Taxonomy (NCBI): domain Bacteria; kingdom Bacillati; phylum Cyanobacteriota; class Cyanophyceae; order Acaryochloridales; family Thermosynechococcaceae; genus Thermosynechococcus; species Thermosynechococcus sp. B3. Next base: position 803,219 of record NZ_CP097584.1, read on the forward strand.
TTTTTGCGCTCCCAGGGCTGGGGAAAAGAGGTGATTTACAGCCGTGTGCTGCGTTTCTGGGGCATCCCTGAATCGGTACTTGCGGAAAAAGTGGCTGCCCAAATTGCCCGTGAGCATCCCACGGTGGCGCCCTATGCCAGCAATGGGGAAACCCGCCTCCGCATTACCGTCCGTGCCAAGGACGAAGCAGAAGCCCAGCAATTGATTCAACCCGTTGAAGCAGAAATCCGCCAAATTGTCGGCCTAGATTGCTACGGTGCGGATGAGGATACCCTTGCCAGTGCGGTAGCGCGGCTGCTTCAGGAACGACAGCAAACAGTGGCAGTGGCAGAGTCCTGCACCGGCGGTGGCCTTGGGGAGATGCTAACCCGTTTGCCGGGGAGTTCCCTCTCGTTTAAGGGGGGCGTAATTGCCTACGCCAATGATGTCAAGGTAACTCTACTGGGGGTCAATCCTGAGGACTTAGAGCAAGAAGGTGCCGTGAGTGCCGTGGTGGCTGCCCAGATGGCTTTAGGCGTGAAAACGCGTTTAGGCAGTGACTGGGGCGTCAGTATTACCGGGATTGCTGGCCCCGGCGGCGCGACGCTCAGTAAGCCAGTGGGATTGGTGTATATTGGCGTGGCACTGCCCAATGGCGAGGTCATGACCCGTGAATTTCGCTTTAGTGGTCAACGGGGACGGGATTGGGTGCGGCATCTCAGTGCTATGAATGCCCTCGATGTCTTGCGGCGGCAGTTATTGGTGAATCGATGAGTCACGGTCTGCTCTGGTTACCCCTATTGGCTATTTTTATCGTGCTGGCACGGTTGGGCTGGGTCGAGTACCGGAAGGTGGAACACTATCGCCAGTGGGCAAAAAATTTTGAAACCAGTAAATATGACATTGCCGCTGTCCTCGGTCAACAGGGCGATCGCTTGACGTGGGGACGCCCTACCCAACAGGGCATTATTCATTTGCAAACTTGTGAATTATCAACTATTCAAAACATTTGGATTGAGTGTAACGGTCAACGAATTGACACACAAACTACTCATTCTAAAGGAGCAATTCAACTGGTGCTAGAAACCTTTACAGGAGACTGTTATCGCATTCCTTTTACAGAATTCACCCTTGCCTTGGCATGGCGCGATCGCCTGCAACGGGCGATCAGGAACTGATGAGGTTGATTAAAAACGAAAAAAATCTAAATTGTGCTTGACTAAGCTTGACAATTAAGCGAAGTCTGACTAGAGTTACTTAAATAGTGAGCTAACGGGGGATACCAAAAAGGCAAGGTTTTCCTTCGCTTTTTTAGCGACTGTAGGACTTGTGTCTTTTTGGGTTTAAGGAAAGAGTAGCCCATAGGAAAGTGCAAAATTCTACAAAGCACTTGACTGTTGTATTTACACCTTAACCTTGGGAGGCCTATCCTCATGTGCAAAAGACTACACCCCGTTTTGGCTTGTGTTGTTAGCACAACAGTGCACATTATTCTGGTCACCACACCTGCATTGTCTCAAACTCTAGACTGTGGGAATCCTAGTGGTTCCTTCAATTCTACCGGTGGTGGAGCGAACGACAACCTAATTTGTGGCGCAAATAACAATTTACTCCCTGCCTTGCAACGGTCTATTGCTGTTGGTATTAGCAACACAGTAAATGGTGGCACTGTCGCCAATCATGCGATCGGTAGCAACAATAACCTTGGGTCAAACATAAATACCACAAACACCGCTGTTGGTACTAACAACAGGATCAACACCGTTAATTCTCAAAATCATGCCTTTGGCTCTAACAACACAATTGGCAACAATGACGGTAATTTGAATTTGTCAATTCCAGAAGATCAAGCCAAAGGCAACAATAACACTGCCCTAGGAGCACAAAATCAAGTCGGCACAACTGGAACACCCAGTGGATCAGGTCCTTTTGCCAACGCAGCTCGCAATAACAATACCGCAGTCGGTTATCAAAACGTTGCTGATGGCACTACGAATACAACTGGCAGTAACAACACCGCCATTGGCATGCAGAACCGAGCCGAGGGTGATAACAACACTGCTGTGGGGATGCAGAATTCAGCGAATGCAGTAAATGCCACCGCCGTGGGGATGCAGAATAATTATATTGGCACCACCAACACCTACCTGACCCCTGGCGAAAACAGTACCGCTGTGGGGATGCAGAACCGAGCCCAAGGAGATAGAAGCACCGCAATGGGGTTTGTGAACCAAGCCAATGCAGACAACACTACAGCTGTGGGGTTTGTGAACACCGCACAAGGAGCTAATAGCACCGCAATGGGGTTTGCGAACCAAGCTCTGGGAAATGACAGCAGTGCGGTTGGCTTTGCAAACACTGCACAAGGAGTTCAGAGCAGCGCGGTTGGCTTTGCAAACACTGCACAAGGAGCTAATAGCACCGCAATGGGGTTTGTGAACCAAGCCAACGCAGACAACACTACAGCTGTGGGGTTTGTGAACCAAGCCAATGCAGTAAATGCCACCGCGATGGGGATGCAGAATTCAGCGAATGCAGCAAATGCCACCGCTGTGGGGATGCAGAATAATTATGATGGCACTAGCAACACCTACCTGACCCCTGGCGACAACAGTACCGCTGTGGGGTTTGTGAACCGAGCTCTGGGAAATGACAGCAGCGCAGTTGGCTTTGCAAACACTGCACAAGGAGTTCAGAGCAGCGCGGTTGGCTTTGCAAACACCGCACAAGGAGCTAATAGCACCGCAATGGGGTTTGTGAACCAAGCCAATGCAGACAACACCACAGCTGTGGGGTTTGTGAACCAAGCCAATGCAGTAAACGCCACCGCCGTAGGCTCTGGTAACCAAGCCCAAGGGCTTGACAGCACCGCAATGGGTTCAGGCAACCAAGCCCAAGGAGTTCAAAGCAGCGCGGTTGGCTTTACAAACACTGCCCAAGGGTCTGACAGCACCGCAATGGGTTCAGGCAACCAAGCCACCCAAGCAAATGCCACCGCCGTGGGTAGACAGAACTTTGCCACTCAACAGGACGCCACCGCCGTAGGCTCTGGTAACCAAGCCCAAGGATTTCAGAGCAGCGCGGTTGGCTTTACAAACACTGCCCAAGGAACTAGAAGCACCGCAATGGGGTATGATAACGACGCCTTGGGAGATGCCAGCAGCGCAGTTGGCTTTGAAAACACCGCCCAAGGAGTTCAGAGCAGCGCGGTTGGCTTTGCAAACACTGCCCAAGGAGATAGAAGCACCGCAATGGGGTTTGTGAACCAAGCCAATGCAGACAACACTACAGCTGTGGGGATGCAGAACCTAGCCCAAGGGCTTGACAGCACCGCAATGGGTTCGGGCAACCAAGCCACCCAAAACAATGCCACCGCTGTGGGGAGGCAGAACCTAGCCCAAGGAGCTGACAGCACCGCAATGGGGTTTTTGAACCAAGCAAATGCAGCAAACGCCACCGCTGTAGGCTCTGGCAACCAAGCGCTGGGGGCTCGTAGTATTGCCATTGGCCACCAAAGTACTGCAAACCCGGCTGATAGTATTGCAATTGGTCAGACTGCCCAAGTCGTGGGTGGTGCTACTGATGGTGTGGCCATTGGTAGAGGTGCCACAGTTCAACATGCCAACAGTGTGGCCATTGGGGCAAACTCTGTAACAACACAGGCCAATGTTGTGTCTGTTGGTGCCCCCGGTGCTGAACGCAAGGTTGTCAATGTTGCGCCTGGCATCATTGCACCAACGAGTACGGATGCAATCAATGGCAGTCAGCTCTCTGCCCTCATCAACCAACTGTTTGCTACTGGAATTTGTTCAATCACTAACGCAACAGTAACGTGCGGTAACATTGCTTTGGGAAATGCTGCTAACCCTGGGGGTGCTAATAGTATTGCCATTGGCAACAATTCAACGACGGGTGCCAATAATGCCATTGCCTTTGGCCCATCGGCACAGGCCATCCATCCCAACAGTGTGGCCATTGGCGCTGGCTCTGTAACAACAGCTCCCAACACGGTTTCTGTGGGCGCCCCAGGAGCAGAACGCCGCATTACCAATGTGGCCACCCCCATCAATCCAACGGATGCTGTCAATAAAGCCTATGTTGACGGCATGGGAGCAGTGGCCTTGGGAGCAGCGAATGCCTACACCGATGCTCAAATCAATCAATTACGGGGAGAGGCTTTTGCGGGCATTGCCTCGGCAGCAGCACTCATGCCGATTGTGCCGGCACGTTCTGGTCAAACCACATTTAATGTGGGATTTGCAACCTACGGTGGATACAGTGCAGCCGGGATGGCTATAGCCCACCAAATCGGACCGGTGATTATTGATGCAGGGGCAAGTTTTTCTAGTGCAGGCTATCCCTTAGCACGCATTGGTATCGGCGCCCGTTTTTAGAACAACAGGGAACTAGGGGGGCTTTGATGTCCACATTTGGGAAAAGACGCTAGCCTTTAAAATTGAAGCTAAGCCTCCTCAATACTGCCCAAGGAATCTAGCCCTATGGATGTGTCTGTGGTCAACCAGAATCCACCATTTATGCTGAATCAGCCAGCAATGGCTCAGTCTTGGATCAAGCCCTGCAAAGTGGTCTTCTTCTGGAAACGCAGTGGCTTTTATGGGGCTTTGGATTCAAGGCTTTTTGCTGTTGGAGGTCGCTGATGAAAAATATTGTGGCGCTGGTGCCAGGGGGTATTGGGGATCAAATTTTGTTTTTTCCTACCCTCGACGACCTCAAAACCCACTTTCCGAATAGTCAAATTGATGTGGTTGTTGAACCCCGTGCGGTTGCTGCCTACCAACTGAGTTCTACAGTCCACCAAGTGATTCCCTTTGACTTCAAAGACCGCAATGCCTTGGCTGACTGGGTAAACCTGATTGGTATGTTGCGGGATGGGGAGTACGACGCCATTCTCTCCTTGGGGCGCAGTAAGGCGGTGCGCTTTTTGCTGTGGCTGACGGGGATTCCCAAGCGCGTGGGCTTTGCGAAGCTCAATCCCTTGGGGTTTCTCACCGATGCGGTACCTGTCAACCTTGATCAATACAGCGCCGCCACCTACCACGATTTGCTCAAGGCCTTTGGCATTACTACCCCTTGTCCCCTACCCAAGGCAGTGATTGCCGAAGAAGATAGGCAATGGGCAACTGCAGAGCGGCAACGCCTAGGCATTTCTGGTGCTTATCGCCTTTTGCACGGCGGCTCTAGTCAAATGGCCCTCACAAAGGGGATTAACAAAATTTACCCCCCCACTGCTTGGGCTGAAGTCATCCAGGCGCTGCAACAGCAGGAGCCGCACCTGCCCTTCATTGTGGTCTGTGGCCCTGAGGATCAGGCATGGGTGGGTGCCCTGACACAAACTCTCACCAACCTTGCAATTAGCCATCCCCCTGATCTGCGTAAACTTGCGGCTTTAATGCAACAGGCACAACAGATTCTCTGTACCGACAGTGGCCCGATGCACATTGGCGTGGCGGTGGGGACTCCCCTTGTGGCGCTTTTTGGCCCTACGGATCCTGCCAAACTCCTGCCCAACGATCCGCGCTTTCGAGCCGTTAAATCCCCTACTGGCAACATGGCCGATATTCCCGTCTCAGCCGTGATTGAGGCGGCTCGCCATGGCTAGACCGGCTGTCTTTCTCGATCGCGATGGCGTACTGAACCAAGAGGTGGGCTATATTCACCGCCTTGAGGACTTACAGCTCATCCCCGGTGTGGCTCAGGCAGTGCGACGGCTCAATGATGCGGGGTGGTTTTGCTGTTTAGCTTCCAATCAGTCGGGTCCGGCGCGGGATTATTACAGCATTGAGCATGTCTATGCCCTGCACCACAGACTTCAGGAGTTGCTAGCCGCCAGTGCTGGTGCGGTGTTGGATGCGGTTTATTTCTGTCCTGATCTCAGCCGTCCTGAAGGGGGAGTGGTTGCCGACTATGCGGGTTGGACAACATGGCGCAAACCCAATACAGGAATGCTCGTAGCGGCCGCTTGGGATCATGATTTAGATCTCAGCCGCAGTGTCATGGTGGGGGACAAAGCCACCGATATTGATCTGGCGCGGAATGCCGGCTGCTATGGGATTTTAGTACAAACCGGCTTTGGCGATCGCGTTCTTGAGGGGAGTTACCAGCACGCCAGTCGACCCGATTACATTGCAGCAGATTTAGCCGCTGCCGTAGAGTGGATTTGTACGCACCTTGCACCTCGTTAGCGATGAGCGCATCGCCAGACTATACCAAGTTTCCCCTTGCTCTACTGTTGCTGGTGGTTCTGGGCTACGTCCTCGTGGGCTGGTATTTGTCTGCCTATCCTTGGATGTGGTCAGCCTATGCCTCTTTTTTGGCAGCAATTCTGACAGTGTTTGTCGTGGGTGGCACCTCTAGCCTGTTGCGATCGCGCCAGAGCAACCCTAAAAGTATCTTTAGTAGCTTAATTATGCGCGTGGGCACCCCCAGTCTCTTTACAGTACTAGTGCTGAGTACCGCTGTCACCCTTGCCATTATTGCCTTTCATGTCTTTAGTGTGATTGCCATTCTCATTGGCACCGAAATTCTCGTGCGCATTGAAATGAAAGCCGCTGGCTACCAGAACTGGCAAATTATGCTAGTGCTGATTCAAATGGCAATTTTAGGAGTGTTCATTGGCTGGAGCATTGGGCATTACTTGCTGCCATCCTCTTCAGGGCAATCATTATTGTTCTTAGTCCTAAAGGAGTAAACTTTCTAAGGCACGTAGATTCGTAATGCACAAGCTCTCTTGATTGCGGCGAATAATGCCCTTGCGCTCCAGTTTCCCAAGCACCCGTGTCACCGTTTCCCGCGCCATGCCACTGAGACTACTTAATTCACGGTGGGGTAGATTGGGAATTTCTAGGCCATCGGCTCCCTGTCGCCCTTGACCATCCGCCAAAAACAGCAGAATATCGGCCACCCTTGACGTACTATCCGATTCCCGCAGCCGCAGCCGCCGATTCAGTTGCCGAAGCCGTCGTGCCATCAACTTGGCGAGGCGTATGCCCGCTTGAGGTTCCGTATTGACAAGATTGACAAAATCCGTCGCGGGCATATTGGCCACAACTGTCGGTGTTAGGGTAATCACATCCGTTGAGCGGGGCACTTCCTCTAGGGGGGCCATTTCGCCAAAGAGTTCGCCGGGCCCGAGGATATTCAGGGTGACTTCTTTGCCATCAATGTTGTAGGTGCGAATTTTGACCCAGCCACTGAGGATAAAGTAAACCGATGTGCCCCAATCATTCTCCAGCAAGATGACTCGGTTGGCGGGATGCTGACGTGTCACTACATGGGCTAGTGCTTTCTCCACCACTGCCTGGGGTAAGTCGCGAAAAAAGGGCGTATTTTGTAAAGATAATTCAGGTGCAGGAGAACTACGCCGTTCTTGCATAAAGGTCAAGGCCGAGAGGGCGAAAGCAGAGGCTGAGCAGACAGGTCATCAGGCGCTGCAGGGAAATCAATACCTGTGATCTTACCATTGCTATCCATCATCACAATCAATGTATCTGTAACGTTAGAAAAGGCTACCTTGATACTGACAATATTGTCGTTGATCTGACTCCCAAGACGCTCTTTGTACACGCCTACCTGTCTCAGAATAACTGTTTTATCGTTTTTTATGGTTTTCTGAGGGTTTAAGGCGAAACGAATTTCTGAATATCATACCGCCTTTTCCAGAGGGATTGAGTGAGGTCGCGATCGCCCTGAGGCCGCCGTCCCGTCCAAGAAAAGCAATCTACATATCTCTTATCAATTCTCGACGCAGACTTGGCTCTATAGATGACTGATTCTTCAGTTCTTCAGGCATCCGGGGGAAACTGCTGCGGAGTGTAAAGTTTATTAAAGACCTTGACTCCTTTGGTTAGCCTTCGTCACAATGAGTTCCATAGGTTAGGACTTGAATTTTATCCTCGTGAGCGGTTAGTCATAGCTGCGAGTGGGTAGGTTGTGCCAATGCTAGAAACCCTTGAATTTGTGATTTATCCCGATGGCCGTGTCGTTGAAACAGTGACGGGCATTTCTGGGGCATCCTGTGCTGAGGTGACTGCTGCCATTGAAGCGCAACTGGGGTGTGTCATTAGCCAACAGCCCACCGCAGAATACTACGCTCCCCAAGAGGAAGAAAATCAATTGGTTGTTCAATCTGTCCCCTCCCAGTGGTAATCGTTGAGGATTGGTGATCCATGTCGCACTTCAGCCAAATCAAAACCCAAATTCGCAGTTTACCCGCCCTACAGGCTGCCCTAACGGACTTGGGCCTACCATGGCAATCTGGCTGCCAAGAAGTGCGCGGCTTTCGCGGTCAAACCCAAACGGCCCAAGTCGTTGTTCCCCAAGATAATGGCTATGACATTGGCTTTCGCTGGAATGGCACTGAGTATGAGCTAGTGGCGGATTTGGAGTTTTGGCAGCAGGCATGGTCAGTGGATCGCTTCTTGAATAAAGTCACTCAGCGCTATGCCTACCATGCGGTGTTGCAATCCGCTACTGAACAGGGCTTTCAAGTGCAGGCCACAGAACAGCAGGCCGATGGGAGTGTCAAGCTCGTATTGCAACGCTGGCGTTCCTAGCCGGTCAAAATAATGGATAGGCAGATGGGTCAGCCCCTTGGCTTAGAACCAGAGCTTGGCGGCCAACTGCGCCAAAGTAAACCTCGCAGCGGCTACGAACCTGAACTCGGAGGAACCCATCGCCAACGCGGTGTCTATGTCGATGAAATTACCTGTATTGGCTGCAAACACTGTGCCCATGTGGCTCGTAATACTTTCTACATTGAGCCGAACTACGGGCGATCGCGGGTTGTACGCCAAGATGGTGACCCCCTCGAACTGATTCAAGAAGCCATTGATACCTGTCCCGTTGACTGTATCCACTGGGTAGATTACACGGAATTAAAACGGCTTGAGAAAGAACGCCTTGAGCAGGTGGTTCCCCTTGCCGGTTTTCCCATTGATCCAGCCACCACGCACCGCAAGAAACGGCGATCGCCCCCTAGGACTGAATAGCATCCTCGGGCATCACAATCAGCGTCGTTCCCTGACGGCCAATGATAATCACCCGCTGATGCTCGGGAATGGCCAAGCGGGGATCATCACAGCGAGCTTGCCAAGAGATCCCTTCGTACAGCACTCGCCCCGTCTCGCCAGCGGGGATTTTCGTAAGTGTTTCCGCCTCGGCGGCTTCCTTGAGTACGGGGGGAACTCGCTTTGGTTGATACCGCCGCAGGAGAAAGACCACCACAACAGAGAGCACCATCCAGAGGAGAATCTGTATTGAAAAGCTGGGAATCAGAAACGAGAGAAAGGCAACAATCAGGGCGCTGAGGCCGAGAGTGGCTTCCATAAAAGCCGTCGGCAAAACAAGCTCCATCACAAAAAGAATGATGGCAACAATTAACCAAATCCAAAAGGGAGACAGGGGCATTGCTCTTATCACCCAAGGCAGCCACTTCAACGATAGCTCAAACTCTGCGGCTACAGCGAGCAGGTTTAACCGTTTTGAGTGTGTTCAATTCTTGCGAAAGAGTTGCACTGGAACTTACAAGAGTCCCACTGCGTCAAGAGAGCCAGCACTCAAGAGAGATTCCTCCGATTCTGTACAATAATGACTTCAATGAGGCGAACAACGATGACGGATCTATTCATTCCCCTCCTGGTGGGACTTCTCACCCTTGGACTGTTGACCAGTTGGCTATGGCGACCGACAGCAACGCCAGTTTCCCGTGCTGAACAGGTCAATACCCCTGATTTTGTTGCCGATGCGCCGCCGCCGGATGATGAAGGAACACCGCCCCGCCGTGGATAGGCTAGGATTTTCCTAGGGGCTTCTAGAAGAACAATTGAGTGATCAAGCAGCTTTGGTCAGCAGGACAGCGGTTTCAGGCGGGTTTCTTTGCCTTTGGTCGTGGTCTTTTTTTTATCGCCCGTTATCGTCTTTGGGGCTATCTATTGTTACCTGCCTGCTTGAGCCTCGTTCTGGGGGTAACGCTTATCATTGCTGCTTTCTGGGCTGTTCAAGTCATTGGTGATGATTGGTTTGTGGGTGGGGAATGGCAGTGGCTCTACCAAGGGTTCATTGATATTTTGGCAACCCTCATTGCTGTCTTTTTGGCCCTAATTGGCTATCAAACGCTGATTCCCCTTGTGGTGATTCCTTTCCTTGGTCCACTGCTCAACCGTGTTGAAAAAATTACCACGGGACAAACGATTGAGGTGGGGTGGCGGCGCGATCTATTGAACGCCATTATCGGTGGTTGGTTTGCGCTGCGGGATGCAGTGTTGCAGGTGATCTTCCTGCTACTTTCATTTCTAACGGGGCCGCTGCAACCTATCGTGATGGCGATCGTCAACAGTTTCTTCCTAGGGCGAGGCAGCTTTGATTACCTCCTTGAAAAACACAGCACCTCTTTGAGAGAGCGCAAGCTCTTGACCCGTGCCTATACGCCCCAAATCTATGGCCTTGGTTTGGCGCAGTTTTTGGGGCTGCTGATCCCCTTCGTCGGTTTGGTGCTCGTACCACCCGTGGGAGTTGTGGCTGCTGCTTTACTGATTCAAGATCATCCACCGCAACAACAGTTGATGGCAGCGAATGCGGTTTCTCGGCGTTGATCTGGCTTGGAAAGGGGGGGCATCAGGGTACTGCTGTTTGCAGTGGCAGGCTCAGCATCTAGAGATAGTGTGTCTGGCTCGCTCCCGTGATACGGATGAACTTTTGGCATGGATTGATCGCGATGCACCCTCTGCGCAAGCAGCCATGGTGGCGGTGGATGCCCCCCTAATTATTCCCAATTCGCGGGGAATGCGTACCTGCGATCGCCAAGCCCATCAAGTCCTTGGGCGGTATCATGCCGGCTGCTATCCTGCGAATCAGCAGTCCCCCTTTGCGCAGCACACCACGGGTTTTAGTCAAGCCCTTAGCCAACGGGGGTTTCGCCATGGACCTACGATCGCCCCCCAAGAACGCGGGCGATTTCAAATTGAAGTCTTCCCCCATGCCACGGCGATCGCCCTCTTTCAGCTTGACCAAATCATTAAATACAAAAAAGGCCGCCTTGCAGAACGAGCCAAAGGGTTAGCCAAGCTTAGGGATTTAATGGCCACCCAGCTTCCCCACTGTGAGCCACCCTTAGCACTAGAACTAACTATCGAAATCCCCAGCAACGGGCGAGACCTCAAGGCTCTTGAGGATCAACTCGATGCCGTTCTCTGTGCCTACACGGCAGCCTATTGGTGGTATTGGGGGCGCGATCGCCACTGGGTTTTGGGTGGTGAGTCTTTTTCCCCAGAGCCAGCATCAACCGATGCCTACTTAAAAACTGGCTATATTGTTGTTCCGCGTGCCTAGCTTTCGCGATTGCGGTAGCGTTGCAGTTCCGTGCGTAGAGCAGCAATTTCCGCCCGCAAATCATCAATGAGGGCTTGCCAATCCACCCCACTCCGAGGCACCACCATTTCTGCCTCTTGACGGGCACGAGCTTGCACCTCTTCCATGAATTGATGGAGCCGCTGCTGCTGTTCGGCATCAAATCGCCCCAGTTGACTCAGGAATTCTACAAATAGATGCTGCGCCTGATCACGCAGGAGCGTTGCGGTTGCCCGACCAAGGAAGAAGGCATCCAGCGGCGATTGACTCATAGGAGCTGTATTCCTCATCAGTTGTGTCTCTCAATCCACGAGTGTAACAAAGTTTTACAGTAAACAGATCTCGCTCTCTCCCCCTTCTCCAGCTTTTTCCTATAGAACAGATAAGAAATTCTTTGACGTTCTCCCTAGACCAATTGTCTCCGCTAAAGCATAGAATTATATCAATTAAATATTTTCTTACCATAGCTACAAGTTATGAGGATGCTCCCATAGGGAGTGCTCTTAACAGCGATTTCGCTATGACACCCTCTCTAGATTCGCCAAAAGGGGCAGAAATGCTAACAAATTTAGTTAATCGAGTTCACTTTCGCGATTGGCGCGGCGATCTCTTTGGTGGGCTGACTGCCGCCATTGTCGCCTTGCCGATGGCCTTGGCCTTTGGGGTCACCTCTGGGGCTGGTGCAACGGCGGGACTGTACTGCGTCGTCTTTCTTGGCTTTTTTGCGGCTCTCTTTGGGGGCACACCAACACTCATTTCCAATCCGACAGGGCCGATGACCGTCGTGATGACGGCAGTGATCACCCGCCTGACCAGTGAATATCCCGAACAGGGGTTATACATGGCTTTTACGGTGGTAATGCTGGCGGGCGGTTTTCAAATCCTCTTTGGTCTGTTGCGGTTGGGTAAATACATCACCCTCATGCCCTACACCGTGATTTCTGGCTTTATGTCGGGAATTGGCCTGATCATGATCCTGCTGCAAATTGGTCCGCTGTTGGGGCACAGCAGTAAAGGGGGGGTCTTGGGGGCAGTGCAAAACTTGCCAGAGTGGATTCAAACCCTGAACTCGGCTGCCCTTACCTTGGGCTTGTTCACCCTCGGACTCATTTATTTCACGCCCCAGAAAATTCGGCGAATTGTGCCGCCACAGCTTCTCGCCCTAGTTTTAGGCACGATTTTGTCAATGGTGTTTTTTGGGGATGCCGGTTTGACCCGCATTGGCACGATTCCCACGGGGCTGCCAGCGTTTGTGCCGCCGACGTTTACACTGCCTGCGCTGAAAACGATGATTGTGGACGGGGCAATGCTGGGGATGCTCGGCTGTATTGATTCGCTCCTGACCTCGGTGATTGCCGATAGCATTACCCGCACCCAGCACGATTCCGATAAGGAACTGATTGGCCAAGGTATTGGTAACCTACTGTCCGGCTTATTTGGTGGTCTGCCCGGTGCCGGTGCCACGATGGGCACAGTGGTAAATATTCAAGCGGGGGGACGCACCTGCTTATCGGGCATGATCCACGCTGTCATTCTACTGATGGTGGTGCTGTGGGCGGCGCCTTTGACGGAACCGATTCCCAATGCAGTGTTGGCGGGGATTCTGATCAAGGTGGGGATTGACATCATTGACTGGAATTTTCTCAAACGTGCCCACCTCTTGTCCCTGCGGGCGGCCTTCATTATGTATGGCGTGATGCTGCTGACGGTCTTTGTGGATTTGATTGTGGCGGTGGGTGTTGGTGTCTTTATTGCCAATATGCTGACGATCAAGCGCTTGGCGGATCTGCAATCGGAGGATGTGAAGGCGATTACCCACGCCGATGATCAAACGCCCCTCACCCCCGAGGAAAAAGAACTCTTCCGCGAAGCCAAGGGTCAACTGTTGCTCCTCCACCTTGGGGGTCCGATGAGTTTTGGCTCCGCTTGGGCAATTTCCCAGCGGCAGGCGATCATGTCGGACTATAAGGTGCTGATTCTGGATGTCAGCAGTGTGCCCCTGTTGGGGGTAACGGCAACCTTGGCCATTGAGTCACTCATCCAGGAGGCACAAAAGCATCGTTTAGCAATTTTTCTCGTGAATGGTTCGGCGGATAAGGTGCAACAGCGGCTGCAACGCTTCCGTATTTTGGATCGGTTGCCGGCAGACCATGTGGTGAGCGATCGCCGAGACGCCCTCGAAAAGGCCATTCAGTTTCTCCACCAACCGGAGGAATTGCTGGAGGTGACAACGGGCAGCTACGAATAACGGGAGACCGCCGGGTTGCCCTGCACATACCACCGCCACGGAATCTCCTGCCCTTGGGAAATACCAATGCGAGTGGTTTGTACCACAGGGGCTGTCAGGGGTTGGGGCGGCTTTTCTAACCAGAGGCCGCTCTCTTTCCCTAGCATCAAGCCCGAAAGCTGGCGATCGATCCCCAAGACTTGGCACAGTTTCCCCGGACCAGCGGCACTGCGGGGGGGCAAGGGCGGGCTGAGCATCTCAAGGGCACGGATGAGAACAGCACTGGCAAAATTGGGGCGATCGCTGGCGATATTCAGGCAGTGGTGAATGCCATAGATTTGATAGACATAGATTGTCCCTGGTGCTGCAAACATCGGGGCGTTGCGAGCCGTTTGGCGACGGTAGCCATGACACGCGGGGTCGCCGGCCATATAGGCTTCAGTTTCAACAATACGGCCGCGGTAGAGTTGACCATTGGCCTGCTGTCGCACGAGAAGACACCCCAGTAATTCTTGGGCAACCACTGGGGCAGGGCGAGCCAACCACTCAAGGGGCAGACACTGATCTCGCTCAATGGGAACCCTTTTCAAGCAACAAATCCTCCATCAAGGCATGGCGCACGGGGGCATTCAAGCCAGAGACGGTGTAGAGCATGGCTTCGCGATAGAGACGCTGCACCGTGTGACTGAGCATCAAGGCACTGCCACCCGTCGTCATCAGGGCAGCCTGAGCCGCTTGGACGGCAAGGTGAATGGCTGCGGCGCGCAGTTGTGCATGGTGGGGGGGATTCAGGTTCTCTAGCTCTTCTTGAATTTGGTGGTAAAGGCGGTGCCAGCGATCGCGAAAGTGGTGATAGAGGTCTTTGGCGTCGGTACTCTCGGCGAGAATCTGCAAACTGGCACGGGCACAACCCATGGGGGCGGCACTGCCCCGCAGCAATTGCTGGCGATCGCGGAGGGCCATCCAATCCGCCTCACTGATACCCACCACATCTTCCGGCGGGACTAACCAATCCACCACTTCTGCTTGCACCGTTTGAGTTGAGGGCACAGCCGCTAGAGGTAAGGGCAATGAGAGGTGCAAAATGCCACCGCCAGCCTGTTGGGCATTGATAAAGGGCATGAGGGCAAAGAGAATACGCTGATCCGGTAGGGGAGCTGCGGCGATAAACATCGTCATGTGCTGAAAGCCACTGAGCCAAGGCAGCGTGCCCTGCAGGAGGTAGCCCCCACTGGTGGGTTGAGCTTGTAGATCCACTGGGTTGTGGCGTAAGTGGGAAAAGCTGACACCAATCAACATCTGCCCCTTCATTAAGTCCGCTAGGTAGGTTTGGGCAACGTTCCCTTCAGGATGTTCAAGAATCATCCCCAAGGCGGATTGATGTTGTGCCACCAAAAAGGCAAGGGCACCGGAGGTTTGCGCTAGTTGTAAGCTCAAATGCCACAGCGTGCGGCGATCGCACCCCAATCCCCCCATTGCCTTGGGTACCGCCAAACGAAAAATGCCCAAATTTCCTAGGGCTTGCAGACTTTCCGATAAAAGGGACTTTTGCTGATCAATGCGGTTGGCAATTGGCGCAACAACGGTACTGAGGTAGGTCTGAATGTCCTCTAGGAGAGGCTGCGCTGCGGGGTCAGCAAAGACCAAGGCATCCATAGTTTAGGAGTACGCCAGATGGGCACGGGGGTTGTAGGACTCAATGGCCTGAAGTTGCCGGTAGAGATCGCGTTCAGCATCACTCAGTTGGGGCGGCAGTGTAATGACAATCTCCACCAGTTGGTCACCGCGATCGCCATCGGGGCGAGGATAGCCCTTACCCGCCAGTCGCAAACGTTGGCCTGTGCGTACCCCTGCTGGCACCATCATTTTCACCCAACCATCGAGGGTCGGGGCTTCAATTTGGCCGCCGAGGGCAGCCTCACTGGGGGTCACGGGGAGTTCACAGACAATGTCGTAGTCCTCAAGGCGAAAGAGGGGATGGGGCGTCACTTGAATTTTCAGATAGAGATCACCTCCACCCGTACCTTGACCCCGCAGCCGAATCCGCTGACCCGTAACCATCCCCGCTGGCAGCGTCACTTCTAAGGAGCGCCCATCCCCAAGGCGAATCCGCTCCCGTCCCCCTTCGTAGGCCTTCTCGAGGGGGATTTCTAGGGTGGCTTCAGCGTCGCGACGACTCACAGCGGTATAGGCGGTTTTGACGGTGCCGGGGCGAAAGTAGTCTGTCTCTATCGTAGGCGAGCGACGGGGGGGATCCGCAGCAACCGTAGAGGTGCGGGGCGATCGCCGACCCAACAGTTGATCCAAAAACTCTTGAAAATTATCTTCACTGAGGTCGGGTTCTTCCCTGACACTGGTGCCATTGCGCCGAGCCATAGTGGTACGTTGGGAAGGGCGAGTGCGAAAGCCGGGCTGTGACCAATATTCACCGTAGCGATCGTATTGCTCACGGCGAGCCGGATCACTTAGGACTTGGTAAGCTTCACTAATGTCTTTGAACTTCTCTTCAGCAGCGCGATCGCCCGGATTCATATCGGGATGATACCGCCGCGCCAGCCGCCGATAGGCACGTTTAATTTCCTCAGTGCTCGCACCTCGATCCACGCCCAAAAGCTGGTAGTAATCTCGAAAATTACGCATCGACAGTCCTATCTACACTCACAGTTGCGGCAAACAATGCAAACAAGCTCTACCAGTCGTCGTCATCCCAATCCTCCCATGCGGCTGAATCACTGCGCTGGGAATACCCCCGAGAACGCCGCGTCCGGGGTGGCTCATCCCACTCATCCTCATAATCGTCACGCCGCCGCTCTCGACCCCGCACCGCATCAAGACCTTTATTGACTGCTTCCTTGAGGTTGGGCAGCTTAAAGACATCCTCATCGTCTTCCAATTCCTCTTCGCTGAGGCGCAGTTGGCGGACAAAGTCGTAGAGCCGCTCTTCAAGAGCCGCATAGGTGAGGTCAATCTGGCGATCGTCCTCATTGCGAATGGCCTCCTGCAATTGCCGCACTAGGGCCTCAATACTCCGGCGCTGATCAGCGGCAAATTGATAGCCAAATTCTTGAGCCGCTTCCCGCAATTGACGTTCAGCGCGGTGAATCAAATCTTGGGCACGGTTGCGCTTCTCAATGCGTGCCCGCCGCTGGCGATCGCCCGCTGCATTGGCCTCCGCATCCAAGAGCATCTGCTGAATTTCCTCTTCACTCAGGGTTGATGCCCCCTGAATCACCACACTTTGCTCACGACCGCTAAAGCGATCCAAGGCCACCACTTGGAGCAGGCCATTGGCATCCAAGTCAAAGGACACTTGAATTTGGGGCACCCCCCGAGGCGCTGGCGGAATTCCCGTTAACTTAAAGCGTCCCAAAGACTTATTGTGTTCTGCTAGTTCCCGCTCCCCTTGAACGACGTGGATTTCCACTTGGCTTTGGTTATTTTCTGAGGTTGAGAAAATATCGGAGCGGCGCACCGGAATCGTTGTATTGCGGGGAATCAGCACCTTCGTGACGCCGCCAATGGTTTCCACCCCTAAGGAAAGGGGGGTTACATCCAGCAGCAGGATATCCTTCATATCCCCGGCGAGAATGCCTGCTTGAATGGCGGCACCAACAGCCACCACCTCATCGGGGTTGACATTTTGGTTGGGTTCACGGCCAATCATCTGCCGCACCAGATCCTGCACCATGGGCATCCGCGTCGCACCACCCACCAGCACCACGGCATCAATTTGAGCGGGGGTTAAATGGGCATCCATCAGTGCCTGTTCGACCGGATAGCGCAGCCGTTGCAGCAGGTCTTGGCTCAGGTCTTCAAATTGGCGACGACTGAGGGTGGTTTCAATGTGTTTTGGCCCATCCGCTGTGGCGGTGACAAAGGGCAGATCGATATTGGTTTCCAGTAAGCCTGAAAGTTCAATTTTGGCTTTTTCGGCAGCATCGGTGAGCCGTTGTAGCGACTGGCGATCGCGCCGTAAATCAATGCCCTCTTTGGCGAGGAAGTCTTCGGCTAGCCAGTCCACAATCAACTTATCAAAGTCATTGCCCCCCAGTTGGGTATCGCCGCTGGTGGCCTTCACCTCAAACACGCCATCCCCCACCTCAAGAATCGAGACATCAAAGGTGCCACCGCCAAGGTCAAAAACGAGAATCGTCTGCTCCTTCTGGCGATCGAGGCCATAGGCAAGGGCTGCTGCCGTCGGTTCATTAATAATCCGCCGCACATTCAGACCCGCAATCCGCCCAGCATCACGGGTGGCTTGCCGCTGTGAATCATTAAAGTAGGCGGGGACAGTAATCACCGCATCGGTGACGGGTTCCCCTAGATAGCGGCTGGCATCCTCCACCAGCTTGCGCAAGACCATGGCTGAAATTTCTTCGGGGGCAAATTCCCGTTGCAATCGTGGGCACTTGATGCGCACTTTACCTGATTCATCGCGGCGAATGGTATAGGGTACCCGCTTGGATTCAGCCGTCAGTTCCCTGTATTCGCGGCCAATAAACCGCTTCACGGCATAGAAGGTGTTTTGGGGATTGAGCACCGCCTGTCGCCGTGCCAACTGACCCACAAGGCGCTCGCCATCTTTGCCAAAGGCCACCACAGAGGGGGTGGTGCGGGAGCCTTCTGCATTGGCAATCACAACGGGTTTTCCCCCTTCCAACACAGCAATGACGGAATTGGTTGTCCCCAGATCAATGCCAACAATTTTGCCCATGCCGTTTGAACGACTCCGCACTGGTTAGAATAAATGAATAGCGTTATAGTAACGGATTATTTACCCTTCGTTACGCTTATTTGATTGTACGAGATCTGCCCTAGACCGTCAGAGAATCACTCTTTCCCCTGTGCTGCGCGATCGCTACAACGATATGAACAACCTCAGTCCCCACACCTCCCATTCACCGCTGCTCATCTCTTGAAGTCTAGCGGTAAGATGACAGGCAAGAGGTTGCAGCACAGCTGACTCACTGTTGCTACACCCAATTCCGAGAAGGAGACCGTTCTATGTTACACCGCAAGCTTTATCAACTCTATACCGACGGCCAAGAAGTCTGGATTTACTTGCGGGATCAACAACGCCTGATTGACCGGGCACGCATTGTGGACATCGAAGGGAATGTTGTTACCATCCGCTACGAAACGGAGGAAGACGACGAAGTGTGTGCTTGGGAAGAGATCGTCAATATCGAAAGCATTGGCTCGATTTCACGGCGGCTCGCAGCAGTTCCGCGGGGTTATGCGGAGTTACCCATTGCGGATGAGTGTCCAGAGGCGGAGCAACTGCCGAAGCATTCCTCGGAAACCGAACACGAGCGTTGAGTCTTAACCCATGCGCTCAGCCCCCGTTGTGGAGGAGATAGCCACGATTGATGCCCAGTACATGGGGCGCTGCCTTGAGTTAGCCGCTCGTGCCAAAGGCTGTACGGCTCCGAATCCCCTCGTGGGCTGTGTGATTGTGGCAGAGGGACGGGTGATTGGGGAGGGGTTTCATCCCAAGGCGGGGGAACCCCATGCCGAGGTGTTTGCCCTGCGCAGCGTCAGCGAGGGCGATCGCCCCCTCCTCAGCAAGGCCACCCTCTACGTCAATCTTGAACCCTGCAATCACTATGGCCGCACGCCCCCCTGTACCGAGGCGATTATAGCGGCGGGCATTCCCAAGGTGGTGGTGGGCATGATTGATCCGAATCCCCAAGTGGCCGGGGCGGGGGTAGAACGGCTGCGCTCAGCGGGCATAGAAGTCACCGTCGGCGTGCGGGAAGCAGAGTGTCAACGCCTGAACGAAGCGTTTGTGCATCGGGTGCGCTATCAGCGTCCCTTTGGCATTTTCAAATACGCCATGACCCTCGATGGCAAAATTGCCTCCAGTGCCGGCCACAGTCTCTGGGTGAGTGGTGAAGCCGCACGCGCCATGGTGCATCAACTGCGCTCTGAATGCGATGCTGTGATTGTGGGGGGCAATACCGTGCGTCTGGATAATCCCCTCTTGACCTCGCGCCATGAGCGCAATCCCCTACGGGTGGTGATGAGTCGTACCCTTGATCTACCGCCGAATGCCTCTTTGTGGGAAACGGCCACGGCTCCAACATTGGTGGTTACCGCTGCTTCCCCCCAACATCCCCTCATTCCCCAATTGCAGGCACGGGGCGTGGAGGTGGTGCACCGAGAGCCGCTAACACCGACCACTGTTATGGCAGAGCTGCATCAACGGGGCATTATGACGGTGCTTTGGGAGTGCGGCGGTTCCCTTGCAGCGGCAGCGATCGCCGAAGGCATGGTACAGAAAGTGTGGGCATTTATTGCGCCAAAGATTATTGGTGGCTCTGCTGCCCCCGCCCCAGTGGCCGATCTCGGCTTAACCAAGATGAATGAGGCCCTGTGCCTAGAGGACGTGACTTGGCAAATCGTGGGCGAGGACATTCTCCTAGTGGGCTACCTACCGCCTAGGCGTCGGGTTCCGTCACTTCAATAATGGTACAGCCCGTTTCTGTGGGGGGCGTATCCGCCTGCTCATAGAGCAAATCAATCCACAGCGACTCCGGGTAGGGCTTGCGACTAGAGACATAAAAAAGCCAATGCTGGCTGACATTGAGGGACTCGCGCCGCAGCTTGGTCATTGCCGGGGTTGTAATCAGGCGCAGAGCAGCGTTGGCATTGCGCCACTGCTCAATAATCCCAGCCGCCACCCGCAGGGTTTCCCCTTCGCTATTTTCTAATTCCAAAATGCCGTCAATGTGGATACTCTCCCACCAGTGCTGTGGATCCCGCAGATCCAATCCTTGGCCATCCATATAGTCAATGAGGTTGGGAAGATATTCGCGAATAAAGTTTTGGACAACCCTAAAGGGGGGAAAAGGACGCAAGACTTTGAGGTGGCTTGCTGTTTGTTGAAACCACAGCTTGTGGTAAGTCATGGGGACAAAGCTCCGTCAAAAAGGCGATCGCCAAAAATCGTTACAAACTGGTTTATTTTACCAAGCAAGCTTGCTCCGATCGCTCCTGAGAGTGAAGATGAATATGTGCCACTTTTGGCGCAATTTGGCACAAGTGCTATAGGACAATTTTGGTGTAACGACCAACGATGAGAAGGCTGTCAACTGACTTACATTATTAAAAAAAACTATACACACTGATTAGCTGACTTTACTCTACTTATTCATTTATTGGAAATAATGATTTTTTTCATGGGTAGTAATTAAGCCCAAGTCGTGATGAATTCAGGTTTTTTTTGATTATTGACCAGTAGGTAGAAAATTCGCATTTTTATTTTGCAGTAAGTAATTCACCCCCCAGAGAGGGCAGGACGAGGCAAGGGGGTGGCTTGTCATTTGGTTGTGGATTGGGTAAAGTCACCTAGAAGTTTCGTCGTGGTGCCAAAACACCCTTTGCATAAACAACAGATTGGGACAGTTTTAGGCATAGATGCGGCGAGTGGCCTCTGGCTACCTTGGACGATTGCTCATGATGTGTGTTCTCGGTTCACCGCTTTGTCGAATCACTGTCAATTTTGTGTGCGAGGAGGATTACCTTGAGCAACGATAGTCGTACCCCTACCGCCTCTCAGGATGCACCCCTTGCGTCTGCTGCTATGCTTGGTCGTTCGCTGCGCTCCCTTTGTTCCTGTCTGCCCCTGCTGGGCACCTTTGTTTTGATTCAGCCTACGCAAGCCCTTGATCTGACCACTCTTGCGAGCGATCGCGATCTGGGTTCAAAGGACATTCGCCCCGAATCTCTTAACCTCCCCTCCCTCTTCAGCACTGAAACCCAAGACCCGCTTGCGGAATTTGAAAATCTTTTATCCGCCAACAAAACCGACCTACTCTTGGGCGTCACCCAAACGGCATGGCAACGCACCATCCAGCCCCAAGTCAGTTTTGCCCCCTTGCCCTTGAGTACACCTGCACCTACCCTATCTACCTCTGCCACCTTTGAGCACCGCAGCCGTCCTTCTGAACCGACCTTCAAAGTGGTGGATCGGCGGGTTCGCACCAATAGCTTGGCGGATTTGGTGACGCAGGCCACCACCTCTGTTGTTGCTTCCTTGGCCATTGATACCCCCTTTGCAATGGGTGGCTCTTTGGAGCAAACCACGACGGAAGTTGAACCACCGTTCGCCGAGGGGGAAACGACTCAACTCTCCCAGCGGGTGGCAGTTGTGCACTCTCCAGCCGCATCGACCTCAACTGCAACCCTAGAGCCTGTTCCCTTTGGGCGGGCTGCTGAGCGGCGGCGGCGTACCACCCCTGCCCTAGTTTCAGTCCAACAACCGCCTGCTCGCCCAGCTCTACCCCAGCCCACTGTTGCAAATCGCCCGCAAACAACAACAGTAGCAGCACCGACACCTGCGACTGTACAGCCCATTGCTCCCCCTGTGCCCGTCAAGGTGGCACGCTCAATTGTGGCTCCCCCTTTACCCAGTAATCTCGACCTACCCCCTCTGCCCAACTCCGATCGCTTTCTACCTAGCCTAACCACCAACTTTATCTGGCCGGCGCGTGGTGTGTTGACCTCTGGCTTTGGACCTCGCTGGGGACGGATGCACCGCGGAATTGATATTGCTGCTCCCATTGGCACGCCCATCTATGCTGCTGCCGCCGGTGTCGTTACCTACTCCCAATGGAATTCTGGTGGTTTCGGCAACTTGGTGGAAATTCGCCACGCCGATGGCACCCTGACGCTCTATGCCCATAACCATCGCAACTTGGTGCGCGTGGGCCAATACGTTGAGCAGGGTCAGCAGATTGCCGAAATGGGCAGTACGGGACGCAGCACAGGACCCCACGTTCACTTTGAGATACATCCCCCAGGGCGGGGTGCGGTCAACCCGATGATCTTCCTGCAACGTAGCCAAGGCTAGGCGTTGACGATCTATTTTGTGGGGGCAGGCCTAGGTTCACCTAGTTATCTCACCTTGGCCGCTTGGGTTTGTCTACAGCAGGCGCAGGTGGTTCTTTACGATGCGCTTGTTTCCCCAGACCTCCTAGACCTTACGCCCCCCGATTGTTTGCGAGTCGCGGTGGGCAAGCGGGCAGGGGCTGAGGTGGTTCCCCAATCAGAAATCAACCGCCTTTTAGTGGACTACGGCCAGCAGTATGAACGGGTTGTCCGCCTCAAAAGTGGCGATCCGGGACTGTTTGGCCGTTTGCATCAGGAACTGGATGCTGTCCTAGGGGCAGGTCTAGAGGCGGTGGTGATTCCGGGTCTATCGTCAGCGCTGGCGGCACCACTGCTGGCGGGGTTGTGTCTGACGGCAAAGGATGTGAGCCAGTCGGTGGCCATTCTTTCAGGTCATGCTCCAGAGCGGCTTCCTTGGCCAGCGATCGCCCAAATGGAAACGTTGATTTTTTTGATGGCCAGCCGTTCCCTGCGGCAAATCGTTGAAGAACTGCTGCAACAGGGGCGATCGCCCGCTGAGGGACTGGCAATTTTGCAATGGGCCGGCCAGCCGCAGCAACAGTTTTGGTTTGGCACGTTGGAGAGCTATCTAAATACGCCTCACGTTCCAGACAGGGCACCAGCCGTCGTGGTTGTGGGGGCGATCGCCCAAAAACGCTACCCTTTGGCTAGTCTAGATCTGGTCTTCCCTGAATTTTTGAAGATTTCCCCACCAGCCATGTCTCCGCTCCACGGCAAAACCATTCTCGTCACCCGGGCAGCAGCGCAAGCGAGTGACTTTACGCAGCAACTGACAGCCGCCGGTGCCACCGTTTTAGAAATGCCGACACTGGAAATCGTTCCCCCCAGTTCTTGGCAGCCCCTCGATCAGGCTTTGGCGCAACTCAATACCTTTGACTGGCTCATTCTCACGTCCCACAATGCCGTTAGCTTTTTTATGGAACGGTTACAGCATCATGGCAAGGATAGTCGTACCCTCGCGGGTCTCAAGATCGCTGTTGTTGGCGAAAAAACCGCCCAAACCCTCAGCAGTTACGGCTTAGTGGCTGACTTCACCCCCAGTGAATTTGTCGCCGATGCCCTAGTGGCAGAATTCCCAGAACCTGTGGCGGGGTTGCGTTTTCTTTTTCCACGGGTTGAAAAGGGCGGACGACCCGTTCTAGTAGAGACCTTTACAGCGGCTGGGGCTGAGGTTGTTGAGGTGCCCGCCTACGATTCCCGCTGTCCCCAAACCGTTGATGCCCAAGTCTTAGGGGCGCTGCAAGGGGGTCAAGTGGATATGGTCACGTTTACCAGTTCTAAGACGGTGAAACACTTTTGCCAATTGGTGGGTGCGCAGGCGGCAGAGTTACTTCAGAATGTGCAGATTGCCAGTATTGGCCCGCAAACCTCGCAAACTTGTCGCGAACTCTTGGGACGGGTGGATACTGAAGCCACAGAGCATACCCTTGAGGGACTCCTTCAGGCGTTATTACGGATCACTTAGTGCTTTGGGTGCACCAATCCGCTAGTGTGAAAAAAGGACTGTTGTAAGGCAATTGTGGAGCATGACACACGCAACCGATGTGCTGACCCTTGGCCGTTGGATGGCGGCGGATTTTAGTAACCAAGCCCAAGCCTTTGAGAATCCCCCCTTCTATGCCCATATTCGGGTGTGTATGCGCCCTCTGCCCAGTGGTCTTCTAGAGGGCATTGCCCTTTATGTGGAACAGGCCTATGACTATCTTCTAGGTGTTCCCTACCGCACACGGGTTTTAGAACTGGTGCCCGCCAATGATCACATTGTGATTAAAAATTACATACTCAAGGATGAAAAACGCTTCTTTGGGGCAGCTCGCGATCGCCAGCGGCTTCAGGCGATGACAGCCGATGATTTGGAACTCCTCTGTGGCTGCAATATGCTCACCTACTGGACAGGGCACAGCTTTCGCGGTGAAGTGGAGCCGGGCAAAGCCTGTAAAGTCGTACGTAAAGGACGGGAAACCTATCTTGATAGCACGTTTGAAATTGATGGCGATCGCTTCATTAGCCACGATCGCGGACGGGATCCCGAAACCGATGAGCACGTTTGGGGCTCCGTGGCAGGTCCCTTTCACTTTGTGCGCTGGCAGAGCTTTGCTGATGAAATTATTGCCTAGGCGGTTTGCCAATCTGGTAACGGTTTGCCTTGGTAATAGAGGCGAAAGAGTCCCCAAGCCCCTAGGGCGATCGCCACCAAGCTAACCACTTGGGCAATTCGCAGCGGCCCCAACATCAGGCTGTCCATGCGCAGTCCTTCAATCCAGAAGCGACCCAAGCTGTAGGCAATGGCATAGACCAAAAGCAGGGTGCCGGGTTTTTGATAGCGAGGTTGACGAAAGAGCCACAGCAGGAGAACAAAGACTCCTAGGTTCCAAAGGGACTCATAGAGAAAGGTGGGGTGGTAATAGGCTTCGTTGATTAGCGCCGGAGGACGCTGCGGCGCGGGGATATAGAGTTTCCACGGCAAATCCGTAGGGGCACCAAAGGCCTCAGAGTTAAAGAAATTGCCCCAGCGTCCAATGGCCTGTCCCAAAATTAGTGAAGGGGCAATGACATCCGCCACTTGCCAAAAGGAAAGCCGCTGCACGTACGTAAAGATCGCCATCGCTAGCATACCGCCGAGGATGGCACCGTGAATGGCAATGCCGCCTTTCCAAATTTGCACCACTTGATCTAAGTGCTTTTGGTAAAAGCCCCAGTTAAAGGCGACGTAATAGAGCCGTGCAGCGGGAATAGCGGCAACCACAAGCCAAATCGACAGATCCGCAATCAGATCAGGATCAATCTGCCGCTGGCGTGCCAAGCGTTGACTCAGCCAAATGCCAATAAAGACGGCGGCAGCAATGAGTAGACCGTACCACCGTAGGGTGATGAACCCTAGCTCAAGGGTGGCACCGGGGGATTGGAAAGTGGCGATCATGCCTAGAATAGGTTCTAAACAGCGCGAGCAGTCTGAATGACAGTGGCAAAGGCGTCCGTATCCAACACCGCCAATTGAGCCAGCATCTTGCGATTGAGGTGAATATCGGCTTTTTTCAGGGCGCCCATGAGTTGACTGTAGCTCATGCCATGTTGACGCGCAGCAGCGTTAATCCGCGCAATCCAGAGCCGCCGAAAGTCCCGTTTGCGCCGCCGGCGATCGCGATAGGCATTGCACAGTGCCTTCATGACCACCTGATTGGCGGTGCGGAAGAGCTTGGAGTGCCCCGCACGATAGCCCTTGGCGAGCTTGAGAATTTTTTTACGCCGTTTGCGGGCAACGTTACCCCGTTTGACCCTTGCCATAGTTCAATTTCACCCTTGATCAAAAACTGAAAATTTATCAATTAAGCGTAGGGCAGCATCAGCGATACTCGCTCAAAATCCCGTGGATCGACGAGGGCCTTGTGGGAAAGACGATTCTTGCGATCGCTCCCCTTATGTTCGAGTAAGTGATTTTTGTTGGCCTTACGGCGGACAAACTTACCACTGCCCGTCGTCCGAAATCGTTTGGCAGCAGCACGACGTGTTTTTAGCTTTGGCATAGCCTTGCCCTATTTTAGACACAGCTTACTAATATACTATTTTGAAGAGAGTCTTGGCAAGCTGCATGGAACTGGAGTTCATTCCTGTCGAAGAGTTTTATTTTGCCCTTACCTTGGCCATGCGCACCCTAGAAGATTTAGGCGATGCGGCATTTGTGGAGCGGGTGCGATCGCGCTTGCAGGAGCGGTTTGGTCAAGCCTCAACGGTTGCTGCCGGCAAGCAAAACACTTTTAACTATGTCTTTCGCGTCAAGGGGGTGGACAATAGCCCCGCCCCACAGCTCATGCTATCCATCGCCGACTGGCAGGGGAAAATCCGCCTCAGCAGTGACTATGGCTGGACATTGGATGCACAGCGCAAAACCATCCGCACTGAGAAATTTGGCGATCGCCCCCAGTTTTGCCAACAGGTGAAAGCCCACTTAGCCCAGTGGCTGGAACTGCCGGAATTTCTTGAGGTCTAAATGTTTGACCTAGGGACCGCCCTTGACACAGCCATTAAAACTTGGTCGGTGGTGCATACCCCCTTTTTGTCCCCCGATCAGGTGGTGCAGGCACTCCGCACCCTTGAGCAACGGGCCGATGTTCATGGTCTCGCCTGGGGGGGGTACCCGCAAGCGGAACGCTGTCGGCTGGCGATCGCCCCCACTGAACTTAGTCTTGAAGAGCAACAGCCGCCCCTTGCTTTGGTGCGAATCACAGGCAACTTTCTCTTTGATCCCGCCACCTACAGTGATTTTGAGCAAGCGATCGCCAATGCCGGTCTCGATGACGGCGATTATGGGGATGTGATTCTCCTTGGGGAACGGGGGGCACAGGTCATTCTCATCCCTGAAAAAGTCCCTACTTTACAAGAACACTTAAAACAAGTGCGGACTGTAGCGGTGACCGTCGATCTCTGTGACTGGTCAGAACTGGCCGTAGCGCCCCCCCAACGGAAATCCCTCAGTACCGTCGAAGCATCATTGCGCTTGGATGCTGTGGCCTCAGCCGGGTTTGGCGTCTCCCGCAGTAAAATGAGCGACTGGATTAGCCAAGGACTGGTGCGGGTCAACTGGCAAGTGGTGCAACAACCGCGGTATCTGCTCAAGGTGAATGACCTCATTGCCATTCGTGGCAAAGGGCGATTACGGATTCAAGACATTCAAGTTACCAAGAAAGAGCGCTACCGCATCCAGATGGAGCGCATTCGCTAAGACTATGGATCTGCTGCTGTCGAAATTACTGCCGCCATTGCTGTATCCATTGCCCTTGGCCTGTTGGGCATTGATTTTTGCCATTGTTCGCTTTTGGCGTGCTCCCAAACAGGCGGCGATCGCCCTCGTGATTGCCCTGAGCATTTTACTCCTGAGCGGCAATGACTATGTGGCAACAGCGCTTATTGCTTCCCTAGAGCGACAGTATTTACCCCCTGATCCCATGCCCAAAGCTGCCGCGATCGTTGTTCTCGGTGGGGCGGTTGTCCCGCAAACGGCGCCGAGGCCTTGGGTAGAAGTCACGGAAGGGGGCGATCGCATCCTCTACGGTGCCCACCTCTTTCGCCAAGGCTATGCCCCCTATCTCATCCTCAGTGGGGGTCGCATTGACTGGCTCGGCGAAACCTTTCAGCGGGGAGAAGCAGCAGACATGGCGGAAATTGCCACCACCTGCGGTGTGCCGATGGACAAGATGCTGCTGGACACCACCGCACTGAATACCTATGAAAATGCCGTGAATGTCAAAGCGCTTCTTGAGCAGCATCAAATTCAGGGGGATCTGCTGCTGGTGACATCCGCCTACCACATGCCCCGCTCCGTCGCCATTTTTCGCCGTTTGGGAATGAAGGTGATCCCGGCACCGACGGACTATCGGTACCTGTCGATCGCGCGATCGCCCACTTGGCAAAACCTACTGCTCAGCCTGATCCCCAATCCCTCCAACGTGGACATCACCACGATCGCCCTACGGGAATACCAAGGTCTGCTCGTTTACAAACTCAGAGGTTGGCTTTAGAGACCCTGAGCACGCAGAAACCCTTGACACGCCTCCACAAAAGCAGGGGCTGACTCATAGGGCAAGACATTGCGCCCCGCAATCACCACTCCCTCAGCATTGGGAAATGTCTTGGTATAAAATTTCAACCGTTTTGCAGGCGATCCAGCCCCCCCCTCCCGACTGATACTCGAGGCTTGGTCTCCCATCACCACAAGCACTGGCTGCCCAGTCTGCTGCATTTTCTCACGATAGTCCCGCCGCCAAAAACCCGACAGGAATGAATACACCGCATGGCGACTCTCAAGGTCAGCACAACCAGCGGCCAGCATCTTTAGCCACTCATCATCTACATCCTCAGGCTTGGCAAAAAGCTGATTAATGGAAAACTGCCGCAGGAAACTTTCTTGGCGGGCATAGAGATAAAAGCCCCAACCCAAGGGGGAGTCAAAGAGATTCCAGCGCACCTTTTGCCACCTAGGATCAGTGTTTTCAGAAACGAGAGAAGCCGCTGGAGGGCCACTGAGGATCATGGCTCGAACGACTTGGGGATCAAGGTGAACTAGCTCCATTGCCACAGGAAACAATGCCCCTTGGACAACGAGAATCACCGCTTGGCGAATCTCAGAGGCGATAAAGCCATGTAACTGAGCCGCCCAATCTTCGGGGTAATAGGCAATGTGGGGTAGGGCGCTCTGGCCACAGCCGAGCAAGTCAGGGATATAAAATGAGTAACCTTCCCCTTGGGACTGCCAATGGCCCACACAGCGATCCCAGAACCGCCCAGAGAGGCCCACGCCCACTGGATGGACAAAAACAATGGGGGTATGCCCTTCTTTGCCACTGAGACGATAAGTGCAGGGAAAGCCCTGCCACCGATAGGTTTTAGAAACAAATGACGGCATTGCAGACAGCCTCTGAGGATTTCCCTGACACTGAACCAGCGGGTATGGAACCCACCTCAACAATATGGCTAATCCCTAACATTGGGTAGGAATTTTAACCAAATCTTTCCCTTGGTTTAACCTATCCCCTAGAAACGTTGCGTATTCTGACGGAAGGGTAGTTTGATCGGTTCGCCTGCCTGCAACCTGTTGGCAGCCGTCAAGCCAAGACCCCAAGGGTTCAAGTCTTTGGGAAACGCTGTTTACTCCGCTAGGAGAGATTACTATGTTCATATCTGTAAAGAGCTATGCTCGTTTTGGTATCGTTGCCGCGGTCGCGGCTCTGTCGGGTAGCCTGACTCCTGCTGCTTTATCCCAAGGGACACCTACGATTCGCATTGATGGTTCTAGCACCGTTTTCCCCATTACCGAAGCTGTTGCTGAAGCCTTCCAAAAAGCCCAAGGGGGTAAAGTCCGCGTTACGGTAGGTGTGTCTGGTACAGGCGGTGGCTTCAAGAAGTTCTGCCGCGGTGAAACGGATATTTCCAACGCCTCACGCCCCATTTTGGCCAAGGAAATTGCCGACTGCCGCGCTGCTGGTATCAACTTTATTGAACTGCCAGTGGCCTACGATGCCCTCACCGTGGTGGTTCATCCCCAAAATACTTGGGCAACAAGCTTAACGGTTGCTGAATTGAAGCGGATTTGGGAACCCGATTCTAAAATCAATAACTGGAGCCAAGTGCGCCAAGGTTTCCCCAATATTCCTTTGAAACTCTTTGGGCCAGGTGCCGACTCTGGAACCTTTGACTATTTCACAGAGGCCATCAATGGTAAATCAAAAGTCAGTCGCAAAGATTTCACCGCCAGCGAAGATGATAATGTGCTAGTTCAAGGTATCAGTCGCGATCGCGGTGCGCTTGGGTACTTTGGTTTTGCCTACTATGCGGAAAACCGTAATCGGCTCAAAGCGGTTGCCATTGACAACGGCAAAGGCCCTGTCCAACCCTCCGAGCAAAACGTGCTGAATGGGACATACCAGCCCCTCTCCCGTCCCATCTTTATCTACGTCAACGCTAGGTCAGCGCAGCGGCCTGAAGTACGGCAGTTTGTCACCTACTACCTCAATAATGCCCCGGCCATGGTGAAAAAGGTGAAGTATGTGCCTCTGCCGGCTAGTGCCTACCGCACGATTCTGGCTAACTTCAACCGCAACCGTGTGGGTACGATCTTTGGGGGCAAAGAGGCCATTGGCTTGACAATCAACCAACTGCTGAGGATGCAACCCCAATAGATTAATATTTTGATTTAATGAAGGGTGTGAGGTATCAGCCCTCCACCCTTTTTTCCCATTTTGTCAACCTCAGTCGTTGATTCTCTCAAAAGATAAATTCCAACTAAAAGATTTTTGCTTGCTGGAATAATACCCATGGTAGAACAGCCCCTACCCTACTCAACGAAGCTACCTGTTACCCTGCCATCCCGTACCGTCAGGATTTGGCGGGAGCGGATCATTGCTAGCATTCTATTTTTGGCAGCAATCTCATCGGTCGTGACCACGCTTGTCATCATCTATATCCTGTTTACCGAAACAGTGATCTTCTTTGAAAAGGTGATGGAGCTGCATCAAGAGTCCCTCTTTGAAGCGTTGGTGGAGTTCTTTACGAGTACGGACTGGTCACCTCTGATTGAGCCTATTGGAATCGGCATCTTACCCTTGCTCTCTGGAACCTTCACGACCTGCTTTGTGGCCAGTTGTGTGGCTATCCCCCTTGGCACGATTGCGGCCATCTATCTGAGTGAGTTTGCACCCGCCAAAATGCGGGAGATCCTCAAGCCTATCCTTGAAATCTTGGCGGGTATCCCCACGGTTGTTTACGGCTACTTTGCCCTTTTGGTGGTCACTCCCTTTCTCCAGAAAATCATTCTTGGCGTTCAGCAATTCTTTAATCCTGGCAAAGAACCTTGGGAATACTTTGAGCTACCTGGTTTTAACATGTTGGGGGCAGGTATTGTGGTGGGACTAATGGTGCTGCCCTATATTGCCAGTTTGACAGAAGATGCCCTGCAGGCTGTTCCTTTGCAATTGCGGGAGGGATCCTATGCGATGGGGGCAACGCGTTTGCAAACAGCAATCAAGGTTCTCATGCCGGCTGCTATCTCTGGCATTATGGCCGCCTATATTTTGGGGCTGGCACGGGCAATTGGCGAAACAATGATTGTGGCCGTGGCCGCTGGGTTACAGCCCAAATTCACCTTTAATCCTTTAGAAGGGGCCTCCACAACTACCGCCTTCATTGTCTCGGTCAGTTTAGGGGATCTCCCCCATGGCTCATTGGAATATCAATCTATTTTTGCCGCTGGGATCATGCTGTTTTTTGCCACACTGATTCTCAATGTGGCGGGGTACTTCTTTAGTCGTCGCTATCGTGAGGTGTACTAGCTATGCCTAGCCAGCACCCGCTTTTGAGTAACCTCCGCAACCCCATCGCCATCGCTGCCTCCATTCGCTCTCGCACCCGTTGGGAACGTTTTTTCATTGTTCTAGGGTGGTTTTCCCTAGCTGTAGCGCTCTTAACACTGATTTTTTTGGTCTCTGACCTTTTTATGCGCGGCCTGCCAATGCTCAACTGGAAATTCTTCACCTCGCCCCCCAGTAGCGATCCAGAAGAGGCAGGTATCCTCACGGCATGGGTGGGCAGTTTATTGGTCATTCTTGTAACGGCGTTTGTGGCTATTCCTTTGGGCATTGCGGCGGGCATTTACCTCGAAGAATATGCTCCTAAAAACTGGCTGTTGGATTTCATTGAGGTCAATATCACGAACCTAGCAGGCGTGCCCTCGATTATCTATGGTCTGCTGGCTCTCGGTTTCTTTGTCTATATCCTCAACTGGGGTGAGAGCATTCTCACAGCTGGGTTTACGCTGGCACTGCTGATTTTACCCGTGGTGATTGTGACCACCCGCGAGTCCTTGCGCGCCATTCCCCAAGGCATTCGGGAAGCCGCCTATGCGGTTGGTTCGAGTCGCTGGCAGGTGATTGCTGATCATGTGCTGCCCTACTCGATGGGGGGGATTCTCACGGGGATTATTGTGGGTATCTCCCGTGCGATTGGTGAGACGGCGCCCCTAATCACGATTGGTGCTTTGACGTTTATCACGTTCTTGCCAGATCCACCGATTCAAAGCGAGTTTCCCTACATTTCGTTTAAGTGGATTTGGTCTCCCTTTACGGTGCTGCCGATTCAGATGTTTAACTGGGTTTCCCGTCCTCAAGAGGCCTTTCAAGTGAATGCTGCAGCGGCTGGGATTATCCTGCTGGTGTTGACGCTGGCGGTGAATGCAACAGCTATTTATCTACGCTATCGTTTTAGGAAGAGTATCAAATGGTAAAACCTACAGATTGGGTCGTGGCTACCGAGAACGAGCCACTGAAAAAGCTGGCAGAAGTTCGGGACTTGAACTTTTACTACGGTGGCAAGCAGGCTCTGAAAAACATCAACTTGCCGGTCTATGAAAAGAAAGTTACGGCACTGATTGGGCCTTCAGGTTGTGGCAAGACCACGTTGCTGCGTTGCTTTAACCGCATGCATGATCTGTATCCCGGCAATCGCTACGAGGGGGAAATTTGGTTGGGGGATGAGCAACCGCGTAACCTCCTGCAAATGGATCCAATCGAAGTGCGGATGCAGATTGGCATGGTCTTCCAAAAGCCCAATCCTTTCCCCAAGTCGATTTACGAAAACGTTGCCTATGGATTGCGGGTGCGCGGCATCAATAACCGTGCGATCCTCGATGAGGTGGTGGAGCGATCGCTCCGTCGTGCTGCCCTGTGGGATGAGGTCAAAGATCGTCAGAAGGAACCGGGCACGTCTCTGTCGGGCGGTCAGCAGCAGCGGCTCTGTATTGCCCGTGCCCTAGCCACTGATCCAGAGATTATTCTCTTTGACGAGCCAACATCGGCATTGGATCCGATTGCCACGGTCAGTATTGAGAACCTGATTAGCGAACTCAAGGAGCAAGTGACGATTCTGATTGTGACCCATAACATGCAGCAGGCGATTCGTATTTCCCAGTTCACCGCCTTTATGTATTTGGGCGAAATCGTTGAGTACAACGAAACCATGTCCATCTTCACGAAGCCAGTGGAACAGAAGACTGCCGATTACGTGAGTGGTCGCTTTGGTTGATCGCTGCGTCAAGTCCGCTTGAGAATGTGGTCTAAGAGGTAAGG
The DNA here is from genome assembly GCF_030323045.1 of Thermosynechococcus sp. B3. Taxonomy (NCBI): domain Bacteria; kingdom Bacillati; phylum Cyanobacteriota; class Cyanophyceae; order Acaryochloridales; family Thermosynechococcaceae; genus Thermosynechococcus; species Thermosynechococcus sp. B3. Next base: position 836,315 of record NZ_CP097584.1, read on the forward strand.
TGTGGTTGTGAATCGATCGCTACCCTAGGGCTAGTAGTTATTCGTTCTCGCTCTAGGAGCGCAGTTATGGTGGCATCGCTGGAGTCAACGGTCAGGGAGATTTCACCTCAGGCGATCGCCCGTGAATTAGCGCGCCGCCTTGCGCCGCAGGCCACCTATGTGCGTGTCGCTCACTCCGCCGAAGGCTGGAAAATTCTCCTAGAGGCAGAGCAAATTCCCGATCAACGCACCTGCCTTGATGTCTTGGTTGCTTTTTTAAGTCCTTTCCTACCCCAATCCATTGATGTCTATGGGCGACAGTTGGGGGGGCAGCGCCCTGCATGGGGGGTACGTCTGCGGCTTCGGCCGGTTGCAACCCCCACACCCGCAACAGTTCGCGATCGCCAGCTTGAACCCTTAGCCCTAGCGGCCAGTGTCTTAGGAATCTTTGGTTTAGGAGCCGTCGGCCAATGGCAGTCTCCTAGTGTTTGGTTGGCAGCAGCACCCGAACCCACCGTTGAACAAGTGCGATCGGTCATTCTTAATGCTGCGCCCATTTTGACTCCCGCCCGCCCACCCCTGTGGCACCACTACTCACCCCCTGAGGCCTTTCGTGGCCATGTGTTTAATCGGGTTGCGTTACCCCCTGAGCAAAAGTTGGTGGCACTGACCTTTGATGATGGCCCTGATCCGACCTACACGCCCCAAGTGCTCGACATTCTTGCCCAAGAAAAGGTCAAAGCGACATTTTTTGCCATTGCCAGAGCCGTTGCAGCGCGCCCAAAATTAGCGCAGCGCATTGTTAGGGAAGGTCATGTCTTGGCCAACCACTCTTGGAGCCACGGCTACCATTACTTTAATCCTGCGGCTGCCCAGCACGAGGTGGATCAAAGCCAACAATTGATTGAAGACATCAGCGGGGCAAATATCAAGCTCTTTCGACCACCGGGGGGAAATCTCCATAATGGTCTGGTGAGTCACGCCAGCCAACAGGGTTACGGTGTGGTAATGTGGTCAGTAGATCCACAGGATTGGTTACCTCGCCAAACGAGCGATCGCATTGTCAACACAGTTGTCCAGCAGGCGCATGCCGGTGCCATTGTTCTGCTCCATGATGGGGGTGGCTCTCGGCGAGCAACGGTTGCAGCCTTGCCCAGAATCATTGCCGAACTGCGAGCTAAGGGCTATCAATTTGTTACTGTTCCTGAGTTGATTGCCGCTCAAGAGCCAACGAGTCTACCAGAACCCCCTTCTTGGCTGACGATTCAAGAAACGGCGCAGCTTCAGCAGTTGATTCTGCAACTAGAGACCCGCATTCAAGTTTTAGAAAAAGAGCTAAAGACTACACCCCCATGGGCGATCGCCGAACGGGAGTACCTAGCGGCCACCCTACGGGAGCAACAGGCAGCTCTGTCTTGGGTGCAACAACGGCTGGCCTTTGAACAAGCTGCTGAAGGTCAATATCAAGCGGCTCTCAAACTGGCGGAGCAGGCGACGCTTGCCGCTAAAGCACAACAATCATCAGTGGCTAAGACCTTGTGGCAGCGGGCGATCGCCACCCTAGACAGCATTCCCAACACGGCTTTTGTTGCCCCCCTTGCCCAAATCAAGCAGCGACAATATAGCCGCAGAATGCACCAACTACAATAAAGGCAGCACGCGGATCCTCAACAGCCTGCCATGACAATTGAACACCCAGTGCAACTGCCGCCCCTTGAAAATGGCGATCGCCTGACGCGGGACGAATTTGAGCGTCGCTACGCGGCTATGCCCCACCTGAAAAAAGCAGAACTGATTGAGGGAATTGTTTACGTGGCTTCTCCCCTACGCTACCGCAGTCACGGTCAACCTCACCTATTCCTAATCACTTGGCTGGGCACCTACTGTGCAGCCACACCGGGGGTTGAAGCGGCAGATGCTCCGACTATTCGCCTAGATGCCGATAATGAACCGCAACCCGATGCCATTTTACGCCTCAGCCACGGGGGGCGATCGCGAATTACTGCTGATGACTATATTGAGGGCGCGCCAGAACTCGTAGTTGAAATTGCCGCCAGCAGTGCTGCCTACGACCTGCACGATAAGCTCAGGGTGTACCGCCGCAATGGCGTTCAGGAATATCTTGTCTGGTGTACCTACGATCGCCAAATCCACTGGTTCTCACTTGAAGCAGGGGAATACCAGCCCCTCACTGCTGATGCTGAGGGCATCATCCGCAGTCGCCAATTTCCTGGACTCTGGCTCGCCCCTGAGGCATTACTCGCCCATGATCTGGGTACTGTCTTGCGAGTGCTCCAACAGGGAATTGCCACCCCTGAACATCAAGCGTTTGTGGCTCGCCAGCAGCGATAGAGAGGTTCTGAGGAGAGAGAGCCATGACACTAAAGTATTCTCTACCCCCCCTTGAAAATGGCGATCGCTTGACACGAGCGGAATTTGAGCGCCGCTATACAGCCATGCCCCACCTGAAGAAAGCAGAACTGATTGAAGGAGTTGTATTCATGGGGTCTCCCGTGAGTATCGATCATAGTCGCTCCCATGGCTCAATTATGGGATGGTTATGGTTCTACAGTGCTGCAACACCGGGGCTAGGTTGCTATGACAATCCGACGGTTCGCTTGGATGGCGATAATGAACCGCAGCCCGATGCTGTGCTCCGCCTTGAAAGCGGGGGCAACTCTCGCATTAGTGAGGATGGTTATATCGAGGGGGCACCGGAACTTGTAGTTGAAATTGCCGCCAGCAGTGCCGCCTACGACCTGCACGATAAGCTCAGGGTGTACCGCCGCAATGGCGTTCAGGAATATCTTGTGTGGTGTACCTACGATCGCCAAATCCACTGGTTCTCCCTTGAAGCGGGGGAATACCAACCACTTGCTGCCGATGCTGAGAGGATAATTCGCAGTCGTCAATTTCCCGGACTCTGGCTTGCCCCTGAGGCATTACTGACCCATGATCTGGGTACGGTTTTGCAGGTACTCCAACAGGGAATTGCCACCCCTGAACATCAAGCGTTTGTGGCTCGCCAGCAGCGATAGAGAGGTTCTGAGGAGAGAGAGCCATGACACTAAAGTATTCTCTGCCGCCCCTTGAAAATGGCGATCGCCTGACACGGGACGAATTTGAGCGCCGCTATGCAGCCATGCCCCACCTGAAAAAAGCAGAACTGATTGAGGGAATTGTTTACGTGGCTTCTCCCGTTCGTGTCAGTCACAGTCAGCCCCATGCCGAGATCATGGCTTGGCTCGGTTTTTACAAAGCAGTTACGCCGGGGGCTCTCGTCTATGACAATCCGACGGTTCGCTTGGATGGCGATAATGAACCGCAGCCCGATGCTGTGCTCCGCCTTGAAAGCGGGGGCAACTCTCGCATTAGTGAGGATGGTTATATCGAGGGGGCACCGGAACTTGTAGTTGAAATTGCCGCCAGCAGTGCCGCCTACGACCTGCACGATAAGCTCAGGGTGTACCGCCGCAATGGCGTTCAGGAATATCTTGTGTGGTGTACCTACGATCGCCAAATCCACTGGTTCTCCCTTGAAGCAGGAGAATACCAGCCCCTCACTGCTGATGCTGAGGGCATCATTCGCAGTCGCCAATTCCCCGGCCTTTGGCTCACCCCTGAGGCATTACTGGCCCATGATCTGGGTATGGTTTTGCAGGTACTCCAACAGGGAATTGCCACCCCCGAACATCAAGCGTTCGTGCAAATCTTGACCAAAACTTAAAAAATTTCCCTAATCTGGCATTATGCTGTATAGAATCCCCGTGTCAATAGGGGGGTATTGGCATCGCCCTTGCCAAATGCATCGATTCTGTCTGCCGATTGAACGTTTCATTCACCGTAGCCCTATGTTGCAATTAGACCCCATTTCCAAAACGACCAATCAACATTCTGGTCACAAAGGTTTAGTGATGGCGATCGGGGGAGCGGAAGACAAAGTACGTGGGCGACAAATTCTCACCACCTTCTGCCAACGCGCTGGCGGCCTAGATGCCATCATTGGCGTCATTCCCTCTGCTTCCCGTGAACCCGATGCCATGGGGCGGCTCTACCACGATATTTTCCGCGAAATTGGTGTGCGCGAAGTGGACGTTCTATTGGTGGGCGATCGCGCTGATGCCGAACAGGAAGAGATGCTAGCTCGCTTGAGTCGCTGTACTGGCATTTTTATGTCCGGGGGCGATCAACTGCGTTTGTCGGCGCTGCTAGATGAAACCCCCCTCCTCTACCAATTGCGTCATCAAGTCTGGGAAGGCAAATCAATTCTTGGGGGCACGAGTGCCGGTGCCGCTGTCATGGGTGAGTGCATGATTGCCAGTGGGGGCAGCAATGAAGCTCCAAACCGCTCCTTAGTCGATTTGGCCACAGGCTTGGGTATTCTTCCCGATGTTTTAGTGGATCAGCATTTCCACAATCGCAATCGCCTCGCGCGCCTGATCAGCGCCATTTCTGCTCACCCCGACAAGCTGGGAGTCGGCATTGACGAAGATACCTGTGCCATGTTTGAAGCTGATGGTATGCTGCGGGTTCTTGGTCGTGGCTCTGTCACCATTGTTGATCCTCGGGATGTCAGCTACACGAACTATGCCCATGTGGATGTTAACGAACCCTTGAGTATCTACAACTTGCGCCTGCACATCCTCAGTGATGGTGACTGCTATAACCTCCGCACCCATCAAGTGCAGCACAAATGTATTTTGCCTCCCCTAAATTAAGTTTTCAGGAAAGTGTTGCTTAAGATACAGTTTATTGCGTCACTCGCCTCAAAACTAAAAATGGTAAGCTGTCCTTAAAAAAGCCACTCTTCTATGAAAATTCTCAAATTACAAACGCTGCGGGGTCCTAATTATTGGAGCATTCGGCGTCATAAGCTGATTGTCATGCGTTTAGATCTAGAAGAGGTGGCCAACACCCCCTCCAATCAGATTCCCGGCTTTGTGGATGGGTTGGCGCGGGTTTTACCCAGTCTCTACAATCATTTTTGTTCCCTTGGCCATGAGGGGGGCTTTCTCACCCGCCTAAGGGAAGGCACCTACCTCGGTCATGTGGTTGAGCATGTCGCCCTCGAACTCCAAGAACTAGCAGGGATGCCCGTTGGTTTTGGCCGCACGCGGGAGACCTCAACGCCGGGGGTGTATCAAGTCGTCTATGAATACCAAGTGGAAGAAGCGGGTCGCTATGCCGGCCGCGCAGCAGTACGACTCTGTCAAAGCATTATTGATACGGGCACCTATCCCCAGCGCGAACTGGATCAGGATCTCGCCGATCTCCGCGAGTTAAAAGCCAAAGCCTCCCTAGGCCCAAGTACGGAAGCGATTGTCCGCGAGGCGGAAGCCCGTAATATTCCTTGGTTTGAGTTGAGCAGTCGCTCGATCATTCAATTGGGTTATGGTGCCCGCAGTCATCGCATCCAAGCCACCTTGAGCGATCGCAGTGGCATCTTGGCCGTGGAACTCGCAGGGGACAAAGAAGGGGCAAAGCGACTGCTTCAGGATGCCGGAATTCCTGTGCCCAAGGGAACCGTCGTCCGCTACATTGAAGACCTCCCTGAAGCCATTGAAGACATCGGCGGCTACCCGATTGTCATTAAGCCCCTCAACGGCAACCACGGTCGGGGGATTACGATTGACATCAACAGCCTAGAAGAGGCCGAAGAAGCCTTTGAAATTGCCAGCAGTGTCTCCAAATCAGTGATTGTGGAACGCTACCATGCGGGTCGCGACTTTCGGGTTCTAGTGGTCAATGGCAAAGTAGTCGCCGTTGCTGAACGGGTGCCAGCCCATGTCATTGGCGATGGCCGCTCCACCATCGAAGAACTCATTGAGAAAACTAACCAAGACCCGCAGCGGGGAGACGGTCACGATAATATCCTCACTCGCATTGAGGTGAATCACGACACATGGACACTCTTGGAAAAGCAGGGCTATACCCTAAATACTGTCTTGCAACCGGGGGAAATTTGTTATCTACGCGCCACGGCGAACCTGAGTACCGGTGGCATTGCCGTCGATCGCACCGATGAAATTCACCCGGAAAATGTTTGGATTTGCCAGCGGGCGGCTCAGATCATTGGCCTCGATATTGCGGGGATTGATGTTGTCAGCCCCGATATTAGTCAGCCCCTGCCTAAAGTTGGCGGTGTGATTGTCGAGGTCAATGCTGCTCCCGGCTTTCGCATGCACACAAACCCCAGCCAAGGGATTGCCCGCAATGTCGCCGAACCGGTGTTGAATATGCTCTTTCCACCGGGAACGCCCTGCCGCATCCCAATCTTTGCGATTACGGGCACCAACGGTAAAACCACCACCACCCGCCTCATTGCCCATATCTGCAAACAAACGGGGCAAACCGTTGGCTACACCACCACAGACGGCATCTATATTGGCGATTATCTGGTGGAAAAAGGGGACACCACCGGGCCTCAAAGTGCCCAACTGATCCTGCAAGACCCCACAGTTGAGATTGCTGTCCTAGAAACAGCGCGCGGTGGTATTCTCCGCTCCGGCTTGGGCTTTGACCACTGTGATGTCGGGGTGGTGCTAAATGTGCAGGCTGACCATCTTGGCCTTGGTGATATTGACACCGTTGAACAGTTGGCGGACTTAAAGGCCGTGGTGGTGGAATCCGCTTGGCCGAATGGCTATGCTGTCTTGAATGCCGATGATTCCCTCGTGGCGGGAATGGCACGCCAAGTCAAAGCCCAAGTGGCCTATTTCTCGATGAATCCCCACAATCCGATTATTCGGCAGCACATTCAGCAGGGGGGTCTCGCCGCCGTTTATGAAAATGGCTATCTCTCGATTTTGAAAGGGGACTGGACGCTACGGATTGAGCAGGCAGAAAATGTGCCCATTACCCTTGGCGGTCGAGCCGGCTTTATGATTGCCAATGCCCTCGCTGCCAGTCTAGCCGCCTTTGCCCAAGGCATCAGTATTGAGCATATTCGCACTGCCTTGACCAGCTTCCGAACCTCAGTGGAGCAAACCCCCGGGCGGATGAACCTCTTTGATTTGGGGCAATTTAGTGTCTTGGTGGACTATGCCCACAATCCAGCAGGGTATGAGGCCATTGGTGAATTTGTCCAAAAATGGCCAGGGCAGCGCATTGGTGTCGTTGGCGGACCGGGCGATCGCCGTGATCAAGACTTAGAACAACTGGGTGAACTCTCGGCGAAAATCTTTGATTGGATCATCATTAAAGAAGATGACGATACCCGTGGCCGGCCGCGCGGCGATGCCGCCTATTGGATTGAGCGAGGAGTACATCACCACAGTGTCCAACGCCAATACGACATCATCCATGACGAGGTAGCAGCGATTCAATTTGCCCTCGATCGCGCCCCCCAAGGCTCCCTAGTGGTGATCTTTCCAGCGGAAGTCAGCCGCACCATTCAACTGATTCACCAGCATCATCAACGACTCCAAGGGGAAACGACCAATGGCTTTCACAGTGAGGGAATTTCCACCAGTGGTGATCTCAATCCCTCCATCTCCCAATAGGCAGTTTCTCGACCGCGGGCAACGCTGATCTGATCAAGTCACTCTGATCAACAGCGAGAAGGACAGTATAGGCCTTTTCAAAAAGGTTGGAGGATCTCACCGCTTTTACCAGAAGTGTTGAAAGATAGTTTGAGAGGCTAGAAAAAAGGGAAGAAATGTCATATTCTTCCCTTAAAAGAAGAAAAAACAATCAACTTACTATACTATGGTATCTTTTGCAACTCTTGTCAAGTCCATTCTCAATCAGCTCAGCCCCTGTGACTACCCCGTGCTGAACTCTCAATTGTTCTTCAAAATCTGGTTGACCTACGTTCTCGACCAAGGGTTAACCAGTATGAGAGCCTTATTTTATCGCTTGAATCATGCAGGGATTACAAATGCTGTTGTAATCATGGATAGAGGGTTTGCGAGCTGGCAATTTTTAGAGCGACTGAGTGAGAGGAAGTGCTCATTTGTTGTACGTATCAAGAATAACATGAGAATAAAGCTCAATCATGAGAGATATCGCGTGGTTCAATTTTTTGACGAGAATCAAAGGGAGTTTCGTATAGCGACAAATCTAAAGGAGCTAAGTGATGAGGAAGTGAGTGAGTTATATCGGCAGCGGTGGGCGATTGAGAACCTATGGAAATTTCTGAAGATGCATTTATCATTAGACAAGTTGATTACAAAGAGTTTGAACGGCGTGGTAAATTAGATTTATATGGTTTTAATTGCCTATTTAATTTTAGAGCTGGTGGAGATACTTGAATACTTTGGGAAGAAACTATTAGACAAATTGCGATATTTGCAACTGGAACTCAGTCGTCGCTGCTCGATAGTGCATTGGAGCTTTGATTGGCAGCCAGAGCTACTGGTCACTTAAAACGTTAAGTTTTGTTGCAGGATTCAACACTTCTGAGAGTGATCATGAACAATGCGGTTGCAATGAAAGCCAAATGGCAATTTTGGATCGATCGCGGGGGCACGTTTACGGATATTGTCGCCCGCCGTCCCGATGGGCAAATGGTGGTGCACAAGCTGCTCTCAGAGAATCCAGAGCAGTATCGCGATGCAGCAGTAGCGGGAATTCGGATGCTCATGGGGTTGGCGCCGGATGCCCCCATTCCCAGTGAAGCCATTGAAATTGTGAAACTGGGGACAACGGTGGCCACCAATGCTCTTTTGGAACGCAAAGGCGAGCCAACGGTGCTCCTGATTACCCAAGGCTTTGGGGATGCTCTAGCCATTGGCTACCAAAACCGCCCGGAGCTGTTTGCCTTAGCGATTCAGCAACCGCCGCCCCTCTACAGCCATGTCATTGAAGTCAAAGAACGGGTGAGTGCCCAAGGGGAAATTCTCGTTCCCCTTGACTTAGAAGCCCTGAAGCCCCAATTGGCAGCGGTCTATGACCAAGGCATCCGCAGTTGCGCCATTGTGCTCGTGCATGGCTACCGCTACCCTGACCATGAACAACAGGTGGCAGCCTTGGCAAGGGAGATGGGGTTTAGCCAAGTGTCGGTGTCCCACGAGGTAAGTGGCCTGATCAAGCTGGTCAGCCGGGGCGATACGACTGTTGTGGATGCTTATTTGTCGCCGGTGCTGCATCGCTATCTACAGGGGGTGCAGGGGGAGCTGGGGGAGATTCCCCTCTACTGTATGCAGTCCAATGGCGGTGTGGTGGCGGCGGCCTGCTTGCGCGGTAAGGATAGTCTGCTTTCAGGCCCTGCTGGGGGGATGGTGGGGGTGGTGCGCACTGCTTTAGCCGCAGGGATTGAGTGGCTGATTGGTTTAGATATGGGAGGTACCTCGACAGATGTCTGCCACTATCGCCACAATCCGGATGCCCCTTGGCCAGAGTATGAGCGGTGGCAGGAAACCACCATTGCCGGTGTGCGCTTGCGATCGCCCCTCCTAGCCGTGCATACCGTCGCTGCCGGCGGTGGCTCGATTTTGCGATTTGATAAGGGGTGCTACCAAGTGGGGCCAGACTCTGCCGGTGCCAATCCCGGACCTGCTGCCTATCGTCGCGGCGGACCTCTCACGGTGACCGATGCCAATATCCTCTTGGGGAAAATTCAGCCCGCCTATTTCCCCGCTGTCTTTGGCGCCGATGGTCAACAGCCCTTGGATCGCGAGACGGTGGAACAGCAATTTGCTCAACTGCGCCAAGAGATCTACGAGAGCACCGGAGATGCCCGCAGTGTTGCCGATGTGGCGGCTGGTTTTATTGAAGTGGCGGTGAATACCATGGCACAGGCAATTAAGAAAATTTCCCTAGAGCAGGGGCACGATGTGCGCGACTATACCCTCTGCTGTTTTGGCGGTGCCGGCGGCCAACACGCCTGTTTGATTGCCGAGGTGTTGGGAATGCCGCAGGTGTATCTCCATCCCTATGCGGGGGTGCTCTCGGCCTACGGCATTGGTCAGGCGGAGCTGCGGGTACTCAAGGAGCAAACGATTGAACAACCCCTCACCGCCGCTGTTCTGGTGGAGCTGCAAGGCCAAATTGAGCAGCTAAAAGGGCAAGCAATAGATGAACTTGTTGCCCAAGGGGTCGATCGCCCGCAGATTCAAAGTCAAGTGCGCATCGGCTTAGGTTATGTGGGGACAGATACGATCCTCTGGGTGCCCTGGGCAGATTTGGAAAGGATGGCAGCCGCATTTGCCCAAGCCCATCGCGATCGCTATGGGTTTACTATACGGGGGCGATTGCTCCGCATCGGTCAAGTCGCGGTTGAAGCCGTTGCTGTTCAGGCAGTTCCAGCGGTCACGATGCCCCATGCCGCCACAGAACTCACGCCCCTTGCCCATGTGTCGGTTTACAGCAAAGGCCAATGGCACAAAGCACCCGTCTATGAGCGCGATTGCCTCCCTGTCCATCAGGTCATTGCAGGGGTGGCCTTGATCTTAGATGCTACGGGCACCAATGTGGTTGAGGCGGGCTGGCAGGCGGAAGTGGATGATCAAGGGGGATTGTGGCTGCGTCCCCTGCAGGAATCCCCGGCACCGTCAAAGCAGATTGCCGTCACCGTTGCGGATCCGGTGCAACTAGCCATTTTTCAGCAGTTATTTCGCGCCATTGCTGAGCAAATGGGAGTAACGCTCCAGCAGACCAGTGCCTCGGTCAATATCAAAGAACGGTTGGATTTTTCCTGTGCTCTGTTTGATGCTGCCGGCAACCTTGTGGCCAATGCCCCCCATATCCCCGTCCATTTGGGGTCAATGAGCGAAAGTGTTAAGGCACTGCTGGCTGAGAAAGGCAACACCCTCCGGGCGGGTCAGGTTTTTGCCACAAATAATCCCTATCGCGGTGGCACCCATCTGCCGGATATTACCGTGATTACCCCCGTATTTCTCAAGGGGGAAGCGCAACCCGCCTTCTTTGTCGCCTCACGGGGGCACCATGCTGACATTGGGGGCATTAGTCCTGGATCAATGCCGGCCAATAGTACCGATGTCCGTCAAGAGGGAATTCTCTTTGATAATGTGCTGCTGGTGGAGGGCGGGGAGTTTCAAGAGGCGGCCATTAATCAACTGTTGAGCCAAGCCCCTTGGCCGGCTCGCTATCCTGAGCAGAATCTGGCGGATCTGCAAGCCCAAATAGCCGCCAATCAGCGGGGGGTACAAGAACTGATTACCCTGTGCGATCGCTATGGTCGCGAGGTTGTCGCTGCCTATATGGAATTTAGCCAAGCCAATGCTGCTGAGTGTGTGCGCCAATGCCTGCGATCGCTCCAAGGGGGACGCTTTTGCGTGGCCATGGACAACGGCAGCCAAATTCAGGTGCAAATCACTATTGATAGTCACGAAGGCACCGCCTGCCTGGACTTTGAGGGCACCTCCCAGCAAACCAATGACAATTTCAATGCTCCCCTTGCCATTACCAAGGCGGCTGTGCTGTATGTCTTGCGAACCCTCGTACAGGAGGACATTCCCCTGAATGCGGGCTGTTTGCGTCCCATTGAACTGCGGGTGCCGCAAGGCTCACTGTTGAACCCCCAGTTTCCGGCGGCGGTGGTTGCTGGCAATGTCGAAACCTCGCAAACCCTCACCAATGCCCTCTACGGTGTCCTCGGCATTATGGCAGCGGCTCAGGGAACGATGAACAACCTCAGCTTTGGCAGCGATCGCTATCAATACTACGAAACCATCTGTGGCGGCGCTGGGGCAGGAGCCACCTTTGCCGGAGCCAGTACGGTGCAAACCCACATGACCAACTCTCGGCTCACCGATGTCGAAGTGCTCGAAAACCGCTACCCCGTGATTGTTTGGGAGTTTTGCCGTCGGCGGGGCAGTGGGGGCAAAGGGCAGCAACCGGGGGGAGATGGGGCAATTCGTGTCCTTGAGTTTCGTGAACCCATGACCGTCAGCCTCCTCAGCCAGTCGCGGAAAATTCCCCCTTTTGGCCTTGCGGGTGGTGAGTGCGGTGCAGTGGGTGAAAATCAATGGCTGAAACTCGGCCAAATTCCCCATCCCTTAGCAGGAACCGCCACAATCAATGTTGAAGCGGGCGATCGCCTGCGCATTTGTACCCCAGGTGGTGGTGGCTTTGGGGTACCTCAACTCTCAGATTAGATATATCAAATTAATCTTCATCGTCGGTGGGTTGACCGTTGCTGCTCACTTGTCTAAGGTGAATGTGCTTACGGCCAAGGGTAATTTCAAATTCATCCCCCGGCTTGAGATTCATTTGCTTGGTATAGGCCGAACCAATGAGTAAATTACCATTGGCTTGTACCGTGATTCGATAACTAGCACTGCGACCGCCTCGGCTACCACCACGCCCTGACTTCGTATCAAGATTCATCCCCAAGGCTTCAAGAAGCGCCTTATTAAACTTCAGTTTGCTGATGCGCTCCTTACCACTTTGGGTGACCGTGTAGTAGCCACAGGCCTTTGCTTTTTCCTCGTGGCTGAGATGTTCCAATTGTTTGTACTTCTCTAATAAAGCAGCACCTGTCAAGGGTTCTACTTGCTTGCGTCCCATTTTAACCTACCTTTTCAATGATCAAATACTGTCTATTCATTGGCGATTCAATCAAAGAGTGCCAAAGCCTGACAGCGAACTCGTAATGAATGAGTGTCTATTTTTAGCAAACCATAATTTTTTTCAGAATTCAAGTTGCGATCGCCCTTGAGTCAGGGTTTTACATTTCCTTTAGACGAGTTACATTGACACCCTTTTCACAGGGACGCAAGAGGCTCAAAAAAGTGAGGGCTAGTGTAGAAAGTACGCCACCTCTTTTACAGCCCTTTTCACAGGTATCGCGCAGACTCAAACACTACAAAAGCCACGACGGAAGAGATTTCTATCAGCGTTTATGTATCCCCTATTTAAGACAAGGGCGGTAGATGCTCTATCCTTCAGAAAATGACGCCAATCAAACTTACGGCACTTTTTGCAAGAATTGAATACGCTCACAACAGTCGCTTCAGTGTGAGGTGGCAAAGCCCAAGAGTGTCAAACCCGAATTGGCCTGCTGATCATTGTGAACTATTTGGGAAAATAGAAGCAAGCTCAAGCACTTGTTCGGGGAACTGCGGCAATTGCACAACGCCACTGGTCGGAATAATTCTCTTGCTGAGGTAGCCAAACTGCCGCGGGGTAATTTCAGCAGGTTCGCTATAGACTTCCAGTGTGCGATCGCTGACATTGAACAGCCAGTAATAGGGAATCTTGGCTTCAGCATAAAGCGATAGTTTCACTGTGCGATCGTACTCTAGGGATGAATCCGCCACTTCTATCACAAGGAGCGTGTCCGCAGGTGTGGGATGGGCTGAGGCATAGTCATCTTCTTGGTTTTTAACGATCGCCACATCGGGTTCTGGCTCACCGTCAAGGGCAATCGTAATCGGCGACTGGCACTGAAGCGTGGCGCGATCGCCCACAATCTTCGGTAAAATTCGCAACAATCGCCGCAGACAGCTTTCGTGCGCTGTTCCCTTGGCCGCCATTCGCACCAATTCCCCCCGAATTAGCTCAATGTGGTCATCTTCCCTCAGAAACCCAAGTTCCAATAAACGGTGATAGTCCTGCACCGTAAATCGCACTGGTTGGGGGGTTGGAGTGGGTTGGCAAGTGGTGATGATCATGATCTTAATTTTAGGCAGAGTCTCAGAAGTGACGCATTCTTCGCTAGAGAATGCCCTAAACTGTGGAAACATCAAGGGTGTGGTGCCCTATGATTCCACGTCAACTGGTATTGCGCAATTTCCTCAGCTATCGCCAGGCCACTCTTCCCTTTGCGGGGTTACATCTGGCCTGTATTTGTGGTGCCAATGGGGCGGGCAAGTCCTCGCTTCTTGAGGCGATCGCCTGGGCACTCTGGGGGCAAAGCCGCGCTAGCCGTGAGGATGATGTGATCTACTACGGCGAAATGGAAGCCCAAGTGACGTTTGAGTTTAGCGTTCAGGGGCAGACCTATCGGGTGGTACGGTTGCGGCGACGCGAGCAACATACGGTTTTAGAGTTGCAGATTCAAACAGCAGCGGGCTATACCTCGCTAACGGGGCGATCGCTACGAGCAACACAGGAAAAAATCATTCAAATTCTGCGCCTTGACTACGCCACGTTCGTCAACAGTGCCTATCTGCGCCAAGGCCGTGCCGATGAATTTATGGCCAAACGCCCCAGTGAACGCAAGCAACTCTTGGCCACCCTTTTAGGCTTGGATCAATACGAGACCCTTGCGGAAGCGGCTCGCGATCGCGCCCGTGACTACAAAGCCCAAATCAGCGTTCTGGAACAACGCCTCCAGAGCCTAGGGGAGCAACTCGCCCAAGAACCGCAGTTACGCGCCCAACAGGCAGCGGTGAGCCAGCAGATTCAACAGCAACGGCAGCAAGTCGAGCAGTGTCAACAACGGCTCCAAGAGCAACAGGCCGCCTACCACGTCCATCAACTGCAACAGCGGGACTATGAACACCTGCAACAGCAGCGAGACACCCTCGGGACAACAATCGCCCATCTCGAGCAGCAGTGCCAGACGCTCCGCCAAGAACAGGCCGCGATTGCGGATCTAGAAGCCCGTGCCCCCCTCTTGGAAGCCGCCGTTAGCCAATGGCAGCGCCTGAAAACCGCTGAAGCGCAATTGCAGCAGTGTTTTGCTGACTATCAACGGCTGCGCCAACAGCGCGATCGCCAGCAGCAGAACCTCGACCAGCAGCGCCAAGACCTTCTGCGCATCCTGCATGGATTGGAGAGCCAGCAGCAATTTCTTCTGGAACAATGCCAGCAGTTGGAAAAGCTCCTCAAGCAAGAAAATCAGATTGTCGCTGCCTTTGAACAGCTACAGCGATCGCGCGCTCAGCTCCAAGCACAGGAAGAGCTTCAACAAAAAGTCTTTCCCCTTCTGCAAGCCAAACAGCGCCTTGAACTGGAACGGCAACAGCAGGAGCAACGCCTCCGCAGCCGGCGCGATGAATTGCAGCAGCTGTGGCAGCATCTCCACCAACAGGTGGAACGACAACCTGCTCTCCAAGAGGCGGTGATACTGATTACAACACAGATTGAAACCCTTGAAAAACAACGGGTTTATCAAGACCATGTGCGGGAAAAGGGACTAGAGCGCCGCCGCTTCCTAGAGCAACTGCAAGCCCGCCAGCGGGAATACGAGCGGCAGATTCATCAACTGAACCAGCGCCTAGAACTGCTCCATCAACCGGGAGCCATCTGTCCCCTGTGTCAACGTCCCCTCGATGCCGAGCACTACCAGGCTGTCCTGCAGCGCCATGTCGCTGAAAAACAGGAACTGCTCAATCAGGTGTGGGTAATCCGCGAGCAGCTGGCAGTCACAGAGCGCGAAATTCAGGTCCTGCGGCGGGAATATGCAACGGTTGCCCATGAGATTTCCCAACTGACGCAACTCTTTGAGCAGCGGGGGCAACTCCAGCAACAACTCCAGAGCACACAGGATTTGGAACCTCAGTTGAATCGCTTGGCTGCAGAAATTCAGCAGATTGAGCGGCAGCTGAGGAACGGCCATCAGGAAACCCTTGGGGAACTACAATCGATTGAGGCGGAACTGAAGCGCCTCAACTATGACGAGAAAAATTTAGCGATCGCCCGCGGGCAAGTGGAAAAATGGCGTTGGGCCGAAGCCAAGGAACAGGAACTCCGCCAAGCGCAGCGGCAATACCGCCAAATTCAGCAACAACTGCCGGCCCTAGTGGCACAACAGGAAGAACTGCAACGCCAACTCAATGCCCTTGAAACCCTCTCCCCCTTGGCACAAACCTTGGCCACCATTGATCAGCAGTTGGCGGCCTTAGCCTACGATCCTGAGCAGCACGCCCAAATTCAGGCACAACTGGCGGCATTAGAACCGAACTGTGAGGCCTATCAGACCCTGCAACGGGGGCGATCGCGCCAATCCCAACTCCGCCAAGACCTCCAGCACCTAGAGGAAACGCTGCACCAACAACGGGAACAACTGCAACGCATTACTGACAAACTTGCTACCCTTGAGGACACTGCACGCGCCGCCAGCCGCCTTGCCGCCGAGCTGAACCAATGTCAACAGGAACTCCTGAAGCAGCAGCAGACCCTCGAAGCTAACCTTGCCCAGCATGGCAAACTCAGCGCTGAATTAGAGCAACTCCATCGCCTAGCCCAAGAATACGAACAGGGACAGCAAACCCTTGCCCACCTCCGCTATCAATACCGCCTCTACTGCGAACTAGCCCAAGCCCTAGGCAAAAATGGCATTCCTGCCATGCTCATTGAAACGGTCTTGCCCCATCTGGAGGCAGAAACCAACCATATCCTGGGTCGCCTCAGCAATCATCAACTCCATGTGCAGTTCATTACCCAACGCAGTCGGCGGCGCAGTGGCGCTGATACTAAGCCCATTGAGACCCTCGATATTCTCATTGCCGATTGCCAAGGGACTCGACCTTACGAAAGTTATTCTGGGGGTGAAGCCTTTCGCATCAATTTTGCGTTGCGTTTAGCCTTGGCGCGATTGTTGGCGCAGCGCTCCGGCAGTGATGTCCAGTTTCTCATTATTGATGAGGGGTTTGGAACCCAAGATGCCCAGGGCTGTGAACGGCTGATTGCCGCCTTGAACGCGATCGCCCCTGAATTTCACTGCATCCTCGCCATTACCCATGTGCCTGCCCTCAAAGAAGCTTTTCAAACCCGCATCGAAGTCACCAAAATAGGGGGAGCCTCCCAACTCAGCATCATTACCTAGGACAGGGGTAGCAGCTTGCGGCACAATATCGGCAAAATGGTAGAGTAGAGTCAGCAACAGCACACTTTGCCAATGACGGTTGAACTTATTGCCAAACTCAGCGATCCCATTGTCAGTGCCGGACAGGGGGCACAGCGCCAACTGGAACTAACGTTAGCGGCACAGCGACAACAACAGCAGCGCGCTCCTCTCAATCTCTGCCTGATTTTGGATCACAGTGGCTCAATGGCATGGCAACCTTTGGCAATGGTCAAGCGAGCGGCTCAGTCATTAGTGGATCGATTACAGCCGAGCGATCGCCTGAGTATCGTGGCCTTTGATCACAAAGCTCAGGTGTTAGTGCCCAATCAATTTGTGCAGGATAAAACCGCAATCAAGGAGCAAATTGCAACCCTTGAGCCAAGTGGTGGCACTGCCATTGATCTGGGGATGAAACTGGCCCTGACAGAGTTGGCCAAAGGCAAACAGGGAACCATCTCCCAAGCCTTTTTGCTCACCGATGGCGAAAATGAGCACGGCGATAACCAACGCTGCCTTGAACTGGCCAAGCTGGCAGCAGAGTACAACATTACGTTTAATACCTTAGGGTTTGGCGTTCACTGGAATCAGGATGTCCTCGAGCAAATTGCCGATGCAGGCGGCGGGCGGCTGATGTTTATTGAGTATGCTGAGCAGGCGATCCCCTGTTTTCAAGCGCTCTTTAGCCACATTAGCAGCGTGGACTACACCAATGCCCATGTCCTATTGACCCTGAGTGAGGCGGCACAACTAGGGAACTTCAAACCAGTCAACCAAGTGGCTCCCGATACGATTGAACTCACCTACGACAGCCCCACCCCCCACGAGTATGTGATTCGGATTGGCGATGTTTCCGCTACCGTCAAACGCACACTCCTGATCACCCTGAGTACCCAACCCTTGCCCCCAGGCTCTCACCTCATTGGTTTTGTCCAAGTCCGCTACGATGACCCCGTGCAGCAAGCCACTGGCCTTTTCTCCGAGAGGATTCCCCTGACGCTCACAGCAGAACCAGAGCACATCCCCCAAGTGGATCCAGAGGTGCAGCAGAGCATTCTCACCCTCGAAAAATACCGCAAAACGAAACTGGCGGAAACGAAACTGCAATCGGGAGACACCGCTGGCGCTGCCACCTTTCTTCAGAGTGCGGCCAAAACTGCTCTCCAACTGGGGGATACGGAAGCCGCAAAAGTCCTTGAGGCCTCGGCTCAAGAGCTACAGCAACAATCCACCCTCAGTGAATCAGCCCTTAAGCGCACGCGCATTGCTTCAAAAACTGTCCTGAGCAATCCCCCCTCAAATTAGCCACAGGGCATCGCCATTGCGGCAACCCAACACCCTTTGGGCACTGCCGCCATTAACGGCTAACTCAATAAACCCATGACTGCCTACTAATGCCATCAGATGTTGAGGTGGAACATCACCATAGGTGTGGACGAGGGGAATCTGCTGCCCCTGAATCTGAATGTGGTGGTAGCCCTTGGCTAAAAGCGCCGCAGGGAGTGTGGTGATCACATTGCCAAAGTGATCAATCGCTTGAATCCAACCTTGGATGCCTTGGGGGGTGATTTCATAGGTGAGGTGGGGCAAGCGCACCAAACTGTCTGGCTCAATGGCAGAGCCAAGGCGCGCGAAATCTGTTCCTGCGCCTAAATGGGCGGCCACGGGGGCAAAAATATCCCGCCCATGGAAGGTAGCACTGGGGTTGGGGGTACGCCAAAACTGCGGCTGGGTGAGTTCAACCACTCGCCGCGGGGGATAGCGATCGCCCACTAGACTAAAGACCCCATTATCGGGTCCCACACAATAGCCAACCCCCAGATCAAGGGCGATCGCCCGCCGACGGGTTCCCACCCCCGGATCCACCACCACGACATGCACCGTTTGCGGGGGAAAATAGGGCACCGCTTGCAGCAGTTGAAAACTGGCCGTGCGACAATCCTGCGGTGGAATTTCATGGCACAGATCAATCACTTGGGCTTGGGGATCAATACTTAAAATCACCCCCTTCATCACCCCTACATAAACATCCTGATGGCCAAAATCCGTCAGTAGGGTAATGCAGCGAGCCATAGGCAGTTCACAGAGACAGTCGCTTAAACAAGGGTTCAGGAATCCAACGAATGATCACCATGATCCAGCGCCAAATGGGTCGCACATAGATCACATCTTTCTTTTTTTCTATGGCTGTGAAGATCGCATTGGCCACTTCCTGCGGCTGAGCAGTGAGTAGGGGGGGCAACCTCATGCCTTCGGTCATCCGTGTCCTCACGTAGCCCGGCAAAACCGTTAAGACCCGAACCCCCGATTTGGCCAAGCGCTGCCGCAACCCCGACAAAAAGGCTGTAAACCCCGCCTTGGCAGAGCCATAGCAGTAATTCTTTGCCCGCCCCCGTTCCCCGGCCACAGAGGAAATCCCCACTAACGTCCCAAACCCCCGCTGCTCAAACATATTGGCAAAGAGACTCAAAATAACGACTGGCCCCTCATAATTGGTGCGCATCACTTCAAGGGTAAGGGATAAATCTTGCTCACATGCCTTTTGGTCTGGCATAAAGCCAACAACGCAGATCACGATCGCGGGTTGCTCCGGGAGTTGCTGGATAAAACTTGCATGGGTCTCCACCGCTAAAACATCAAATTCATGGACACTGACGGCCACGCCGTAGCGTATTTCCAGATCTGCTTTATCTGGCTCTAGGCGACTCACCTGTCGTGCCGCCAATTGAATCGGATAGCCCTGAGCTGCAAACCGCTGGGCGATCGCCCGCCCCATATCGGAAGTTGCCCCCAAAATCAGCACAGGCGCCCTCATAGATGTAACCTCTTTGACTGTTCCGAAGCAAAATTCACCGTCCACTGTTGGGCATCCCTGACCTTGACAAACGTTTCTACCCGAGCATCGGACTGGCGCAGGCGCATCGGCGTCAAATGGCTATCCTTGGCAAGGTAAAAGCGACCCCCATAGTGTAGGGTGATCTCCTCCAGTTGATCCAAAACCTTGAGGGTGCGTTGCGACATCGGAAAGTCCAAGGCCAAGGTATAACCCGCCATGGGAAATGAAAAATAACCCTGTTGATCCCCCAACTTCTTCAAGACCGCCAGAAAGGATCCCGCTCCTGCGGCTGACGTGCAATGCAGTAACGCCGATAAACCTTCACGGGCAGTGCTCAGGGGCAAGACACATTGGAACTGGACAAAACCGCGCCGCCCATAGATGCGATTCCATCCCAATAAGCTATCAAGGGGATAGAAGAAGCGATCCCAATCCACGAAGGACTGGCTGGCTTGCCGTTGCTGATTGAGAAAATACAGTTGATTAAAAGCGCGAACCGTCAAGGGATTCAAGGCACCATTGGGAAAATCCACGGGAATCGAGAGTTTGCGTCGTTGCGGAGTCCGCAGTGGCCTTTGGCGATATTTGGCTGGCAACTCCTCCCGTGTGGCATGTTCGCCCAGTATGAGCACAGACCGTCCTAACTGCGAACCAGTCGCCAGACAATCAATCCAAGCCACGGAGTAGGTCACGTCCTGAGCCGCCTCAAAGAGATCAATGACCTCGTCTAAATGCTTGGCGATGCGGGTCGTTTGGCGAATCCACGCGGTTTCAATGGGGCGCAAGCGAAAGGCGGCTCTGAGGATCACCCCCGTCAAGCCCATTCCCCCCACCGTCCAGTAAAACAAATCCTGATTTTCGGAAGGGGAGCAGCGATAAATTTGCCCCTCACTGGTGAGGAGATCCAGCCAGTCCAAACTCTGAACAAAACTGCCCTCTTTGTGGTGATTCTTGCCATGAACATCAGCCGCAATCATGCCCCCCACAGTGACAAACTTTGTACCGGGGGTAATCAAGGGAAACCAACCGCGAGGCACAAAAATCTCGAGAATCTCCGCCAGCAGCACCCCCGCCTCAGCAATCAATTGACCCGTGTGCGGATTAAACCCCAATAGGCGATTGAAGTGGCGCATTTGCAGCGTTGCTTCGCCATTGAGGGCGCTATCGCCGTAGGCACGGCCATTTCCTCGGGCAATGAGCGGCAAATCCCTCTTGAGAAGCTGGAGAATTTCGGATTCTGAGCGCGGGCAATAGACATGACAGGTCTGCACAGGATACCGCCCCCAGCCGCAGAGCGGTTGTAGATAGCTCCTATGGGTGATGGGAAAAGACATATCGTTTATCTAAGTGATACTTGACAACATAGCCAATGGCTAGACCAATAATGGCGCCAATTTCGCGCATGAAATGGCTGTGCCAAATCAACCAAAATACAGTTTCAAATCCCCAAAAGATGGCCGTTGTGAAAATCCCCATCGAAGCATACAGACTAAATTGACGGCTATAGTGATGCACACCCTTTTTATGATCAAAAAAAATCCAGCGCTTATCCAGATAGTATTTCACTACCAAACCCACGAGGGTACCCACTGCCACTGCGGTTATAAAATAAGGGAAACTATTATCAATGAGTAATATCACCCTTTGAAAAAATAAATTCATAAAGGTGGCAATAACCGCAAAAACTGTATAGCGAATAATCAGAGTTTGCAAACTCATAGAATCCCACCAAGAATAAAGAGAACTAGGCAGATCAAGAAACAAATTTGACTTTGGCGATCTTTAATTGCATAAACAATTGGATCATAGTGCATCAACCCGCGATGGGTCAGCAGGATGGTGCGGGTAATCCAATATAGCAGCACACAGCAAATACCCCAGAGCACCTGTGGTCTTGTGTAAAGAAGCTGCACTTGGGGAGAGTTGATATAGAGTGCCAGCACCAAAATTGAGACATAACCCGCCCCAATGGCCATCATGCTAATAATCGGCAAATCGTCAATATGATAGCTCCGACCACTGGTCTTGAGTTGTTTGCGGTGACGATGATCCACCAGTTCTGCTTGCCGCTTGACTGTTGCTAGGCAAAAGAAGAAAAAGATGGAGAAGGCCAAAAGCCAGACACTGAGGGAAATTTTTGTGGCAACCGCACCCGCAAAGATGCGAATGGTGTAAAGACCAGCCAGCGTGCAAATGTCAATAATAATCCGTCGCTTTAGGTAAAAGGAGTAGGCAGTTGTGAGACCATAATAGGCCAGCAGAATGCCCAGAAATGACCAACTAATAGTGGTGGCGATCGCCATTCCCAGTCCTAAAAGCACCAAAATCATCCAGATGCCATGACAGAGGGGAAGATCCCCAGCGGCAAAGGGACGATGACGCTTGCGGGGATGGGCGCGATCGGCCTGCAAATCCAAAAGATCATTTAAGACATAGACACTAGAAGCCGTGAAATTAAAGGCAACCACTGCCAACAGCGAAATCCAAAAGGTTGGTAAATCAAATTGATGTGCCGCGAGCATAGGCACAAAGACCAAACTATTTTTCACCCACTGATGGGGGCGGATTTCTTTCAGGTAGGGCTTAATACTTCGTTTTGCGCTGCCGAGATGTTCCACATTGGGATTAATTTGCTCGACTTTTTTGCGTAGCCGAGGAGACGCATTGACCGTCATTGCTTTGGCCGCAACTGCCCACACAGGCAAATCAGCCTCAGAGTCCCCCATGTAGATAAAGTTTTTCTCACCAAAACGCTCTATAATGAACCTTGCCTTATGCTCTCCCTTCAAATTAAGCTGGCCATCAGACCCATAAACCTCGTCAAAAAGCCCTAAATGGGCAGCAATCTTATCAGCAATGAGTTGATCAGTGGCAGTGACGAGAGCAACCTTACCCCCCCTTGCTTTCCAAGCTTGGATATACTGAATAACTTCTGAATTATAGGGTAGTGATGTAACCTCTATTTTAGAGAGAGTGGCTAATTTTCTTTTGATCTGGGCGCGATTAAAACTTCTTGTTTTGAATAATTGAATTAGAGACTGACTAAAAGACGACCAGATTAATTCCAGCAGAACATCTGTTTTCAGTAGTGTTTTATCTAAATCAACTGCAAGGTAAATCATCTATTCATGCCAGAAATAGAAAGGCGGAAGTAAAAAATGGGATAGATAGAACTCTATTGTCACAGCGATTTAAGGTCATGGGTGATTACTCAGTGAGCTAGATGAGTTTAATTTTGGAATAATTTGATAAATAATTCCTTTTTGCTCAAGTTGATATTTTTTGATCACTTCATCTAACTGATAATAAGCAGGTGGTTCAATTGCTGCAATAAATATCTGATTATCATCAATATTGCGATCAATCCAATTTACAACTCCCTCCGAAAACAGTCTTTCTACAAAAATTAATCGAACATCTGTCCTATACTTATCAATGGTCTGAATAAATAGTAAAGGTCTCCACAGTGTATAATCTGCTATCAAAATACCATCTTTGGATACATTACTTAAAGCCGTTTCAGCAAATAGTCTAGGTGAGTAGTCTCCATTTTTAGGTGGCCATAAGAAGTACCAATTATTATCTCGCAATGGTGCTACTCTTGCTCCAACTATATCTATTTTCGTAATTTCACTAAATTTAACTGCGGAAAAATATGTGATTGGGGGAATTAATGCAATTGCTAAAAACAGTAAAATAATATTCCTACGAAAGAAAGGATATAGATGTGTAAGATAGGCAATCCCCAAACCAACAAAAACCGAAAATGCTGGATAGACATGAATATAAACATTGAATTTATCAGGAATAGAACTTATCGACCCTGCATATATGAATGTTCCGCCCCAAATGATAATAGGTAATGCCTCAAACACACGAAACCAAATAGAAGCAACGACTCCAACTGAGCCAATTAAAATAGAGAGACCAAAGTAATTATATGCCAGATAAGCAAAAAATTTAAAAAATTCACGTAAAGGCGAAACTTCATAAAATGAATTTTGAGTCATGACCAATCCAAGTGCCTTGAAAATACTTTGACCTGAAAGTAATTCCAAGAAAACATTGTTCCAGTATGTATGAGAAACTAGAAAGAAGATAGCTAGACAAATAGCAAAATTAGCTAGATTAGTCTGCCTCCATCGAATGAATGTTAAGGAAACGATAGCTACTAGAAGAATTAAGCCAGTTGGCAGATGAAGTAAACTAAATCCTGCTAAACCATAGGAGAGTAACAAAAAGTATTTCGAGTGGTGTGCATTGTAGCGACTCCAATAGACTATGCTGCCAAGAGTTGCAAAAGCTAATGTAGTACTAAAAGTATAAACTTCAGCAATGACTGACAGCAGCCAAAAACTGTGAGATACAATGAGGCTAGTACCTGCAAGAACAGAGGCAGTTCTATTAAGGGTAATTACTTGTACTATCCATGTTACCAAGGCTACGGTTACTGCACCAAAGAAAGCCGAAACAAAATTAGCCCTAGCACCGACATCACCAAAAGGAATTGCTTGGAAAAATTGGCCTATTGAAAGGAATAACTTATACTCTCGATGACTACCTATGAAAGTTGTATCTTGTGTACTAAGCATTCTGAGAGCAAGATCGGCACTATCACCCCATGATATTGTAGGCGCAAGTGTTAGTGTATAAATTATTAAACCAACTAAAAAGGTAATTGAAGGAGTAATTAAGCTATTATATGAGGTTGAATTGATAGAGCGGCGCATATCCTCAGAATAATTAAAATATCAGAATTGTTACTGAAAACTACTGTGACCATACAAAATCCGTGTATATTTTAACATCTTAACACAAAACACAAAAGCCTGTGATTAGCACTACTTTTCCCAAGAATTCTGTGATCCTTCGTGAGGAGACCTCAGTCACAAACATACTACAGGAACTTGGTCAGAAGTGTTGAATCCTGCAACAAAACTTAACATTTTAAGTGACCAGTAGCTCTGGCTGCCAATCAAAGCTCCAATGCACTATCGAGCAGCGACGACTGAGTTCCAGTTGCAAATATCGCAATTTGTCTAATAGCTTCTTCCCAAAGTATTCAGTTATCTCCACCAGCTCTAAAATTAAATAGGCAATTAAAACCATATAAATCTGATTTATCACCCCGTTCAAACTCTTCGTAATCAACTTGTCTAATGATAAATGCATCTTCAGAAATTTCCATAGGTTCTCAATCGCCCACCGATGCCGATATAACTCACTCACTTCCTCATCACTCAGCTCCTTTAGATTTGTCGCTATACGAAACTCCCTTTGATTCTCGTCAAAAAATTGAACCACGCGATATCTCTCATGATTGAGCTTTATTCTCATGTTATTCTTGATACGTACAACAAATGAGCACTTCCTCTCACTCAGTCGCTCTAAAAATTGCCAGCTCGCAAACCCTCTATCCATGATTACAACAGCATTTGTAATCCCTGCATGATTCAAGCGATAAAATAAGGCTCTCATACTGGTTAACCCTTGGTCGAGAACGTAGGTCAACCAGATTTTGAAGAACAATTGAGAGTTCAGCACGGGGTAGTCACAGGGGCTGAGCCGATTGAGAATGGACTTGACAAGAGTTGCAAAAGATGCCATAGTAAGTTGACTGTTTTTCTTCTTTTAAGGGAAGAATATGACATTTCTTCCCTTTTTTCTAGCCTCTCAAACTATCTTTCAACACTTCTGTGCCAACGCCATCCCTTAAGTTGACAATTATTTCTTAAGCCTATGGCCACAGCGTCAGCGTCTATACCCGATTGGCTGCTCAACCTCATGCTTCTTGCTATTCAGGATGGTCGAGAATGGGGATACGAGTTTCTTCGTGATCCCCACTGGGGTGGCGATCGCGATCGCATGGCCAACCACGCAATTTATGAAGCCACCCTCTGGTCAGTGGGTTCTGGAGTCGCCACTGGCGTCATGGGCTGGGCTGGCATGCCCCTCGAAATTGCCTACTTTTACTATGCCCAAATCAAGCTGGCAGCGGCGCTGTTCATCATCTATGGCTTAGATCCCGAAAACAAAAATGTGCTGATGATGCTGATTCCCACTGCCTTGGGGTTTACTGCCGCTGAACTTGCAAACCACTTCGGTACCCAATTTTGTCGGCAAATCTTCAAGACCTTTGGCCGGCGGGCGGCGCAAAAAAATTTATCCCAAGTGCTGATGGCAGTCTTCAGGCAGCTGCCGCCTCCCCTTTTGCGGCAGATTTTTGGCAAAGCCTCGAGCAAAAGTCTCACCCTACCTGCGCAGGCCGTTCCCCTTGTGAGTGGCGTGATTGGCGGGGCGACGAATGCCGTCATGATGAACATTTGCGGTCATGGGGTGTGTACGGTGATCAAAACGTTTCGATCGCCTAGTTAGGTGTCTTCGACAGGCTCAGACTCTAGGACGGTTTTCAGCGTTGCGGCTAGGGGAATGGCCAGCAAAATTCCCAAAAAACCTGCCACCCGTCCGCCAATGAGCAGAGCAATAAACTGCCAGAGGGGATTCAGGCCCATCAAGTCCCCCAGTAACTTTGGGGTAAGCACGTTATCCTTAATTTGTTGCAAGACCACAGCAATCACGAAAATATTCAAAGCCAGCCACGCATTCTGAAAGAGGATGAGCAGTGTCACTAAACCAATGCCCAAGGTCGCCCCCACCACAGGGATGAGCTGGGCAATACCAATGATCAGGGCAAAGAGAAAGCCAAAATTGACCTTGAAGGCGATCATAAAGGGAATCAGGGCAAGAAACATAAACAACCCCAGAAAAAGCTGTGCTGAGAAAAAACTGCGAATATTCAGCCGCAGCGAGTAATCCACCATCTGTCGCCAAGGCTTGGGTACCAGTTTCATGATTCCGCGCCAAATTTCACTGCCATAAAAGAGCATATACACCGTTAGGATTAGCACGAGGAGCACATCAACAAATTTAGTTAGGGTTGTAATCGCCACACCGGGTAACATGGCGGCAATCCCTTTGAGCTGGATCGTCAGCTCTTCCATCAAGTCATTCACCCCCACGGGAAAGCGGTAGCGGCGCAGTAGTTGATCCAGATGGCGCAAATTTTGATTGCTGGTATCCGCCAACTCTGGCAGTTGATTCAGGAGTTCTTCCGCCTGTTGAATAGCAAGGGGGAGCAGCAACAGCATCAAGACACTGACCACTAAAAGAGTAATCAGTAACACAAGGGCGATCGCATTCCGCCGCCGCAAACCACGAGCACAGAGGCGAATCACCACTTGATTGAGCAAAAAAGCCAAGATGGCGGCAATGACAAGGAGATTAATCGGATATTCAAAGTAAAGGTAAACCTGCTCCGCCACCCAGAGATTGAGGACAATCAAAGGTCCCGCTATTAAATAGGCAAGATACCGTTGCCAACTCTGCGGCGGGCCAGACCATCTCATGGGACTCTAGGTTGAATGACTCCTAGGCAGGCGAGTGCGTAACCAATTGCCCAGCACCAGCAAGCCCACGATCGCCAGTGTGCCCCAACCCAAGGGACTCGGATACCAATAGGCTGCCTCTAGGTGATTCAGATAACCGGGCATCAATGTCCAAGTCAGGCGATCGCCCCTTTGCTGAACATGAGGATTGACCACGGTATCAGCAGTAGTGGCTGGACGCTCAATCGGGCGTGCCCCCCAAGGGGTTTCTAGGGCAAGTTGAAACTTCAGGAGCGACTGCGGTGCCACCAAAACAGCTTGATCACGGGACTCAATGCCCAAGGGGCGCAGATCAATGTCATAGCGAAAGCGCTCCCGTACAAAGAGCAACCAGTTCTGGTCAAAAATCTCCGCCTCAGCAGTGACTTGGGGAAGATAGGGCACACCACCGATGCGGTTGAGGACAGTGGCCAATTGCTGGCTGGTGTCAAAGGGAATCGTCAGCTGAAGATGGGTTTTATCGCGTTCCTTGACCACTCCCCCCAAGCGGCGCGCCTGCTGAATCACCTGTTCTGTAAAAGGGAGATCGGGTTGGGGCAGCGTCAGCGTGTAGGTTAGGCTCCCCCCAGTTTGTCCCTGATGCTGGATGACCATATCTGCTTGGACGCATCCACTCAAACAGACCACAAGGGGTATCAAGAGCCAAAGTATCCAGCGCTGCATTCCGCCTCTATTCCTTTCCTTGGTTTTGCTGTGCAAGATTATCCTATCTTGGGATGCTGCCAAGGCACAAAAAAACACCCCGAACAGCTCAGGGTGTCGCCATAACTTGTCTAGGCTAATCTAGGCTATTTGTTGGGTTGAGGTGTCAACCGCAGATAGGGCTTAACAGCATTGAAGCCCTTGGGAAACTTCTGCTTCGCCTCTTCATCGCTGAGGGAAGGCACAATCACGCACTCTTGACCCTCTTGCCAGTTGACGGGGGTGGCCACACTGTAGTTGTCCGTCAGTTGCAGCGAATCAATCACCCGCAGAATCTCAGCAAAGTTACGCCCCGTGCTCGCGGGATAGGTCAAGGTCAAGCGCAGGCGTTTTTGGGGGTCAATGATAAAGACTGTGCGCACCGTCAGGTTGTTGAGGGAGTTGGGGTGGATCATGTCGTAGAGGTTGGAGACTTTTTTATCTTCGTCTGCCAAAATCGGGTAATCCACCTTGACGTTGTTGACTTCTTCAATGTCTTTGATCCAGCCGAGGTGGGACTCCACACTATCCACACTCAAGGCCAAGGTTTTGACATTGCGCTTCTCAAATTCTGAGCGTAACCGCGCCACTTCGCCCAGTTCTGTCGTACAAACGGGGGTGTAATCCGCTGGGTGGGAAAACAATACAACCCAGCTATCCCCTGCCCACTCATAGAAGTTGATTTCCCCCATGGAAGACGCTTGGGTAAAGTTGGGTACGACATCCCCAAGTTTTAGGCTCATAGATGGTGGCTCCTAGGCTAACGATGTATCTTTAGCTACGGATTCTATCTTGCCACAAACTCTCGTTTATCGGTCGGAATATAGAGGAAAATATACAAACCGATAGAATTGGATAGGATTTAGGGTTGAGAATTTTCAATCGTCGTTGCCTTTAGGGTCTGGACATACTGCTGCACCTTGAGGTCAATACCCGTAATATCCGTGCCCACGACCACTGCCCAAGCGCCCAAATTCAAGGCTTTTGCAGCCATTGTGGAACTGGCAATCCCCCCTTCACAGAGAATAGGGACATTGAGGTGCTCAACAAGCTGACTCAGGAGCGCCCAACTGGGGGGTGGGGTATGCGCCGTGGTTTCGGTGTAACCAAAGAGGGTCGTGCCCACCCAATCAGCACCGGCAGCAACCGCCGCTTCAGCACTTGCAAGGGAGTCAATGTCGGCCATGACGGGCTTGCCCAGTTCATCGTGAATTCGCTGAATCAAGTCCTGTAGGGGTTCAGGGCGCGATCGCGCTGTGGCATCGAGGGCAATCACATCGGCACCGGCAGCAGCAACGGCCACTGCATCGGCAAAGCGAGGCGTAATATACACGGGGTACTCGGGCAACACCTGTTTCCAGAGGCCAATAATGGGCACCTTTACCGCTTGGCGCACCGCCTGAATATGGGCTGGGGTATTGATGCGCACGGCCACTGCCCCCCGTAAAACAGCGGTTTTTGCCATGGCTGCAATAATCTCTGGGACGGCTAGGGGAGAATCGGGCGGTGCTTGGCAGGAGACAATCAGACCGCCGCGAATTTCTGTTGCTAGGTTCATGGTGTCTCTAAATGCAATTTCTGGCGGGCGATCGCCCCCAGTTCCAAGGACAGACCACTCACCCTCTCCAGCAAGTAAAGGCAATGCTCTGGCCGCAGGAATGTGCCATCGTTGCGACAGACCCCCGTGTAGATCAGGCTCATCATCGGCCAGTGGTCTTGGTGCTCCTTGAGGCGGATCTCCAGCAGGCGATCGCGCAAATTCACCACTTGGGTTTTCCCTGACTTGGTGGTTAGCTCATAGAGAATTTCAGGGGTGGCTCGCAAATCCTCTAACCACTGTTGCCAAGTGCCCCGCTCCACGGGTTCAGGGGTACGGATGAGCAGTTCATAAGTAGCTGCCCGCAGGGCTTGACTCGCTGCCGGTTCACTTAAGGGCACCACTTCCCAGGTGTAAAGGGGCACCTCCGCCGGCAGTTGTTGCCGCAATTGCTCCAGCACCGTTGGCGGATCCACCTCGCGATAAAATTCCAGATCAACAATTTCGCCATAACTGGTCACCCCAAGGGGCAAGGCGCTGGCGGTGGAGATGCGGGGTGAAGGATGAAATCCCCCCGTAAAGGCAATGGGTAGATGGGCACGGCGTACTGCTCGCTCAAAGAGGCGCAGTAGATCTAAATGGCTGAGAAGCGTCATTTCCCCAGTTTTCCCAAAGGTGAGGCGCAGACGTTGCACCCGTTCTTGGGGGGCTTGGGGCTGACCTTGAATGGGCGGAATCGGGGGGGGCGGCACGACCACGTTATGGCCAAAGTCAATGCCACAGACGCCACAATGGGAGCAGCCCTCAAAGGAACAATCGGGAACAACAACCGCTTCTAGGGCACGGTGCAAGTCTTCCTTCAGCCATGTTTTACTAATGCCCGTATCAATGTGATCCCAAGGCAGGGGAGCATCGAGGTTGTGGCTGCCACCACTAAAGACATTCCACTCACCCGCTTCCAGTTGACGGTATTTCCAGTCCAGGCCAGCTTCTTGAATGGCTTGCGTCCAAGCGGCATAGGCGCGATCGAGGCTTTCCCACCAAGAATCTTCCCGTGCCCCCAATTCCCACGCGCGGCGGATCACTGGCCCCAGTTGGCGATCGCCCCGACCGACAAAGTCTTCCATTGCTGAGATGCGCACATCGGTAAAGTTGGCCTTTAGCCCCTTGATCGTGCGGAATTCCGCCTTCAGTAGCTCCTGTTTGCGTAGAAACTCACTGGTGGAGACCGCGTGCCACTGGAAGGGCGTATGGGGCTTGGGGGTAAAGTTGGAAATGGTCAGGTTAAAGCTCAGGGGTTTGCGTCCCTTGATCCAGCATTCTCGCTTCAGCCAACGGATCGTTTCAGCAATGCCTAACACATCGGCATCGGTTTCCCCCGGCAGGCCAATCATAAAGTAGAGCTTGACCTTATCCCAGCCCTGTTCGTAGGCAGTTTTGACCCCCCGCAGCAGTTCCTCATTGGTCAGACCTTTGTTAATAATGTCCCGTAGCCGCTGTGTTCCCGCTTCCGGGGCAAAGGTCAGTCCCCCTTGGCGCGTGCCCCCCACAATATGGGCAATGTTTTCATCAAAGCGATCCACCCGCTGGCTGGGGAGTGAGAGGGAGATGTTCTCGTTTTGCAGGCGGTTTTTAATTTCCACACCCACGGCGGGCAAAGCCAAGTAGTCGGAGCAACTTAACGACAGTAGCGAAAACTCGTTGTAGCCCGTGGCGCGCATCCCCGTTTCAATGGCAGCAATCACCTCATCGGGGGCAACATCGCGGGCAGGGCGGGTGAGCATCCCCGGTTGGCAAAAGCGACAGCCGCGCGTACAGCCCCGGCGAATTTCCACCGTCAAGCGATCGTGAACGGTTTCTACATAGGGCACCAAGCCAATGGCATAGTGGGGCATCGGGGTAGCTACTCGCCGCAAAATGCGCTCAGGCACATCGGGGCGATTGGGTTTAACAGAGCCATCCCCTTGGCGATCGTAAAATTGCGGCACATAGACCCCCGGCACCTGTGCCAAATCCAATAGCAAGTCCTGCCGACTCAAGCCGGCTCGTTTGCCTTCTGCCACCACGAGGCCAATTTCGGGCAAGAGTTCCTCGCCATCCCCAAGGGCAAAAAAGTCAAAGAAGTCAGCGTAGGGTTCAGGGTTTGATGTCGCTGTCTGTCCACCGGCAAAGATAAGGGGAATCTCTTCTAGGGGTGCCTGTTGGCGTTCTCGCCAAGTCAGGGGTAAGCCAGCCAAGTCGAGCATTTCCAGAATGTTCGTGGCACCCAACTCATAACTGAGGCTAAAGCCAATGAGGTCAAACTCCCGCAGGGCACGGCGCGATTCCACAGCAAAAAGGGGAGTTTGGGTCACTCGCAATTTGGCGGCTAAATCCGCTGCGGGTAAGTAGGCGCGATCGCACAGTTGATCGGGGACGGCATTGAGAATGTTGTAGAGAATAATGTGTCCTAAGTTCGAGGCGCCCACCTCATAGATTTCCGGATAGCTGAGCACCCAGCGCACCGTTGCGGCCTGCCATGGCTTATGAACCGCCCCTCGCTCATTGCCCAAATAGCGAGCAGGTTTGAGAATCTCTGGGGTGAGCAACTCAGTAATCGGAACAACCATGACTCATGAACCCAATTGCAAACATCTAGGGCAGTAAAAAACGGGATTCCCCAGTGGGCATCGGGCGGGGGGGTTCGGGGGGCGCCAAAAGTCCAGCACTGCCAGGTTGGGGAACGGGGGGCAAAACGGTGGGAGGTCTCGATGTCGGTTCTGGCAGTGTTGTTTGGGGTTGGGGACGCTGGGGCGTAGTCGTGGGTAACCCCGCTTGCTGGGCGTAGAAGGTGGCCAGTGTGCTCACCAAGGCATCCCGTTGTTGGCGATTGAGTTGGCGAATAGCAGCAATATCCCCTTCCATGGGGTTGACTGTCAGGTAAGAACGTCCCGGATAGGTTTCTCCCCGCAGGAAGTCATTCAGCCCCAAATAGTCAGCAAGGGAAATTTTCCAGTCAAAACGGTAGAGGGGCGATCGCCCTTTGACCGTGGTGTGATAGACAATGAATCGCTCTAGGAGGGTACTCTCCGGCGCGGGCTGACGATTTTCTTGGCGGATATAGTGGTTTTCCTTCGGTAAAGCGGGCAATTTGGGATAGAGGGTTTCTGCCACCAGCCGCGGGTTAATGAGAATTTGGGCAGTGGCATCGGGTAGGTTGGGGTCAGGTTGCGATCGCCCCACACTCCAAGTACTGCTCAGGGGCAACCACAAAAGTGCCAGCAAGCACCCCCCCGTCACCCAGCCCAAAAACGTCCAGCCCCGTCGTCTTCCCATGGCGCCTAATCTGCCAGTAACTCCGGTTGAGCAATTTCATCGGACATTTCGATAATGGCACGGGTCACCGGCTTCAGGGGCAGATCATCGAGATCTTCACTGGCCTCTAGCCCCCGCCGCTGTTTCGCCCGGTTGGCAATTTGCACCGTAATCCGATAGCGATTGGCGGAGTGCTTGATTAATTCTTCCGCTCGGCGGTTAATTTCCAAGGCTGAGTAATGAAGGCGCTTTTGCATGGTCAGTCTTTTCCTTAAACGTGGGTGGCCATTGCTTGTAGGGGTTGTGGTGTCGGTGTCACAAAGGGCTGGATAATGCCGCCCCCCAGCAGGCGATCGCCCGCATACCAAACCGCCGCTTGCCCCGGCGTTACCCCAAATTGCGGTTCAGCAAACTCCAATTGTACCTGCTCAGCGTTGGCAGCGGGAATGATGGTTACCGGCACCGGAGGAGTACGATAGCGAATTTGTACCGTGGCTGTGATCGGTTCTGTGGGAGGGGGAATCGAGACCCAGTTCACCCGGGCCACTGTACACTCACGACGGCCGGCGGTGGCACGATCGCCGACAATGACGCGATTGTGTTCCCGATCCAAGGCCACCACATAAAGCGGTTCAGGTGCCGCAATTCCCAAGCCTTTGCGCTGGCCAATCGTATAGTGGTGAATCCCCTGATGGTACCCCAGCACCCGGCCATGGACATCGACAATTTCCCCTTGCTGACTGGGCAGATACTGATCCAAGAATTGGCGCATGGAGCCATGGGCTTCAATCAGGCAGAGATCTTGGCTTTCCGGTTTACTGGCGGTGTGCAGGCCATACTGCGCCGCGAGGGCACGGGTCTGCGCCTTGGTTTGCTGACCAAGAGGAAACAGCACATGGGCCAGAATCTCTTGGGGCAAGTCATAGAGAAAGTAGCTTTGATCCTTATGACGATCCACCGCCCGCCACAGTTCATAGCGATCGCTCGTGGGATTGTATTTCACTTGGGCATAATGCCCGGTAGCAATGTAGTCAATCCCCAGTTGCTCACGGCTATAGGCGAGCATCGGCCCAAACTTCACCAAACGGTTGCATTGGGAACAGGGCAGCGGTGTCACCCCACTGGCGTAGCCACTGACCAGATAGTTCACAATATATTTCTCGAAAATTTCGCGGCTATCCACAATATGGTGAGGGACTCCCAGCTCCTCACAAAGACGCGCCGCATCCACTAGCCCCTCAGAGCAGCACTGCCCCTTACCCTTCATCAGCCACAGCGTCAGACCAACAACGGGGTACCCTTGAGCTTTGAGGCTAGCAATGGCCACGGAACTATCAACACCGCCGGAAAGGCCAACAACAACCGCCGGTAAATCGGACATTGTTAAGATTCACAAAAAATCTACCTCTTTTAGGGTAGCATCCCTACTTTCGCAGCGCAGGCCATCGCAATCGGCTATAATCGGGAGACAAGGTTGGCGAGTAATCGCCGCTTGAGTTTTTTAAGTAGAGCGATTCTTGAGTTCGGTTTTAGGGAAGGTTGGTTACGTGACAGTCGTCTCTCCGAAGTCAGCGTCAACACATGGTTCAATTTTTGCTTTGGAGCAGATCAGATTATGTCTATTTATGTCGGCAACCTTTCCTACACGGCCACCCAAGAAGACCTAGAGGCCGTTTTTGCCGAGTACGGTTCCGTCAAACAAGTCTACTTACCGGTGGATCGGGAAACAGGCCGTAAGCGGGGCTTTGGTTTTGTGGAAATGTCCACGGATGCTGAAGAAGAGGCGGCGATCGCTGATCTCGACGGTGCCGAGTGGATGGGACGGCAACTCAAGGTCAACAAGGCACGCCCCCGTGAAGCCATGGGTGGTGGCAACAATCGTTATTCCCGTAATCGCTAACTCCCGCAACTAGCCCTCTAGGAGGTGCTATATCGGCTCTGCCAATGTGGTAGAGAAATAATAACGACCTGCTGAATGCAATTGGAAAGGAACATCATCACTATGGCGCGCATGTATTACGACGCAGATGCCCAATTAGAACTCCTCAAGGACAAAACGATCGCCATTATTGGCTATGGCTCCCAAGGCCACGCCCATGCCCTCAACTTGCGGGATAGCGGTCTCAATGTTGTGGTGGGTCTCTATGCCGGCAGTCGTTCTGCAGAGCGTGCCCGTGCCGATGGTCTAGCGGTGCACTCCGTGGCGGAAGCCGCGAAACTGGCCGACTGGATTATGATTCTTCTGCCCGATGAAGTTCAGCGGGTTGTTTATGAGCAGGAGATTGCCCCCCACCTGCAAGCGGGGAATGTTCTTTCCTTTGCCCACGGCTTTAACATTCACTTTGGCCAAATTGTGCCCCCCGGCAATGTGGATGTGGTGATGGTGGCGCCCAAAGGCCCCGGTCACCTCGTGCGCCGCACCTATGCCCAAGGGGAAGGGGTACCCTGCCTGTTTGCGGTCTATCAAAATGCCAGTGGTCAAGCCCGCGATTTAGCCATGGCTTACGCCAAGGGGATTGGAGGCACCCGTGCCGGCATTCTGGAAACCACCTTCCGCGAAGAAACAGAAACCGATCTGTTTGGTGAGCAAGTGGTGCTCTGTGGTGGCCTCAGCGCCCTGATTAAGGCTGGCTTTGAAACGTTGGTGCAGGCCGGTTATCAGCCAGAGCTGGCCTACTTTGAGTGTCTCCATGAAGTGAAGCTGATTGTGGATTTGATTGTGGAAGGGGGGCTTGCCAAAATGCGGGACAGCATCTCCAACACCGCAGAATACGGCGACCTCACCCGTGGCCCACGGATTATTACCGAGGAGACCCGCGCGGAAATGCGCAAAATTCTCCACGAAATTCAAACGGGTCAATTTGCCCGTGAGTTTGTGCTGGAAAATATGGCGGGTAAACCGGGCTTTACTGCCATGCGGCGACGGGAGGCAGAACACCCCATTGAACAGGTGGGTCAAGAACTGCGTTCCATGTTTAGCTGGTTAAAACGGGCTTAAGCTTTGCCCTAGGGGGCAGCAATGGCGATTATTTCGTCGCAAAATTCACCGCCGGAGCGATCGCGCCCCCCTTCACTGCTCTCCAATCAACTCACCCCAGAGGAACAGCACGCGCCGGCTGAAGAGTCCCTACGTCCCCGCTCCTTGCAGGACTACATTGGCCAGCAGGAACTAAAAGATGTGCTGCACATTGCGATCGAGGCAGCCAAGGCACGCCAAGAACCCCTTGATCACCTGCTGCTCTATGGCCCGCCGGGCTTAGGGAAAACCACCATTGCCTTGATCTTAGCGGCAGAAATGGGGGTCAACTGCAAAGTGACCAGTGCCCCAGCTTTGGAACGCCCCCGCGACATTGTGGGTCTCTTGGTGAACCTGCAAGCGGGGGATATTCTCTTTATTGATGAGATTCACCGCCTCTCCCGCATGACCGAGGAACTCCTCTATCCCGCCATGGAGGATTTTTACCTTGATCTCACCGTGGGCAAACAGCAAACGGCACGCACGCGACGACTGAAACTCAATCGCTTTACCCTTGTGGGAGCAACCACCCGTGCCGGTGCGTTGACCTCACCCTTGCGCGATCGCTTTGGTTTAGTGGAGCGCTTGCGCTTTTATCATCCCGAAGAACTCCAGCAGATCGTTCAGCGGGGGGCAGCCCTCTTACAAACCCCCATTACCCCCGAAGCCGCTCTGGAAATTGGTCGCCGCAGCCGTGGTACTCCCCGCATTGCCCTGCGGCTCCTGAAGCGGGTACGGGATTATGCCGCTGTGAAACACGATGGCACGATTAGCCTAGAGGTGGCTACCGCTGCCCTTGAACTGTTCAATGTGGATCCAGCAGGCTTGGATTGGAGCGATCGCCGGCTCCTCAGTCTGATGATTGAGTCCTATCAAGGCGGGCCTGTGGGCATTGAAACCCTTGCTGCAGCCACTGGTGAGGATGTGCAAACCATTGAAGAGGTCTATGAACCCTACCTTCTCCAGATGGGCTATCTGCAACGAACCCCCCGAGGCCGCGTTGCCACTCCCCGCGCTTGGCAACACCTAGGCTATACCCCACCAGAAAACCAGTTGCCGTTGTTATCTCGTCCCCATGACCCCTTGTCTTAAGACCCAACTCCTCTATGAGACCGACTATTACCTTTGGCTTAAGGAGACCGTTGCCCAACTCAAGGCAGGGGACTTCGACAACTTAGATGTGGAAAATTTAATTGAGGAGATTGAGAGCTTGGGTCGAAGCGAAAAACGCGCCCTATTCAGCTATCTACTGCGTCTTTGTGAGCATCTTCTCAAGCTCAAATACTGGGAAACTGAGCGACAATACTGCTATAGGGGTTGGCTGTTGGAGATTAGTCATTTCCGTTTAGAAATTGCACTAATTTTGCAGGATAGCCCCAGTCTTCAGCCATTTGCAAAGGCATCTTTCCTAGATTCCTATCAAAAGGCAAGGAAAAATATGCTGAAGGTGATTGGGTTATCCCCTGACGTGATTCCGGAAGTCCCCGACTTCACAATGGAGGAAGCTCTAGACGAGGAGTGGCTGCCTTGGCAATCTGACCTCAATTCATAGAATCCACTGGCCTTCGAGAAGTATTCTGGTATGACCTCTCCCATTAAAACTAAGCCTGCATCCCTCTACACCGCAGACTATTACCTTTGGCTTAAGGAGACCGTTGCCCAACTCAAGGCAGGGGACTTCGACAACTTAGATGTGGAAAATTTAATTGAGGAGATTGAGAGCTTGGGTCGAAGCGAAAAACAGGCGATCGCGAGCTATTTAATGCGACTCTGTGAGCACCTCCTCAAAATTAAATACTGGGACACGGAACGGGAATACTGCCTGCGGGGTTGGCAACGAGAAGTGATGAATTTTAGACTGCACATTCAGGAAATACTCGAAGCCAGCCCTAGCTTGACATCCTTTGTACAGGAGATTTTCATCAAACAATATTGCAATGGGAGAAAACTCTTTCTCAGCGCTAGTGGGGTAAATCCTCATTTGATTCCTGAAGCCCCCGAATTTAGCCTTGAACAAGCTCTCGATCAGAACTGGCTGCCTTGGCAATCTGATGCGAACTGCGAAGGCTCAGTCTCGTGAATCGCGATCTTGCCCTAAGCACTCGTTGTTGGCCAGCCTTAGCCCGCCCCTGTAATTGGAAAATCGCTGTAAGCTATTGATAGGGTTGATTAAGGTTTTTTAACCTTTCCCCGACTCTCTGCCTCGCCTACGTGAACGACCATGTTGCGGATCATCACCCAGTTAACAGACCTACGCGCTGAACTACGCCGCATTTGCGATCGCACCGATAGCGGGGAGATGAGCGAACAACAGGCTACCGTTGAGGCAATTTTGCGCCGTGTGGCCAAGGAAGGCGATCGCGCCCTGATTGAGTACACTGCCCAGTTTGATCACATTGACCTCACCCCCGAAACATTACGGGTGAAAGGAGATGAACTGGATGCCGCTTACCAACAGGTGTCCAAAGAACTCCTCGATGCCATTCGCCTTGCCAAGCAACAAATTGAAGCCTTCCACCGCCAGCGAGTCCCCAAAAGTTGGGTGCAATTTGGTGAAGATGGCATTGTCCTCGGCAAACGCTACACTGCTGTTGATGCTGCCGGACTGTATGTGCCGGGGGGACGGGCTGCCTATCCGAGTACGGTGTTAATGAATGCGATTCCCGCTCAGGTGGCCGGTGTGCAGCGGATTGTCATGGTCACCCCTCCCGGTCAGGGCAAAGGCATTAACCCTGCGGTTCTCGTTGCCGCCCAAGAAGCGGGAATTCAAGAGATTTATCGCGTTGGTGGCGCCCAAGCCATTGCCGCCCTTGCCTATGGCACAGAAACGATTCCTCGGGTGGATGTCATTACTGGGCCGGGAAACCTGTATGTGATGCTGGCCAAAAAACAGGTCTATGGCCGCGTTGGTATTGACTCCCTAGCAGGGCCGTCAGAGGTCTTGATCATTGCCGATGAGACAGCCAATCCCGTTCACATTGCTGCTGATCTACTGGCTCAAGCGGAACATGATCCCCTTGCGGCAGCCATTTTGCTCACACCGAGTCTTCCCCTTGCGGAAGCAGTTGTCACGGCTGTTAATGAACAATTGGCTGAGCATCGGCGCCGTGTCCTCACCGAGAAGGCGATCGCCCACTACGGGTTGATTGGCATTGTCGAGAGCCTAGAACAAGCGGTAGAACTCTCCAATCACTTTGCCCCTGAACATCTGGAATTGGAAGTCGAAGACCCTTGGAGCCTTGTCGAGCAGGTGCGCCATGCCGGTGCGATTTTCCTCGGCTATTCCACCCCTGAAGCGGTTGGCGACTATCTCGCGGGTCCCAATCACACCCTGCCCACCTCTGGTGCCGCCCGTTATGCTTCTGCCTTGGGTGTAGAAACGTTCCTCAAACACTCCAGCATTATTCAATACACCCCTGCTGCCTTACGCAAACAGGGGGGAGCGGTCATGACCCTCGCTGAAACAGAAGGCCTGATTTCCCACCGCGACTCCGTGCGTCTGCGCCTTGAGCCTTAGAAACTAACAATCAGGTAGGGGGCTTCAAATTTACCCCCGCGAACCGGTTTGCCCTTCAAGCTAGGGGGCAGTTCAATGTGGCGTCGCTGATCGCCAGCCTCCACCGTCAGTTCCCCACTAAACTCGCTGAGTTTCACCTGTTCTTTGCGAAATCCTGGCAGGAAAATGCGCACCTGCTGTTGCGTCTCATCAAATTCATGGGGAGCTGGTGCTGCCGCCAACTGGTTCAGGTCTGGAAGATGGGAAACAAGGCTTTGCCAGTGGCTCCAGTCTTTGGGGAGCGCCGAAATGCGTAGCAGTGCAAACGTGCGGCTGACCTCTGGCGTGGGTTCCCCCATACAAAAGACCTCAGAAATGGGGATATTCACCTGTTGAGCACTGCCCCATAACCATTCGGTTTGAGCCGTTGAGATCACTGTGCCATCCGTTAGCAGAAACACCGATAACCGTTGCGAGTCCGCGGCAATCTGCACACCGCGATCGATCCACTCCTTCGCCTCACCGAAACGCTCCCGCACTTTTTGGGTATCAATATTGGCTGCCATAATTGCACTAGCGATCGGCCCCCCAATAGCATTGGCGATCGCGTTGAGATCTAGTTGATCTAGCAAACGTTGAAAGCGGCGATAGTACCACGCCAACCCTTGGGGCAACCCAATCAGCCGCAGTGTATCTTGACTATTCCCGCCCACGTAGACAATCACATCGTACTCACCACTGCTGTAGTGAATGCGTAGGGCATTGAGGGTGAGCAAAGTATCCATCCCCGGCAAGATCACCAATTCGCCTGCATAAACCTTACCCACCAACTCTTGGGGCAAATAGGGTTCCACCAAACGGCTGAGTTCTTGCCATGCGGTGTTGAGACTTTCAGTAGCCAGCAGCTCAGCGATCGCTAATCCCTCCGACAGCAACTTGGGTTGCCAACCAATCGCCTGATCTGGACTGCCAATGAAAAATTGCAGGGAAGTGGCTGGACTCGGCACTGCTAACAAGGTTCGCTGCTGTCGCCCGGCAAACCACTGGGCAATAGCCAGACCCAGTGCTGTTTGTTGTTCTGGGGTTGCTCCTAAGAGAGTAACAATGCGTGTCATGGCAAGTTTGAGGACGATAGTTGCTTGGACTATCCTATCGGCAAACGGCTATCCCAAGGTTCTCTAGACAACCCCTCATAAAATCGCTTCTATGGGCAGCAAAATCCCCTCAACGATAAAGCTACTTACTAGGGCGATCGCCCTCCTTCTAGGGGCTTCTAGACCCTTCTCAGGCCAAAAAAATTTTTCGCGGCGCAAACAGATCCTCATTAGAGCATTCTGAACCTAAATTCAAATCCTTTTTCAGAGTTTTCCCCAAGTTCCCCAAAGTTTTCCCCAAGCACTTGGAAGTTCTGATCCTCTAGCCATCTCAACCCTTCGTTTTGTTCTTGTCTTCCTAATGTTTCCCAGTGTCACAACCCTCTCAACCAAGATTTCCTCAAGCTCTAAGACAGCTTCAGACTAACCCCACATGCCCCAAATCACATCTTTATTTTTCTCTGTCAGAATCTTATTCTCTTTAGATCTTAGAGATCTACTACTACTAAATTATTTAAATAATATTTATAGTAGTAGTAGGGGCTGTGGAAATGTGGAAAAATTTTCGGAAACCCGCTTGCAGAGCGACTTTGAGCCACTTCCCCCCTGTGGAAAACTTGTGGAAAAAGTGGGGGGTTTTTCCACAGGCTATTATCTTAGTGGAAAAAGAATAAAAAGTTTTCCACAGTTTTTCAGAGTTTTTCCGGGGTTTTCCACAGGTTTTCCCCAGAATTTTCCACAGGCTTTTTGGAGTTTTCCACAGGCTAGGGGGGGAAGATTTCCGTATTTCTACGATTCCCCTTGTCGGCGATCGCTCGCACACTGAAAAAAAGAGATTGTGCCAACCGATACGAACGTTCCTGTGGACTCCCTGATGTTTTCTCTAGAATGCCCCACAGCCAGTCTTGAGCAAGTGATTGGTCATCTTCCTCCTGTTGAGCAGATTCGGATGCTGATGTACCACCCTTACTTCACCGGTCGCTGCCCTGCGTGTCGGCAACCTATCCATCACTCCCAACTCAAGATAGGTCAGTGCCATTGCTCCCACTGTGGCTGGCAAGATCAAGCGGGCGATTCCGAGCTTATGCCTAGGTTGACGGCTCAGCATCCAG